>NZ_VLKT01000006.1 GCF_007830515.1 Mesorhizobium tianshanense
ATCGCCGCCGTCAGCGACGTCTTGCCATGATCAACGTGGCCAATCGTGCCGATGTTCACATGAGGCTTTGTACGCTCGAATTTACCTTTTGCCATAGTCTCTTTCCTTGGACGGCCGGGACCTTCAGTTCAGTCGAATGCGGGGCGATTAGCGACTACAGCCGAAAAACACAAGTGCCTTGTGGCCGAGCGCACGCTCACCCAGTCTGAACCCGCAATCCGGTTTTCGGGGATGTGGCGCGGATATAGGAACGCGTAAGGAGAAATGGAATGGGCGAAGATAGGTTCCGCTGACATCGGCATTCAGCGGATGGATATCGCCGCTTCCGCTTGTCTGCCTTGCCGGATTTACAGTCGGATCTGGCCCATTGCCGGTGTGGCGCCACTCTGATCTCCTGAACCGATGCATTTCATCCCGATCGCCATCCGCGGCTCGCTGCTCATGATCCTCTCGACCGGGTCCTATGTCGTCAACGACACGATGATGAAGCTCGCGACGGTAGGGCTGCCACCCTATGAGGTGCTGCTTCTGCGCGGGACGGCGGCAACGCTGTGGGGCATCCCGTTGCTGTTTTCGCTGGGCTACGCCAGGCAGATCCCGCTGATCCTCGACAGGAGGGTGTTACAGAGAAACCTGCTCGAGCTGGCGGCAATCCTTTGCTACGTGGTGGCGCTCGCCAACATGCAGATCGCCGATTCGACCGCCCTGGGGCAGATCACTCCCCTGCTTGTGCTGGTCGGCTCCTCCGTCATGTTCCGCGAGCGGATCGGTGGGCTGCGCATGGCGCTGATCGGGCTCGGTTTCATCGGAGCGGTGATGGTGGCGCAGCCGACTATGCAGGGGATCTCGATCTACGCCTTGCTGGCGCTTGGCAACGCGGCATTCGCCGCCGCGCGCGATCTGGCCGGGCGGCGGGTCGCCGCCAATGTGCCTGGAATGATCGTCGCAATTTCCGCGGTGGTGGTGGTGCTGTTCGGCTCAGGCGTCGCGCATCTGATGTCCGAGCGTTGGGTGATGCCCGAGACGCATCATTTGCTGTTGATGGCCGGGGCTGGATTGTTTCTGATCTTCGGCCATTTTTTCATCTTCATGGCCTATCGCGTCGGCCCGACCGGCGTGGTGGCGCCGTTCTACTACTGCTTCACCGTCTGGGCGGTCATTTCGGGCCTGGTGGTGTTCCAGGAATTCCCGAATGCGCTGGCGATCGGCGGCATCCTGCTGGTGGTCGCCAGCGGGCTGACCATCGTGTCGCTCGACGAGCGCAGGCGCCGGCTGACCGTGGTGGCCTAGACCTGACCTGCCCCAATATGAGGAGCATGTGGCGATCGCCGGACGTGCTGAGGGATAACCGGCGCGATCGGCACCTAAAGGCTTATCCTCGGCTCGACAAGCGAGCGTTTGGACATGAAGTGAAGGAGATTGCGCGGCGTTCGGGGGTAGATGATCCGGCCATCGCGCAAGGCTGCCGGATCGCCGAAAACATGCAGCGTTGAGGGATCGTCGAGACCGCCTTCAGGAATGCCTCCCCATTTTTGCGGATCGTAGTGGTCGACGAGAAAACCATAGTCGTAACGGCAAAACCGCATCGCCTTGGCCAGTGCCGCCGGCGACAGATCCGAGGGGCTGATTTTCCTGCCGCCGACCTGCAGCCGGGGCAGGTCGAATGCCCGTCCGCTTACGGAGGACAAAAACGCCTCCACTCTGTCCATCTGCTCGAATTTGAAGACATGTTCGAAGAGGAACAGGCTGCAGCCGGTAAAATAGCGCGGCGACGCCACGTGGAACTGGATCTCCCACGAACATGCGCAGTATTTCTCGATGTTGAAAATGAAGGTATCGAAGTCCGGGTCGACCGGAATGCCGAAGCTTTCGAGCTTCTCCTTGTTCACGTCCGGCCTGCTCAGAACCCGAGTGTCGGAGATCCTGCTGGAATAGGCTGAGAGAAGCCGCTCCAGAGGGTCGCGGACGATCGTGAACCGACCCTTGTGTCCGTCATACGCGGGAAAGAAAGGATCGACGTAGTTTGTCGCCAAATGCCCGTGAACATCATTGTCGGGGTCGAGCCCGGAGAGCGAACCTTCCTTTCCGTCGAGCGCCATGAGCGCGTATTTGACGCTGCTGCTGCCGCTCTTGGGAATGGGATAGTAGGTGATCGCGAGCTGTTTTATTTCAATCGCCATTGCCGACCTGCGCCATGTTAGAAACGCTCAACCAAGTTATCGTTTCGTTTTCGCATTCTCTGTCAAAGAAATCATGGTGGGGGCAATGCCCGACCTGCCTGTCGGAACAGGCGGTGACGCGGCTCTCGAAACAGCCTTCAGGCGTTTGCTCGATGAATTGTGGCCAATCCTGGCCGGAGGACTCGAGGCCAGCCTCAACATGCTGATCCGCGCGATTTTCAAAACGGATCAGGTAGGGCGGTTCAGAGGGTCACGGCTTCCCAGAGCGGAAAGCCGCGATATTGAATACAGGACCGAACGCGGCTGGTAGAATACGTCACGCTGCCCGCCGAAGCGGCTCCGCTTTGCCGGCTTCCGATTTCTAGAAAGCCCGCTTCCCGGTGAACTGGTGATAGGCCCAAAGAACAACCACCGCACCGATCACGGCAACGATCAGGCTGTAGATGTTGAGGCCGGTAACCCCTGACGCGCCAAAGGCGCTGAAGATCAGCCCGCCGACGACGGCGCCCACGATCCCGAGCACGATATCGAGTACAAGGCCCTGCCCGCTCTTGTTGACGATCTTGCTGCCAAGAAAACCGGCGATGACGCCGAGGATGATCCAGCTTAATATTGACATTTTCCTCTCCATTCCCCGCCCTCAATTACTTCCACATCATCAAGAAAAGCTCAAGCCAACTTGAAATTCGTGATTGCGGAAAGCTCCAGCCAACTTGAAATTCAACTCGAATGAGTCATTGTGGGGATGGGATGGGCAACATTGACATGGAGATCCACAATGGGACTGTTTGACAATGCCGTTCCCGGCGGCAACGTCGCCAAGCCACTAATGATCGCGCTCGGTGCGTTGCTGGTTGGAAAAATGCTGAGCGGCAAAAGTGCCGACCAGACGGACCAGGCTCAAAGCCCCGCCCCCGCGCCTTCCCCATCGGGGACGACCACATCCGCCGATGGCGGCCTGCTTGGCGGACTGGGTGGTCTGCTCGACAGACTGAAAGACGCCGGCCACGGCAATACCGCCGATTCGTGGGTCGGCACCGGGCAGAATCGTCCGATCCAGGCCAACGATCTGGGCAATGCGCTAGGCCCACAGGTCATTCGCGAGATCGCGCAAAGGGCGGGGATGAGCGAGCAGGACGTGGTCAAGCAATTGTCCGCGGCTTTGCCTGGTATCGTCGACAAGCTGACGCCGAACGGACAGGTGCCGCCGCAGAATCAACTCGCGTCGATATTCAGCAAGTTCGCCAACTAGCTCGCCGCGCCTCGTTGGACGCACCACGAAGCTCCAACACCTTGAATTTCAATTGCGGAGGGTCCCGTCCGCAAAGCGTTTCGATCTGCGCTGCCCTTGGCTTGGGATCATGCGTCAGACCTGCCGGGCAGAGGATGGAAATCTGGAGATGGAAATCTGGAGCGGGTAGCGGGAATCGAACCCGCATATTCAGCTTGGAAGGCTGCTGCTCTACCACTGAGCTATACCCGCGCCTTTTCAGTTAAGCATCGCGATGCATTTCCGTTTCAAGGCTTCCGGGCTGGCAGTGGTGGAGAGGGTTGGATTCGAACCAACGTAGGCTAAGCCAACGGATTTACAGTCCGTCCCCTTTAACCACTCGGGCACCTCTCCAGCCTGCCATCGAAGCCTTGCAAACGAGGCATTCTCGCCGATCAGGGTCGAAACCTCCGGTTTTGTCCGAAATCAGCGAAGCGCCTTATGGCGGCAAGGTCATTGGGTGTCAACCGCGCAGCCAGGCTTTTTCGCTGTTGTTCGGTATCCGCCGCAACGTGCCATATCCTTAGCCGAAGCAGGCGGTTATAGAAGCCAGCCATGAGCAACAAGTCAGGCACCCCCAAAGATACCCACTATGCCAAGCTGCGCCGCGCCCATCGCGACGAGAAGACCGGCGGCGCGCCGGCGTTCAGGCCGCGCCAGCCAATACCGCCCGGCGAGAACGCCGCCGACGGGCTGGTGCGGCTTTACGGCCTGCACACGGTGCGGGCCGCGCTCGACAATCCGCGCCGACGGATCAAGAAGATGCTGGTGACGCGCAACGCCGCCGAGCGGCTGGCAATCGCCGACCTCGCCGCCCTGCCCTTCAAGGCCGAGTTGGTCGAGCCGAAGGATATCGACAAGGTCACCGGCTCCGATGCCGTCCATCAGGGCGTGCTGATCGAGGCCGAGCCGCTGAAGCCCAAGCGCCTCGATGCGCTGGGTGACGCAAGGCTGGTGCTGGTCCTTGACCAGATCACCGACCCGCACAATGTCGGCGCGATCCTGCGCTCGGCGGTCGCCTTCGGCGCCGGCGCGCTGATCACCACGGCGCGCCACAGCCCGCAGGAATCCGGCGTGCTGGCGAAATCGGCCTCCGGCGCGCTGGAGCATATCGACCAGATCGAGGTGAAGAACCTCGCCGACGCGCTCGGCCAGTTGCACGAGGCCGGTTTCCAGACCATCGGCCTCGATTCGGACGGACCGGCGGAACTCGAGAAGAGCTTTGCCGGGAAAAAGATCGCGCTGGTGCTGGGCGCCGAAGGCAAGGGCCTGCGCCAGAAGACGCGCGAGACGGTGACCACGCTCGCCCGGCTCGACATGCCCGGCGCCATCCGTTCGCTCAACGTGTCGAACGCCGCGGCGGTGAGCCTTTATGCGGCGAGGAAGTTTTTAGCGAGTAGCGAGTAGCGAGTAGCGAAAGGCCGATCAGAGCGGCACTACGGCTAGCAACCACTATTCGCTATTTCCTATTCGCTACTCGCTTCTATCCCACCTCATGCCCCGCCATGCGCTCCAGCGCTCGAACCAGCGCCGAATGATCCTCCTTGGCGCCGCCATTGGCCGCGCAGGAATTGAACAGTTGCTGCGTCGTCGAGGTGTTGGGCAGCGCAACCCCTAGCACCTTCGCGCCCTCCAGCGCCAGGTTGAGATCCTTCTGGTGCAGTTCAATGCGGAAGCCCGGCGCGAAGCTGCGCTTGATCATGCGCTCGCCATGCACTTCGAGGATGCGCGAGGCGGCCAGCCCGCCCATCAGCGCCTGCCGGACCTTGGCTGGATCAGCGCCGGCTTTCGATGCAAAAACAAGGGCTTCGGCGACGGCCTCAATGGTCAGCGCGACGACGATCTGGTTGGCGACCTTGGTGGTCTGGCCAACGCCGTTCGGCCCGACCAGCGTGATGTTCTTGCCCATCTTTTCGAACACCGGCCTGGCGCGCTCGAAGGCTTTTTCCTCGCCGCCGACCATGATGGTCAGCGACGCCGCCTTGGCACCGACCTCGCCGCCCGACACCGGCGCGTCGAGATAATCGCAGCCGAGATCGTTGATCTTTCTAGCGAAAACCTTGGTCTCGATCGGCGAGATCGAGCTCATGTCGATGACCAGCTTGCCCCCGGTCAAACCCGAGGCGACACCGTTGTCGCCGAACAGCACATCGGCCACCTGCGGGGTGTCGGGAACCATGGTGATGACGATGTCGGCAGCTTTCGCTACGGCGTCATGGCCGGTGACGGTCTTCAGACCCTTAGCGACGAGGTCGGCCGGCGGTTTCGAGCGGTGGTCGCTGGCGACGACATGATAGCCCGCGTCGAGCAGATGCCCCGCCATCGGCGCGCCCATGATGCCGAGACCGATGAAGCCGATGGTTTCCATTGTTGCTCTCCAAATGACTGTGTGAAACGCCCCCTCATCCGGCCGCTACGTGGCCCGAAGGGCCGGATGAGGGGGGCCCAAGGCGCTTAGGCCGCAGCACTCCCCCGCCCGGCAAGTTCCCGGAACCAGCCCAGTCCGGCCTCGGTCCCCGCCTTCGGCTTGTACTCCGCCCCGATCCAGCCGGAATAACCAATGCTGTCGATGTGGTTGTACAGGAAAGGAAAATTGATCTCGCCCGTCCCCGGCTCGTGACGGCCGGGATTGTCCGCAAGCTGGATATGCGCGATGCGGCCGAGATTTGCCTCGATCGTTCGGGCGAGATCCCCCTCCATGATCTGCATGTGATAGATGTCATATTGCAGGAACAGGTTCTTCGAGCTGACGCGGTCGATGAGCGCCAAGGCCTGGTCCGAATAGTTCAGGAAGAAGCCGGGAATATCGCGCGCGTTGATCGGCTCGATCAACAGCTTGATGCCGGCCTGTTCGAGCTTTTCCGCCGCGAAAGCCAGGTTTTCGGCGAAGACATCTTCCAGCACTGAACGCTCGACGCCCTGCGGCGCGATGCCGGCGAGGCAGTTGACCTGTTCGCAACCCAGCGCATGCGCATAGGTGATCGCCTTGGCGATGCCTTGCCGGAATTCCGGCACCCGGTCCGGCAGCACGGCGATGCCGCGCTCGCCCTTGCCCCAGTCGCCGGCCGGCAGGTTGAACAGCACCTGCGTCAGGCGGTTCTTCTTGAGCCGCTCCGCAACCACCTCCGGCGCATGGTCATAGGGGCCGATATATTCGACACCCTTGAAACCGGCGCGGCCGGCGGCATCGAAGCGATCGAGGAAATCGTGCTCGCCAAAGAGCATCGAGAGATTGGCTGAAAAACGCGGCATTTTCCTCTCCATTCAATCGAGCATCACGATCGCCGTGGGGGCGTCTTCATGATGTTCGGCAAGCTCCTCGAATTCGGTGATCTTATCGATTTCGGTGCCCATCGAAATGTTGGTGACCCGCTCGAGGATGAATTCGAGCACGACCGGAACTTGATGTTCCTTCATCAGGCGATGGGCCTCCTTGAAGGCGCCGGCAAACTCCTCCGGCTTGCGCACCCTGACGGCCTTGCAGCCCATGGCTTCGGCGACGGCAACATGGTCGACGCCGTAGCCGGCTTCAGGGTTTTCCTTCCGGTTGACGTTCTCGAAGGCGAGGCTGACCTCGAAATCCATCGAAAAGCCGCGCTGTGCCTGACGGATCAGGCCGAGATAGGCATTGTTCACGACGACATGGATATAGGGCAATCCGTGCTGTGCGCCGACCGCCAGTTCCTCGATCATGAACTGGAAATCATAGTCGCCGGAAAGCGCCACGATGTTGCGGTGCGGATCGGCGGCGCGAACGCCAAGTGCCGCCGGCAACGTCCAGCCGAGCGGGCCGGCCTGGCCGCAATTGATCCAGTTGCGCGGCTTGTAGACATGTAGGAATTGGGCACCAGCGATCTGCGAAAGCCCGATCGTGGTGACATAGGTGGTGTCGCGGCCAAATGCCTTGTTCATCTCTTCATAGACGCGCTGCGGCTTCAGCGGCACCTGGTCGAAATGCGTCTTGCGCTTCATCGTCTTCTTGCGGCCCTGGCATTGCCTGGCCCAGCCGGACCAGTCGCGCAGTTTCCCCGCCGTCTTCCACTCGGTGGCGACGTCGAGCAGCATTTTCAGCGCCGCGCCGGCATCCGAGACGATGCCGAGATCCGGGGCGAAGACACGGCCGATCTGAGTGGGCTCGATATCGACATGGATGAACTTTTTTCCCCTGGTGTAGACGTCAACGGAGCCAGTGTGGCGATTGGCCCAGCGGTTGCCGATGCCGAAGACGAAGTCGGCTTCGAGCATCGTCGCATTGCCGTAGCGATGCGACGTCTGCAGCCCGCACATGCCGGCCATCAGCCGGTGGTCGTCGGGAATCGCACCCCAGCCCATCAGCGTCGGGATCACAGGCACACCGGTGACTTCCGCGAACTCGATCAGCAGGTCCGAGGCATCGGCGTTGATGATGCCGCCGCCGGCGACGATCACAGGCTTTTCCGCCGCGTTGAGCATCGCCATCGCCTTCTCCGCCTGGCCGCGCGTCATTGCCGGCTTGAACGGCACCAGCGGCTCGTAGGCATCGATATCGAACTCGATCTCGGCCAGTTGCACGTCGACCGGCAAATCGACGAGAACCGGACCGGGCCGCGACGAGCGCATCAGGTGGAACGCCTTCTGCAGCGCCATCGGCACGAGATAGGGCTCCATGACGGTGACCGCCCATTTGGCGACGGGTGCTGCGATGGCGGCGATGTCGACGGCCTGGAAATCCTCCTTGTTGAGACGCGCCCGCGGCGCCTGGCCGGTGATGCAGAGGATGGGAATGGAATCGGCCGCGGCCGAATAGAGCCCGGTGATCATATCTGTGCCGGCCGGACCCGAAGTGCCGATGCACAGGCCGATATTGCCTGATTTGGCGCGGGTATAGCCTTCTGCCATGTGCGACGCCGCCTCGACATGGCGCGCTAGGATGTGGCGGATGGTGCCTCTCGCCTTCAACGCCGAATAGAACGGGTTGATCGCCGCGCCCGGCACGCCGAAGGCTGAGGTGATGCCTTCCTTTTCGAGAACGAGAACCGCTGCGTCGACCGCGCGCATCCTGGTCATTTCAGCCTCCACGGAATTTGTTGATGGCCGAGAATGCCAGCGCGCCGATGATTTTTCAATTTTTTCAGAATATTTTTTCATTTCTAAAAAAACGGTAATTAGCTTCTGATTTCATTCGATTTTTCGTTTTTCAGATTTTGGTTCGTACAAGCTAGTGAAAAACTTTTTCATTGCGGACTTGGAGAAATCGGCGAGAATGGCGCCATGGAAACGACCGAAAAACGCCAGCGCGGACGGCCGCGCGCCTTCC
The DNA here is from genome assembly GCF_007830515.1 of Mesorhizobium tianshanense. Taxonomy (GTDB): domain Bacteria; phylum Pseudomonadota; class Alphaproteobacteria; order Rhizobiales; family Rhizobiaceae; genus Mesorhizobium; species Mesorhizobium tianshanense. The sequence goes on from NZ_VLKT01000006.1 coordinate 8,747, forward strand.
ACGGCCCATCCGAGGCCGCCTCGGTGCAGTCGCTCGACCGGGCACTGCGTATTCTGGCGATCGTCGCCGAAGGCAGCGGCCTGTCGCTGAGCGAGATAGCCGCGCAGAGCGGGCTTGCCGCCTCCACCGCTTATCGCATGCTAACGACGCTGGAGAACCACGGCATGGTCGAGTTCGACGGCACCGGCCAACTCTGGTCGATCGGCGTCGAGACCTATCGCATGGGCGCAGCGTTCCTGCGCCGCCGCAAGCTGGTCGACCGCGCCCGCATCGTCATGCAGGAGCTGATGGAGAAGACCGGCGAGACCGCCAATCTCGGCGTCGCCGAGGATGATTGCGTCGTCTTCGTCAGCCAGGTCGAGACGCATCAGGCAATCCGCGCCTTCTTCCGGCCAGGAACGCGCAGTTCCTTTCATGCGTCGGGCATCGGCAAGGCGGTGCTGGCGCATCTCGAGCCGGAGCGCGTCGGCGCCATCCTGCGCCGAGCCGGGCTGGAGCGCTTCACCGAAAAGACGCTTTCCGACATCTCGGCCCTGGCCCGCGATCTGGTGACGATCAAGCTGCGCGGCTGGTCGGTCGACGACGAGGAGCGGCACCCGGGCATGCGCTGCGTGGCCGCCGCCATCTTCAACGAATTCGGCGAACCGATCGGCGGGGTTTCGGTCTCCGGCCCGACCGTCAGGGTGACGCCGGAACGACTGGCCGAGATCGGCCCACTGGTGCACGATGCAGCAGCCGAAGTGACGAAGATGATCGGCGGCAGGACGCCCTGAATGCTCCGCGCAGCATGCCCTTCGCCGAGAGCGACAGTCGATCGCCCTTTCAGACAATGAAAAAGGGGCCGTGGGGTGCCCCCTTTTCCGGTTGCCTGAAACGGTTCTCCTAGAGCCGGCAGCGGTGACGGTAGCCGTCGTAGCCGACATAGGTGTCCGAATACGGATCGTAGGTCCGATAGCGCTCGAGGCAGCGCCGAACATGCCACGAACCGCCGTGTTCCTCGACATAGACGGTGCGCGGCTGGGCAAGCGCGGTGCCAAGCAGGAAACCGCCAACGCCGGCGGCGATGCCGATGCCAATGTGCTTGTTAGTGTGCTTGTGATGGGCGGCCGAAGGCTGAACGGTGCCGGCCAGCATGGCGGCGGCGACGGTGGTGGCGATGAGGCCGGAAACGATGGTGCGCTTGAACATTACGATCTCCTTGCTGCGTTGAGAGAGGCGATCCATCCGCCTCTTGACCATCAGTCGTCGCAGCAAGGAAAAAGGTTCGACGGTTTTTTGGTTTTTCCGAAGGCGCAGAAGCAGCCGATCTGAACACAGGATCTGCAGTCAGCCGCAATGACGACCGGCGAGGAGCGCCTGTCGGCAGTCCACCGGCTGCAGGCCTCAGCCCATGCCGGTGATATGGCGCAGCCAGAAGGCGAGCGCAATGAAGCCGATAATGGTGGCGACGCCGGTCCAGTCGACATTGGCGTTCTTCACATCCTTGATGAGCTTCACCAGGAGAATCCAGGCCACGACGACGATCAGGGCAATGACGACAAATCTGATCATGCGACACCCTCGCCTATGCGATTGCATTCGATCAATATAGGAAGCGAATTGGCCGATTTCAGGATGCCCGCGTCTGCCGTTCCGCGTGTTCGCCGGCAACCGAAACGGAGTTTTTGTCTTTACTGGCGCAACAAATATGCTAACCGGAGCGCCATGCCCTTGTAGCTCAGCTGGTAGAGCAGCGGTTTTGTAAACCGAAGGTCGGCGGTTCGATTCCGTCCGGGGGCACCAGAACACGGGAGCCGGCCGGCATCTTCTCTCCCGGGCATTTAATGCGATTCGACTAAAATTCTCCCGTGAATATTAGCAATCACTCAATTTGGCGCACTGACAATGTCTGTGCGGCGGGGGTCAAACAACGGGTGGTGTCATGCGAAGCGACTTTGCCGCAGCGCGCGAGCTTCTGGAGTGCGCCCAAAATCGGCTCTGCGGCAAGGACGAAACGAGCCAACGCGTCAGCGAGGCACTCGACACCCTGATCGAAGAAATAGCCGTCGCGGAATTCCGCAAGGCGCCGTTGACGGTTGTGCCGTTTCCGCGTGCGCGGCCATCTAAGCATGCTCGCTAAAACTGTTGACCGCGACTCCCGGCACAGACGGTATCGGATGGTTGCTACGGCAAACATTACTTTACCATCGGTCATGACCTGAACGATGTATCTACCGCGATCATGGAATTACGTGAATCGCCAAGCTCGGTACTATCCACCGGCGGCGGACCTGGTATCCGCCCGGCCGGCGCCGTCAGGCGATCTTATCCCACGCGCGCCCCCAAGAGGCGCCGGCCATCTTCCCAACATGGTGGTCGCTGGCGTCCGGGCGTCAGTGCGACGCACCACCCGCCCGGATAAGCCATGCTTAACTGAAGAAGGCAACATGCCCAGTCGCCACGTCGTGCATCGCCCAGACGATGCGTAGTTCCCCGGATTCAACAAGCTCCTTCATAATCGGGCTCTTTGAAGTGAGCATCTCGGCGGCGAGCTGCGCATTCATTTTCGCCACTGCCTGAACGAACTGCGCATTTTTGGAACTGCGCTCACCGTCGCTCGTGGCCGCGTCCACGGCGGGCCGGATATTGGCCAGGGTGGCAGTGAGATTTCCGAGTTGAACGTTGTCGACGGCTCCCTTGATGGCGCCGCATTCGGAATGCCCCAGCACAACTATCGCGCGAGAGCCGGCCACTTTCGTCGCGAATTCGAGGCTGCCGATAGTGTCGGTATTAACGAAATTGCCGGCGATGCGGGCGCAGAAAATGTCACCGATGCGCTGATCGAATACGAGCTCCGGCGGCACGCGCGCATCCATGCAGCCGACAATTGCCGCAAAGGGCGCTTGCCCGGTCGATGTGGCCTTCACCTGAGCCAAGAGATCGCAATTGATCATCTTGTTCGCGACGAACCGTTCATTCCCCGCCTTCAAAAGGTCAATAGCGGCATCTGGACTGACGCCTTGCTGGCGCTCACGGTTGTAAACAACGCATTCTGACGACTGAGCGTGTGCCTGGGTGGCAGCAAAGGTTGCTGCGGCAAGCGGCAGACAACCGCAGAAAACACGGCGAGTAAGCATCGGGACCCCCTTGAGTTAGCTAACTACAAGATGATCCTTGGTTGCAATCGTTCGGTCAAGAAACGGTCTCCCTGCTGGTTAAAGATTTACACTAAAAGCCGCTCGCATTCGAAGACAAGCCCGCGCCTCGGGCGGAGAGCGCGGGCCCGATCGGGTTGGGGCCCGATCTGCAGCGGGCAAGCGGGGCAGGCCCACTGCTCACAGATAACCATTAGAAAGCACTAATGTTCTGCTTGACGAACACTCCCGCCACACCAGAATCTCAATATATGGCGCGATATGGCGCGGGATATACTCATCGGGGATGAGATTACGCTGACTGCCACCATTCTGAAGGTTCTTCCGAATGGCCGCGCAAGCGTTAGCATCCTTCTTAACTTCCTGTATTCGCCCCTGCCCAGCCACTGCCAGTGCCGCGCCAATGGCGACGACAGACGAAGCGACAAACCAAAGAACGATCCATCACATGCCGCCCGTCCTCTCCTAGGGAATGCTTAGCGCGTTTGCGCCTTACGCTGGAGGATAAGCTTAAAGTAGATCTCGCGAAAACGCTGCGGCACCGAGATCTTTGCCTTTGCTGTGCCGGTGTTCTGAAACTGCGAGCGGATCCATGTCACGCTGTGGAGATGTCTACGAGAACAAGGTGACCGGCGAAAATGGAGTCATTCTGCGCGGCACCGAAGACCGGGGCCAAGGGCCAGGCATCGTTCATCTAACCGCTCGTCCGGGGGCGGCGGTGGTGGGCGAGCACTTCCACCCGAACATGATTGAACGGTTTACCGTCGTCAGCGGCCGGCTCGATGCCTGTATCGCCGGGAAGACCTTTTCTCTGGAGCCTGGCCAATCCGCCACGGTCGAGCCAGGCGTTGCGCACGATTGGTGGAACAGCAGCAAGACCGCTGAAGCGCAGGTCCTGATCGAAATCGAACGGGCGAACGGTGCGGACCACATTGACCCGAACCGTTTCGAGCTGCTGATCGGCATGCTCTTCGGGTTGGCCAATGCTGGCAAGGTCGGCCGGAAAGGCAGGCCTTCGCCGCTTCAGGCGGCAGTCATCGCCAAGGAATTTGCCGACGTCATCGTCTTCACGCGGCCCCCACCTGCAATTCAGCGGGTGGCACTGGGAATCCTGGCGCCGCTCGCCAATCTGCTTGGCTATCGGGCGATCGACCCCGCCTACTGCAGGCCGCACGCCCATATCACTCCGGCCCCCGAAATCCTTGCTCTGGCAGGCCTTCCGGCTGCCTGATCTCGATGTTGCATCTAGAGGCGCCCCAGCGTTCTTTCGGCATGGCTGCGCCTTGCACTCTCACGACACCCGTTGTGCGCCTGAGGATAGTGATATTTGGCCCGGCATTGACCACCTCGCTGACCGCCATCGAGCCAATAGTACCAAGGATATGGCGCAACAAATATGCTAACCGGAGCGCCGTGCCTTTGTCGCTCAGCCGGTGGAGCAGCGGTTTTGTAAACCGAAGGTCGGCGGTTCGATCGCGTCCGCGGGCACCGGTTTCCGGCCGACGATCCGTGAGAAGCCAATAGCTCCTCAAGGTTTCCGAGATAGATGCCAATCGCTAGCGCCTCTATGACGCATTCGCGACTTGACCAGATGCGCCCTCGGTGAACGTGTTCCTCACCCTGACCGACTTGTAGACGTAGGCGACCCAAATGCCCGTCAGGGCAAAAGTGACTACGGGCGCTATCAGCGCATTTCTGGTAAGCACCTGGCTCACCGGGATGCCAAGAACCGCCAAAATCCACGCCGTGTTCAAGAGAAACACCATAGGTATTGCGAACCACTGGTACAGGAATAGCTGCTTGAAGCGGTAACTCCGTCGCAGCATTGCAACGAACACAACCACCTGGAACACCGCAAACGCCAGCAAGAGGGCAACCTCTCCGTAGACCGCCAAGGTGCCATTTGGGAGCGTCATGAGTTGCTGGTAGCCGTCACTCGACGAACCCAATGCGACGAGTGTGCGCAGCGGGGACAAAGCCTGCCCAATCGCAAGCAGCATCAGCCAGCCTCCAAATCCCGCAAGGTCCGCTGAATTCTGTGAGGGCTTGATCGCAGACCGAACAGCGAAAAAGACAGGCACGCCAATCAGCAGCAAAACTATTGCCCAATGCCAGAGCGAAAAATGCATTTACCCTTCCCCTTTTTGCATCCTTAAGGTGTATTATCTTTTTATAACAACTCAAGGGGGAATTCACGCAGATCAGTCCCTTTGATCAAGAAATCTGTTTTTCCCGATCATTCCTGACAGGGTTACCCGCTTCACACCGCAATCGCCGCCACCAGAATCCGATTCTGCCGGCGTATCGCCGCGCGCAGTTCCGCGATCCTGGCCCCGTCGCGCTTCACGAACTCGATGAACATCATGTTCATGTTGTTGAACACCAGTTCGCCGAGCGCCTGCCCGTCGATATCGCGGCGCACTAGGCCGAGCGTCTGCAGCCTCGCGATCAGCGCGCGGATCTGCTCGGTCAGCGCCCGGTCTAGCGCGGTGTAGGCCTGGCCGAACGGGCTGTCGGGCAACTGCGTCGAGATCGCCATCGCCTGCCGCCACATCTCCTTGCTGAGATAGTGCAGCGAATGCTCGATGTAGATGCCGATCAGCGTGTCGAGCGCATCGCCGACATTGGCCGGCGGGTTGGCGACGACACCGTGCCCGGCATTGAGCACCTCGTTGACCTCCATCGAAACGATGGCGCCGAGGATATCGCCCTTGTTCTGGTAGTAATTGTAGATCGTGCCGATCGAGACCTCGGCCTGCGCGGCGATGGTCTCGATCTTGGCGCCTTCATAGCCGGCGTCGCGGAACAGCGCCGCCGCCGCCTCGATGATGCGGCGGTGCCGATCCGCCTTTTGCCTTGCCCGCAATCCACTCATGAAACGCTATCTGGCATAAAAACAGAATTGACTCAATTTTAGAATTGGTTCAATTTTTTCCCAGAAGCCAAAAAGGCAAGGGAGAACACTCGATGTCCATCAATCCTAACAATCCACTTTCCGTTCTGAAGAGCCATCTCCACGCCACGTATGCTGCGGCAGCACTGCTGCTGGCGACGGGCAGCCTCGCTCAGGCTGCGGATCTCAACGCCCTGATCTGGTGCGATCACGCCGACCCGGCGCTGCTGCAGCCTTTCGAGGAGGCCAATGGCATCAAGGTCAATGTCAAGGAGTTCGAGGGCACCGGCGCCGGCATGGCGATTGTCGAGCAGTCGCAGCCCGGCGACTGGGACGTGATGGTGATCGACAGCATCGACATACCGCGCGGCGTCGAAAAGGGCCTGTTCGAGCCGCTGCCCGAAGACAAACTGCCCTTCGCCGACCTGTTCCCCCAGGTGAAGATGGACGGTTCCACCGTCGCCGGCAAGCGCTACGGCATCACCGAAAAGTTCGGCTACAACACGATCGGCTACAACAAGACCAAGGTCGATCCGGCCGACATGCAGTCGATGGCAGCCCTCACTGGCGACAAATACAAGGGCAAGATCGCCATCTACGACTATTACCTGCCGGTCATCGGCATAGCCGCACTTGCGATCGGCAAGAAAACCGCCGAACTGACCGAAGCCGACCTTCCCGCCATCAAGGACGAGCTCTTGAAGATGAAGGCCAACGCCAAGCTGGTCGGCGAGGTCACCGCCAGCCAGACGGCGCTGGCGACCGGCGAGGTCGACATACTGGTTGGCGGCGGCGAATGGGTGACGGCCGGGCTGGCCAAGGAGAACCCTGCCCTGGACTTCTCGATCCCGAAAGAAGGTGCTGTTCTGTGGTCGCAGTCGCTGGCCATGTTCAAGGATTCAGAGAACAAGGAGCTCGCGCTGAAGTTCATCCAGTACATCATGAGCCCCGAGGGCCAGGCGCGGCTCGCCACCTCGTCCTGCTATTGGGGCATGCCGGCGAATGCCAAGGCGGCGCTTAGCGACGAGCAGAAGAAGATCCTGCGCTTCGACGAGCAGCCGGATTTCCTCGCCCGCGCTCAGTCCTATCCGGCGCCGAACGCCGATCTCGACAAGAAGATGCAGGACGTCTGGACCGAAATGCTGCAGGCGCAGTGACCGGTCGCCGGTCGTGAACCCTGCCACGAACAGCGGGCGCGCGCTGCCCTGGGCGCTGGTCACGCCGGCACTCGGCTGGACGCTGCTGTTCTTCGTGCTGCCTTTCCTGGCCATGGGGTTTTCCAGCCTGACGGCGCATGACGGAAGTGGCTTCACGCTGTCCAACTACAGCCAGTTCTTTGCCAATCCGGCCTACTGGCAGGCGATGGTGAACTCGCTGCAGGTCACCGCCATCGTCACCTTGGTCTCGGTGCTGCTCGCCTACCCCTTCGCCTGGATCCTGGCCGAACAGGTGCCGGAACGCTGGCAGCGGCTGGCGCTGATGCTGGCGGTGCTGCCGTTCTGGACATCCTATGTCGTGCGCTCCTATTCCTGGCTCCTGGTGCTGGCGCAGAACGGCGTGATCAACCGCGCGCTCACCGGCTCTGGCCTGTTCACCGAACCGGTGCAACTCGCCAACACAAGGCTGGCCACGATCACCGGCTTCGTGCATTTCTTCGTCATGCTTTTGACGCTGACGATCTTCGCCAATCTGAAGCAGCTCAGCCCCAGTTACCGCAAAGCCGCCGCCGATCTCGGCGCCGGGCCGGTACGCACCTTCCTGCATGTCGTGCTGCCGCTGACGCTGCCAGGGATCATGGTCGGCGCCTTCCTCACCTTCGTGCTGTGCATCGGCGACTACATCACGCCGCAGATCCTCGGCGGCAACAATGAGCTTCTGATGCCGCAACTGGTGATGATGCAGATCGGTAGGCGCGGCGATTTTCCGCTCGCCTCGGCGCTGTCGATCATCCTGATGGCAGTCGTCACCGTTGCCTATCTCGCCTGTGCTCGCCGGCTGAAGATCGAGCGGGCCTGAGATGCGCGCTCTTGTCCGTATCGCTTCCTGGCTCTACGCCCTCGCAGTCTATGGCTTCATCTTCCTGCCGGTGGTCGTGTTGGTGCTGTTTTCGCTGCAGGCGACGTCGTTTCCGATCCCGCCCTTCACCGGCCCCTCGCTGCGCTGGTACGACGCGGTGCTCGCCGACACGCGGCTGACTTCGGCACTGGTCAATTCGCTTCTAGTGGCCGCCCTCTCCTCGGCCGTCGCCGTCACGCTCGGCTTCCTTTCCGCCTGGGGTTTTGCACGGTTCACCTTGCTGGGCTCGGCCCTGCTGCGCGGACTGATCACGCTACCGCTGACGGTGAGCTATCTCATCATCGGCATGGGGCTGCTGGTGCTGTTCAACTGGGCTGGCGTGCCAAAATCGTTGCTGGCTGCCGGCATCGGCCATGTGGTGATCAACCTTCCGCTCTGCTTTGCTATCATCTACAGCCAGATGGGCGATCACCAGATCAACATCGAGCGCGCCGCGCGCGACCTCGGCGCGCCGGAATGGAAGGTGCTGCTGCTGGTCACCGTGCCTGTCATGGCGCCGGCGATCTTCGCCGGTTTCTTCCTGTCGATGACCTTCTCCTGGGACGAGTTCGTGATCTCCTTCCTGCTGACGCGCTTCGACACGACGCTGCCTGTCGAGATCTGGAACCTGTTGCGCTCCGGCCTCAATCCCAAGACCAATGCCGTCGGCTCGCTGGTCTTCGCTGTCTCCATCGTGCTGGTGGTGTTTTTTGAACTGATGCTGCTGCGGAGGAAGCCGGCATGACCGCGCCCTTGGTCGATATCCGCACTGTTACGCACCGCTTCGGCCAGCAGACCGTGCTGAAGAACGTGTCGCTGAAAATCGAGCCGGGCAGCTACACCATCCTTCTCGGGCCGTCGGGCTCGGGCAAGACGACACTTTTGTCCATTCTCGGCGGCTTCGTCAGCCCTAGCGAAGGCAAGGTGCTGATCCGGGGCGAGGACTGCACCACGGTACCGCCGGCGAAGCGCCCGACGACCACGGTGTTCCAGGACTACGCGCTGTTCCCGCATATGAGCGTCGGCGGCAATGTAGGCTTCGGCCTGCGCATGCAAGGCGTCGATGCCGCGACACGGGCCGCAAGGGCACGCGAGGCGCTGGCGCTGGTCGGTCTGGCCGACGCCTTCGACAAGAAGCCGCACCAGCTTTCCGGCGGCCAGCGCCAGCGTGTGGCACTGGCGCGCGCCCTTGTCGTCGAGCCGGCGGTGCTCTTGCTCGACGAGCCGCTCGGAGCGCTCGATCTCAAATTGCGCCGGCAGATGCAGGACGAGCTGAAAGCGATCCAGAAACGCGTCGGCACCGCCTTCATCCACGTCACCCACGACCAGGAAGAAGCGATGGCGCTTGCCGACCATTGCGTGGTGATGAATGACGGGCGCATCGAGGACGAAGGGCCGCCCGAGCGCGTCTATGCGCGGCCGGCGACGCGCTTTTCCGCGACCTTCATGGGTGAAAGCACGCTGATGTCGGGAACGGTGACGGCGGTGAAGGACGGAACAATCACTGTCGCGGCGCAGGCCGGATCGTTCTCGCTGCCCGGCACGTTGCCGACTGGGACGGCTGTCGCCCTCGCAGTCCGTCCGGAGCACCTGGTCCTCGGCCCAGACGGCGGCGCTGTAAGGCTGGGTACGGCCAAGGTGAGCGACGTTGTGTTTCAAGGCAGCTTCAAGCGCGTGCTTGCTGCCTCCGAGCAGGACCCGGCGCTGCACGTCATCGCCAGGATCCCCGCTGCGGCGACCGTCCAGCCGGGCGACATCGTTGCGGTTTCGTGCGAGGCTGGCGACGTCATTCTTCTGACGGGTTGAGCCATGGGCATGCTTCCGGTCATAGACGCAGCGAATTGGTACGAAACCGTCCGCATGGGCGATGGCGTGACGCTGATCCACGAGCCGTGGATCAAGCCGTTCTTCCGCTGCAACATCTGGCATGTGCGCGGTCGCGACCGCGATCTTCTGTTCGACACCGGCCTCGGCCATTTCAGCCTGCGGCGCCACGTGCCGCTGGTGACGGAGCGAAAGCTCACCTGCGTGGCAAGCCACACGCATTTCGACCATATCGGCTGCCATCACGAATTTCCGGACCGCTGCGTACACCCGGCCGAAGCGGACATCCTCGCCGATCCGCGCAATGAATGGACGGTTGCCGACCGCTATGCCACCGACGCGATGTTCGATGGCATGCCGGCAGGCTGGGATGCAACGCGCTACCGGATCCTGCAGGCGCCGGCCGATCGCTTGCTCGAACAGGGCGACGTCGTCGATCTCGGCGACCGTGCTTTCGAGGTGATCCACACGCCGGGTCATTCGCCCGGTGGCATTGCGCTCTACGAGAAGAAGACCGGAATCCTGCTTTCCGGCGACATCGTCTATGACGGCCCGCTGATCGACGACGTCTATCATTCCGCCGTCGACGACTATGTCGAAACGCTGCTGCGGATGCGCGAGCTCGATGTCGCGGTCGTGCATGGAGGCCACTTCCCGAGCTTCGGCAAGGTGCGCTACCGCCAGCTAATCGAAGAGTACCTCGCGCAAAAGCGGCGGGCTGGCTGCCATCTGCAGGTGCGATGAGCCCGGCTTCCTTATCGCGGGAAGTCCTTGTGCTTGGCGAACTCACAATGCCCGTTGCGGGCACGGCGTGCCCGCGGCATCGCCGCAGCGTGAGGCCGTGGGCTGGGGTCTCAAACTCGTCTCTTCGGACTGGCGCACCAGTTGGGCAAAGGCGAGAGCAAAACTTCCCAGCATCAGGACGATGATGATCATGCGTGTTACCGGCAACAGATCGGTCCGACTGGCTAGCCCCCACGCCGCCCATCTCCTGCCGGCTAACATGATCGATCCGGCTTTACGAGTGTTTAACTCCAGTCTTAACCATCACATTCGCTTGTCGCTCGACACGATGCGCGAGCGCCTGGCCGGCGCTGTGTCGAGGGGCAGCAACATGCCCTCCCTTTGCAGATTTGCCCGCCCATGATAACCCGGCGCTGGCGCGGCCCAAGCAACCGGTCGCCATCAACCGGTCGCCGTCGGGAACCATGAGCAAAGCAGCCAGCCGTTTCGCCTTCGTCTCGTCCGATACCGCCGACGCCAAGGCGGCGCTGCAGAGTCTGTCCACGCGCTATGGCCAGGCATCCATCGAGGATGCAGAGATCGTCGTCGCCCTCGGTGGCGACGGCTTCCTGTTGCAGACCTTGCGCGACACGATGAGCACGGGAAAAAAAGTCTACGGCATGAACCGTGGCACCATCGGCTTCCTGATGAACGAGTACCGCGCCAGCGGCCTGGCGGAGCGCGTCGCGGCCGCGGTTGCCGAAACGATCCGTCCGCTGGAGATGCTGGCGGTGACGCATGAAGGCGAGACTGTCTCGGCGCTGGCGATCAACGAGGTTGCGCTGTGGCGCCAGTCCTACCAGACGGCCAAGATCCGCATCACCGTGGACGGGCAGGAGCGGCTGGAGGAATTGAACTGCGACGGTGTGATGATCGCGACGCCGGCCGGCTCGACCGCCTACAATCTGTCCGCGCACGGGCCGATCCTGCCGCTCGACGCGCCGCTGCTGGCGCTGACCCCGGTCAGTCCGTTCCGCCCGCGCCGCTGGCGCGGCGCGCTGCTCTCCAACAAGGCGATTGTTCGTTTCGACATTCTGGAGCCGGAAAAGCGGCCGGTGAACGCCGCCGCCGACCATACCGAGGTGAAGGCTGTAGCCTCGGTGACGGTGCGGGAATCGCCAACGGCGACGGCGACGCTGCTGTTCGATCCCAACCATTCGTGGAACGAGCGCATTCTCGCCGAACAGTTCCGCTATTGAGCCGGCGCAGCGATAGGCGCCTGTATTAAGCATCGCGATTAAGGTTACGACTTCACAATCATGCCATTCCCCGCCCGTTTCTGTTGACAAATCGTGGACTTGCGCCTACCTGCAATACCAATCTTGCAGGCGCGCGGCGCTTGCCGCGACTGCTTACGTTGCGCCCCCGAACCAGCCAAAGACAGCCAAACTTGTCCTCAGACACCCAGATCGCTCAAGAAGCGTTGACCTTCGCAGACCTCGGCCTGTCGCCGAAGGTCCTTTCCGCAGTCACCGATGCCGGCTACACCGAGCCGACGCCGATCCAGGCGGGCGCAATCCCGCATGCCTTGCTCGGCAAGGACATTTTGGGCATCGCCCAGACCGGCACCGGCAAGACGGCCTCGTTCGTGCTGCCGATGCTGACCCGCCTCGAAAAAGGCCGGGCACGCGCCCGCATGCCGCGCACGCTGATCCTTGAGCCGACGCGCGAGCTTGCCGCGCAGGTCGAAGAGAATTTCATCAGATACGGCAAGAACCACAAGCTCAACATCGCGCTGCTGATCGGCGGCGTGTCGTTTGATGAGCAGGACAAGAAGCTGGAGCGCGGCGCCGACGTGCTGATCGCGACGCCCGGCCGCCTGCTCGATCACCGCGAGCGTGGAAAACTCCTGCTCAACGGCGTCGAGATCCTGGTTATCGACGAGGCCGATCGCATGCTCGACATGGGCTTCATTCCCGACATCGAGCGCATCTGCGAGATGATCCCGTTCACGAGGCAGACGCTGTTCTTCTCGGCGACGATGCCGCCGGAGATCACCAAACTCACCGAGAAGTTCCTGCACGCGCCAGTGCGCGTCGAGGTTTCGAAGGCCGCGTCCGCCGCCACCAACATCGTCCAGCGGCTGGTGAAATCCGGCTCGAAACCCTGGGACAAGCGCGAGACGCTGCGCAATCTGATAAAGGCCGAGGATGCGGAGCTGAAGAACGCCATCATCTTCTGCAACCGCAAAGTGGAAGTCTCCGAGCTTTTCCGCTCTCTCCTGAAGTATGATTTCGACGCCGGCGCGCTGCATGGCGACATGGATCAGCGCGCGCGCATGCAGATGCTGGCCAATTTCCGTGACGGCAAACTGCGCTACCTCGTTGCATCGGACGTTGCCGCGCGTGGCCTCGACATCCCCGATGTCAGCCACGTCTTCAACTACGACGTGCCCATCCATGCCGAGGACTATGTCCACCGTATCGGCCGCACCGGCCGCGCCGGACGCTCGGGCAAATCCTTCACCATCGCGTCCAAGTCCGACACGAAATACATCGACGCGATCGAACGGCTGATCGGCACCAAGATCGAGTGGCATGACGGCGATCTGTCGACGGTCGTCGCCAGCGAGGGTGCAGAGGACGAGGCTCCCCGCCGTGGCCGCGGCGCCCCGCGCCGCGCCGGACGCAAGGACGATGACCGCAAGGACAGGAGCGAACGCAAACCACGCGAACGCCACGCCAGGCAAAGCGAAGATGCCGCACCGGATGGGGCGCGCGAGGAACAGCCGGTGGCGGCCGAGACCGCGGTCGCCGATATCGGTGAGCGGCGCGCGCGCAAGGAAGCGATCCGCTCAGAAAACACCGAGCGCCAAGCTTCACCCGAACGTAAGGCTTCGCCCAATCGCAGCGACCAGCGTGCGCCGGAACGTGGCGACACCAGACCGCAGCGCGATCGCCCTGCCCGCCAGCGCCAGGAAGACAATGACGCGACCGTCGGCTTCGGCGACGACATGCCTGCCTTCATGCGGATCGTCGCCAAGGTCTGATAAGTCAATCGAGGTTCGTGTGCCCAGGCACGCGCCGGCGCGCCCGGCGGGCACGCCGCGCTGCAACCGGATCGCCGTTACATCGGTCCCGGCATCATCTTGGTCGGTTTCTCCAGCATCGGGAACTCGGCATTGCTGCATTCCACGTTCGGGTTCGTTGGGCTGAACATGCCGTTCGGGTTCTCCTTGAACAGCCACGCATGAAGATCATAATGGACGAACTCTTTCGGGATAAGAGGATAGTGCCCCTCCATCGGTCCCTGAAAGGTTTGGCCAAGGAGCTTCGGAGGTTCCTTGGTGTCTGGCGTCAGAGGTACCAGCCATTCCACAGCCACCAAGCGCAAGCCTTCCTTGGTCGGTTCGTAGATCAAAACGTTTGGACGCATCGGGTCGAGTTTCTGGCCGACGCTGGGAACATTGACGAAATGGATGCCCATGGCGCCCTTCGGGTAATCCATCGCGCCGAGTATTTTTTCTCCGGTGTAGTGGACGCAGCCAACGGTCGATAGATAGAGGTCGCGAATGGCGGCTGTATAGTCCTGATACTTGTCGAGTGACTTGCGCAAGGCATCGATATCGGCCTTGTTGGCGTCCTCGGCCTGGGCCGTGGCCATGCCAAGCCATGCGCCAATGACACCTGTCAAAACGAGGACGCCGCAACGCCCAAGGCGAGCTATTCTTGTCATGCATTCCTCCCAGATTTTCTGATCTGGCCGTGCAAGACCGAGGCGTCAAAGATATTGATTGCGCGGCCGTTTGTACCGCCTCATCCCCGCTGGAACGGCGTTGATGCTATTCCTTTCCCCGGCTCCGGGAAAGCTATTCGTTAGAATTACCTAATACTCCAAGGGCGGTTGGATTGGACTGAAGGGCGCAAACAAAAACGGCCCCGCAGGGGGCCGTTTTATACGTTTGGTGCCGAATGCTCAGGTGAGCGGTGAAAGCTGGATCTCGACGCGGCGGTTCTGGGCACGGCCGTCGGCCGTCGCATTGGAGGTGATCGGACGCGTCTCTCCGAAGCCAGTGACGGCAAAGCGGCGGGAATCGACACCCTGCCCGGACAGATAGTTGGCGACCGCCAGCGCGCGGCGCTGCGACAGGTCGAAATTGTGTTGGTCGCCACCGGTCGAATCGGTGTGGCCGAACACATCGACCGTGGTCTGCCGGAACTTGTTCAGCACAAGTGCGACCGAATTCAGCACCGGATAGAAGCCGGGCTTCACCGCGTCCTGGTCGACGTTGAAGGTGATGTCGGATGGCATGTTGAGGATGATCTGGTCGCCGGTGCGGCTGACGCTGACGCCGGTGCCCTGAAGCTGCCGGCGCAGTTCGGCCTCGTTCTGGTCCATGTGGGCGCCGATGGCGCCGCCGGCGAGCGCGCCGACGCCAGCGCCGATCAGTGCATTCCGGCGATCGTTGCCGCCGGCGAGCAGGCCGAGCCCCGCACCCGCCAGCGCGCCGAGGCCGGCGCCGGCGGCAGTGTTGGAAACCTTCTGCTCTCCGGTATACGGATCGGTGGTGGTGCAGGCGCTCACGAGTACAGCCGTCGCCACGACGACGAGCACAGTCTTTTTCATTCGGTAGTCCCTCTCCAAACCGCGGTCGCGCCGACGGCGCGCCATATCAGCCCTTCCAGGCTCGTTGTAACATGAAATGCGGCGAAAAACGGAACGGGAAAAGCGGCTGGTCATGGCTTTTCCCGGGCCAATTCCACGGGCTGCGATTGTGCGATTTGAACCGGAGATTACCGGCTACCAGAGATTCTTGCCGTCGATGATGACGACCTCGACCTGGTCGAGGTCGAAATCGTCGAACAGGCGCGAGTTCACGCTGATCTTCGGATTGCCGAAATCCGGTTTGCCGGTCGACCAGTCCGGCGTTTCGGTGAAGGTTCCGCAGCCACAGGTGGCGCAGAAACCGTGTTTGATCGTTTTCGAACCCCACCAGTAGAACGAGACATTCTTGAGCGGGCTGGTGAGCTTGAATTGCGAGGGGGTGTAATAAGCCCACAACGCGCCGCGCTTCGAGCAGAAGGAGCAGGTGCATTGCGTCACGGTTTCCGGCGCTTGCGAGACTTCGAACGTCGTCGCGCTGCAGTGGCAGCTTGCCTTTATGGTCATGAACGACCTCCTCACGATTGCCCGCCCGCGCGGCAAGGCAACATAAAGAGACGCTCCTGACAACCGCCCGTCAGAAGACTCGCTCGCCTGCGTCAGCTGGCGTGGCGCGCTTCAATCTCCTTGATGCAGTCGTTATCCCAAACCGCCGCGCACCCTCGGGTCAAGCACGAGGATATGCTTTTGGGCGACATGCATCAAAACGACGACGGCGGCACGAACAGGCAGATGGTCTTTCCATCATTGGCGCCGGCAACCGAGCACCAGTGATATTCGCCATCGGGGGAATTCTTGATCCGTGTGTCGCTGTAGGCCACGACCTCCCCTGTCCCCTTGATGACATAACCCTCGGGGCGCTCGCTGATGGACGTCTGCGAGACCGCGCGGCAATCATAGCCCGAGCAACAGGAGAATGGGTAACTCCAGCCTTGCGGCTTCGCCGCGGTCGGCGTGGCGTCGTGGGCCAAAGCGGGCGCCGCAAATGTGATGGCGGCGGCCGTCAGAGCCAGCACCGCGATGATTGAATTCAGGAGGCGGCGCGCCGTCTGGACGGCTGAGGCCGGTCGGGTTGTGAGAGCAGGCATGGGCGCAGTTCCTATCAACGAGTTATCAAGCGTTTCGCTTGCCCGTTCCCGGAACGTGTCTTCCCAGTGGCCGGATCGTCAGGTCGCAGATACGCCGCGTCCGGCCATAAATGCTTTTTTCCCCCCCAGCCTTCGGATGCTGGGCTGATTCCTTTGTTGGCGCAAGAAATTGCTGTGCAAACCGAGCGTCGACATCTGCAGCCGGAACCAGCCTGCCGGGGGTTGACGAGGCTGGCTTCGTCAACCCCGGCAAATGGGATCGCGGATAACGAGATCAACTCGCAGTGGTTCCGGGCTAGGCGCCCGACAGGCCTGCCAAACCTAGCCCGGAGATAGAAGTCGTTCTGGAAAATTCGATGAAAAACAAAGCTATAAAGCGGCCGCTCAATTAGCGTGAGAGCCTGTTACTCTGGCGTGATGTTCCTGCTGATTTGGTGCGTAGGCGCTTCAGTCGATGTCGGCAACCGCTTCGCCGGCGCCGCCCTCGATGCGCTGCGACAGCGAGGCTTCCATGAAATCGTCGAGGTCGCCGTCCAGCACGCTCGACGGGCTTGTACTCTCGACGCCGGTGCGCAGATCCTTCACCAGCTGATAGGGCTGCAGAACGTAGGAGCGGATCTGGTGACCCCAGCCGATATCGCTTTTCGACGCTTCAGTGGCGTTCGCCACTGCCTCGCGCTTTTTCAGCTCTTCCTCGTATAGCCGCGAGCGCAGCATCTCCCATGCCTTCGCCTTGTTCTTGTGCTGGGAGCGCTCAGCCTGGCAGGCGACCGCGATGCCGGTGGCGAGATGGGTGATGCGGACCGCCGAATCGGTGGTGTTTACGTGCTGGCCGCCCGATCCGGACGACCGATAGGTGTCGATGCGGACATCCGATTCGGAAACGTCGATCTCGATCGTATCGTCGATCACGGGATAGACCCAGACACTGGCGAAAGACGTGTGGCGACGCGCATTGCTGTCATAGGGCGAAATACGCACGAGACGGTGGACTCCGGATTCCGTCTTCAGCCAACCATAGGCGTTGTGGCCCTTGACCAGCAGCGTGGCCGACTTGATGCCGGCCTCTTCGCCGTCATGCACTTCCAGCACCTCGACCTTGAAGCGGCGGCGCTCGGCCCAACGCGTATACATGCGCAGAAGCATCGAGGCCCAATCCTGGCTTTCGGTGCCGCCGGCGCCGGCATGGACTTCGAGATAGGTGTCGTTGGCGTCCGCCTCGCCCGAAAGCAGCGTCTCGATCTGGCGGGCCTTTGCCTCGCCGCGCATCGAGCGGATCGCCGTTTCCGCCTCGGCGACGACGCTCTCGTCGCCCTCTTCCTCGCCAAGCTCGATCAGGCCGATATTGTCTTCCAGCGCCTGGGTGAGGCCTTTGACCGCGGCGATGCCTTCCTCGAGGCCCTGGCGCTCGCGCATCAGCTTCTGCGCCTCCAGCGGTTCGTTCCAGAGGCTCGAATCCTCGGCACGCACATTCAGGTATTCAAGCCGCTTTATGGCCTGATCCCAGTCAAAGATGCCTCCTCAGCAGGGTTATCGCCTGCCTGATTTCGTCGACAATGTTCTGCGTTTCCGCGCGCATGGCTGGCTATTCTGTCCCGTGCTGAAATGGTGCCCCATGACTGAAATTGCGCTTGGGGTTGGCGCGATACATAGGGACGGCACCGCCGCCTGTAAAGCGAAATGGGCCGGCTCGAAAGCCGGGCCGGAATACCTATCCTATGTCAATACAACCCGCCGCCGCCAGACTGGATTGCTTGATTGGCCTGCGGCGACAGCGCGCCCCCGGAGGCGTTGGAGCCGTCCGCACCCAGGCCGATCACCCAATAGCTGTCAGCGGGGCCGGTGCCCGGCTTGAAGGCTTCGATAAAGGCGCCGGCGTCGTCCGGGTTGGCTCGCATGCCGGTCTTTCGATTGATGGCGATCAGCTTCATGCCTTCGGGAACCTGGAAATCGACATTGGGCGTGCCGTCCAGCGCCACCCGCATGAAGTCCTTGAAGATCGGCGCGGCGAGGCCGCCGCCGGTCGCGCCTTTGCCAAGGCCTTTCGGCTGATCGTAGCCCATATACAGGCCGACAACGAGATTGGGCGTGTAGCCGATGAACCAGGTATCCTTTTCGTCGTTTGTCGTTCCGGTCTTGCCGGCGATGTGGCGGCCGAGTTCGGCGACGGTGGCGCCGGTGCCGCGCTCGACGACGCCCTCCATCATCGAGGTGATCTGATAGGCGGTCATCGGATCGAGCACCTGCTCGGAATTGTCGACCAGCTCCGGCTCAGGCTGGTTCTGCCATTCGGCCGCGTTGCAATTTTCGCAGCCGCGTTCGTCCTGCTTGAACACCGTCTTGCCGTAGCGATCCTGGATGCGGTCAATCAGCGTCGGTTTGATCGACTTGCCGCCGTTGGCCATGATCGAATAGGCCGACACCATGCGCATCACCGTGGTCTCGCCCGACCCCAGCGCCATCGGCAGATATGGCGCCAGACGATCATAGACGCCGAAGCGCTCGGCATATTCCGCAACCAGCTTCATACCCATGTCGTTGGCAAGGCGCACCGTCATCAGATTGCGCGACCTCTCGATGCCGGACCGCAAGGTCGCCGGACCCGCTGCCCTTCCATCGTAATTCTTCGGCGTCCAGGTGGTGTTGCCGCTCTTGATGGTGATCGGGCCGTCCATGATCACCGAAGCCGGCGTATAGCCATTGTCGAGGGCGGCCGCATAGACGATCGGCTTGAATGACGAACCTGGCTGCCGCATGGCCTGCGTGGCACGGTTGAATTCGGACTGCGCGTAGGAGAACCCGCCGACCATAGCCAGAACGCGCCCGGTATGCGGATCCATGGCGATCAAGCCGCCTTCCACTTCAGGGGCCTGGCGCAGGATATAGGCCCCATCCGTATCCTCTTTCTTTTGCACGAAGATGACGTCGCCCGGCTTCAGCACCTCCGCCGGCGACTTGGCCTTGACGGTCTTGCCGTCGACCACATGACGCATGGCGAAGCTCATGTCCTCCCGACTGACGGTGCCTTCGATGCGATCGTTGACGAGTTCGCCCGAGATCTGCCGGGTCGGTCGAAGGCCGATGGACAGGCCGCCCGCCGAGCTGTCGAGCACGACAGCGAGCGACCATTCGGGCACGTCGTCCAGTCCCTTGACGTCGCTCAAAGGCACGCCCCAGTCGCCGGATACGTCGATGGTCGTCACCGGTCCGCGATAGCCGCGCAGCGTGTCGAACTTCATCAGGCCGTTCTGCATGGCTTTGCGGGCGATGAGCTGCATCTTGGGATCGAGCGTCGTACGGACGGACAGGCCGCCCTCGTAGAGCGCATTCTCACCGTAGCGCGCGCTGATCTGGCGACGTACCTCCTCGGTGAAGTATTCGCCGGCGAACAGATAGGTGCCGGAGCGGCGTGGCTTGACGCCGAGCGGCTCGGCCTTGGCCTTCGCGCCTTCCTCCTGCGTGACGTAGCCATTGTCGACCATCTGCTCGATGACCCAATTGCGGCGGTCGATGGCGCGGTCGGCATATTTGAAGGGATGATAATTGGAGGGGCCCTTTGGCAAGGCCGCCAGATAGGCCGCTTCCGAGACGGTGAGCTCGTTCACCGCCTTGTCGAAATAGGTGAGTGCCGCGCCGGCGACGCCGTAGGCGCCAAGCCCGAAGAAAATCTCGTTAAGGTAGAGCTCGAGAATGCGGTCCTTCGAATAGGCCTGCTCGATGCGGAAGGCTAGGATCATCTCCTTAATCTTGCGCTCGTAGGTCTGGTCCGAGGACAATAGGAAGTTTTTGGCCACCTGCTGGGTGATCGTCGAGGCGCCGACCTGGCGCTTGCCCGAGCCGAAATTCTGCAGATTGACCATGATTGCGCGGCCAAGGCCGGTCATATCGATGCCGGGGTGATTGTAGAAATTCTTGTCCTCGGCAGACAGGAAGGCGGCCTTGACGCGATCCGGCACCGCCTGGATCGGCAAATACAGGCGCCGCTCGCGCGCATATTCGGCCATCAGCGCACCGTCGGATGCATGAATGCGGGTCGTCACCGGCGGCTCATACTTGGCCAGGACCTCGTAGTCGGGCAGATCCTTCGACAAGTGACCGACATAGATCGCCACGCCCGCCGCGACCAAAAGGGCCAGCGCGGTGCCGACGCCGAAGAAATAGCCAATGAGACGAATCATGCCCGCTCCAGTCCTTGGTTCGGGAGTCTCCTAAAGGAAGCCGCCTTTCGCGCAAGCTTTCGAGACGATCCCGACCGGTAATCGAAAACCCATGTCGCCACCATGTGGGCAAAATACGGCAGCATGAGATTTCGGCTTCGAATGGCGGAAATTAAAGTACAAGGTGTTGTCGCCGTGCAACCCTTGCCTGTGGTCGTGGGCAACGGCGGGCATCTCAGCCTCCGGCTCCTGCTCCGGCCCTGGCTGAGGCGAACAGGGCGATGGCATCCGTTATACTCTGGGCCGCCTTGCCGCGCCAATCGGCGCTAAGCAGTTGCGCCTCGTCCTTGGCGTTCGACAGATAGCCGAGTTCGACCAACACGGATGGAACATCCGGCGCCTTCAACACCTTGAAGCTGGCCGAACGCTGCGGATTGTTGATGAGGCCGACGCTGGTGGAGAGCTGGCCGACCAAAGTGTGGGCGAAACTCATCGAGAAACTGTGCGTCTCGCGGCGGATCAGGTCGATCAGGATGTCGGTGACTTCCTTGTTGTCGTCCTTGATTTCCATGCCGGCGAATTGGTCGGAAAGGTTTTCACGGTCGGCCAGCGCCTGCGCTTCGGGGTCGGAAGCCTTGTCGGAGACCGTATAGACGGTTGCGCCACGGACGCCCTTGAGCCTGATCGTGTCGGCGTGGATCGAAATGAGCAGATCGGCCTCGTGCTGGCGGGCAATGCGCACGCGGTCGTCGAGCCGCAGGAATTGGTCCGTGTCGCGCGTCATGAACACGTCGTATTTACCGGCTGCGGCAAGTCTGTCGCGCAGTTCCTCGGCGAAGGCGAGCGTAACGTCCTTCTCAACCGT
This sequence comes from Mesorhizobium tianshanense, assembly GCF_007830515.1. Classification (GTDB taxonomy): domain Bacteria; phylum Pseudomonadota; class Alphaproteobacteria; order Rhizobiales; family Rhizobiaceae; genus Mesorhizobium; species Mesorhizobium tianshanense. The sequence continues at coordinate 30,148 of NZ_VLKT01000006.1, forward strand.
GCCGTTCAGGCCCTCGGCGCCGCCGTCGATGCCGCCATGGCCCGGATCGATGACGACGGTGAAGCGATGGCCTGGTTTGGAGATCGGCCCGGTGCCGACCCTGCCGCCCTTGTCGGAGGAGACCGTCGAGCCGGTGGTCAGAGCCTGATTGGCAAGGGCAGCGTCGAATTCCCGCGCGGATGCCGCCGAGATGTCGATGGCGATGCGATAGCCGCTGCCGTCATCGTTCTTGAGCACGTCGAGCCTGTCGACGGCAAACGGACCCTTGCCGGTCAGGATCAGCCGCGATACCCCCTCACCGAGATCGCCGTAGCGCACGCCCCTGACCAGGCCGCGCGCCTTCACATCCTTGGCACTGATGGCGAACTTCGTGCTTGGCAGGTCAACGACCAGACGGTGGGGGCCGCGCAGCAGGAACCATCTGACGTCAGGCTCGCGGTTGAAATTCATGACGATGCGCATCTTGGTGGCGTCGCCCGCCATCTTGTAACCCGTCGCGGCGAGCGGCGCTTCGGCAGCAAGAGAAACCGGCGGAAAAGCAAGGCAAGCGGCAATCAGCAAAAGCAGACAAGCAGCGCGGAAGTTGGCGGCGCAGAAGAAAACACCTCCGGCACGACCACCCTTGTCTGTGAAGGCTGCCAGTCCCATTTCTATTCTAGTCGCTCCGTTTTGGCGCCAGGCGCCCAGTCTTGTTTGTCGGAGTGTCGACGTCTTGCCGAAGTGGCCGCGAACTCGATTAATGATTGGTATCCAGAGAAGGTTAACCAAGCCTTTTCACGCAAGGGTTAAAGCTGTGCTGCCGTTGCGGAACTGCTTTTTGCCGGCATCGGAATCGGGGTTGCCTTCCAACCCGTCAAATCATAAAAGCGATGGTGGATCACTGCAATCCTGGAACCGTCCTTCTCCGCAGCCTCCTGCTACAGGTCAGATGAACGACGGATCCTTTCGTTTCAGGCGAAAAAGGTATCCGGTGATCGCGACGATTTTCGCAGGTGCGAGCCCGTGGCGGGGGAATCGCCTGCGTGAGGAAACGGCCGGGATTGTCCCGCGCCGGCTCTGTACGAGCAAAACAAGCTGGTCCGGTTTTCCCGGGCTTTGGTTCAAAAAGGTTCTGCTGGTTACGATGGCTTCAAGCGCAATCATGGAAAGGTCCGCAATGAACCGCGCCATTATGGCTGCGGGCGGCACCGCCATGACGCTCAGGCAGCGGCCGGCGGACGTTCAGATGTCCGGCACCCATGTTCATCCGCAGCGGCGGGGCTTGCCCCGCAAGTTGCGACCGATGACGGCTGCTGGAGGGAAACGAAATAATGCCCAACAAGATGCTGATAGACGCCTCCCACCCGGAGGAAACACGTGTTGTCGTCGTTCGCGGTAACCGTATTGAAGAATTCGACTTTGAATCCCAGGACAAGAAGCAGCTCAAAGGAAATATCTACCTCGCCCGCGTAACCCGCGTCGAACCCTCCCTTCAGGCAGCCTTTGTCGAATATGGCGGCAACCGTCACGGTTTTCTCGCCTTCAGTGAAATTCATCCCGACTATTACCAGATTCCGGTCGCCGACCGTCAGGCGTTGCTGCGCGCGGAAGCGCAGGAAGCTGAAGACGAGGACGATGAGGACGGCGAAGGCGACGACCGCCAGAGCCGCGATCGCGGCCGGCGCGGACGCCGGCGCGGCGGCAAGAGCCGCGATCGGGGCGAGCACAAGCGCGATGCAGGTGCGGCCGACTCTGCCGAATCCGATGAGGGCGGCGAACACAACGAGAACGGCGAAGACGCTATCACCGAGAGCGTCGATGCCGTTTCCGAAAATGCGGACATGGCATCCGAGGCTTCGGAACGTCGCGAGGATGTCGTCAGTAGCGGTGAGACTGACAACAATGAGACTGATAACGGCGAGATTGGGCCTTCCGAGGGCGGATCCAATTCCATCGCCGCCAGTATCGATGCGGATGTGATTTCCGAAGCGATGCCGCAGGCGGAGCAGGCCGGCGACGCCACGTCCACCGACAATGATCGCGGCATGCTGGAAGAGGTGCCGTCCTCGCATTCCGACGACCATGAGGTCGAATCGGTCGGCGCCGAGGATGCGCTGGAAGAAGCGCGCAACCGCCGCAAGCCGATGCGCCGCCAATACAAGATCCAGGAAGTGATCAAGCGCCGGCAGATCCTTCTGGTGCAGGTCGTGAAGGAAGAGCGCGGCAACAAGGGCGCGGCGCTCACCACCTACCTGTCGCTTGCCGGCCGCTATTCGGTGCTGATGCCGAACACGGCGCGCGGCGGCGGCATTTCGCGCAAGATCACCAACGCACAGGACCGCAAGCGGCTGAAGGAGGTCGTCGCCGATCTCGAAGTGCCGCAGGGCATGGGCGTCATCCTGCGCACGGCCGGTGAGAGCCGGACCAAGGCCGAGATCAAACGCGACTACGAATATCTGATGCGGCTTTGGGAAAACGTCCGCAATCTGACGCTGCAGTCCACGGCCCCTGCCCTGGTCTACGAGGAAGGCAGCCTGATCAAGCGCTCGGTGCGCGACCTCTACAACAAGGACATCGACGAGATCCTGGTCTCCGGCGAAGAGGGCTATCGCGAGGCCAAGGACTTCATGCGCATGCTGATGCCGAGCCACGCCAAGGTCGTGCAGCCGTTCCGCGACACGACGCCGATCTTCGTGCGCAGTGGCATCGAGGCGCAGCTTGACCGCATGCTGCAGCCGCAGGTGACGCTGAAGAGCGGCGGCTACATCATCATCAACCAGACCGAAGCGCTGGTCGCCATCGACGTCAATTCGGGCCGCTCCACCAAGGAGCACTCGATCGAGGACACGGCGCTCCACACCAATCTGGAAGCGGCCGAGGAAGTCGCACGCCAGCTTCGGCTGCGCGATCTCGCCGGCCTGATCGTCATCGACTTCATCGACATGGAGGAGAACCGCAACAATCGCTCCGTCGAGAAGCGGCTGAAGGACCACCTCAAGAACGATCGCGCCCGCATCCAGGTCGGCCGCATCTCGCATTTCGGCCTGATGGAGATGTCGCGCCAGCGCATCCGCGCCAGCGTGCTGGAATCGACGATGAAGCCTTGCCCGCATTGCGGCGGCACCGGCCATGTGCGCTCCGATTCATCTGTCGCGCTGATGGTGGTGCGGGCGATCGAGGAATTCCTGCTCAAGGATTCGCGCAGTCACATCACGGTGCGGACGCCGGCGGCGACCGCGCTCTATGTGCTCAACCACAAGCGTGGCACGCTGGTGGAACTGGAAAGCCGCTTCGGCCTGACTGTCACCGTCGAAGCCGATGACACGGTCGGCGCACAGCATTATGCGATCTTCCGCGGCGCGCTGGCGGAAAAGCCGGAAGGCTTTGTCGAGACACGGATGATACCGGCCTATGTCGAGCCGGAAGAGCCCGAAGAGGAAATCGTCATCGAGGAGGAAGACGAAGCCGCTGCAGAAACGGAGCAGCCGCGCCCCAGCCAGCAGCCGCAGCAACAGCCGAGATCCGGCGAGGAAGGCGAAGGCCGCGACCGCAAGCGCCGCAAGCGCCGCAGACGGCGTGGCGGCAAGGATCGCGACCGCGAACACGGTGCCCCCGTGGAAGGTGCTTATGTCTCGGCGGCAGCGGATGGCGTTGCCGAAGCTGTGACTGAGCAAGACACTGGAGCAGACCAGGAGGCGCAGGTCAGCGTCACTGAGGCGGTCGAAACGTTGGATGACGGTCAGGGCAAGAAGCGCCGGCGCGGCAAGCGCGGCGGCAAGCGCAATCGCCGCGAAGACGGCGACGGCGTGGTCGATGCCGGCACTGCCGAGTCGGCCGACGCTTCCGAGAGCGAAGTCCTGGAGGGCGTAGCCGTCTCCAGCGAGCCGGAGGTGGCAGCAACGCCGGTCGAAGAGCCTGTGGCCCTTGCTCCGGCCAATGACGACACGCCGAGCGTCGAGAAGCCGAAGAAGCCGCGTCGGGTCGCCAAGCCGAAGAAGGCCGCGGCGGACGTCGTCGCCGAGGCGCCGGTTGCCGAGCCGGAAGCCCCTGCAGAGCCTCCTCCACCTGTTTCGGAGGAAACAGCCGCGGCCGCCGTCGAAACGGCGAAGGCCCGCCCGTCGCGACGCAAGCCTGTGCCGGTAGATGCTCCGGTTGTGCCGATCGTGTCGTCGACCGTTGCCGACGAGGCAAAGACCGAGGAGAAGCCGAAGCGTGCCGGCTGGTGGCAGAAGAAAGGCTTCTTCTAAGATTTTCAGTTGTTTAGCCTGATCTCCTGATCAAAAAGTCCCGCACTGTCTTTGGACAGCGCGGGATTTTTCTTGTCCGGCCCAAAGCGGCACCAGGTTCAACGGTGACACCCCCAGGAGTCTGGCTCACTGACATGCTTGCCCGCACCGCCGACAGTCACTCGATCAACCGGATCGAAGAACTCCTTCCATGGGTTTACCGCACCGCAGACCGGTGAGCTTGGGCCTGCTCACCTTGCACCGGCGAGTGTGAGGTGGCAAAGCCTCCTTCAAAAATTTGGCGAAGGAGTCGAGTGTGAACAAAATCGTCGAGATTCTTTTATATACATTGAAATCCGGTACCGGTCCCGAGTTTCACAAAATTATGATCGAAGTCAGCGTTCCGCTTCATAGGAATAACAGCATTGATGTTGTCTCCTTTGGAAACTCGCTTCACGACCCTGATGGCTATTATCTCGTCAGGGCCTATGACAGCCTCGACCATCTCAATTCGTCGCAACAAGTCTTCTATGACAGCGATGCGTGGAGGAACGGCCCGCGCACAGATATTGTTGAGCGGATCAGCACAAGCCTGAAATCCGTGCTCGAACTCAACCATGAAGCTCTCGAAGCACTCAGACGAAGCGCCTCGTAACGTCGAACCGAAAGTTGATTGAAGGAGAGGCTCAGTCTGCCAATCCCGCGCCATCAAAAGGCGCGTCAGGCCGGACGCTTACGGCACAAGCTTCTACGGCGCGAAGACCGACCAGTTCATCATCTTCGCCAGTCTTTCCAGCGCGATCGACCCCAGCCTGGAATTCCCGTTTGCGTTGAGGCCGGGCGACCATACGGCAAGCGAGGCGACGCCCGGCACGATCCCCAAAATGCCGCCGCCGACGCCGCTTTTGCCCGGAATGCCGACGCGAAAGGCGAAATCGCCGGAGCCGTCATAGTGACCGCAGGTCAGCATCATCGCGCCAATGCGGCGGGCGCGCTCGGCCGACACCACGGAAAGACCCGTCGCCGGGTTCCTGCCGCCATTGGCGAGGAAGCGGCCGGCCAAGGCCAGTTGCCGGCAGCTCATGGCGATGGCGCAATGATGGAAATAGACGCCCAGCGCCAGGTCCGGAGCGTGGTTGAGATTGCCGAAGGACTTCATGTAGTTGGCAAGCGCCAGATTGCGAAAGCCGGTGGCGCGTTCCGAAGCCGCGACCTCGCGGTCGATGATGATGGTATCGTCGTCGGCCAGGAACTGGATGAAGCGCAGGATCTCGCCGATCGCCTCGCGCGGCTGGTGGCCGGCGAGCAGGATGTCGGAAATGACGATGGCGCCGGCATTGATGAACGGATTGCGCGGAATGCCGTTCTCGTGCTCGAGCTGGACGATCGAGTTGAACGGGTTGCCCGAAGGCTCGCGCCCGACACGTTGCCACAGCGCATCGCCGACATTGCCGAGCGCCAATGTCAGCGTGAACACCTTCGAAATGCTCTGGATCGAAAACGGCTCATCGGCGTCGCCCGCCATCAGCACGCGACCGTCATTGGTCACGGCGGCAATGCCGAACTTCTTCGGATCGATCTTGCCAAGTTGCGGAATGTAGGTCGCGACGTCGCCGCGATCCGTGCGCTCCGCCATTTCGGCGGCAATTTCGGTCAAAGCCTGTTCGAGTCCCGGCATTCGCGTCCCGTTACTTCAGCCAGCGTTCGATGCGCACCATCGCCTCGACCATCTCACCGTGGCTGCCGGCATAGGAAAAGCGCATGGTCCGATGGCCTTGAAGCGGATCGAAGTCGCGGCCGGGCGTCGCCGCCACATGCGCCTCGGCCAGCATCCTGCGCGCGAAGGCCATGCTGTCGTTGGTGTGCCTGGTGACGTCGCAGAAGGCGTAGAAAGCCCCATCCATCGGGGCCGCCAGCGTAAAGCCGAGTTCGGGCAGGCGTTTCATCAAAAGCTCGCGATTCCAGGCGTAGCGCGCCTTCACCGCCTCCAATTCCCCGGTCGCCTTGAACGCCTCGATCGCGGCGATCTGGGACAGTTCCGGCGGTGAGATGTAGAGGCTCTGGGCGATGCGCTCCACGGGCCGCACCAGTTGTTCCGGCAGCACCATCCAGCCGATGCGCCAACCGGTCATGCAGTAATATTTCGAGAAGGAATTGATCACCGTCACATCCCGGCCGCAGGCAAGCGCCGTGGTGTCCGGCGCAACGTATGCCAGCCGGTGATAGATCTCGTCGGAGATCACGGCGATGCCGAACTCTTGCGCCGTCCTCACCAGCGCCGACAGCTCGTCGGCGGGGATCACCGCGCCGGTCGGATTGGCCGGACTGGCGAACAACACGCCCTTCAGCTTCTTTTCGCGATGCGCAGCCTTCAGGTGTTCGGCGTGGAGATAGGCATCGCCCCCGAGTTCGATCTCGACGATCTCGATGCCGAGCGCGGCCATGATGTTGCGATAGGCCGGATAGCCGGGTGCGGCGATGGCGACGCGGTCGCCTGGATCGAACATCGCCAGAAAAGCCAGGTTGAAGGCGGCCGACGATCCGGTGGTGACGGCGATCCGGCTGGGCGGGACGTCAAGCCCGTAGTGGTCCGCGTAGTGCTGCGCGATTGCCTCGCGCAAGGCCGCAAGACCCAATGCGTCGGTATAGCCGATGCGACCTGTCTTCAATGCGTTCGCCGCCGCTTGCCTGACCCCGGCCGGCGCCGGGTCGGACGGCTGGCCAACAGCCATGGAAACGACCGGCACGCCCTTGGCCTTCAGCCGATTCGCTTCAGCCAGAATGTCCATGGCGTGGAACGGCTCGACTTCGCCGCGACGCGAAAGCGATACAACCATTTGACCTCATTCCTTGTCGACCCTTGGGTCGGCCTTGCCGGCTGCCGGCGCCAAAGCTTTGGCGTCCGCGCCGCACAAATGCCCGATTGATGTGAGGATCACAAGTTCAGTAAAGTTTCAGTGCCGACTTTTCATCCTTCGCCCGCTCGTCTACCAGTGGACCTGCCATGTTGAGCCGACCCAAATCGACGATTGCCAGGGCAGCGCGCGTCTTCGCGACGTTTTTGCTTGCCGCGACGGTCGCTGTGACCGGCTCGGTCAGCGCCTTCGCGCAAAACGTGCCGGTGGTGCGCGATGCCGAGATCGAAGCGCTGGTGCGCGACTACGCGCGGCCGATCTTCAAGGCGGCGGGCCTGCCGGAAGACGGCGTCAACATCGTGCTGGTCAACGATCAGAGCTTCAACGCCTTCGTTGCCGGGCGCCGCATGTTCATCAACACCGGCGCCTTGATGGCGGCGGAGACGCCCAACGAGATCATCGGCGTCATCGCGCACGAAGCCGGCCATATTGCCGGCGGGCACCAGCAAAAATTGCGCAACCAGCTCGAACGCGCCAAGACGATGGCCATCATCGCGACGCTGCTTGGCGCTGGCGCGATGGTTGCCGGCGCCACCACCAACAGCCGGGGCCTTGCCGGCGCTGGCATGGGTGTTGCGGCTGGCGGCGGCGAGATGGCGCAGCGCAGTATCCTCGCCTATCAGCGCACCGAAGAGATGACCGCCGACCGCTCGGCGATAACCTATCTCAATGCCACCGGCCAGTCCGGCATGGGCATGCTGAAGACGTTCGACCGCTTCCAGAGCGCGTTGTCGCTGTCGGGGGCGCAGGTCGATCCCTATCGAATCAGCCATCCGATACCGCGGGACCGCATCTCCAATCTCGAAGTGCTGGTGAAGAAGAGCCCTTACGTCGACAAGGTCGACTCGCCGGCGCTGCAGCTGCGGCACGACATGATGCGCATCAAGATCGCCGCCTATATGGGAGGCCAGGCCGCCGCATCGCGGCTGATGCGCAAGAACCCGGGCAACCTCGCCTCGCAATATGGCGACGCGCAGACGGCCTATCTTTACGGCAATCTGGCCAAGGCGCTTGCCAAGACCAACGCACTGATCAAGCAACAACCGAAGAACCCGTATTTCCAGGAATTGCGCGGCGACATCCTGATGAAGGCGAACAGGCCGAGGGATGCCGCGGAAGCCTTTGCCAAGGCCGTCAACCTCGACCCGGCGCGATCCGGACTGCTGCTGGTCTCTTACGGCCAGGCGCTGATGGCCACCGGCACGCCCGATTCCCTGGAGAAAGCGGTGGTGCAGATCAACAAAGGCCTCGGGCGAGACCGGGAAAACACCGCGGGATACCGCTATCTGGCGCAGGCCTATGGCGAGCTCGGCAACATCCCGGCCGCGGATCTTGCAACCGCCGAAGGCCATTTCTATTCAGGCGCCTATAAGGATGCCAAAATCTTCGCTATGCGTGCGCAGATGAAAATGAAGCGCGGCGAGCCGGGCTGGATCCGCGCGCAGGACATCATAAATTACGCACCATCAGGCAAGAAAAAGTGAACTTTCCGGCCGTGCGCGGCGACATATAGTCAGGCCAATCGGGTAGTCAGGCCAATCGGGGTCAGACCAATCGGGCCGGAAATCAGGCGAGAGGATTAGGGACAATGAACAAGGCAATTCTGCTTGGCACCACGGGAACGGCGGTCGCTCTCGCCATGCTGGGTTTCGGGTTCGTGACCGGAAGTCCGCAGACGGCAAGGGCCGATGCCGCGCAGATCGCCCAGGCGGCGTCCGCCGACACCAAGGTCGACCGGGCCGAAGTCGAGGGCATCATCCGCGACTATCTCTTGAAGAACCCGGAAGTGCTGCTGGAGGCGCAGGAAGCGCTCGAGGCCAAGCAAAAAGAGGCGCAGAGGGTTGCTAGCCTCAATGTCATCAAAGATGCCAAGGACGAGATCTTCAACTCGACCTTCGACGGCGTCGTCGGCAATCCGAACGGCAAGGTCACCATCGTCGAGTTCTACGACTACAATTGCGGCTACTGCAAACGCGCCATCGATGACATGCAAGCGCTGACGACAGCCGATCCGGACCTGCGCTTCGTGCTCAAGGAGTTCCCGATCCTCGGCCCGGATTCGCAGAAGGCGAGCGTCGTCTCGATGGCCTTCCACCTGATGATGCCGGAGAAATACGGCGAGTTCCACAACGCGCTGCTCGGCGGCCAGGGACGCGCCACCGAAGCGGCGGCCATCAAGGTGGCGCTTTCGCTCGGCGCCGACGAGGCAAAGCTGCGCGAGAAGATGAAGGACCCGTCGATCGCCGAAGCCCTCTCCAAGACCTATGACCTTGCCAACAAGCTGGCCATCACCGGAACGCCCTCCTATGTGGTCGGCAACGAGGTGGTGTTCGGGGCGCTCGGGCAGGAAGTGCTGGCAGAGAAGATCGAGGCGGCCAAGGCCGCACTCTGATCGGCCACTGGTTTCGGCGCAGGCCATTTCCCGCCTGTTGTGGACAGCGAAAGAACCCACTTGCGCTCTTTTCGCAGGCGTTTAAGCCCATTATAGAGGCCCAGTGCGCCAGCTGATGCCGGCGCCGGGAAAGGTCGGCATTTTGAAAACGGTTTTCGTCCTGAACGGTCCCAACCTCAACGCGCTCGGCAAGCGCGAGCCAGGCATCTACGGCGGCAAGACGCTTGCCGCGATCGCCGAAGATTGCAGGCAGGCGGGTGCGGCACTTGGGCTCGAGATCGATTTCCGTCAGTCGAACCATGAGGGCGACCTCGTCGACTGGATACAGGAAGCCGCCGACAAGGCTGTCGGCATCGTCATCAATCCGGGCGCCTACAGCCACACCTCGATCGCCATTCACGACGCCATCCGCTCCATCGCGCCATTGCCCGTCGCCGAAGTTCATCTTTCCAACATCCATGCGCGGGAATCATTTCGCCACGTCTCCATGGTCTCGCCGGTCGCCGTCGGCATGATCTGCGGGTTCGGGCCGCTCGGCTACACGCTGGCGCTGCAGGCGCTGGCCGCACGCCTATGACCGGCCAACAAACAGAAGGCTCGAAAATGTCGATAAAGAAGAACGGTGTTGACCAGCAGCTTATCCGCGATCTGGCGGGCATACTGAACGACACCAACCTCACCGAGATCGAGGTCGAGCTGGGCGACTTGAAGGTGCGCGTGTCGCGACAGGCGCCGGCCGTCCATGCGGTCGCCGCGCCGCAGCCCGCCTATACGCCGCTGGCAGCGCAGCCGGCGGCCGCGATCGTCCCGGCAGCGGCCGACATCTCCAAGAATGCGGTGGCCTCGCCCATGGTCGGCACCGCCTACCTGGCGCCGTCGCCCGACGCCAAGGCGTTCATCGAGGTCGGCCAGCAGGTCAAGGAAGGCCAGACGCTGCTGATCATCGAGGCGATGAAGACGATGAACCAGATCCCCTCGCCCCGGGCCGGCACGGTGACGGCGATCCTGTTCGAGGATGCGCAGCCGGTCGAATATGGCATGCCGCTCGTCGTGATCGAGTAGAGCCGGGAACAGCCGAAAATGTTCCAGAAAATCCTCATCGCCAATCGCGGCGAAATCGCTCTGAGGGTGCTGCGCGCCTGCAAGGAGCTCGGCATCCAGACCGTGGTGGTGCATTCGACCGCCGACGCCGACGCCATGCATGTGCGGCTCGCCGACGAGAGCGTCTGCATCGGCCCGCCGCCGTCGCGCGACAGCTATCTCAACATCCACCAGATCGTCGCCGCCTGCGAAATCACCGGCGCCGACGCGGTGCATCCCGGCTACGGCTTCCTGTCGGAGAATGCCAAATTCGCCGATATCCTCGCCGCGCACAACATCACCTTCATCGGCCCGTCCGGCGATCACATCCGCGTCATGGGCGACAAGATCGAGGCCAAGCGCACAGCAAAGCGCCTGGGCATTCCGGTGGTGCCCGGCTCCGACGGCGCCGTCACCGAGGAGAAGGAAGCAAAGCGTATCGCCGCCGAGATCGGCTATCCCGTGATCATCAAGGCGTCGGCCGGCGGCGGCGGGCGCGGCATGAAGGTGGCGCGCAGCGAGGCCGATCTTGAGGTCGCGCTGCAGACGGCGCGCTCGGAAGCCGGTGCTGCGTTCGGCGACGACGCCGTCTACATCGAGAAATACCTGGAAAAACCGCGCCACATCGAGGTGCAGGTGTTCGGTGACGGTGCCGGACGCGGTGTGCATTTCGGCGAACGCGACTGCTCGCTGCAGCGCCGCCACCAGAAGGTCTGGGAGGAGGCGCCCTCGCCGGCGCTCAACGCCGAGGAGCGCGCGCATATCGGCGGCGTCTGTGCCAAGGCTATCGCCGATCTCGGCTACTCCGGCGCCGGCACCATCGAATTCCTCTACGAGAACGGCGAATTCTACTTCATCGAGATGAACACCCGCCTGCAGGTCGAGCATCCGGTGACGGAGGCGATCACCGGCATCGACCTCGTGCATGAGCAGATCCGTGTCGCCTCGGGCGGCGGGCTTTCGGTGCGCCAGGAAGATATCCGCTTCCAGGGCCACGCCATCGAATGCCGCATCAATGCCGAGGATCCGCGCACCTTCACCCCCTCGCCCGGCACGATCACCCATTTCCACACACCGGGCGGGCTCGGCATCCGGGTCGATTCCGGCGTCTATTCCGGCTACAAGATCCCACCCTACTACGACAGCCTGATCGGCAAGCTGATCGTGCACGGCCGCAACCGCGTCGAATGCATGATGCGGCTGCGCCGCGCGCTCGACGAATTCGTCGTCGACGGCATCAAGACCACGCTGCCGCTGTTCCGGGATCTCGTCGGCAATGCCGACATCGCCAATGGCGAGTATGACATCCACTGGCTGGAAAAATATTTGGCCACAGAGGATTAGGGCGTGAACTTATAGAATATGATGACGCGATGACCCGTCCCTACGCGCCAGGCTATCGCATCCCGACCGACCTGCTGCTCAAGGCCTATGCCTCGGGCGTTTTTCCGATGGCCGAAAGCGCCACCGATCCCGAAGTGTTCTGGGTACGGCCGGAAACCCGCGGCATTATTCCGCTTGATGGTTTCCACGCGCCCAAGAGCCTGAGGAAGGTGATCCGGAAAAACCTGTTCGACATCCGTTTCGATTTCGACTTCGAGGCGACCATCGACGGCTGTGCCGAGAGACGCGAGGAACGCCGGTCGACCTGGATCAATGCTCCGATCCGCGAAGCCTACGTCGAACTCCATCGGATGGGCCATTGCCATTCGGTCGAAGCCCGGCGCGAGGGTCGGCTGGTTGGCGGCCTCTACGGCGTGTCGCTCGGCCGGGTGTTCTTCGGTGAAAGCATGTTCGCCAGGGAAACGGATGCGTCGAAGGTCTGCCTGGTGCATCTGGTCGAGCGCCTGAAGGAACGGCGCTTCGCGCTGCTCGACACGCAGTTCACCACCGAGCACCTCAAACGCTTCGGCGCGGTCGACGTGCCAAGGGGCAGATACGAAAAGATGCTGGCTGACGCGCTGAAAGGCGAAGCTGTCTTTTTTCCCTGATCCGCGCCAGGTCAGTTTTTTGCCGCAGGCTCTAGAGGCGTCTGCGCGTGGAACATCATCTTCCAGCCATCGGCGCGATGGACATAGCCGGTACTGACCAGCGCCGCATAAGGTTCGCCATTGTCGCGAGTGGCATGCGCCTCATAGGTTAGCATGACAATGTCGCTGCCCGGCTCGATGATGCCCTTGAGCTCGATATCGAGATCGCGCCAGCGGTTCGGGTCCGTCGCGGTTTCGGCCATATCGGCGTTGCTCATCGTTTGTGCCATTTGTGGGAAAGCCACCAGGCATTGGGTGTCGGCATTGGCTTTGAAATAGGCAGCGTCGCCGGTCCAGAACCCTTTTTCGAGCTCGAGAAGCTCGCCTTTGTTGGCCATCATGGGACATCCTCCGTACCGCCAGCCATGACCAACGCACGGACAAGGGGGCGGTTCCGGAAGACTCAGCGTGAGATCCCGAACAGGCGATCCCCATGCGCCTGACGTTCTAATTGGTCTTGGCCGCCTCGGGCGCCGGCACATCCGACTTCTGTTTGCATGACTTCAGCCAGACGTCATAGACGGCGTGCTCGACGGCATTGAGGCCGGGGCTTTCGGCAAACATCCAGCCGGTGAAGATGCGGCGGATTTTCCGGTCGAGCGTGATCTCGTCGACCTCGACGAAGGAATCGGTCTTCGGCTCTTCGGTTTGCGGCCGCGAATAGCAGATGCGCGGCGTCACCTGCAAAGCACCGAACTGCACCGTCTCGTCGATATAGACATCGAAGGTGATGATGCGGCCGGTGATCTTGTCGATGCCGGCGAATTCGGCGACGGGATTGGTGATGCGTTCCGGTGCCGCCGGTGCCACCGGCGCCTCCGATGCCTCCGGCGCCGCTGGGGCCTCCGATGCGTCCGGCTCCGCTGGGGCCTCCCATGCCTCAGGTGCCGCTGGCGCCTCCCATGCCTCAGGTGCCGCTGGCGCCTCCCATGCCTCCGGTGCCGCTGGCGCCTCCTGCGCCTGTGCAACGGCCATGCTGCAAGCGGCAAAAGCGGCGGCCGCCGTCAGTCCGCCTATCGAGATTCGGCTGAAAATGCTCATGCAAGGGTCCGGTGGTTTGCGCCCGGGGTGATTCTGTCGCGCCCAAGGCTAGTCGCTGCTGTCAGATCGGCAAGCAGCTAAACGCCAATTGTGGCGATAAAGGACCGATCCGCACCTTGATGAGCGGTTAGAGGCTGTTTCGAAAGTCGGTCCGGCGAGTCATATGGTGGTGGTTTCGAGAACCGGAGCGCAGCGGACATTTAGTCCGTGAGCACCGGAAGCGCAGAAAACGCCATCAGATGGCCGCAGGAGCGAATTTCCAAACAGGCTCTTACGACCCCGGCGTCCAGGCGTCGTAATCGCCCGTCACCTGAGGGCGGTGCTGATTGGTCAGCACGGAACCCTTGGGGCGATAGGCGGCGGCACTTCCGGTGAGGTTCGGCTGATGCGGCTTTTGCCACTCGCGTGGCTTGTAGTTGTCGCTCGGCGGCGCGGTATCGACGCGGTGATGCATCCAGCCATGCCAGCCGGCCGGAATCATCGAAGCTTCCGAATAGTTGCTATAGATGACCCAGCGGCGGGTGCGGCCTTCCGAATCGACACCACCTTCGTAATAGACGTTGCCAGCTTCGTCCTGCCCGACCTTCTTGCCATGCCGCCAGGTGTGGAAACGCGTTCCCAGCGTCTGGCTGTTCCACCATGTGAAAAACTGCAGCAGGAAAGTTTTCATCCAAGTCCTCTTGGCAAGTCCTCGTGGCAAGTCTCGCGCGACGGCAGCGGGGGCGCCTGTTTCCTGCTTATGGCGTCAGCCTATAGCGAAGGCAAGGTTTTGCCGCAAGTGCCGCGCAAATGCTGACGGGAAACCGATGCAAGCCTTCATGTTCGCGGGGGCGCATGCCTTGCCAAGGCTGCCTCGTCTTTCTAAAGCTCTGCTCGCCCGTGCTGTATCCAGCCTGGTGACGGTTGAGGGAGGTAAAGATGGCCGCAGATGCATCCGACCCCGAACTGCGGATCAGCGCCAGCTCCATTCGCCTGCGCAAGGGCGGCGTGCCGATTGTCTGCCTCACCGCCTATACCTACCCTGTCGCTCGCCTGCTGGACGATCACGTCGACCTGCTTCTGGTCGGCGACAGCGTCGCCATGGTTCTCCATGGCCACAAGACCACGCTGGGCGCCTCGCTGGAGATGATGATCGCTCATGGACAAGCGGTGATGCGGGGATCGGCCAGAGCCTGCGTGGTGGTCGACATGCCGGCCGGAAGTTATGAGGATTCGGCGCGCCAAGCCGTAGCCTCGGCACGGCGGATCGTTGGCGGAACCGGTTGCCAGGGCGTCAAGCTGGAGGGCGGCGTCGCAGTCGCCCGACAGATCGCGGCGATCGTCGCTGCCGGCATTCCGGTCATGGGGCATATCGGCTTGCAGCCGCAATCGGTGGAAAGCGACGGCGGCTACAGGATCAAGGGCCGGACGCAGGAGAATGTGGCCGCCCTTTTTCGCGACGCGGACGCTGTCGAAAAGGCCGGCGCGTTTTCGGTGGTCATCGAAGGCACGGTCGAGGCCGTCGCCGCCGACCTCACCCGGCACATGTCCATTCCAACCATCGGCATCGGCGCCAGCAGCGACTGCGACGGCCAGATCCTGGTCATCGACGACATGGTCGGCCTCACCGTCGACCGTGTGCCGAAATTCGTCAAGCAATATGCCGACCTGCGCAGCACCATATCGCAGGCGGCGGCCAGCTATGCAGCCGAGGTGCGAAGCCGGACATTCCCCGGCCCGGGCCATGTCTTTTCCGCCACAACCGACAAAGACAAAGCATGAGCATGAGTCCCCGCGTCGTCGACAGCGTCGCCGCGCTTCGCGCACAAGTCCGCGACTGGCGTCGCGATGGCCTCAGCGTTGCCATGGTGCCGACCATGGGGGCGCTGCACGACGGCCATATCTCGCTGGTCAGGATCGCGCTCGAAAAGGCCGATCGCTGCGTTGTTTCGATCTTCCTCAACCCGACGCAGTTCGCGCCGAGCGAGGACCTCGACAAATATCCGCGCCAGCTCGCCCGCGATCTCGACCGGCTGGCCGAGGCCGGCGCAGAGCTCGCCTTCACCCCAGATGTGACGGAAATGTACCCTACCGGCTTTGCCACGAGGATTTCGGTCGGCGGGCCAGCCGCCGGGCTGGAATCGGATTTCCGGCCGACCTTCTTCGACGGCGTCGCGACGGTCGTGGCAAAGCTCTTCCTGCAGGCATCGCCCGACTATGCGGTCTTCGGTGAAAAGGATTACCAGCAGCTTTGCGTCGTCAGGCAGCTCTGCCGCGACCTCGATCTGCCGGTGGAAATCATCGGCGCGCCAACGGTACGCGACGCGCGTGGCCTCGCCATGTCGTCACGCAACGCCTATCTCGGCGAAGCCGAGCTCGAGGTTGCGCGCAACTTCAACGTCGCCTTGCGCCAGACGGCCGCGGCACTTGCGGCAGGCGGCGACGAAGGCAGCACAACCGCCGAGGCCAGCCGCGCGCTCGTCAAGGTTGGCTTCGACAAAGTCGACTATGTCGCCGCGCGCGAGAGCCTGACGCTCGCCCCATGGCGGCGAGACCGTGACGGACGCCTGCTCGCAGCCGCCTGGCTGGGCAAGACCAGGCTGATCGATAATGTGGAAGTTCCCTCCACTTAAAGTGCGTCGCGTCCGAAGGCACGACGCGCTTAGCTAGATTCTTGCAGGCGTCGGCCATCATCCCGGCCGACACCTATCCGATCGCCTTCTCGAAAATCAGTGCCGACAGTCCTGAGCCGCCGCCACAGTCGGCGGTGTTGCCGGCGGGTAAAAACCCTTTCGAGCGATAGAAGGCGACGGCCGCAGCATTTGCCTCTTCCACTTCGACACGCAGCGTCCGCGCCTCCGGAAAGCTGGCCTCGACCTCTTCCAGCAATGCCTGGCCGATCCCTTGCCTCTGGCAGGCCGGATGCACGTAGAGCTGGTTCAGCATGATGATCTTCGCGTCCGTGGTGGCCGCGGCGAACGCCATGCCGCCGATGCGCTTGCCGTCGTCCGCGACCACGAATTCGGAATTCGGACGTGCCAGTCGCGCCTTGAGCGAGGCGATCGAATGCCATTCATCTGATATCTCGGTGACTTTGGCGGCACCATAGATGCTGTCGTAGGTGGCGTGCCAGGTTTCAACCAGCAGCGCGCGGACCGCGGCAAGATCGCGCTCGCCAGCGGTGCGGACGAACATCATCCTATTCGATCCCGAGCTTGGCCTTGACGAGATCGTTGACCGCTTGCGGGTTGGCCTTGCCGCCCGTCGCCTTCATCACCTGGCCGACGAACCAGCCGGCCATGGTCGGCTTGGCGCGCGCCTGCTCGACCTTGTCCGGGTTGGCTGATATCACCTCGTCTACCGCCTTTTCGATGGCGCCGGTGTCGGTGACTTGCTTCATACTGCGGCTTTCGACCAGTTGGCGCGGATCGCCACCCTCGTTCCAGACGATCTCGAACAGATCCTTGGCAATCTTGCCAGAGATGGTGCCCTCCTTGATCAGGTCGATGACAGCGCCAAGCTGATCGGGCGAAACAGGAGCATTTTCAATATCCTTGCCGGCCTTGTTCAGAGCGCCCAGCAGATCGTTGATGACCCAGTTGGCGGCGAGCTTGCCGTCGCGACCAGCGGCCACCTTCTCGAAATAGTCGGCGATCGCCTTTTCCGACACCAGGATCGAGGCGTCGTAGGTCGACAGGCCGAGCGAGGAGATCAGCCGCGCCTTCTTGTCGTCCGGCAGTTCAGGCAGATCCTTCGCCAGCGCGTCGACATAGGCCTGGTCGAATTCCAGCGGCAGGAGGTCGGGGTCCGGGAAATAGCGGTAGTCGTGCGCTTCTTCCTTGGAGCGCATCGAGCGCGTCTCGCCCTTGTTGGGGTCGAACAGCCGCGTTTCCTGGTCGATCTTGCCGCCATCCTCCAAAATGGCGATCTGCCGGCGCGCCTCGTAGTCGATGGCCTGGCCGATGAAGCGGATCGAGTTGACGTTCTTGATCTCGCAGCGCGTGCCGAATTCGCCACCGGGCCTGCGCACCGAGACGTTGACGTCGGCGCGCAGCGAGCCTTCGTCCATATTGCCGTCGCAAGTGCCGAGATAGCGCACGATGGTGCGCAGCTTGGTGACATAGGCCTTGGCCTCGTCGGCGGAGCGCATGTCGGGCTTGGAAACGATCTCCATCAGCGCCACGCCGGAGCGGTTGAGGTCGACATAGGACATGGTCGGATGCTGGTCGTGCATCGACTTGCCAGCATCCTGCTCCAAATGCAGGCGTTCGATGCCGACCTCGATGTCCTCGAATTCGCCCTGCCGGTCCGGGCCGACCGAGACGATCACCTTGCCCTCGCCGACGATCGGCTGCTTGAACTGCGAGATCTGATAGCCCTGCGGCAGATCGGGATAAAAGTAGTTCTTCCGGTCGAAGACCGACTTGTGGTTGATCTCGGCCTTCAGCCCGAGGCCGGTGCGGATCGCCTGCTTGACGCATTCCTCGTTGATGACCGGCAGCATGCCCGGCATCGCCGCATCGACCAGGCTGACATTGGCGTTGGGTGCGGCACCGAAAGCCGTCGAGGCGCCGGAGAACAGCTTTGCCTCCGAAGTCACCTGCGCGTGGACCTCGAGGCCGATGATGATTTCCCAGTCACCGGTGGCGCCTGATATCAGGCGTTTGGCGTCGGGCGTGCGGGTGTCGATGAGGGTCATGGCGATCCAGATAGTTGTTGTTCAAATTGTCTGGCGTTGTCGGCCGACAAAATCAACCGTTCGCTAGATCAATCGGTCGGAACTGGCAAGGGAGAGCCCTGTTGGCCTAAATCCCTCGTTCATCGAAATCCCCCTGTTGACCGAGATCAATGTCGCCGGTTGCCAGCACGATGATGATTGCCAAGAGGCAGGAGTGACCGACATGAGTTTTCTCGACTATTTGATTTCAGTCGACGCCAGAACCGCATTGATGGGTCGCATGATGCAGAAACTGGGAGTCGACCGGCAGTTGAAAACCGTACCCGACCACGAAGCCGTCACCAGTCGCGCCGTCGACCGCTGCCGTTCGTGTGGCCATCAGGACGAATGCGCGATTTGGCTCGACGAAAACGAGCAACCGAACGATCCGCCGGACTATTGCCGCAACCGTGACTTGATCGCACGGCTTCAACATGCGGCCGGCCTGCGTTAAACCATGTCGCCAAAAAGCATGGCTTCGGTCTTGAGCCGAGGCTGCGCAGCGGCTTTGTGGTAACGACATCCATGAAAGGAACTCAAAGCGCGTCGCATGAATCCCTTCGGACGCGACGCGCTTCAGGCCGGCCGGACGGCTGAAGAAACAGGCCGTCAGGCCGTCGCGATATAGGCCCTGATCTCCGCGGCCTCGCGCTCGACATCCTCGATGCGCCGCTTGACCACATCGCCTATGGACACGATGCCGTCGAGCAGGCCGTCCTTTTCCACCGGCAGATGGCGGAAACGGCCACTGGTCATGATCTCCATGACTTCGTTGACGGTGTGGTTCTCATTGCAGATCTTCACTTTGGGCGTCATTGCCGAACGCACCGCGATATCCAGGGCGGCGGCTCCTTCCCTGGCGAGGACCCGCACGACGTCGCGCTCGGAAAGAATGCCGACGATCTTGTGATCGCCATTGGTGATGACCAGCGCACCGATCCTGTGTTCGGTCAGGATGCGAATGGCCTCGCTCAGCTTTTCGTTCGGCCCGAGCGTCAACACATCATGGCCTTTTTGCTCGAGAATTGCCTTAACAGTCATGGCGTCCTCCTCAGTCTTACTTGCCGGTTCCTGCCCTGACCGGCTTAGTGCCAGACATCGTGCGCCGCGATCGATCGCATTTCAAGTGCGGCGCCTCAATGAGCATCGCATGTCGTTGTCCCAAAACTGCTGCGCACTTTTGGGACAACATGCTTCAGGCCATGAACTCGTCCGCCTGATGCCGCCGATCGAAAGCGCGCAGGCCGAAGAAGCCGGCGACAAAACCGCCAATATGCGCCTCCCAGGCGATCTGGCTGTCGATGCCGGGCGCGAAGGCAATGAGGCCGGTGACGAGATTGATCACCATCCAGATGGCGAGAAAGGTCACAACGCCGCGCGAGCGGAACACCGCCGCCATCGGCAGCGGCGCGCCGGCGAAGGCGGCTTTGCCGGACGAGCGGTCGGTGCGAAAGCCAAGGCGGGCGGCGGCGCCCATCATGCCGGAAATCGCACCCGACGCGCCGACCAGCGGCGTCTGGCCGAGCGGATGCATGGCCCAAAACAACACAACCGCCGCCAGCCCCGTCGCCGCGAAGAACAGACTGAACCGAAGCGCGCCGAAGCGGTTCGCCAGCGGTGAACCGAAAGCCGCCAGCCACACCATGTTGATGGCAAGATGAGCAAAGCCGCCATGCAGGAAAGCGTAGGTGAAGGGGCTCGAAAACGCATAGAAATCGAGATCGAAGCGACTGGAATAGCGGATCGGAATGAAGGCGGTCCGGATCAGCAGGGAGAAATCCTGGTCGTCGGTGAGTCCATAGACCCGGATCAGGTGAACGACGACGCAGATGCCGATCGCCGCCAGCACGACGGGTGGCAGGTTGAACACCGGCTCGCGGCGCCATTGTGGCTCGCGGCCGACAGGACCGCCCTCGCCCCGCTCGATTTCCGATGGGCTTGCTGATTCGCTCATATGCCTTGCGCTCGGGTCGCTGAATTCGACTTCGCGAGCATGTAGGCCATGGCCGACCGAATCACAAACAGCGAATCGGCGCGAATCAAACTGGGCGCGAATCAAAAAAGAAGCCGTCCAAGGTTTCCCTTGAACGGCGGGTCGAGCACCCTGCTCCCCAAACTCTTGACTGAACTGCTGCCGATCGCTGCGAAACGACCTCTTCTGGAGTGGTTTTAGCGTGCCACGGGCTCGGGTGGAGCGCAACGTAAACCACTTGTTAACCTTAACGACCCCGACCCGTGAACAAGTGTTAACGATGCTGGCACGCATCCTGCTCCGCAACGCATGTAGGTCCTCGGAGGGCGCCCTTCTGTTCACCGATGGGACATCAGACGACAGATTGCGCGGAGCAGCATAGCATGAACCAGAACGGATCGATCACGCTGTTCCATTATTGGAACCGGTTGCGTGACGGGCGCCCTGCCCCGAAGCGTTCGGAGGTCGAACCGGCCGACATCAAGTCGCTGCTGGCCGACACGTTCATCCTCGAAAAGGATACGCGCGGCGAAGCGGTGTTCCGGCTCGCCGGCACCAGGCTTTGCGCGGTCTATGGCCGCGAGCTCAAGGGGTTTTCCTTCCCGTCGCTGTGGCGGGAGAAGGACCAGCGGCTTGTCTCACGGCTGATCCACGGCGTCTTGGACCAGAAATCCGTGGTGCTCATCACCTATGAAGGTTTCAGCCGCAGCAATCGCTCCAGTAAGTTCGAACTGCTCGCCCTGCCGCTCGACGGCGGCGTCGAAAATCCGCGCTGCCTCGGCGTGATAAGCGCCGCGGAAAAACCCTTCTGGCTGGGTGCGGATCCGATCGTCGACGCCTTGATCGATTCGATCCGTGCCGTCGATCCGGAGAAGGAGCCGATATTTCTGAAGACCCGGCCGGCCATCGACGTTCCCTCGCTTGTCCCGTCGGAACTCGATCCACCTGAAACGATTTCGGCGCTTGGCCACGCGCGCCGCATCCGCCATCTGGTCGTGTTCGACGGCGGGCGCGACGAATAATCGTGAATCCTAAAGTAACGGTGCCAGGCTTTCCCCTTTGTTAACTTGCTTTGCTGTAATTTCCTGACGAAATTCCTCGCATCAGCGCGCGGGATGCCAACGGGGTGTAGGCAGTCATGAGGTCAGCGGCGGTCGACACCGCGCCGTCTCGAGCTGAAAGGCGCAACTTTCAGCGCGTCCGCGTGAAGATATATGGACGCTTCATGCTGGAGGATCGCACCGAACATCCGTGCCAGGTGGTCGACATGTCGCCGGGCAATGTTGCGCTTCGCACCGAGCGCATCGGCATGCCGGGCGAGAAAGTCATCGCCTATATCGATCACATCGGCCGCGTCGAAGGCGTCGTCACCCGCATCCTGCAAGATGGTTTCGCGATGACGGTCATCGCGTCGGAACGCAAGAAGGACAAGCTTGCCGCGCAATTGACCTGGCTTGCCAACAAACACGAGCTCGATCTGCCGGAAGACCGCCGTCACGAACGCGTGGCGCCGCGCAATCCGAGCAGCGTGCTTCAGCTCGCCGACGGGCGCCAGTACCAGTGCCGTATCATCGACCTGTCGCTTTCGGGCGCCGCGGTCGAGATCGACGTCAAGCCGGCAGTCGGCGTCCAGGTCATGCTGGGCACCATGCGCGGCCAGGTGGTGCGGCATTTCGAGGAAGGCGTCGCCATCGAGTTCGCCGTCATCCAGCGGCCGGAAACACTCGATTCCGAATTCAACGCGCCCGGCGTCTGACAAACAACACATTGCGCAATCGAAACGGCCCGTTTCGACAGGGCAATCGCATATGGGCAAGAGCCCCCATCACCTGCGGCGCCAGCCTCTTCTCCCCAGCGGGGAGAAGGTGGCCGCGAAGCGGCCGGGGACACCCATATGCGATTGCCCGGCCGTTCCGGCCGGCTTTCTGGTGACCCACGCCGCGACAATGCGGCTTCGCGAAAAAACGCCTCAACGATTTTATACTGAAATGATTCAAATTTTACGCTTATTCTATAGGCGTTTTACTTAATATCTACTTCGCGCTTTTGCGTCGAATAAATCCAATCATGTCATTGTCTCCTCAAACGGGGAGACTGGAACGATGACGAAGACGAGGGGCAAGCTGTTGCTCTTGGCAATGGCGATGCAGTTTTTCGCCGTGGGGACGACGAACGCAGCGGGACCTGCCTTCATGCATACCGGCAGCCGCACCACCCAGCCGGTCGGTCATTACGAGCTCTGCCAGCAGATCCCGCGGGAATGCAATGAGCGGACGCCGAAGCAGGCGCCGGTCGAGCTGACCCGCAAGCTGTGGGCAAGGATCGTGAACATCAACAATTCGATCAACGGCGAGATCGCGCCGCGCACCGACATGGAACTGTGGGGCAAGGAAGAAGTCTGGTCCTATCCCAGCAGCGGCTTCGGCGACTGCGAGGACTATGCGCTGGCGAAGCGCCGCGCGTTGATGAGGATCGGCGTTCCCGCCGGCGACCTGCTGATGACGGTTGCGCGCCAGCGGAACGGAGACGGCCACGCTGTGCTGACCGTGCGCACCAGCCTCGGAGAGTTCATCCTCGACAATCTGGAGTCCAAGGTGCTGTCCTGGACCGACACAGACTACACCTACCTGAAGCGCCAATCGAGCCAGAATTCGGGCGCTTGGGTCACGATCAACGACGGCCGCTCCGACGCGGTCGCCAGCGTCCGCTAGACGCGACGCAAAAACCCGGTCGAGTCCCCACTCTCCCCGTCCCAACGACCGGGTTTAGGAGCCGGCCCCGTCCCCGGGCCGGCTCCACCGTTTCAAGCGGCACTGGACCCAGATGGTGGCAATGGGACTTGCGCGTTGGGAATGGCGGAGATGACCGATGCGGACATTGGTCTGATCGCGACAAATCCAGCAGCGCATTCGAGTGATCTGCGATCAGAGGACCGTTCGGAATGTTTCCTAGATGCTTGGCCACATCGAGAGGTTTCCGGCACCGTCCGACACAGAAGGAATCTGAACACAACTGAGCGCAAACAGAACCCCAATTGAAACACAACTGAAACACATTGGCGCGCCGGGCGACATGCATGCGAAACGCTTTGGGGGGACGGTCGAGCCTCACTCTGACTATGAATCCCTGGAGCGTCGCCGATGACACCCGACCAGATCAGACTTGTCCAGGATAGTTTCCACGAGGTCCTCCCGATACGCGTGGCCGCCGCCGCTCTGTTCTATGAACGCCTGTTCGCGATCGACTCGGATCTTCGCGCGCTGTTTTTGGCGAGTGACATGCCCAAGCAAGGTGCCAAGCTGATGGCGAGCTTGGGCTTCGTCGTGCGCGGACTGGATCATGCCAACACCGTCCTCCCGACAGTGCGCGAACTCGCCAAGCGTCATGTCACTTACGGCGTCAAGGAGCATCATTACCCGATCGTCGGGCAAGCGCTCATCGACACGTTGGCGGCCAGCCACGGCACGGCCTTCACGCCGGCGGTCCGCGAGGCTTGGGAGGCAGCCTATGCGTTGCTCGCAAGCGTGATGATCGCGGCTGCCCGCGAGGATCAGCTCGCAGCCTGAGACATCGGATGCCGGAACACTCGGCACTTAAAAAATTAGGCATGTCCGCGCTTTGAAACCAAACGCGCCAGTGGCCCAGCCCGGCGGCCGGGATTGACAGTGGCTGTCGATTTCCGTGGTAGCATAGGCGGTTTAAACGGATCCATTCCCTCGAATTCGACTATAATTCGACGGAGACTCAAACGCTCACTCCCCTGCTCCTGTCGCAATCTCCTCTAATCGACGGCGCGAATTGTCGCGTCGCGAGGATGGAGACAAAAATGACCACTATCGATCATGCAAACTATTCCGCCTCGAGAGACAGGCTCGACGCTATCGGTTTCGCCAAATCCGCAATCCGCCTGGCCTTCCGTGCATTGAAGATGCGCAGCGAGCGAGCCGCGCTCCACGAAATGCCCGACTATCTGCTCAAGGACATCGGCATCGGCCGCTCAGAGATCGATCACGTCACGTCGATGCGATTACAATTGCCGACAGCGCTCAAAGCGGTCGCTTGAACGCGAAATGATGCCGATCCACATTGACCCGGGCCTGTTGAACAGGCTCGGCTCGGCGGGCGCGAGAGGTTGCCCCGAAGTCGAGCCAAGCCTTCAACACAAGAATTACTCAACCGCGCAATCCCTGGCGATCACCTCGCCGGGGTTTTGGCGCTTTGAACAAGGCCCACGTCTCGCAGATCGTTTCGTGGCATGTGGATCAAAGCAATTCCATGGCAAATTCCACGAACGCAACCACCCTCGTTCAAACGCAACGCCGTCACAAGGAAGCGGTCCGGCAAATTCGCCGCACTATTCACTTGGAGAAGACGATGCAACACACCACCAAGGCCTCAAGGCCACCGTTGAACGGCGTCGACACGCCGAACCTTCTGGCAACGATCAACTTTGTCGCCGGCCAGCCTGAATTGGCCAAGTTCCAGTTCCGCGCCCACAACGAGTGGGTCGAAGGGACCCACAGCAAGAGCGTCATGCTGGGCTTCCACGGCGCCGGCCAGGAACAGAAGCATGCCAAAGCGTATTACGCCGACAGCGACCACCCGGCCGTGCTGTGCGGCGCCGATCACGGCCCCACCCCGGTCGAATGGCTGCTGCATGCGCTCGCCAGCTGCCTGATGTCCGGCGTGGCGAACATAGCCGCCGCCAGAGGCATCAAGCTGACCAAGGTGCAGTGCTCCGTCGACGGCGACATCGATCTGCGCGGCATCCTCGGCATTTCCGACGAGGTCCGAAACGGCTTTCAGAACATCGCGGTGGCTTTCGATATCGAAGGCGATGCGCCGCCCGAGAAGCTTCAGCAACTGGTCGAGCAGGCACGGGCACGGTCCGCGGTCTTCGACGTGCTGACGAACGGTGTTTCCGTTTCGGTCGGTGTCAAAACCATCCAGTGATCCACCCGGAAAGACGGTTCGGACGGGTGTCTGAACCGTCGTCCACCAAAGCTGATGGAAACAATATGGAACAGGCTGACGTTGTCATCGTCGGCGCTGGCCAGGCGGGCATCGCCTTGAGCCATTGCCTTCGCAACCGCGGGATCCCGCACGTCGTTCTGGAGCGCGGGCGCATTGGCGAACGGTGGCGGTCCTCGACATGGCATTCGCTCCGCCTTTTGACGCCCAATTGGCTGAACGCGCTGCCAGGCTCCCCTTATCGTGGCTCCGAACCCGACGGTTACATGACGCGCGACGCGTTTGTGGAAACCCTGGTCGGCTATGCCCATCAATCGCAAGCGCCGGTGCGCTCGTACGTCGATGTCTTGTCGTGCGAACAGGATGGGCAAGGCTTCAGCCTGAGGACGACCGCCGGCGACTGGTCGGCGAAAGTCGTCGTTGTGGCCACCGGTCATTGCGACGTGCCAAGCATACCCTTCGCGCCGCATGCCGGCGCGGATCAACCGGTCAGCATCCACGCTTCGCAGTACCAAAGTCCCGACGAGCTTGCGTCGGGCGGTGTGCTGGTGGTCGGCGCGTCGTCGTCAGGCGTCCAGATTGCCGACGAGCTGGGACGCAGCGGCAGGCGCGTAATCCTGTCCGTCGGCAAGCACACGCGCTTGCCACGGATCTGGCGAGACAAGGATATCTTCTGGTGGCTCTATCATATGGGATTCATGTCCCAGCGGCTGGACGATTTGACAGATCCGGATAGCGCCAGGCGACAGCCTTCGCTTCAACTGGCCGGTCGGACGGATCACTCCAATGTCGATCTGGCGACCCTTCAGCGCATTGGGGTCGAACTAACAGGGCGGTTGAACGACATCTCGAACCGGACAATTTGCTTTGCCGACGATCTCGAAGACAGCGTCACGGCGGCGGACGCCAAGCAGGACAGGCTTCTTCGCCAGATCGACCAGTTCGCGGGTCACAAATCCATGATCTTCGGTCCCGCTCCGATCAAGGTGCCGCCGAATTGCCTCAAGCGCCTGTCGTTCGCGAACGACGACATCGGCGCCATCATATGGGCGACCGGTTACAGCCGCTCGTTTTCATGGCTGAAACTACCGGCCTTCACCGCCGATGGCGAACTGGCCCACAAGGACGGGATCACGACCGTCGCCGGCCTCTACGCGCTCGGCTTCCGCTTTCTGCGCAAACGCGATTCCAATTTCATTGGAGGCGTTGGCGCGGACGCGGAAGCGATCGCCGCTCATGTCTCACACTATCTCGGTCAGAGCGGCCTCAAGGCTGCGTAAGGACATTCCAATGCGTTCCAGCATTGTCCCCCTACATTCTCATTACGACGCCATCATCGTCGGCGCGCGGTGCGCCGGAGCCTCGACGGCAATGCTGCTCTCCCGGGCGGGATTGCGGGTGCTGGCAGTCGACCGCCAGCCCTATGGATCTGACACGTTGTCTACACACGCACTGATGCGACCAGCCGTCATACAGCTTTCGCGTTGGGGCCTGCTCCAACCGTTGATCCGAAGCGGTGCGCCAGTGATCAGGTCTACCACTTTTCACTATGGCGAGCAGGAAGCCACGGTGCCCATCCGGGCCGAGCCAGATATTCCGGGCTTGATCGCTCCGCGGCGCACGGTGCTTGATCGCATGTTGGTCGATGCAGCACGAGCCGCTGGAGCCACGATTATGCACGACACTCCGGTCCATGATCTCATATTCGACGCACATCGCCGTGTTCGCGGCGTCGCATTGAGAGATGCCGGCGGCCAAACTCGCGAGATAAGCGCCGATATCGTGGTTGGAGCAGACGGGCTCGGCTCGTTTATCGCTCGCAAGGTCGAGGCACGGACGCTGGTGCAGGGGCGGTGCTCGGTGGCACATGTCTTCGGTTACGCCCCCGCGCCAGCGTTCTCGGGATACCACTGGTATTTCGGTCGGAACTCATCCGGCGGCATGATACCGACGAATGACGGGCTTGCCTGTATCGTCGCCTCCGTTCCGACCGAGCGGTTTGACGCGGAGTTCCGTTTCGATCTTTCGGCCGCACAGCTTGCCCTGGCAGCGCTGGCGCCCGGATTGGGGTCGCGGGTCTTCGGCAATGGCGGCGAACGTTTGAAGGCCTTCCGCGGCACGCCCGGCCGATTGAGGCAGGCATACGGCCTTGGCTGGATGTTGGTCGGAGATGCCGGCTTCTTCCGCGACCCTCTGACCTCGCATGGTATTTCCGACGCCCTGCGTGATGCCGAAGGGGCCGCGACGGCAATCCTTTCATATCGCGAGTCCGCATTGCGGGAGTTCCAGGAAATACGCGACAGCCTCGCACTGCCTATCCTTGAGACCACGGACGCCATCAGTGCCTTCGACTGGTCCCTCGAAGAGCTGCCTGAACGCCACAAGCGCTTCAGCGAGGCGATGAAATCCGAGGTCGCTGTGCTCCTGGCCCGGGCGGCGCGATCGCGAGGTTCCGCCTATCCCGCAAGGGCTGGTGACGTCGCAGCTAGAGGCAATCTGAACACAAACCAAGGAGCAAGGCTATGCAAACGATCATACGATCCGGATGGTCCGGAGTGCGGTTCGGAAAACCGGAAGTCGGGGCCAGTTCAGAGCGAAGGCGCGTCACCCGAACTGGCGACATCATTGCGTTCAGCGACATGACCGGCGACAGGAATCCACTCCACTACGATGATATCCTGTCCGCCCGCACCGTATTCGGCCGTCTCATAGTTCAGGGCGGTGTCACTTCGGGCCTTCTCAATGCTCTGGTGGCCGAGGACTTGCCGGGACCCGGCACCGTCTTTCTTGGCGTCGAGTGGAAGTTCCTCAAGGCCGTCGGTATCGGCGAGGAGATCGTCGCACGCGCGGACGTGCTTAGCGTGCGGGAAGACAAGCCGATCTGCACGCTGTCAACCACCGTCGCAAACTCGGCAGGTGAGATTTGCCTGTCCGGCACGGCAACGACCTACACTGTGCCGCTCGATTAGCCGCCATAGGTTGCCGGACGCTCCGCATTTCCATGCTCTCCCACACGCTGTCTCCAACGGGCGGACCGCATGTTCGAGGAACGTAGCGGAATGGTCCGCTGCAAACCAAGGAGCCAACTTATGAACATCTCATTCGGTGTCTATGCAACCCCGCCATCCACTCTGTGGAAGGACATCCGCAAAGGTCCTCCGCTCGAGGCAGTCCGGGAGCACCTTGACCGGGTGGTTAACTTCAGACGCCTTTGCGAGATCGCTCGCAGGGCAGAGGTCCGGTGACGGAGTACGGGTCAAATGCGATGGCGGGCGTGAAGACACGCCCGCCATCGGTTTGGGTGTTGCGAACCCAAATGCTTCGTCGCTAATGTAAGGCCGACCATACGGTTAGGACAACCGGATTGAGCTCGGCTTTCGAAGTCAGGGTCTTTGGCGACCTCACGGTTCGCTGTGACGGCGAGCCTGTGGCCCTAACGCAATCGCGCAAGACGCGGGCGTTACTCGCCTATCTGGCCGTGCAGCAGAAGCAGCAGCGCCGCGAGTGGCTTTGTGAGATGTTCTGGGACGTCCCTGATGATCCTCGGGGCGCGCTGCGTTGGAGCCTTTCGAAGCTGCGCCAGATCCTAAACGCCGACGGCGAGACTCGGCTTGCGGCCGATCGCAACGTGGTCCAACTGAAACCGGGATCGATCTGGCTCGACTACGATCTGATCAGGGGCCTGTCGGCCGATGCGGTTGGTTCGCTGTCAACAGAGCGTCTGGAAGCGATCGCTGCGGCTTTCGCCGGCCCGTTCTTGTCGGATCTCTATCTGCCTCGCTGCCAGGCATTCGAAGCCTGGCGTGTCTACTGCTCGAACGAGACCGAGATTCTGCACCTGAAGGCGCTACGCGCCCTGATCGATCGCCTTGGCGACGAGCCTGAGCGGGCGCTTCCCCACCTGCACACGCTGCAGTCTCTTCTTCCGGACAATGATTTAGCAGACGAGATCACCTGCATTAACGAGCGGGCCCGTGTTGCCGTCACCGCTCGCCCGATCACAGCTGGCACGACCGCCGGACCTGGTAGCCGGCCGTCAGCGGAACCTCTGGCGCCGGAGCCTGCGCGCGATCTCACACTGCCGCCTTCGACGAGGACCTCGTCAGGCAAGCAGCAAATACGCTATGTCAATGCCCGCGATGGCACCCGGATCGCTTATGCCATCAGCGGATCCGGGCCAGCGATCGTGCGCGCCTCGCACTGGATGTCCCATCTCGACTTCGATTGGGAAAGCCCGGTTTGGGGACATTGGATCGATGGCCTGTCCAGCGGCTTCACGCTTGTACGCTACGACGGGCGCCTGAACGGCCTTTCCGACACGGTCTGCCAGGATGTTTCTTTCGATGCCTTCGTCGACGATCTCGAATGCGTTGTAGAGGCTGTGGGCCTCGACCGTTTCGTCCTCCTTGGAATATCGCAAGGCTGCGCACTCTCGGTCGAATACACCATTCGCCATCCCGAGAAGGTAGCGGGTCTCTTGATTTGGGGGGGATATGTTCGTGGATGGCGAGCGCGCGGAAATGCCGCGGAGATCGTCAGACGCGAAGCAATCTCGGCATTGATGCGCCGGGGCTGGGGTCAGGACGACCCATTGTTCCGCCAGATGTTCACCAACCTGTTTATACCGGGCGCCAATCGCGTGCAGATGGATTGGTTCAATGAGCTGCAGCGCCGGACCCTCACGCCGGAAAACGCGATGCGGTTGAGCTATGTCTTTGCAGACATTGACATATCGCGATCGCTTGAACGGCTGCATGTGCCAACGCTCGTCCTGCATGCCAACGGCGACCTGGTCGCGCCTTTCTCGGAAGGTTTGGCGCTCGCCAGATCGATAACTGGTGCCCGCTTCGTCGAACTGGACAGCGCCAATCACATCCTTCTCGCCGAGGAACCCGCGTTCGGCAACTTCATTCTCGAGGCGTCGGCATTTGCCAACGAGGCGCTTCAGGCGCAAACGGTCGTTGCGGTCGACCCGAGAACCCGGCGACAGGCAACGATTCTGTGCGCCGATTTCCAATACGCCGACCCGGTGATGGAGAGCCTACCTCCCGACGTCGCGCTGGAGCGGGTCGACCCTTTCCTCACGCAAGCCACCGCACTCGTGCGGGACAACGGAGGAACGGTTCTAACGATTTCTGAGACCGAGCTGGTCGCGTCGTTCGGCGCGCCCGAGCCGCTCGAAGGACATGCGGCGCTTGCCTGCCGGACCGCACTCGCGGTGCGCGAACTCGTGCTGCGCCACGGCGATTGGATGACCGGCGTTCGTGCTGCCCTGGACACAGGCATCGTGATCGTCGGCCCGACGCGCGACCGGGCTTTGGAGGTGCGCGGCGGGCCGGTGTCCGTGGCCCATACGCTGAGCCAGGCGTTGGGGCGCGAACTCGTGGTGGCAACCGCCAGGACCCGGGCAGCGGCTGGCGGCTTCGTCAGTATGGAAGTGCTGGCAGCGCCACTTCTGTCGGAATACCCGAGGAACCAGCGGCTCTTTGAAGTGAGCGAGATCAGGCGGGGCCGCTCGCGCTGGCAGTTGCGCGCCGACACGCAATTGTCGCCTTTCGTCGGCCGCGAGATGCAGCTGCAGATTCTGAACAAGGCCTGGCATGACGTATTCGACGGCGAAGGTCAGACGGTTTTCGTGGTCGGCGATCCCGGTCTCGGCAAGTCGCGTGTCACGCATGAATTCGTTGGCGCCATCCCTCACGATGACGCTGAGAATCTGGAGGTCGGCGCGCTGGAGACGGACCTGCGCAGCGGCTTCGTCGTAATTCGGAAACTGCTGCAAACCCTGTTCGGCGTGGGCGACACCGAAGCGCCGCCAATCGCGATCGAAAAGGTACTGGCAGCGCAAAGCGCGCAAGGCTTCGATGAGCGGCTCCTCGATCCGATCATGGCGGTCATGGAGCTGCCCGTTCAGGATCCGAACTGGGCTATCATTTCCGGCCAGGAGCGATCCCGGCGCATGCAGGAAGCAGCGGTTGGGCTTCTGCTCTTCCTTGGCCGCAGGAAGCCCGTCGTTCTCCTGGTCGAGGACCTTCATTGGATAGACAGCGAGAGTGAGGGGGTCCTGGTGCGGCTGGCGCAGGCACTGCCCACTGTCCGCTGCCTGCTTATCCTGACCTGTCGGCCCGAATATGATCGCAGTGCCTTCGCCGCTGCAGGGCCTTCCGAAATCCGCCTGCCGGCGTTCAATACAACCGAAGCAGCATCACTCCTCGACTACCTGGTTGGCAGGGACCCTGAGCTCGAGCGGCTCCGCGGCGCAGTCTCGGATGCGTGCAAGGGCAATGCATTGTTCCTGGAAGAGACCGTCCGCGCCCTTGCCGAGACCGGCAAGCTGGAAGGGCAGCCGGGCCGCTACCGGCCCTCTGGCGAGGTCGACGAGATCGTCGTTTCGGCGAGCATCCAGACGATCGTCGACGCGCGCTTCGAACTTCTCGACAAGGATGCGAAGCGGGTCGCCGAGGTCGCCTCGATCTTCGGCGGAGAGATTCCGGTGCTCTTGCTACGAAGGATGACGGCACTGCCGAGCCTGCGCTTCGATGCCGCCCTCCAGAATTTGAAGAAGGCCGATCTCCTGGTGGAGCTTCAGGTTTTTCCCGAGGCTTTCGTCCGCTTCAAGCACGTCCTCATCCGAGCCGCAGTGTCAGGACGTATCGTATCGTCCGCGCTTGTCGAGCTTCACAGGGCTGCGCTCGCCGAACTCAAGGCCTACTATGCGGACAGGCTTGAGGAACACAGCGAGCGCCTGGCCAGACACGCGCAACAGGCTCACCTTTGGGACGAGGCCGTCGGTTATCTTTTGATCTCGGCACGAAAGGCGATCAGGCGGTCGGCACACACCACCGCGCTTGAGCAGCTGGACCTCGGGGTTTTGCTGCTGAGGAAAAACGAGATTGCCGACGCCGACGAGCAAGAGATCGAGTTCCAGCTCGCGAGGGGCGTGGCCCTCATGGCGGCTCGCGGTTGGGGTGCGGCCGAAGTGCTCGCCGCGTTCGAGCGTGCCGAGGAACTTTGCGGCAAGATCGGCGACCAGGCGCGTCTGTTCACGGCACTGCGCGGGAGAGCCCAATACTATATGCTCAGCGGTAAGCCGGCAGCGGCGCAGGAGCTGGCGTGCCGATGGGCAGGCATGGTTAAGGACGACAGCGATCCCGGTCTGGCGATCGAGACCGAGCACATGTTCTGGACAAACAATTTCTTCCTTGGGGAGACCGCGGCGGCCCAGAACCATGCGGAACGCGCCATCGGCCTCTACGACCCCGACCGCGATCATTATCTGACGTACAAGTACTCCGGTCATGACCCGGGCGTCTGCTGCCGCTGCTTCGCGGGATTGTCAGCCTGGCTGGCCGGCGAGCCGGATAAGGCAAGGTTACGGTGCGAGGACGCAATCGGACTCGCTGGACGTTTCGAGCATCCGCTGAGCATGGCACTTGCGTATTGGGGTACGAGCTACCTCCACATGTTCGCGGGCGCTCCTGAGGCCGCGCTTCGGGCGGCCGAAAGCGAGCTGCAGATCGCAGAGAAGTTCCAACTGCCGCTCCTTGTCGGCCAGGCCGCGTTCCAGGTTGGTTGGGGGCAATTCCGGCTTGGAGAACGGGCGTCAGGCCTGCGCGGCATGGAGGAAGCCATATCTGCCATTCGCCGGACCGGCGCAGAAATGGGGCTGCCCTATCTGATTGGCCTTTACGCCGAAGCGCTGGGCGAGAGCGGCAGGCTGGACAGCGCTCGCAAGTCGGTTGAAGCTGCCCTCGAGCTCGGCCGCTACAACGGAACCTATTTCCAGCTCGCCGAAGTACTTAGGATCGAAGCCTGTATCCGCGAAAAGAGCGGTGGCGGACCTGACGAGATCGAGAAGATGCTCCATAAGGCTGCGAACGTCGCTACCTTGCAGCGTTCCGCGATTGGCCAACTGCGTATCGCTGTGGAACTCGCTCGCTGTCTTCGAAGGCGCGGAGATGTCGATACAGCGCGCGAACTTATCGCGCCTCACGGCGAGCTTATCGGCAAGCTCGACGACAGCCAGGATGGTCGCGCGGCGCGTGAGTTCTTCTAGCCCAACGTGCCTACGTGACACGTGCCCAGCAACCGCGCCGCCCCCCACTACGGCTGAATAGGCGTCCGGCTAGGCTAGGCTTTCGAAATCCAGTATGCGTCGGTGACCAGCCAAGCATCTTCGATGCAATTGTCCGATCGCCCTCGATGGTATTGCGCGAGATCAGTGACCTTGCCTCGCGCAACCTTGAGGGCGGCAGTCAAAGCCTCTTCTTCCTCACTGCGCCTGGCTCCGCCGCAATGGTAAAAACCGCATGGCACAAGTGATCTTACAGGAAACGTATCGCCGGCCCTTTCTAGAAGCATCATGAAGCCCCATTGGTCTTCACCTGTGAACGGCAGCGCCATCCGACCGACGTCGGACAAATTTGAAAGCCACCGTTCCGGCACGTGCGTCACTCCGGCAAAAGCGACCACGACATCGAGGTTTGGCAGAGCAACTGCCTGTGTGGCGTCACCGGAGATCACTTCGACATGGGCATAGTGAGCAAGATTGCTTTGCGCGCGCCGAGCGAGTTCTTCGTCGATCTCATAGGCAATCACGCGTCCTTCAGAACCCGTCAGTTCAGCGAGAATAGCGGTGAAATAGCCGACACCAGCGCCCACCTGAAGGATGGTCTGGCCAGGAGCTATGTTCAGATGGTCGAAAACAAATGCCCAAAGCGACGGCAGTCCGCTGTTCAATCCGCGCTTTTCGTCAAGCGAGACCAGAACGTCGTGGTAAATCTCATGAAGTGTGGCTGTAGGGCTCGTATGGACTGCCCCGACCTGCAACCTCGAATGGATACGCCATGGGCCTTTACCGAGATATTCCTCGCGCGGGACTTTGGCGAAGGCGTCTATGACAGCAGGGTTATGCACAACGGGTGATGAGACACGTAGATCTTCGGCAAACCATCGGCGCGCTTCACCATCATCGGTTCTTGTCGGCATGAAATGTCGGTTCCTGGATTGTGCGTGCTTTCTCATACTCTCAGAAACGACGGCAAACCGGCTGTGGTCATTGGACACAGATTTTCGCCATTGGGTCTTCTTCAGCCCTGCCTTGAACCATTGGCATCAGCCAGCAGATCGAGTTTGACGCCAGCGTAGCCCGTCTACCAACGTTACGCCGATTTAATGTGCAAGCGAGCGGGAGAATTGCCATAAAGCCTTGATATCATCCCAAGTGTCGGATCGTGCCGTCTCGTCTACTCAACTTGGGCACCGTAGACGGTATCTTTGCCAACCGGAGTGCCGATGGCCGCCTGGAAACAGATCGTTTTTGCACTTGTGATCCTCGTCGCGGCCGCGGCCGCCTGGCTTCGCTTTTTTCCAGGCGCGCCGGATGTGCTGGCGCGCTGGGGCATCGACTGGGCTTATGCCACAACGCCTCCGACGGGCGCCGTCGACAATGCCGGACAAGCAGGCGGCCGCAGCGGCGCCGGCCAGCAGGTGACGATCGTCGCATTGCCGGCGGCCTCGGCCATCATCAACGATCGCCTGCAGGCGATCGGCACCGGCCGCGCCAACGCCTCGGTGACAGTCAATCCCTACAGTACCGGCCGTCTCATCGAGTTCCTGGTCGAGTCCGGCGCCCATGTCGAAAAAGGACAGGTGATCGCAACCCTCGATTCCGACACGGAGGAGATCGCACAAGACCGCGCCAAGGTTGCTTTGCAGGACGCGCAAGCCAAGCTCGACCGGGTCAAATCACTGCGGGCTTCAAACGCCGCGACAGCGGTCGCGGTTGCCGATGCCGAAGTGGTGCTGGCCAATGCCA
Organism: Mesorhizobium tianshanense; assembly: GCF_007830515.1. Classification (GTDB taxonomy): domain Bacteria; phylum Pseudomonadota; class Alphaproteobacteria; order Rhizobiales; family Rhizobiaceae; genus Mesorhizobium; species Mesorhizobium tianshanense. Next base: position 65,267 of record NZ_VLKT01000006.1, read on the forward strand.
AGCTGGCGCTTCGCGACGCGGAACTGGCCTTGCAGCGCCGCTCGATCGTCGCGCCGATCTCCGGCGTCGTCGGCATCCTGCCGATCGCCGCCGGCAACTATGTGACCAACCAGTCGGCGGTCGCCACGCTCGACGACCGCTCCAGCATACTGGTTGAATTCTGGGTGCCGGAGCGCTTCGCCGCCGCCGTCAAGGTCGGCGCGCAATTGTCGGCGACGCCGATCGCCAATCCCAACAAAGCCTATACCGGCACGGTTTCGGCCATAGACAACCACATCGACGAAGCCAGCCGTACCCTTCTGGTCAAGGCAAAGATCGCCAATCCGGCCGATTCGCTGCGTGCCGGCATGTCCTTCCAGATCACCATGAAGTTTCCCGGCGACAGCTATCCGGCGGTCAGTCCGCTGGCGATCCAGTGGGGTTCGGACGGTGCCTATATCTGGGCCATCGAGGACGGCAAGGCCAAGCGGGTGGCCGTGCGCATCATCCAGCGTAACACCGAGACCGTGCTGATCGACGCCCCGATCGTCAGCGGCGACATGGTGGTGACCGAAGGCACCCAGAGCGTCAGCGAAGGCGGCGAGGTCCGCATGGCCGGCGAAGAACAGCGCGCCGCGGACGCTGACGGCTGATGACCACAACCAACAACGCCGCCAGCGACACAGGCTTCACCGCCCTGTTCATCCGCAGGCCGGTGATGGCCTTTGTCCTGAATACGCTGATCGCGGTTGCCGGCCTTGCCGCCTTCTACGGTGTCGAGGTTCGCGAACTGCCTGATGTCGACCGCGCCGTCATCACCGTTTCCACGGACTTCGACGGCGCCGCGGCCGAAACCGTCGATCGCGAGTTGACCGACACGATCGAGGGAGCGGTCGCCCGCGTCTCCGGCGTCAAGTCGATCTCGTCCACCTCGTCCTTCGGCTCGAACCGCGTCACCATCGAGTTCAACGACGGCGTCGACCTCGACGTCGCCGCTTCCGATGTGCGCGATGCCGTCGGCCGCGTCGCCAACCAGATGCCGGACACGGCGGATGCGCCACGCATCGTCAAGGCCGACGCCAATTCCGATCCGGTGATGCGGTTGGCCGTCACCTCCGACACCATGCCGGTGCAGGACATGACGGTGCTGGTCCAAGACCAGATCGAGGACACGCTTGCCGCCGTGCCTGGCGTTGCCGACGTCCAGGTCTATGGCGACCGTGACAAGATCTTCCGCATCGATGTCGACCAGAACAAGCTCGCCAGCCTGGGCTTCACCGTCGCCGATCTCAGGGCAGCGCTGGCCTCGGTCGCATTCGACTCTCCGGCGGGCTCGATCACCTCGACCAACCAGGATCTCATCGTGCGCACGACGGCGGACGTGACCACGCCGGAGGAGTTCGAAAACCTCATCATCGGCGGTACGACGCGCATCCGCGACGTCGCCACCGTCACGCTCGGTCCCGACATCGGCCAGACCACATTGCGTTCGAACGGCAAGACCGGCATCGGTCTCGGCATCATCCGTCAGGCGGAATCGAACACGCTGGACATTTCGACCGGTGTGAGGGCCGCCGTCGCCAAGCTGCAGGCGGATCTGCCCCAGGGCATGTCGATCAAGGTTACCAGCGACGATGCGGTCTTCGTCAACGGTGCGGTGCATGAGGTCGAGATCGCGCTCGGCCTATCCGTCTCCATCGTGCTGATCGTCATCTACGTGTTTCTCCTCGACTGGCGCGCAACGCTCATTCCGGGGCTTGCTATGCCGGTCGCCATGATCGGGACGATCGCGGCGATCTATCTCGCCGGCTTCTCGGTCAACATATTGACGCTGCTCGCTTTGGTGCTGGCAACGGGCCTGGTCGTCGACGACGCCATTGTCGTCCTGGAAAACATCGTGCGACGACGCAACGAAGGCATGGGGCCCCGCGCCGCGGCCGTGCTTGGCGCCCAGGAAGTGTTCTTCGCTGTCATCGCCACGACGCTGACGCTGGTCGCCGTCTTCGTGCCGATCTCCTTCCTGCCCGGCCAGACCGGAGGCCTGTTCCGCGAATTCGGCTTCGTGCTCGCCATGTCGGTGCTGCTGTCCTCCGTCGTGGCGCTGACCCTTTGTCCGATGCTTGCCTCGCGCATGCTGTCGGCCGCGCCGCTTCACCACGAAGGCGGCAGCGGCATCGGCAACCGTATCGGCGGCGCACTGAATGCGCTCTACCGGCGCTGCCTGCACATCTGCCTCGACGCGCCGTGGATCGTGCTTCTGGTCGCGCTGCTGTTTGCAGCCACCGCCTTCACGCTGTTCGGCACGATCCGCCAGGAATTGACGCCTACCGAGGATCGCGCCGTCGTGCTCATGCGCGTCAACGCTCCGCAAGGCGTTAGCCTCGACTACACGACGCAGCAGTTGCAGAAGATCGAAAAACTGATCCAGCCGCTGCGCGATTCCGGCGAAATCCGCAACACCTTCGAACGCGCCGGCTGGAGCGGCGCCTACAATGCCGGTTTCATGGTGATGACGCTGGCGCCATGGGACGAGCGCGCCCGCAGCCAGCAGCAGATCATGGCCGACATCCGCCGGCTCACCCGGCAGGTGCCAAGCGTGCGCGTCTTCCCTATTCAGCCCAACAGCCTCGGTATTCGCGGCGCCGGCAACGGCCTGCAGTTCGCGCTGGTCGGCAACGATCGCAAGGCGCTCGGCGACGCAGCGGTGAAGATCATCGCCGAAATGCAGAAGGATGCTCGCTTCCAGTCGCCGAGGCTCTCCGACGACCTGACGCAGCCGCAGCTTTCCGTCGCCATCGACCGCGAGCGCGCTTCCGATCTCGGTATCGACATCACCGGGCTTGCCGACACCTTGCAGGCCATGCTCGACGGCAATGATGTCGTCGACGTCTATATCGCCGACCGCAGCTACGGGGTGAAGCTCGTCTCGACGACCAACCCGATCAACGATCCGACCGACCTGGAGAACATCTTCCTGAAGACGGCCGACGGCCGCTTCGTGCCGGTGTCGACCATCGCCACCTTGACCGAGCGTGCCGTGCCGCCCTCGCTGACACGCGAGCAGCAACAGCCGTCGGTGGCGATCACCTCCAACCTGAGCGGCGATTTCGCGCTCGGCCAGGCACTCACCCGCGCCGAGGCAATTGCCACGCCGCTCCTGCCGCCGGGCAGCCGCCTCGTGCCCTTGGCCGAGGCGGCGACGCTGGGCGAGACCAACAGCGCCATGATCGCCGTCTTCGGCTTCTCGCTGGTCATCATCCTGCTGGTGCTCGCCGCCCAGTTCGAGAGCTTCGTCAGCGCCGTCATCATCATGGCGACGGTGCCGCTCGGCCTCGCCTGCGCGGTCTTTGCCCTTTTGCTCAGCGGCACCAGCCTCAACGCCTACAGCCAGATCGGCCTGGTACTGCTGGTCGGCGTCATGGCCAAGAACGGCATCCTGATCGTCGAGTTCGCCAATCAGTTGCGCGACCGCGGGCTCGGCGTGCGCGAGGCGATCGAGCAAGCCTCCACGATCCGGCTGCGGCCGGTTATGATGACGATGATCTGCACCGTGCTCGGCGGCGTGCCGCTGGTGCTGGCAAGCGGCGCCGGCGCCGAGGCGCGCATCGCGCTCGGCTGGGTGATCGTCGGCGGTCTGGGACTGGCCACCGTCTCGACGCTGTTCTTGACGCCGGTCGCCTATCTCCTCCTCGGCCGCTTCGTGACGCCGAAGGTGGAAGAGGCATCACGGTTGAAGCGCGAGCTCGAGGAGGCCGCCTACACCAATGTCGAGCCTGCGGAGTAGGTTCCGGTCAGGCCGCAGCGTACCCGGCACAGAGCAATTACTTTCAGCTTTAATGGCCCCTCGTTCCGAGCGTTTGCGCTGACTTCAACAAATTGATCTCCAATACAAATTGGGCACTTATCATTTGTCTGGAGCGATTGTCCTAACCACGGCACTTTACCCGTGGCAAGGATGATCGTAATTCGGGCAGCCTTCTCAATGCGAGGCCGTTCGCCCGGACCAAGGCAAGGGCGCGCAGATAGGCGCGGAGGAGTTGCAATGAGCTATCTGGACGAGCTGTTTTCTGTCGCCGGCAAGACCGCGCTGGTGACCGGCGCTGCAACCGGCATCGGCCGCATGGCGGCGACAGCACTGGTCAGGGCCGGCGCCACCGTGATGATCGCTTCGCGCAAGGGCGAGGATTGCATCAAGGTCGCCGGCGAATTGAATGACCTCGGCGGCTCCGGCCGAGCCGAGGGGTTTGCCAGCGATGTCTCCAGCGAGGCTGGCATCGCGGCGCTGGTCGCCGAGGTCAAGGCGCGGACGGAGCGGCTGAACATCCTGGTCAACAATGCCGGCATCTCCTGGGGCGCGCCGCTGGAAAGCTTCCCCTATCACGCCTGGGCCAAGGTGTTCGGCGTCAACGTCACCGCCGTCTTCCATCTGACGCGCGAGCTTCTGCCGCTGCTCGATGCCGCCGCCAGCGATGCCGATCCGGCCCGGGTGATCAATCTGGGCTCGGTGATGGGTACCCAGCCGCTGGCCGACGACGCCTATTCCTACTCCGCCTCGAAGGCCGCGGTTCACCATCTGACGCGCACGCTGGCGATCGAGTTCGCAGCCCGACGCATCACCGTCAACGCCTTCGCCCCCGGCCCCTTCCAGAGCCGGATGACGGCTTTCGCCACTGCAACCGAACAGCAGGCAAGGCATGTCGGCGGCCATGTTCCGCTTCGTCGCATCGGCGCACCGGATGACATTGCCGGCGCAACGCTCTATTTGTGCAGCCGTGCCGGCAGCTACGTCACCGGCGCCATCCTGCCGATCGATGGCGGGCAATCGGTGCAGCATGGGCTGACACTGTTCAAGGAATGAAACCGCTCGCGCTCCGGGCGGTCGAAATGGAGGGCATCAAGCGTGGAACCGATCAGTCTGGATGTGCTTCTGGCCAGCGTCGGCAAGGAAGTCGGCGTGTCGCCGTGGCGGGTGGTCTCGCAGCGCATGATCGACCAATTCGCCGATGCCACCGACGACCACCAGTTCATCCATTGCGATCCGGAGCGCGCCAAGCGCGAGACGCCGTTCGGCGGCACCATCGCGCATGGCTTCCTGTCGCTTTCGCTGTTGTCGGCGATGACCTTCGAGACCATGCCGCCGCTCGAAAACAGCAAGATGGGCGTCAACCACGGCTTCGATTCGCTGCGCTTCCTGGCGCCGGTGAAGACCGGTGCGCGCATCCGCACCCGTTTCGTGCTGGCCGACGTCAAAGTCAGGCCGTCGGGCTGGGTGCAGACGGCGCATGACGTGACGATCGAGATCGAAGGCTCGAAAAAGCCGGCGCTGACCGCACGCTGGCTGACGCTGACGCTGATCGAGCGTCAGCCAGAGGCGGCATGACTGGCGCGAAATGCCGAGGCGGCGAAAGGTGCTCAATGGCCTTGCGGTGGTGAGGCTGATCGACAAGGAGAAGCAGGGCAATACCGGTAACCCTGTTGGGGCTCTCATCTTGTCCAATTCCGTACAGCGTATATAAATTAGCCAGCCACCAACCGCTAACGACCAAGGCAGGCGAAAATTGCCGCTCAGCGTCCAGACACGCCGCGAGAAACAAAAGGCCGAACTGCGCTCCGAACTTGTTGATGCGGCGCACAAGCTCGTGCAGGAGGAAGGCTATGAGGGCCTCACCATCCGCAAGCTGGCCAAGCGCGTCGGTTATGCGCCGATGTCGGTCTATTCCTATTTCGCCGACAAGCAGGACATATTGTTCGCGCTGGCCGAGGATGCGTTCCAGACTTTGGCTAGGCGTATCGAGGATCACCCGGCCAGCGATCCGATCGAGGCGCTAAAGGTGGTCATGACCGAATACGCGGCCTTCGGCCTTGGCAATCCCAACGAATATCGCACGGTGTTCATGACCGAAAAGGTCAAGCCCCCGGAAGGCAAGACCTTCGCCGAGATGCAGGAGGGCAACCCGTTGATGAAGGTGCTGATCGAAAGGGTCGAGGCCTGTGTTGCCGCCGGCAAGCTCAAGGGCGACCCGCGCGCCATCGCCACCATGTTGTGGGCGGTTGGCCACGGCACGATCTCGCTGCTGATCACCTTTCCCTTCTATCCGTTCGGCGACCAGCAGGCTTTCGTGACGCGGATGTGCGACTTCGCGCTTGCCGCGCTGGCCACGCAGGACGTGCCGCCGCTGAGCGAAACGCCGGCCAATTGCTGAAGGGTTCCTTCGGTTTCGGATACCCAAAGATATGGCACGGCACGGGTGAACGGCGCCGCGTGCGCAACTCGGCGCGTGCCGGCGCGGTGCGATTCCCAACATTCAAATAAAATTGTTCGTACATGTACGACTTCCGCCTTGAACCCCGCGATGGTTGGGCGTATATGTACGCTGTATCGTACATGTACGGAAAAAGATTCAGCAATCGAACCGGAGACAGACCATGAAAACGACAGTCCTCGCCCTCGCCGCCGTGCTGGCATTCTCGGGCGCGGCCCACGCTGGCCAGAACCAGCCCGGCAAGCAGGCGCCGGCCACGGCTTGCGCCGACGCCAGCGTCAAGCTCGATTGCGGTGCGACCGGATCGGTGGAAAAGGCAGGCGCGGCCAAGGGCCCGACTGAAAACAAGGGCCCTCGGCTCGGCATTGACATCGATCCGTGGATCGTGCCCAGCACGTTCTGAGGTTCGAAAACAGATGGGCGGCGGGAAATCCTGACCGCCCGTTTCCGTGGCCATTTCAGCCCGGCCTGCTGGAGCTGGTGGGAGTTACTTCTTGCGCTTCTTCATTCCGGCCACAATCTTGGCCTTGCCGGGCTTTGCAGGAGCGCCGGAAATCGAAGTCCCGGTGATCGACACCGGATCGCTGGCGGGAAACGTATCTTCGAGCCCTTCCTCGAGCTCCTCTTCAATGTTCGGTTCTTGATGTTGCTCGTGCTCGAGAGAGCGCACGGCCGACGTCTTCTGGACCGGTGACTTCGGCGCGGATTTCGATGGCATCGATATTCTCCCTCGACTTGCTCGGGCAAACGGTCGAGCGCAGCGAATGTTCCTAAGCCGCCGCGTCGCCTGCCGCCTCGGACAGGAAAGTAAAGACATAGTCGGAGAAGGAACGCCAGCATTCGACCCGGAAAGTGTGCGCCTCCGTGCGCAACAGCACGATCTCGACCTTGCCCAGAATGGTGCGCGAGGCCGCTCCCACGGGGAAGGCGCCAAGCGACAAATCCTGCGGACAGCCTGAATTGATCGTCGTCGCCGCCGCCGGGCCGGTGACCGATATGGCGACGTTGCGATGCGAGATGCCGACCGCCGAATGCAGCACTGTCACCTTGGCGCAGTCGGCGAGCGGGTCTTTTTCGGCTTCGTCGATGACCAGCCATTCGTCCGGCCCAAGCCACAAGGCCGTGCGCCCGGCCTTCGACGCCGAGGTCTTCGGCTTTCGCGGCAGGGTCACGCCGAGCGCCCTCGAAAGCGCAGCGATCGAAGCGTCCGGCGCGCGCAGCGAAATGCGCTCCGCCGGCGGCAACACAGCAAGCGTCACGCCAGCGGCGGAAAGCTCCTGGCCGGCGAGCGCGGCGCGGCGTTCGGCCGACGGCGCGGCGGCGGCGGTTTTCTTCACGGCAGCCTTAGCCATTGAGGCGCTCCCCCTTCTCGTCGAAGAACACCATGCCGGTGATCTCCACCTCGATCGTTCCGTCAGGCATCGGCACATAGAGCGTCTCGCCCATCCGGTCGCGACCGCCGGCAACCAGAGCCAGCGCGATCGAGCGACCGCAATTTTGCGACCAGTAGCTGGAGGTAACGTGGCCGATCATGGTCATCGGGATCGCCTGCTTCGGATCGGCGACGATCTGCGCGCCTTCTTCCAGCACCACCTTGGGATCCTTGGTCTTCAGGCCGACAAGCTGCTTGCGGCCCTTGGCGACGAGGTCCGGCCGCGCCATGCCGCGAATGCCGACGAAATCGGTCTTCTTCTTGCCGACCGCCCAGTCGAGACCGGCATCGTTCGGCGTCACCGTGCCGTCGGTGTCCTGGCCGACGATGATGTAGCCCTTTTCGGCGCGCAGCACGTGCATCGACTCCGTGCCGTAGGCGCAGGCGCCGAGCTTCTGGCCCTCGGCCCACAGCGCTTCCCAGACGGCCTGGCCATAATCGGCCGGCACATTGACCTCGAAGCCGCGTTCGCCGGTGAACGACATGCGGAACAGCCTTGTCGGCACGCCGCAGATCCTGCCCTCGCGCACCGACATATGCGGCAGCGCCTCGTCCGACATGTCGATGCCTTCGACCAGGGGCGCGATGATGTCTCGTGACTTCGGCCCTTGCACGGCGATGACAGCCCACTGCTCGGTGATCGAGGTCAGCCAGACGTTGAGATGCGGGAACTCGGTCTGGAGGTAATCCTCCATATGGTTCATGACACGCGGCGCGCCGCCCGTCGTCGTCGTCACATGGAAGCGGTCCGGCGCCAGCCTGCCCACCACGCCGTCGTCATAGATGAAACCGTCCTCGCGCAGCATGATGCCATAGCGGCAGCGGCCGGGCTCCAGTTTCTCCCATGGATTGGTGTAGAGCAGTTCCATGAACTTCGCCGCATCCGGCCCGACCACCTCGATCTTGCCCAGGGTCGAGGCGTCGAACAGGCCGGCCGTCTTGCGTACGGTGACGCACTCACGATCCACGGCGGCGTGCATGTCCTCGCCCGCCTTCGGAAAATACCAGGCGCGCTTCCACTGGCCGACATCCTCGAACACCGCGCCTTGGGCCTCTGCCCAGGGATGGATCGCCGTCTTGCGGGTCGCGTCAAACAGCGGACCCCGCGCATGTCCGACGATCGAGCCGAAGGTCACAGGCGTGTAGGGCGCCCGGAACGTCGTCAGGCCGACTTGCGGGATCGGCTTGCCGAGCGTCTCGGCGGCAATGGCCAAGCCGTGCATGTTCGAGGTCTTGCCCTGGTCTGTCGCCATGCCGTTGGTGGTGAAGCGCTTGACGTGTTCGATCGAGTGCATGCCTTCATGCACCGCCTGGCGGATGTCCTTGGCGGTGACATCGTTCTGGAAATCGACAAACGCCTTGACCGTCGTACCCGGCCCGGCGCCGGGCGCCGCACCCAGCATGCCGCGCGACCAGCTCTCGCTGGCGTCGACCTTCGGCTTGGTTCCCTTGACCGTGCTGGCGCCGGCATCCTTCGCTGCCTTGGCGCCCGCCGCATAGGCTTCGTCGATCGTCGCCGACAGCCCGTCGGTGCCGTTGCAGGCGCCGACGGAAACGCAATCCTGCACGTAGGTGCCGGGCACGAAGCGCTTGGTCTCGTCGTTGAAGGCGACCTTGCCGCGCGACTGTGAGAACAGATGCACCGATGGCGTCCAGCCGGCCGACATCAGGATCGCGTCGACGGGAATCGTGCGCTCGCCGCCGCCATTCTTCGGCTGCACGGTCATTGACGACACGCGCAATTTGCCGCCGGCGCGGATCACCGCGCGGCCGAAATTGACCTCAATGCCGAGCGCCCTCGCCTCGTCGATCACCGGCCCGGTCGGATTGTCGCGCAGGTCGACGATGGCCGCCACGCCGACGCCGGCCTTCTTCAGGTCGATCGCCGCCGCATAGGCAGAGTCATTGGCCGTGTAGACGCCGATATTCCTGCCGACCGCGACGCCGTAATGATTGAGATAGGTTCGCGCCGCCGACGCCAGCATGATGCCCGGCCGGTCGTTGTCGGCAAACACCATGTGCCGCTCGATGGCGCCCGTCGCCAGCACCACGCGTTTGGCGCGGACCTGCCACAGCCGCTCGCGCGGCAGCTCGCGGCCGGGGTTCTGCAGATGGTCGCTGACGCGCTCGACCAACCCAACGAAATTCTGCGCGTAATAGCCGAAGGCCGTGGTTCGGGAGAGAACGCGGACATTGTCCATGCCCTTGAGCTTCGCGACCGCCGCTTGCGCCCAGGCAAAGCCGTCCTGCCCCTCGATCCGCGCGCCGCTCTCGAAACGAAGGCTGCCGCCGAAATCAGCCTGCTCGTCGGCAAGGATGACGCGCACACCGGTCTCGGCCGCGGCAAGGGCGGCGGCGATGCCCGCAGCACCTCCGCCAAGCACCAGCACGTCGCAATGCGCAAAGCGCGCCGAATAGTGATCGGGATCGGGCTGATCCGGCGCGACGCCAAGGCCGGCCGCTGCCCGGATCTTGGGTTCGTAGAACTTCTTCCAGGCGGCCTTCGGCCACATGAAGGTCTTGTAGTAGAAACCGGCCGAAAACAGCGGCGATGCGATGTCGTTGACGGCGCCGACGTCGAAGGAAAGCGAGGGCCAGCGGTTCTGCGACTGCGCCGTCAGCCCGTCATAGAGTTCCTGCACGGTGGCGCGGACGTTTGGTGTCTTCCTGGCGGAGTCGCGCTTGATCTCGACCAGCGCATTGGGCTCTTCCGCGCCGGCCGACAGGAAGCCGCGCGGCCGGTGGTATTTGAACGAGCGGCCGACCAGATGGACGCCGTTGGCGAGCAGCGCCGAGGCCAGCGTGTCGCCCTCGACGCCGCTGTAGGACTGGCCGTCGAAACTGAAGCGGGCCGTCTCTGCCTGCTTGAGGCGCCCGGCGCCGGGAATACGGAACGCTGCGATCATTTGGAGGCTCCCGGCAGCTTCGCGGGCTTCGGCTCGCCGGCCTTGTAGGTCATGATGAACTTGTCGGTGACGGTGTCGCGCACGGCGTTGAAGAAACGCGCGCAGCCATGCATGTGCCGCCAGCGCTCATAGATGATGCCTTTGGGATTCGAGCGGATGAAAAAGAACTTTTCGAAATCGTCGTCGCTCTCGCCGGCCATGTTGGCCGAACGCGCGATATGCGCCTCGCCGGCGTTGCGGAATTCGAGTTCCGGACGCTCTTCCTCGCAATAGGGGCAGCGGATGAGAAGCATGGTTTTCCTACAATTCGCCGTGGCCGACGCGGGCGCCGGCCGGTTGATCGCAAAGCCTCTGGCCTAGTATCGCGAAGGGCGCGACGAGCCGGATGCGCTCCTCGACGCTTGCCGCGGAGCGAAAAAGCGCGCGGTTCGCCATGTTGCCGATGGTGAGCTGGATTGGATCCGTCGTGACGATGACGCCGCGCGGCTCGAATGGCTCGTCCTCGTCCAGATCGGATGGCCGGCCTTCAAAGAAGGAGACGATCCTTTGGCCGCCGCTCCAGACGCAGGCCAGAATGCCGCCGTCGACAGAAAACGGCCATTCCGCCTCGTTTTCGGCGCGGCTGATCGGCTGCATGCGCACCTCGTCCGGCGACGGAAAATGGAACAGGCCCTGCTCGCCTGCGAGCATCAGCGGCATGGCGACAGCTATCTGGGCCATCATCAGTGCGCCACCGCCGCCGCCGCCGCCTCGTCGATCAGGCGGCCGGTGCGGAAGCGCTCGATGGTGAAGGGCGCGTTGATCGGGTGCGGATCGTCTTTTGCGATGGTGTGGGCAAAGACATGGCCCGAGCCCGGCGTCGCCTTGAAGCCGCCCGTACCCCAGCCGCAATTGACGTAGAGGCCGGGCACCGGCGTCTTGGCCAGGATCGGCGAGCGGTCGGGCGTCACGTCGACGATGCCGCCCCACGAACGCAGCATCTTCATGCGCGTGAATATGGGGAACATCTCGCAGATGGCGTCGAGCGTGTGCTGGAGGATGTGCAGACCGCCGGTCTGCGAATAGGAGACATACTGGTCGGTGCCGGCGCCGATGACCAATTCGCCCTTATCGGACTGCGAGATGTAGGCGTGCACGGTGTTCGACATGACCACGCAGGGCACCACTGGCTTGACCGGCTCCGACACCAGCGCCTGCAGCGGATAGCTCTCCAGCGGCATGCGCACGCCGGCCATGTTCATGATGACGGACGAATGGCCGGCGGCAACGACGCCGACCTTTTTGGCGCCGATGAAACCGCGTGTCGTCTCGACGCCGGTAACCGCCCCGTTCGGTGCCCGCTTGACGCCGGTGACCTCGCAATTCTGGATAATGTGGACGCCGCGCGCCGAAGCGCCGCGCGCATAGCCCCAGGCAACGGCATCGTGACGCGCCGTGCCGCCGCGGCGCTGCAAGGCGGCACCCACCACCGGGTAGCGGGCCTCCTTGGAGATGTTGAGCGGCGGGCAGAATTCGTTCGCCTGCTCGGGCGTCAGCCATTCATTGTCGATGCCGTTCAGACGGTTGGCATGAACGTGGCGTTTCAAGACCTGGACGTCGTGCACATTGTGGGCGAGCATCATGACGCCGCGCGCTGAATACATGACGTTGTAGTTGAGCTCCTGGCTGAGCCCATCCCACAGTTTCAGCGCATGGTCGTAGATGCCGGCGCTCTCGTCATAGAGATAGTTGGAGCGGATGATGGTGGTGTTGCGGCCGGTGTTGCCGCCGCCGAGCCAGCCCTTTTCCAGCACCGCGACATTGGTGATGCCGTGCACCGTGGCGAGATAGTAGGCGGTGGCCAGGCCATGGCCGCCGGCGCCGACGATGATGACGTCGTACTCCTTCTTCGGCTCTGGCGAGGACCACTGTTCCTCCCAGCCCTTGTGACCGCGCATGGCCTCCCGGGCGATGGCGAATGCCGAGTATTTCTTCACGTTGAGGCCTCGCGCCAAAATCTCGTGGATTGCGGCCGGGCATCCACTCAAGCCCCCGGCGCGCGAGGTGTATCACTAGCGAAACCGCGCTGTCACCCTTGCGCTGTTTGCGACGGCGCTTGCCGTTTTGCGCCGCGACAAAAAAGCCGCATCGAAAGTGACGAACGATCAAACCCCGGCGCGAGGTCTGCGCAGGTATCGGGTGGCCCGCACCGCCTCGATCTGCGACCAAGCATCCGATTGCCGGCGAAGCTGGCGCGAAGAAAAGGATGCAGAAAATGTTCGCACTCGCCAACAAGGTCGCCATCGTCACCGGCGCCAGTTCCGGCATCGGCCGTGCCACCGCGAAGCTGTTTACCGAACAGGGCGCCAAGCTGGTCGTCGCCGCCCGTCGCCAGGCAGAGCTTGAGGCGCTCGTCGCCGAAATCGAGGACGCCGCTGGCACGGCCATCGCCCTTGCCGGCGACGTCAGGGACGAGGCCTATGCAAAAGCCCTTGTCGACCTGGCGGTCGGCCGGTTCGGCGGGCTGGATATCGCCTTCAACAACGCCGGCTCCGTCGGCCAGATGGGACCGGTTCCCGATATGTTGTTGAAGACGTGGCACGAGACCATCGACACCAACCTGACCGGCGCCTTTATCGGCGCCAAATACCAGGTGCCGGCGCTGCTGGAGCGCGGTGGCGGCTCGCTGATCTTCACGTCCAGCTTCGTCGGTCGAACCGCCGGGATACCTGGAATGGCTGCCTACGCTGCTGCAAAGGCCGGGCTGATCGGGCTGACGCAGGTTCTGGCTGCCGAATACGGAGCGCAAGGGCTGCGCGTCAACGCATTGCTGCCCGGCGGCACCGACACGCCGGGCGCGACGACGACTACGCCGGAAGCCCGGGCTTTCGTCGAGGGTATCCATGCCCTGAAACGCATGGCGCAACCGCAAGAAATCGCCCGCTCGGCGCTCTATCTGGCGTCGGACGCATCGAGCTTCACCACCGGGACGGCGCTGTTTGCCGATGGCGGCGTCTCGATCAACCGGACGTGAGGCTCTTGAAGCCCTCTGCCCTGCGGGGGCCGCGCTGATCATTGCGGTCGTCTTGGCCCCAGGATGCGGGCGCGTCGCTACATTGTAGCCGAACGCGTCCGACGGTGGTGGTCCAATCGAGCCGCCAGGCGTATCCGATATCCCAACCGGCCTTTCCTTGGGCGGGAGATCGAGGCACTATAGGCCGTCAGTTTCGCCTTCTGGATCACGGCGATGTTGGAAATCCCGGAAAATCGATGCGAGCGCCATCGCCTGTTCAAGGCCATCGACGATGCCTTCAAGGCCGGCGATTTCGATGCCCTCGGTGTGGCTCTCGGCGGTTCGCCGCGCTGGTTCGACGAACGCATGCCGTTTGAGCTCGGCCTTGGCCATCCGCTGGAATATTCGATCTACTGGAGTCCAATCGCCTTCGTCTCGGCGCTGCTCGATGCCGGCTCGAACCCGAACTACGCGGATCATGCCGGCTTTCCTTCGATCATCGCGGCACTGTCCACCGAGCGGGCGGACAGGCACGAGATCATCCGCATCCTGCTCGATCACGGCGCCGATGCCGACATGCGCGGCGTCAACGACTGGACGCCGCTTCACTACGCCGTGGCCATGCGCGACGCCGAGGCGATCCGCCTGCTGCTTGCCGCCGGTGCAGACCCGTCGCTCGAAACCCGCATCGACGATTATGCGACACCACTCGAGGGTGCCGAGGATGCTGGCTTCGAAGCCGGCGCCTCGCTCCTGCGTGAGGCGATGAACAGGCGAGGCGGCATTCAGCGGTGACGGGCGCGAGCGATGGCCGATTTCGGTCGCAACCTTACACCTTCGGCAACCCGGCCTTGAAGCGTTTGCCGTTGGCGACGTAGTGCGCGGCCGAAGCGCGCAGCCCTGCGACCGTGGCATCGTCCAGCTGTCGCATCAAACGAGCGGGCGAGCCGATGATCAGCGAATTGTCGGGGAATTCCTTGCCTTCGGTGACAAGGGCGCCGGCGCCGACCAGCGAATTCTTGCCGATCTTCGCGCCGTTCAGCACGATGGCGCCCATGCCGATCAGGCTGTTGTCGCCGATCGTGCAGCCATGCAGCAAGGCGCGATGGCCGATCGTGCAGCCTTGCCCGATGGTCAGGGGAAAACCGACATCGGTGTGCATGACCGTGTGCTCCTGCACGTTGGTGTCGGCGCCGATGACGATCGGCTCGTTGTCGCCGCGAATGACGACACCGAACCAGAAGCCCGCGTTACGGCCGACCCTGATATCGCCGATCAAGCTGGCGTCGGGCGCGATCCAGTTGCTGTCCGCGTCCTCGAAGCCGGGGGCTTTTCCGTCGATCGCATAGAGCGGCATTTTTCGCCTCCGAATCGTCTCACGCTGAAAAATCGGCCGACCCTAGGAGAATGCCTGCCTCGGACGCAATGTCGAGCAGCACGACGCCCAACGCCAATGCCCAGATCGTCGCGGTGCAACCGCAAGAGATCAGCGCCGGTGCGGAAATGCGGCCTTGCCGCCAAGCATCCAGGGCTTCGTTGGCGAACATCAAGGGCCCGGCGCATGCCGTGGCGACCAACGAGCGCAGGATGTGCGCCGGCGACACATAGGGCTCGACAAAAGCAAGTCGGCGGCCCGATATCAACTCCATCGCCGATCCGGCCAGGCCGCACGCCGTCAGCCCAAACATAAAAGAGAAGAGTGTGTGTTCGAGCGGACCCATCTTCACCTTCCATTTACCATGAAATCGCACAGTCGTGTACGATAGGGCGTGATGCAAGGGTCGCGCCACGCCACATGTGCCGCTCAAGGACACCCGCGGGGAAGCCCAGGGGAAATCTTGGGACAGGTCGCCGATAGAGGATCGCGATGAAGAAGGCAGCCACCGTCCACGGGCCGCAACTCAGTGTCGTCGATTCCAAGCTGATGAAGCGGGTGTTCTACGTGTTTTCGGCGCTGGCTGTGCTTTCGATAGCGATTAGCCTTGGCGGCAAATGGTTCGGCCGCTCGATCGCCATGGCCGGATACACCGACGACACGACGATCCACGAGGTGGTGATCGGCAACAATGTCATCGCCGTGCCGGCCAATGTGATCCGCTTCGATCAAGCCCGGCGCGACGGTATCGCCTCGCGCCTCGACCTCTATCTGCGCTATCCCGAGATGGACGGTTACAGCGAGGCCGCCCGCGACGATTTCAACCACACCGGACCCAGCAAGGACATCATCTTCCTGTCGTTCGAACGGCAGATCATGTCGCGGGACATGAGCGGCCGCCTCGCGCCGATCTACAGCGCCCTGATCATCCAGCCCGGCACGCCCGGCCCGGGCGGCACGACGCTCTACGGCTTCACCGAAAAATCAGGCTATCTCAACGAGGTGCTGGCGGTCGGCAATCGCCCCGGCAAGGACCCGTTCGTGGCCCGCTGCCTGAGCGGCCCGAGTGCCGCGCAATCGCTGGCGCCGTGCGAACGCGACATCCAGGTCGGCGACAAGCTCAGCCTCACCTACCGCTTTCCCAGGGAGTTTCTGGAGGACTGGCAGGCGCTCGACGCAGCCATCGCCGCCGAGGCTGCGCGCATGCTGAGGACCGGGCGCTAGGGCTTGATTCATCCGATCAGGATGAGGCTCTATCTTCTTGTTTGACCATGATCTTTTCTATCAGCCAAGGTCCCACCGCGCTTTCGTCATCCTAGGGCGAGGCGAGGCGACGCGAAGCGGAGCGCAGACCCTAGGATCCCGTGGTATCGGCCGAAGATTGCAGCGGATCAAAACGGCGCTTGTGTGCGCAAGGCGCCAGCTACCCTTCAACCATGATCCAGAGTGGTTCGAGCTTTTCGCGGAACGGGGTGGTGGCGTTCGGTTCTGGTCCGCTGAGCACTGCCGCCACGTAACGGCATGGATCCCAGGGTCTGCGCCGCGTCGCTTCGCTCCTTGCTCCGCCCTGGGGATGACGAAGGGAGAGGAGCATTCGGCCAACCCTAGAGGTTTGCGATTTGCCACTGAGATTGGTCGCCAACCAGCCCGCAGCAAGGCAGGCCAGGTCCGCCGCAAGAGTCCCGGCTCAGGCCAGATCGATGTCGAGGATCGCCATCGAGAAATTGTAGTCGCCGTCGTCCTCGTCCTTGAAGACGATGCCGAGGAACTCGTCGCCGACATAGACTTCGGCCGAATCTTCCTTGCGCGGCCGCGCCTTCACCTCAAGCTTGGGATTCTGGAAGACGCGCTTGAAATAGGCGTCCAGCTTTCTGATTTCATCAGGCTTCAAAGTCTTCTCCGATCGTCGGTCTTGCTCGTTTGAGCGCGCTTCTGGCACGTCGACAATGGCGATGTAAAGGCAAGCCGGCCGGATATGCGAGAACCGACAGGCGCCAAAGCCGGCAAACGGAGTTCGGTCGCCCGTCCCCGCAGACTTGAAGTCAGATATCAAAGCTGACGACGTGGTCCATCGTCTGCGACGGCAGAAGCTGGTCCATCTGCCGCGAAGGCTGGTCGCAGCCGGTTTCGCCGACGACGCGGGCCGGCACGCCGGCAACCGTCTTGTTGTGCGGCACCGGCGACAGCACCACCGAGCCTGCCGCGATCTTCGAGCAATGGCCGACTTCGATGTTGCCGAGGATCTTGGCGCCGGCGCCGATCAGCACGCCGTAGCGGATCTTGGGATGGCGGTCGCCGCCGGCCTTGCCGGTGCCGCCCAGCGTCACGCCGTGCAGGATCGACACGTCGTCCTCGATCACTGCCGTCTGGCCGACGACGAGGCCGGTGGCGTGGTCGAGGAAGATGCCCTTGCCGATGCGGGCGGCCGGGTTGATGTCGGTCTGGAACACCGAGGACGACCGGCTCTGCAGGTAGAGCGCGAAATCCTGGCGGCCCTGGTTCCACAGCCAATGCGCCAGCCGGTGCGTCTGGATGGCATGAAAGCCCTTGAAATAGAGCACCGGCATGATGAAGCGGTCGCAGGCCGGATCGCGGTCGTAATAGGCCTGGATGTCGACACGCACGGTTGCCGCCCAGTCCTTGTCGTCGGCTGCCATCGCCTTGAAGGTCTGGCGGATGAGATCGGAACCGATGTCCTGATGGTCGAGCCGCTCGGCCAGGCGATGGATGACCGCTTCCTCCAGGCTTTCCTGGTTGAGGATGGTCGAATACAGGAACGCCGCCAGTAGCGGATCGCGATTGACCGCCTCCATCGCTTCGTCGCGGATCGAGCGCCAGATCGGGTCGATCGGCTTCACCATGCTGGGGCGGGCAATCGTAACGCTGTTCATCGGTGGTCTCCGGCCTGCCGGCTTGCCTATTCTCCGGCCGCACATATAAGCCAGATCATAGCAGGGTTGAACTCAATTTTCCTTAGTGCTTTGTCAAATGGATTTGGTTCACGGAAATTCAAGCGGCAATGGAAAACGAACCCTTGATCGACGAGCCGCTGAAGCGCGAGCTTTCCGCGCTTTACCGGGCCGAAGGCCGCCACTATCACAACGTCGCCCATATCGAGGCGATGCTGGCGCTGGCCGCCGACTATCGGGCCTCGTTGCACGACCCCGAAGCCGTCGTGGCGGCGATCTGGTTCCACGACGCCGTCTATGACAGCCGGGCCAAGGACAATGAGGCCAGGAGTGCCGCCCTTGCCAAGAAAAAGCTCGCCGGCCGCGCCGATGCGCAGCGCCTCGGTCGCATCACGGCGATGATCATCGCCACCGCCACGCATGAATTGCCGCACTTTGACGACGAGAATGCCCTCCGCGACGCAGCCCTGTTCCTCGACATGGACCTGGCGATCCTGGGTGCGGCGCCGGATGCCTTCGATGCCTATGAACAGGCGGTCCGCCGTGAATATGGCTGGGTGGAGGAGCCGATGTGGCGCGCCGGCCGCAGTGCCGTTCTGAAAAGCTTCCTCGCCCGCCCGCAAATCTTCCACACAGAGGAATTCCGGCAGCAGTTCGAACCGCAGGCCAGGCAGAGCATGATGCGGTCGATCGAAGCGCTTAAGGCATGACTTGCGACTGCTGCGGTGCAGATCTTTGAGGCCGGAGGATAGAGGGGGGGCGAAGGATCGCTACAGATCGGCTTTTATCCTGAGCCCCTGCATTCTTCAGGTATTGAGCCACCTCAAGCACAGATGTGCTCACAGCGGGTTTTCGGCATAGAACTCCAGCACCCGCTGCTTGAAGGTCTTGTCGCCGACGGCCAGCATATGGTCGCGGCCTTCGATGTGAAAGGCCGTTGCATTCGGCATCAAGGCGGCGAGTTCCTCGGGCGAACCGCCGATATCGTCCTTGGTGCCGACGGCAATCAAGGTCGGCTGGGCGATGCGCGCAATGTCGGCCTCGGCCAGCAATTCCCGCGAGGTGGCGATGCAGGCAGCCAGCGCGCGGCGGTCGCTGCGGGTCTGGTCGGCGAAGGCGCGAAACGAGCGGCCGCGCGGATGGCTGTTGGTATCAGGATCGTCGGCCAGAAGGGCGGCGGCAATCGGATCCCAGTCGCCGACGCCGTCGACCATGCCGATGCCGAGACCGCCGAAGACCAGCGTCGCCACCTTGTCCGGGTCGGAAAGCGCCAGAAACGCCGATATCCGCGCGCCCATCGAATAGCCCATGACATGGGCGCGTTCGATGCCGAGATGGTTCAGCAGCGCCGCCCCGTCGGAAGCCATTTTCGCGGGCGTATAATCGACCTCTTGATAGCTCTTCGACGACGCGCCATGGCCGCGATTGTCGAAGGCGATGGCGCGGTAGCCGGCATCGTTCAGCGTCTTGAACCAGCCGGGCGACACCCAGTTGACGTAATGGGTCGAGGCAAAGCCGTGGATCATGAGCACCGGATCGCCCTGCCCCGATGCCGGCTGGCGATCGAGGAAGGCAAGGTCAAAGCCGTCATGGGAGAAAGACTGCACCGCGGCTGGTCCTGGTCAGTCGGCGTCGGCGTTGGGCGCCGTGCTGATCGCCGGGTGACGCAGCAGGTCGCCGTCCTCGATGCCGCCCCTGGCTGCGGTGCCCGCCTTGAGCTCGAGCACGAAGCGAACCGGCTCGCCGGGCGAGATCATCGCCTCGGACTGCGGCTCGCCTTGCTTGATCGCCCGGATCTTGCCGTCCTGGCCGACGAAGATCAGGTCGAGCGGCATCGGCGTGTTCTTCATCCAGAAGCCCACATCCCGAACCTCCTCGAACACGAACAGCATGCCATGATCGTCGGCCATCTCCTCGCGAAACATCAGGCCGGCCGCGCGCTCGGCGGAGGTGTCGGCGATTTCGATTGAAAACGAGCGCTCACCGGATTTCGTCACCGCGACCAGCGGTTGCGGGTCGACGGCAAGGATCATCGCCCGGCTGTCTGCCGAAGCCAGTTGCTGCGAATGGAAGAAAGCGCCTGTGGCAACGACAAAAGCGATCGCGGCGCAGACTACGCCCGTGGTCAGCCAGTTCCTGTGAGTCATTCAAAATCCTCGGCCGGAAATCGTCCTGGACCATGATCCCGAACATACGGTTCGGAAAAGATCATGGTCAAGCAAAGCACCAGCTCCCGTTCCGATTCGATCGGGATTGGGTCCTAATGCGAGACCGGCAAGGTACCCATATCCGGGTGGATTTCGGCAGCCATAAGGCCTTTGTCGCCGCGCCCGAAGCGGACCAGCACGACCTGCCCCGGCCTGAGCTCGGTGATGCCGTAGCGGCGCAGCGTCTCCATATGGACGAAAATGTCCTCGGTGCCCTCGCCCCGGGTCAGGAAACCGAACCCCTTGGTGCGGTTGAACCATTTCACCAGCGCCCGTTCGAGGCCGCTTTCCGGCGTCACCGAGACATGGGTGCGCTGCTCCTGCATCTCCGCTGGATGGACCGCCGTGGTGACATCCATGGAGAGTACCCGGAACGCCTGCAATCCACGCTCGCCCTGCTTGACGAGGCAGACGACGCGGGCACCTTCCAGAGCGGTCTGGAAACCGTCCCTTCGAAGACACGTCACATGGAGGAGAATATCGCCGGAGGAGCCGTCATCGGGAAGAATGAAACCGTAGCCCTTGGCCACGTCGAACCATTTGATGGCGCCCGCAATCTCGACAAGATCGGCCGCATCGCCGCCCTCGTCTCGATTCAAGGCGTTATCGGTTCCGTCCCGCCCCATGAAAGAGGCTTTTTCCCCCATAAGAACGCCCCCCCTTTTTCCAAGAACACCGCAACTGATTCTTGACGTCAGATTAACACTGCGGATTCCGGTGTGTGCAAGACCTGACGTGCCTTTTTTCACGGTTCATTGCGGGAATACCGGATTTGTTGTTTGCCGGCACGACCGGTTATCGGCAATTGCCCTTTGGCCGGGTGGCCCCTATGTTCCGCCGCAACGCAACATTTCGAGGAAAATCACATGCGCTACCTCCACACCATGGTCCGCGTCGCCGACATCGATGCATCGCTCGATTTCTACTGCAACAAGCTTGGCCTCAAGGAAGTGCGCCGCCACGAAAACGAACAGGGGCGCTATACGCTGATCTTCCTCGCCGCTTCCGAAGACGAGCAAAGCGGCATCGCCGACAAGGCGCCGCTGATCGAGCTCACCTACAATTGGGACCCGGAAGACTATAAGGGCGGCCGCAATTTCGGCCACCTCGCCTATGAGGTCGACGACATCTACGCCACCTGCCAGCAGCTGATGGACAAGGGCGTCACCATCAACCGGCCGCCGCGCGACGGCAACATGGCCTTCGTCAAGTCGCCGGACGGCATCTCGATCGAGCTTTTGCAGAAGGGCCCGGCCAAGGCCAAGGCCGAGCCCTGGGCCTCGATGGCGAATACCGGAAGCTGGTAGCCGGTCACGTCATTTTGAGTGGATGTGGCGTTCCGTAAGATGACACATCTGTCCAGCTATGGCGCCAGCCTCGCAAGGTTGTTTGCGCATGACTCCGATTTTTCAGGGTCATGCACCAGGAGAACTCATTCATGCCGACCAGCCATGCCGATGTCGCCACCGAACATGCCAGCCGCTATCTGCAGCAGCTTTGCAAGCATTGGGCGCACAAGTTTCCCGTCGAATTCGATCCAAACCACGGGACAATCGATCTCTCACTGGGTCGCACGGTTCTGGACGGCGACGCGGCAGCGCTCCACATCGCGGTGACGGCCGACGAAGCCGGCTCGCTGGAGCGCCTGGAAACGGTCGTCGCCGACCACATCAAACGCTTCGCTTTCCGCGAAGAACTGACGTTCGATTGGCAAAAAGCTCCGGCGTAAGCGAAGCGGCAGTCAGTTGCCGGTTTGGTCAGCCTGACCAGCCATCTCCAGCAGCGCCAGCACCGTGCGCCAGTTGCGGGCGGTGCCGGGCACTTTCAGCGTGCGTGGGATGAGGTTGGCAAACACCGATTTGCCGAGGCCTTCCGGTGCGTGCAGGTAAAGCACGTCGCCTTTGATCTCGAAGCGTTCGGGACCGGTGCATTTTTCGGACAGCCGTGCGATCTCGTCGGCGCTCGGCTCGCGCTCCAGCGCAAAAGCGTGGAGCTTGGTCTGCTCCTCGGCGACCTCTGGATAGGGATTTTGAGCCACCAGACGCTCGAACCAGCCGAGATCGCGCACCATGATGCGCGAGTGAAATCCCCATTTCTCCTCGAAGGCCGCTTCCAGCCGTCTGGTCAGCGTGACCGCAGCGCCCTTTGCCGACCGGAACACGACGTTGCCGCTCTGCACATAGGTGGCGACGTCGGCAAAGCCGAGCTGCTCGAAGAATGCTCTCAGCTCCGCCATCTTGACGATGCGGTTGCCGCCGACATTGATGCCGGAAAACAGCGCAACGAAGGTTTTCGCTTGGGCACTCATATTTGGGCGCTCATATGATGAACCCGGCCAGGGTCTCATTGTCGGTGATATCCTGATACTGCACGCCCTCGGCCTCGAAATTGGCGTTGAGCAGCTCGAAATTGCGGCGGTCCTTGGTTTCGATGCCGATCAGCACCGAACCGAAATTGCGCGCCGATTTCTTCAGATATTCGAAGCGGGCGATGTCGTCGTCGGGCCCCAGCATTTCGAGGAAGTCGCGCAGCGCGCCCGGCCGCTGCGGAAAGCGAATGATGAAGTATTTTTTCAGCCCCTCGAAGCGCAGCGCCCTTTCCTTCACGTCCGGCAGCCGCTCGAAATCGAAATTGCCGCCCGAAACCACCGCCACGATGGTCTTGCCCCTGATCTCCTTCTTCGAAAAATCCTTCAGCGCGTCGATCGCCAGTGCGCCGGCCGGCTCGAGCACCACGCCTTCGACATTCAGCATCTCGATCATGGTCGCGCAGAGCCGGTTTTCCGGGATCAGCCGCACCGCATCAGCGGCAAACGCCTTGAGATGCCGCAACGGTTCGCGGCCGATCTCGGCCACCGCCGCGCCATCGACGAAATTGTCGACCCTGGCGAGCTTGATCCGCTTTCCGGTAGCGAGGCTCTCGCTCAGGCTTGGCGCACCGGCCGGCTCACAGAAGACGAAGCGCGTGTCGCGGCGCTGGTCGGCGAAATAATGCGTCACTCCCGCGGCCAGGCCGCCACCGCCAACCGGCAGCATGACGATGTCGGGCATGCGCGCGCCAGGCATCTGGTCTGATATCTCGTAGGCGACGGTCGCCTGCCCCTCGATGATGTCCCTGTGGTCGAAGGGCGGCACCATATGCGCGCCAGCACTTTCGGTGAATTCGAAGGCGGCGCGGTAGCAGTCGTCGAAAAAGTCGCCGACCAGCCTGATCTCGACGAATTCGCCGCCGAACAGCCGCGTCTTGTCGATCTTCTGCTGCGGCGTCGTCACCGGCATGAACACCACGCCCTTTTTTCCGAAATGACGGCAGACGAAGGCAAAGCCCTGCGCATGGTTGCCGGCGGAAGCGCAGACGAACAGTTCGGCATCGTTGCCGGCTTCGAGCGCCTTGCGGAAGAAGTTGAAGGCGCCCCTGATCTTGTAGGAGCGCACCGGCGACAGATCCTCGCGCTTCAGCAGCACGCGCGCGCCGGTCTTCTTCGACAGATAGTCGTTTTCCTGCAGCGGCGTCTCCGGAAAAATCCGGCGGATCGCGGCGGCGGCGGCAGCGACGCGGGAGGAAAAACTGGTCATGGCAAGATCACCCCGGATCGCATGTCGTTGTGTGGGCAACGCAGCGTGCATTTGGTTTGCCACGACGCGATGGTCACAAACTTAGCACACGCCGCGTGCGTTTGATCCCCGCCTATTGCGTATCCAGACGTGCTCGGCATCCGTCTCAAGACCTTCTCCAACATCCCGGCCTTCCTTCCGCCGTTCTGGCTTTCGCGCAACAGTGCGATGGCTGTCGCGAGGCGCTGAACGCTTTTCAACTGGACACGACTTACTTCTGCCGCACTTCGGCTGTCCGGGAGGGGTCGCGGAGGTTGGATAGGCCTTTCGGCCGGAGTGGAATGTCAGAGTTGAAGAAGATTTGCATCCTTGTCCTTGCCTTGCTCGTTGCCGGCTGCGGCGGCCGGCCAACCGAGGAACTGCTCGGCAGCGCCATGGTGTCCGCGCCGGTGACGGAAATCGCCGGCAACCACTCGATCTTCATCGCCACGACGCGCAAGCGCTCCGACGACCCCAGCAAGGTTTTCGACCGCGAGCGCTCGGCCACGCTGAACTATGCCCGCGCCAACGTCACCGTGCCGGGAATCCACGAAACCGGCCGAATCGAGCGGCGCTCGCGCGGCAAGTCGAACGACCCGGCCAAATACTTCATGGCCTCCGATGTCGTCGGCTACGACACCGCGCCGCAATTCTCCAGCGCGCTCAGCGCCGACATCGCCGCGCGCGGCGGCCGCGTCATGGTCTTCGTCCATGGCTACAACACCGGCTTCGACGCCGCCGTCTACCGCGTCACCCAGATCGCCCATGATTCCGGCTACCCGGGCACGCCGGTGCTGTTTTCCTGGGCGTCGGGCGCCAAGACCAGGGACTATGTCTACGACAGGGAAAGCGCCAGTGCTGCCCGCGACCAGCTGGAAGTGACGCTGAGGATGCTTGCGCAGACCGGCGCGCGGCGCATCGACATCGTCGCCCATTCGCTGGGAACCTGGGTCACCATGGAAGCGCTGCGCCAGCTCGCCATCAACGGCGACCGCGATCTCAGCGGCAAGCTCGGCGACGTGGTGCTGGCCTCACCCGATATCGATGTCGACGTGTTCAAGAGCCAGATGCGCCGCTACGGCAAGCCGAACAAGCCCTTCATCCTGCTGCTGTCCGACGACGACCGGGCGCTGCGGCTCTCCGGCCTGATCGCCGGCTCGCGGCCGCGCGTCGGCGACTACAAGGACGCGGCCGACCTCGCCGATTACGGCGTGAGCGTCGTCGATCTCTCCAGCGTCAAGGGATCGGATCGCTTCAATCACACCAAATTCGCCGACAACCCCGAGCTGGTGAAGATGATCGGCCAGCGGCTGCGCGAGGATGACGGATTTGCCAGCGACCGCGAGGTGACCGACCGCATCAGCCTGCTCGGGCAGTAAGGTGTTCGTCGTGCCTGTTCACGATTGCAGCAGCATCGGATCACTTTGAACTGGACCAGGCCGGCCTCTGCCTCTATCGAAACAGCCAAGGACGTCATACGGTTGACGTCCCTTCGGGAGCCTGCGTGACCGTGCGTTCGAAGATATTCCTCGTCGTTGCGCTCGCGCTCGCTGTCACCGGCTGCGCCGGTCGGAAGACACACGACCTTCTCAACACGACGGCTGTCACGGTGCCTGCCTCCGACATCGCTGCCACGCATGAGATCTTCGTCGCCACCACCCGGAAGAAAGCCACAACCGATCCGCGGCAGGTGTTCGACGGCAATCGCTCGCTGACCACCAGCTTCGCCCGCGTCGACGTGACGGTTCCAAAAGTCCATCAGGTCGGTGCCATCGAGCGGGTCAAGGGCTCCGCCAACAGCAACCCGGCGAAGGACTTCACCGCAACGAACGTCGCCTTCTATGAAGGCGCTCCGCAATTCGCCAAGGCGGTCGGCTCCGACATCGCCATGCGCGGTGAACGCGCGCTGGTTTTCGTGCACGGCTTCAACAACGGTTTCGACGACGGCGTCTACCGGCTGACGCAGATCGCGCACGACACGAAATATCCCGGCACGCCGGTGCTGTTCTCATGGGCATCGAGCGGTAAGACCACAGGCTATATCTACGACAAGGAAAGCGCCAACGCCGCGCGCGACGATCTCGAAGCGACGCTGCGCATGCTGGCCAAGACGCGGGTCAAGAGCATCGACATCATAGCCCATTCGATGGGGACCTGGGTGACGATGGAGGCGCTGCGCCAGCTTGCCATCACCGGCGACCGCGATCTCGACGACAAGCTTGGTTACGTCATCCTTGCCTCGCCCGACATCGATGTCGACGTGTTCAAGAAGCAGATGATCCGCTACGGCAAGCCCGACAAGCCTTTCGCCATCCTGCTTTCGGGCGACGATCGCGCCCTCAGACTCTCCTCCCTGATCTCCGGCGACAAGCCGCGCGTCGGCGACTACGGCGATGCGGCCGACCTCGCCAGCTATGGCGTGTCGGTGGTCGACCTGACCAAGACCAAAGGCGGCGACCGGCTGAACCACGCCAAATTCGCCGATAACCCGTTCCTGGTGCAGTTGCTCGGCGACCGGCTGCGCGCCCCGGCCGGCCTGGCATCGGAAGAAGCCAATCCGGCGCAGCCGATCGACAATCTCGGCCAAGGCATCGGCAAGGCCGTCGGCTCCGTCGCCGAGATCGTCATCACCACGCCGTTCAGGGTGCTGACCATCGCCACCGGCGGATAAGCGGCGTGGGCTCGCGCCTTGGCCGATGTCAGACGAACAAATCGACCTTCTGAAACGTCGTCACGTCGATCAGGCCGACATCGGAAATCCTCAGTTCCGGGATGACGACCAGCGCCAGCAGCGAGTGCTGCATGTAGGCGTTGTTCAGCGAGCAGCCCATCTTGCGCATCGCCTCGGTAAGCTTGTCGGCCTTGGCCGCGACGATTTCGGCGCGCTCGTCCGACATCAGCCCGGCGATCGGCATTTCAACCAGCGCCAGTTCCTTGCCCTTTGAAAACAGCACGACGCCGCCGCCGACCTCGCCCAGCCGGTTGACGGCCAATGCCATGTCCTGCTTGCTGGTGCCGACGACGATGATGTGGTGCGCATCATGCGCCACGCTTGAGGCCATGGCGCAATCGGCCATATAGCCGAAGCCGGAGACGAAGGCGTTGGTGACGCCGCCCGTGCCCCGGTGGCGCTCGACCAGCGCGATCTGGCAGACGTCGTTGCGGCGGTCCATGGCGACCAGCCCATCCTCGACCGGAAGATCGGCCTCGAGCGCGCGGGTCGGCGCCTGGTTCTCGATCACGCCGATGACGCGCACCCGCACCTCGTTGGCGCCCTTGGGCGCCACGATGTCGAAATCCCCTGACTTGAGCTTCCTGCCGAGCTTGACGGTGTTCTTCGCCGTCCTCGGATAATCGTAGGCTGGAATGTCGATTTCGAGCTTGCCGCCCTTGGCCAGCCTGACGCCACGGCCATAGACCTCGTCGATGGTCATCGCGGCCAGATCGGAGACGATCAGCACATCGGCGAGCCGCCCCGGCGCAATCGAACCCAGCTCGCGCTGCAGCCCGAAATGCTGGGCGGTGTTGAGCGTCGCCATCTGGATCGCGGTCACCGGCCTCAGCCCCTGGCTGATGGCGTGCCGGACCACCCGGTCCATATGGCCTTCATGGACAAGCGTGCCGGAATGGCTGTCGTCGGTACACAGGATGAAATTGCGCGGGTCGAGCCCGCCCTCCGTCACCGCCTTGACCTGCGAGGCCACGTCGTACCAGGCCGAACCCAGCCTGAGCATCGCCTTCATGCCCTGGCGGACGCGGGCGATGGCGTCCTCGGCGCGGGTGCCTTCGTGGTCGTCCTCGGGGCCGCCGGCGACATAGCCGTGGAACGGCAGACCGAGATCGCGCGAGGCGTAATGGCCGCCGACGGTCTTGCCCGCCCTCACCGTCGCGGCGATCTCGCCCGCCATCACCGGATCGTTGGCGGCGACGCCGGGAAAATTCATCACCTCGCCAAGCCCGATAATGTTTTCCCAGGTCATCGCTTCAGTGACATCGGCGACCGTCAGCTCGGCGCCGGCATGCTCCAGCCCGGGTGCTGAGGGCACGCAGGACGGCATCTGCACATGCACGTTGACAGGCATGGCGACGGCCTCGTCATGCATCAGCCGCACGCCCGGCAGGCCAAGCACGTTGGCGATCTCGTGCGGGTCGATGAACATCGAGGTGGTGCCATGCGGGATGACCGCGCGACAGAACTCCGTCACCGTCACCATGCCGCTCTCGACATGCATGTGCGCGTCGCAAAGGCCAGGCACCAGATAGCGCCCGCCGGCGTCGACCACCTTGGTGCCCTGCCCGATGGCGTGACCGGCATTCGGTCCGCAATAGGCAAAGCGGCCGCCGACAATGGCAATGTCGGTGCCGGCGATGATCTCGCCGGAATGAACGTTCACCCAGCGCCCGTTGCGGATGACGAGGTCGGCGGGCTTCCTGCCCATCGCGACGTCGACCAGATGCGTCGCCATTTCGGCCCATGGTTTGGGTTTCGTCGTGTTGGCGGTCTTCGGCATTGAGAGAACTCCTGATTTCCCCGACTGTGCCAAGCCGATGGCGTTTTGACCAGCAAGATCAGCGGATCGCCTGAACGCTACGACCTTCGCGTCTCGTTGCGAACTCAGGGCAATCGCTTTAGGTTTGCGCCGCCCCTCATTGCCCTGCCGGGCATTTCTCCCCGTATAGTGACGGGGAGAAAGACGCCTTCGCAAAGGATTTCGCCAATCTCCAGCGTTGCAGAAAGCCTGTCGAGGTTGCGGCCAGCCCCTTCTCCCCGTCACTATACGGGGAAAAGGGGCGGCAGCCGGATGAGGGGCGGCGCCGACGTCGAGAATTGGTCATCGCGAGGCAAGTTTGTTCTTGCTTTGTGCCGGCAGTTATGCTAGGAATTTATTCATGGTGCTGATTTGCGCCAACGACCCGCCGCCAAGGCGGTTTTTTTGTCCCAGGCTGGGGCGCCGTCCCTCACAGGGCTCCGCGGCAATCGTTGACTTCCCATCTCAAAAAGATGTTGATCGACAATCCGAAATCCCTGGGGGGAACACGTAACCCGTTTCTGGCGAGCGCTCGGTTTCGTCACCCTGTTTGTGGTCATGGCCGGCTTCGCCTCCGCTGAAGAGCGCTGGCAGACCCTGCCTGAGCCGACGGCCATGCCAAAACCTGACCAGAGCGGCTACGCACCGGTCAACGGCATCCAGATGTACTATGCCGTCTTCGGCGCTGGCGATCCGGTGCTGCTCATCCATGGCGGCCTTGGCCATGCCGACATCTGGGCAAGCCAGGTCGCGACGCTGTCCAAAACCCACAAGGTGATCGTCGCCGACAGCCGCGGCCACGGTCGCTCCACCCGCACCGATCAGCCCTTCGGCTACGGTTTGATGGCATCGGACTATCTGGCGTTGCTCGACTACCTCAAGATCGACAAGACGGCGCTTGTCGGCTGGAGCGACGGCGGCATCATCGGCATCGATATCGCGCTCCACCATCCCGAGCGGCTGACGAGGCTCTATGCGCAGGCCGCCAACGTGACCACCGACGGCGTCGATCCCGGCGTCATGACCGACAAGACTTTCGGCGCCTATATCGTGCGCAGCGGCAAGGACTATGCCCGACTTTCCAAGACGCCCGACGAATACGAGGCCTTCGTGGCGCAGATGAGTCACATGTGGGAGACGCAGCCGGCGTGGACCAAGGAACAGCTCGGCACGATCACCACCCCGACGGCGATCGTCGCCGGCGACCATGACGAAGCGATCAAGCGCGAGCACACCGAATACATGGCCGCGGCGATACCCGGCGCCAAGCTGGTCATCCTGCCCGATGTCGGCCATTTCGCTTCGCTGCAGGCGCCGGACGAATACAACCAGTCGGTGCTCGACTTCATCGACGCGAAGTGAGGGCATCAAGCCCGAGGACGGCAGAAGACGGCTTGACGGCCTCTGTCTGGCGTCTGAAAAGGGCTGGCCTGCGGACGTGGCGGAATTGGT
The DNA here is from genome assembly GCF_007830515.1 of Mesorhizobium tianshanense. GTDB lineage: Bacteria > Pseudomonadota > Alphaproteobacteria > Rhizobiales > Rhizobiaceae > Mesorhizobium > Mesorhizobium tianshanense. The sequence goes on from NZ_VLKT01000006.1 coordinate 94,904, forward strand.
AGACGCAAGGGACTTAAAATCCCTCGATCTCTGATCGTGCGGGTTCGATCCCCGCCGTCCGCACCACAGTCTAATTAGGATCCGTCGCCGCGATCACGCCCGGATCGGGTTCAGCTTCAGGTGCTGGATCAGGATGATCGTCTTGGCGTCGATGATGCGGCCGTCGGCGATGCCGGCCAGAGCCTCGTCGAGCGGCATTTCCAGGACCTCGATGTCCTCGCCCTCTTCCGGTGCGCCGCCGCCAGCCGAGATGCGGTCGGCGGGCGAGTAGCGCGCGACGAAGAACCAGAGCCGCTCAGTCACGCTGCCAGGGCTCATATAGGGCGCAAACAGCCGTTCGACGTCCTTCAAGCGGTAGCCGAGTTCTTCTTCGGCCTCCTTGCGGATGCAGGTTTCCGGATCGTGTTCATCGAGCAGGCCGGCGCAAGCCTCGATCAACGGCTCGCGGTGGCCGGTGACATAGGCCGGGTAACGGAACTGCCGCACGAGCAGAACCGTCGAGCGCTCCGGGTCGTAAGGCAGGATCACCGCCCCGTCGCCGCGATCGTAGGTCTGGCGGATCTGCGTCTCCCATTGCCCGTCGCGCCGGCGATAATCGAGGACGGTCTTTTTCAGGACTGCCCAGTCATCGGAAAGGACTTCCTCCGAACGGATGCGAATGCGGTCTTCCATGATGAACTCCGTGCTGCCGGCGCGAGGCGTAGCCGCGAACCGGCCTTTGCGCAATCCCGACAGCAATTGGTCCAGGGCAGCGCTTCACCGCCTCGTGTCTGGCGCAGGCGCAATCCATTGCCTAAATACCGACAGCCCCTCCCCGGAGTTTATTCATGACCACATCCCTGTTCCAGCCGATCACGCTTGATGGCCTCACCTTTCCCAACCGAATCGCGGTCGCGCCGATGTGCCAGTATTCCGCCGATGACGGTTCCGCCAGCGACTGGCACCTGTACCACTGGATGAACCTGGCGATGTCCGGCGCCGGCATGGTCACCGTCGAGATGACCGACGTCGAACGGCGCGGCCGCATCTCGCATGGCTGCCTCGGCCTTTACTCCGACGACAACGAGGCGGCCGCCCGGCGCGCGCTGGATGCGGCCAAGCGCGTCGCCGCCCCCGGCATCAAATTCGGCACGCAGCTTGCCCATGCCGGCCGCAAGGCCTCCAACCAGAAGCCGTGGGAAGGCGGCGGGCCGCTGAAGGTCGATCAGGACCCGTGGCCGATCGTGTCTGCCTCGGCAATCGCCTACGACACGGGCTGGCAGGTGCCGCGGGCGCTGGAGGACGAGGAGATCCTGCACATCATCGAACGCTTCGCTGATGCGGCAAGGCGGGCAGAGCGTGCCGGCTTCGACTTCATCGAATTGCACGCCGCACACGGCTATCTGATCTTCCAGTTCCTGTCGCCGCTTTCCAACCAGCGCACCGACCGCTGGGGCGGCTCACTGGAAAACCGCATGCGGTTTGTCGTCGAGATCGCCAGGGCGGTGAGAAAGGCAGTCCCCAAGCTGATGCTCGGGGCGCGCCTGTCGGTCAAGGAATGGGTCGATGGCGGCTTCGATATCGAGGACGCGATCGAGGTGGCCAAGGCGCTGAAGGCAGAGGGCGTCGCCTATCTCTGCTGCTCGAGCGGCGGCAATTCGCCGCTGCAGAAGCTGCCGACGGGTCCGGGCTACCAAGTGCATCTGGCGGAAGCCGTGCGCAAGGGAGCCGGCATCCCGACGCGGGCCGTCGGCCTGATCGACGATCCGAAGCAGGCCGAGGCGATCGTTGCCGAGGACCGTGCCGACATGGTGGCTCTGGCCCGCGCCTTCCTCGCCGATCCGCGCTGGGCGTGGCGCGCCGCGGCCACTTTCGGCGAGACGATCCACCCGGCGCCGCAGCTCGCCCGTTCGGTGACAACGATGCAGCACTGGATGAAGGCGGCAGGCTGACCGGCTCGTTTTCAATGGCTGCGGCCCTTGAACTCTCTACGCCGATGCGTTGCAACCAAATCGGCCGCTCCGCGTTGGCGGCGATGATGGACAAAAAGCCTTTTGAAAAGCCGGTCATGGTCGAACTTGGCCATGTCGGAAAATACCGTGAAATCCGCAGCACCCAGGAAGCGGCCGAGTGCCTGATGACCGTCTGGCCGCTCAATCGCGGCCCTCGGCATCGCGATGCTCTCGACACTTGCTTAAAAGTGCTGGAAGGTTATCGTTCGACAGCGGATGCGCGCCGGGCACTGGTCGAAGCCGCGAAGGAATCGGACGTGCTGGTTCCCGAAGACAGGCTGCCCAAAGACAGGCTGCCGGAAGGTAAACTGCCCAAGGACAAACCGCATTGAGCGGACGGAGCTTTTTCCATCGGAGGATTTCATGGCGAAGCTGACCTACAAGATCGTCGAGCATGACGGGGGCTGGGCCTACAAGGTCGGCTCGACATTCTCGGAGACGTTCCCCACTCACCAGGACGCGCTGCGCGCCGCCGAGATCGCTTCGGCCGAACAGCAGGTCGCCGGCACCACGGACGGCATCCAGTACGAGGACGCCGACGGCAAGTGGCACGACGAGCTCGCCGATGGCCGGGACCGGCCGCAAACCGAAGTTTCCGATTAAGGTATGTTGAGGTTCAGGTCAGGCCGAGCCGGAGTCGAAGGCGGGCGCGCAAGCGACCAAACAGGTGGTTTCCGAGAACCGGAGCGGAGCGTATTTTTGGGTACGAGAACACCGGAAGCGCAAGAAGCCGCCGTTTGCAGGCCGGCATCACCTGATTCTGGCGCTTCCAGTTTTAAGAGCCGGACCTGGCAAGCCATTCTCTTGCGTCGATCCCGAGCATGGCGAATTTCAGTCCCTGCCGGGGCCGCCAGAGGTCATGAGCGACCAAGAAGGGCGCTTGCCACGCAGCGGCTTTACAGGCAGGCTTGGTAGCGCTACCGTTTCATCATCGCGCGTGACCAGGGAGGAGCTTGGGAGCTGCCGCGGCCAGTTAGAAAAGCGGTTTCCTTCGAAACGTCGCAGGAAGCATTCGGGAGGAAATCGATGGCGTCTGTCGCGATTGGCGATGTCTACAAATCATTCGGAACCGTCGAGATTCTCCATGGCGTCAGCGTGGATATAGACGATGGCGAGTTCGTCACGCTGGTCGGACCGTCGGGCTGCGGAAAATCGACCCTTCTCAGGATGATCGCCGGCCTGGAGAAGATTTCGCGCGGCCAGATCGCGATTGGCGAGCGTGTCGTCAACAATGTTGCGCCGAAAGAACGCGACGTCGCCATGGTCTTCCAGAACTACGCGCTATACCCGCACATGACCGTCGCGGAGAACATGGCGTTCTCGCTCATGCTCAAGGGTGTTTCGAAAGCCGAAAGCAGTGCCGGCGTTCAGCGCGCGGCCGAAATCCTGGGGCTGGTGCCGTTGCTGGCGCGCTATCCCCGGCAGCTTTCCGGCGGCCAGCGCCAGCGCGTCGCCATGGGTCGCGCCATCGTGCGCAACCCGCAGGTGTTTCTGTTCGACGAGCCGCTGTCCAATCTCGACGCCAAGCTCCGGGTGCAGATGCGCGCCGAGATCAAGGAACTGCACCAGCGCCTGAAGACCACGACGGTCTATGTCACCCACGACCAGATCGAGGCGATGACCATGGCCGACAAGATCGTCGTCATGCATGACGGCCTGGTCGAGCAGATCGGGCCGCCGCTGGAACTCTACGACCGGCCGAACAATCTTTTTGTCGCCAGCTTCATCGGCTCGCCGGCCATGAACATGCTCAGGGGCGAAATCGCTACCGACGGCTCGCCGTCGTTTCGCGGCTCCGGCGGGATTTCAGTCCCGTTGGCCACAACACTTTCCATCGGCAGTGGCGAACCGGTGGTGCTGGGGATACGGCCCGAGCATTTGCGGCTGTCCGACCAGCAGGGCATTCCGGTCACCGTCGTGGTGGTCGAGCCGACAGGGTCCGAAGTGCAGCTCATCGGCCGGACAGCAGGCGGCGAAGAGATCGTCGCGAATTTCCGGGAACGCCATTCCTTCACGCCGGGCGAAACCATCCACCTTACCGCCGAGCCCGGCCTCATCCATCTCTTCCACGGCGAAACCGGACAGCGATTCGAAACGCGTACCGAGCAGTAGGGACCACACGGCAAGGACAATAAACAGGAGGAAACGAGCATGAAATTCACCAGACGTGACGTGATCCGCACCACCGCCGGCGCGGCGGCGGGAGTCTTGGGAAGCCGGTTCGCCAGCTCACCCGCCTTTGCCCAGGAGGGGTTGACATACAAGCCCGAGGACGGTGCAAAGCTGCGGATGCTGCGTTGGTCGCCCTTCGTACAGGGCGACGAGGATCAATGGCTGGCCAACACCAAGCGGTTCACCGAGGCGACAGGCGTCGAGGTCCGCGTCGACAAGGAAAGCTGGGAGGACATTCGCCCCAAGGCGGCGGTTGCCGCCAATGTCGGCTCCGGTCCAGACCTGATGCTGGTCTGGTTCGACGACCCTCACCAGTACCCCGACAAGCTGCACGACGTGACGGAGCTGGGCGAGTATCTGGGCTCGAAATACGGCGACTGGCACGACGGACCAAAGCAATATGCGACACGGGAGGGAAAATTCCTCGGCCTGCCCCTGGCCACCATCGGCAATGCCATCGTCTACCGGGAAAGCTGGGTGAAGGAGGCTGGTTTCTCGGAGTTTCCGAAGGACACGGCAGGCTTCCTCGAGCTTTGCAAGGCCTTGCAGGCGAAGGGGCATCCGGCCGGTTTCACGCACGGCCACGGCGTCGGCGACGGCAACAACTACGCGCACTGGCTGCTGTGGAGCCACGGCGGCCAGATGGTCGACGAGAGCGGAAAGGTAACGATCAACAGCCCCGAGACCCTGAAGGCGATCGAATACGCGCAGGAACTCTACAAGACCTTCATTCCCGGCACCGAAAGCTGGCTCGACGTCAACAACAACCGCGCCTACCTGGCCGGCGAACTGAGCGTCATCGCCAACGGCATTTCCGCCTACAACACGGCCAAGATCAACAAGGACAATGATCCGAAACTGACCGAAATCGCCAAGGATACGCGCACGACCAACCTGCCGATCGGCCCTGTCGGGAAACCGGTCGAGCTGTTCCAGGTGACCACGGCCGTGATCTTCGACTATACGCCCTACCCCAACGCGGCCAAGGCCTATCTGCAGTTCATGTTCGAGGAACAGCAAATGGCGGAGTGGATCACCGCCTCGGCCGGATACTGCTGCCAGACACTCAAAGCCTTCGACAACAATCCGATGTGGACGGAGGACCCGAACAATGCCGCTTACGCCAACGCCTCGGCGACGCTGCGCCCCAACGGCTATGCCGGGCCGCTCGGCTATGCCTCGGCGGCGACCATGGCCGACTATGTGCTGGTCGACATGTTCGCCAAGGCCGTGACCGGCCAGGCCACGCCCCAGGAGGCGATGGAAGAGGCTGAGAAGCGCACAAATCGCTACTATCGCGTTTGACCGCCGCGCGGACCGGGCAGCAGCGACCGCGCTGCCCGGTCTGTTTCGCAACCGCGTGGCGGCCGCTCGGGCCTCGATGCCACCAGACCTCATGAGGAAACCACCCCATGGCCGTGCCGACCGCCGCCGTTCAGCCGCGCCCGTCGATCCCGTCTCGGATCCTGTCGTCCTGGGCTGAAAGCCGGAACGCGCTTGGCTTCGGCTTCATGCTGCCGGCGGCGGCACTGCTGCTGGTCTTCCTGACCTATCCGCTCGGGCTCGGCGTCTGGCTCGGCTTCACGGATGCCCGCATCGGCCGCCCCGGTATCTTCATCGGCACCGAAAACTATCAGTATCTGTGGGACGACGCCGTCTTCTGGCTCTCCGTCTTCAACACCTTGCTCTACACGATAAGCGCCTCGATCCTGAAGTTCGCGCTCGGCCTCTGGCTGGCGCTTATCCTCAATCAGAACCTTCCCTTCAAATCCTTCTTCCGCGCGATTGTCCTGCTGCCATGGGTGGTCCCGACGGTGCTGTCGGCCATCGCCTTCTGGTGGATCTACGATTCGCAGTTCTCCATCCTGTCGTGGGCGCTCATGGAAATGGGCCTGATCGACCATCGCATCAATTTCCTCGGCGATCCGGAGAACGCGCGCGCTTCGGTCATCGCGGCCAATGTCTGGCGCGGCATTCCGTTCGTCGCCATCACGCTGCTTGCCGGCTTGCAGACGATTCCGCAGTCGCTTTACGAGGCCGCCACGCTCGACGGCGCCAGCCGGTGGCAGTTGTTCCGCTATGTGACGCTGCCGCTGCTGACGCCGATCATCGCCATCACCATGACGTTTTCGGTGCTGTTCACCTTCACCGACTTCCAGCTGATTTATGTGCTGACCCGCGGCGGACCGGTGAATGCCACCCATTTGATGGCGACATTGTCGTTTCAACGCGGCATTTCCGGAGGCCAGCTTGGCGAGGGCGCAGCAATCGCGGTCGCCATGATCCCGTTCCTGCTTGCGGCGATCCTGTTCAGCTATTTCGGCCTGCAGCGGCGCAAATGGCAGCAAGGCGGCGGAGACTGACATGGCTGTGATCAAGGAGGCCGCGACCAAGAAGACGAAACGTCCGGAACTCGACGAAGGCGGCATGGGCTATCTTCAGAGCCTGCCGCGGCGCGTGGTGACGGTCTATCTGCCGTTGCTGGTGTTCGTGATCGTGCTGTTGTTCCCGTTCTACTGGATGACGATCACGGCGGTTAAGCCCAATCTCGAGATGACCGACTACGCCAATTTCAACCCGTTCTGGGTCGTGCATCCGACCCTGGAGCACATCCGCTATCTCCTCTTCGACACGTCCTATCCGGGCTGGCTGCTCAACACGATCATCATCTCGACCGCCGCGACATTCCTTTCGCTGCTGGCCGCGGTTTTCGCGGCCTATGCGATCGAGCGGCTCAGGTTTTCCGGAGCGCGGCAGGTCGGCCTCGCGGTCTTCCTCGCCTATCTCGTGCCGCCCTCGATCCTGTTCATCCCGCTGTCGGTGATGGTGTTCAACCTTGGGCTTTACGATACGCCCTTCGCGCTCATCCTCACCTACCCGACCTTCCTGGTGCCCTTCTGCACGTGGCTGCTGATGGGTTATTTCCGCTCCATCCCGTTCGAACTGGAGGAATGCGCGCTTATCGACGGGGCGAGCCGGTGGCAGATCCTCACCAAGATCGTGCTGCCGCTGTCGGTACCCGGCCTGATTTCCGCGGGTATATTCGCATTCACCCTGTCATGGAACGAATTCATCTATGCGCTGACGTTCATCCAGTCGTCCGAAAACAAGACTGTCCCCGTCGGGGTGCTCACGGAGCTTGTCCGCTCCGACGTCTATGAATGGGGAGCGCTGATGGCCGGAGCACTGATCGGCTCGCTGCCGGTGGTCGTGCTTTATTCATTCTTTGTCGAGCACTACGTGTCCTCGATGACCGGCGCGGTCAAGGAATAGCGCCTGCCGCAAACGCGCGGTCGGCGATGCGCCGGAAGCCTGAAGCGATTGCCCTGTTGCTGCGGCACTATCGATACCGCATTGCCGCCGGCCGGCCGCCGCGCTATCTCAGGCGACCCTGTCTGCCTAAGGCGACTTTTTGCCGGAGCCTTCCATGCCCGAAATCGTCACCGCCGCCATGCTCGTCATCGGCGACGAGATTCTGTCCGGCCGCACCAAGGACAAGAATATCGGCCATCTCGCCGACATCATGACGGCGATCGGCATCGACCTGAAGGAGGTGCGCATCGTTCCAGACGAGGAAGACGAGATCGTCGCCGCGGTGAATGCGGTGCGTGCCCGCTACACTTATGTCTTCACCACCGGCGGCATCGGCCCAACGCATGACGACATCACCGCGGATTCGATCGCCAAGGCCTTCGGCGTGCCCTGCGAATACGACGCCAAGGCCTATGCCATGCTGGAAGCGAGCTACGCCGCGCGCGGCATCGAATACACCGAGGCGCGCAAGCGCATGGCGCGGATGCCGCGCGGTGCCGACCATATCGACAATCCCGTGTCCATCGCGCCGGGCTTCCGCATCGGCAACGTCCATGTCATGGCCGGCGTGCCGTCGATTTTCCAGGCCATGCTCGACAATGTGGTGCCGACGCTGAAGGCCGGCACCAGAATGCTGTCGGCCACGGTGCACTGTCCGTTCGGCGAAGGACTGGTGGGCGGACCGCTGGGCGACATCCAGAAGGCGCATCCGGACACGATCATCGGGTCCTACCCGAAATATGGCGACGGCAAGTTCTGGACGGAACTGGTCGTCCGCGGCCGCAGCCAGGACGCGCTGGACGCGGCGCGCGCCGATGTCGAGGCGATGGTGGCGGGTTTGACCAAGGCAAGCAAGGCGAGCTGATCGGCTGGCGATGGTGGAACCAAGCATCGCGCTGTAACGTTGCTCGCGGGCGAGTTTCGATCGCCGTAAAATGAGGGATTACCATGCGATTCAAGACCATCGTCGCAATACTGCAGAACGAAGAGGACGCGGAGCGCGTGCTTGAATGCGCGATTCCGCTTGCCGACAGGTTCCAGAGCCATCTCATCGGCATTCATGCCGAAGCGCTTCCCGTCCCCTACACTTCGGCCACCGGCTTTCCGGACACCGAGTTCCTGCAGGTTTCGGCCGAGATGAGCAAGGAGCGTGCCGAAAAATTGCAGGCGGTTTTCCTCAGGCATGTCGAGGATTCCGGCCTGTCCTTCGAATGGCGCAGCCTCGAGAGCTTTTCCGGAGACAGTGCGCTGACCGGCATTTCGACCGTTCGCACCGCGGACCTGATCATCGCAGCGCAGCGCGAGTCGGGAGGCGATCCGAGCGCCGACGTCGACACGCTGGTGTACGATGCCGGCCGCCCGGTGCTGGTCGTGCCGCATTCGGGCCCGCTCGTCACCAGTTTCAAGCATGTGCTGCTCGCCTGGAACGGCAGCAAGGAAGCCGCACGCGCCGCCTTCGACGCCCTGCCCTTCATCATCGAGGCCGAGAAGACGGATGTCGTCGTCATCGATCCGCCGGATACGCTCGACGAGGCCCAGGAGGCGGCCGGAGCCGAAATCGCCGCGGCGCTGTCCAGACATGGCGCCAACGTCAGCGTCTCGGTGCTGGAATCGGGCGGCCTCTCGGTCGACGACGTCATCCAGACCAGGGTTGCCGAAACCGGCGCCGACCTGCTCGTGCTCGGCGCCTACAGCCATTCCTGGCTGCGTCAGCTTCTGTTCGGCGGGGTGACGCGCACGGTGCTGCGCACGGTGCCGGTGGCGGCTTTCCTGTCGCGGTAGGTCGACAAGGGCCAGATCGACAGGGGGCAAGTCCACAGGGATCGCCTGCCGCCACCCTTGCCAAGGCCAAGGCTTTCCAGTTAATTCCGCGCGCATTCCCTCAAGTGTCTGCGCGCGATCTTGCGCGCTGCGGAGTGTCCGAAAAATGTCCCTTCCCGAAAAGGCCTTTCCTGTCTCCTGGGATCGGTTCCACCGCGATGCGCGTGCGCTCGCCTGGCGGCTTGCCGGCGCCAGCCAAGGCCAATGGAAAGCGATCGTCTGCATCACGCGCGGCGGCCTAGTTCCAGCCGCCATCATCTCGCGTGAACTCGGCATCCGGGTCATCGAGACGGTCTGCGTCGCCTCCTATCACGATTACACCAGCCAAGGGCAGTTGCAGGTGCTGAAGGAGGTCACGCCGGCACTGCTCGCCGACGACGGCGCCGGCGTGCTGATCATCGACGACCTCACCGACACCGGCAAGACCGCGGGCATCGTGCGCGCCATGATGCCCAAGGCGCATTTCGCCACCGTTTACGCCAAGCCGAAAGGCAGGCCGCTGGTCGACACCTTCGTCACCGAGGTCAGCCAGGACACCTGGATCTATTTTCCGTGGGATATGGGCTTCACCTACCAGAAGCCGATCGCCGACGACCACATCGGCTGATTCGCGCAAAGCCGCTTCCTCGGAAGATACCGGCGAGCACTTCTTGCCGGCGAGCACTTCTTGAAAGAGTGCCGCGGTGCACGATATTTCCCGAATCGACGCCTCTTGGCGTGGTTAACCAGTCCATATGAAGTTTTTTACTTTTATTGCTTATGATTAGCCGTAAGATTCACAAGACGGCAAATGATTCTGGAAGCTGGGGCAAGCTTCTCCGATGTTGACGAGGCCAGCAACGCACAACCATTTGGCCGAAAGGGTCCAGCGGCTCTTCGGCACCGCGCCGTGCCGCTTGCAGGTTGCCGCCCTGCCCTGGCGCGATGCCGGGCATGGCATCGAGATCATGCTGATCACCAGCCGCGATACCGGCCGCTGGGTGCTCCCCAAGGGCTGGCCTGAGGCCAAGGAGCCGCTTTGCGAGGCGGCGGCACGCGAGGCGGCCGAGGAAGCCGGGCTGCGCGGCACGATCTCCCACCACGAAGCCGGCCGCTACTTCTATGCCAAGGCATTGTCCTCCGGCGAGGAAGTGCCTTGCGAAGTCCTGGTGTTTCCGCTGCAGGTCGACAAGATCGCCGACCGGTGGAAGGAAAAACGGGCGCGTACCCGCAAATGGGTCAGCTCCATCGAGGCCGTGCGCATGGTCAACGAGCCGGACCTTTGCCAGATCATCGCCTATTTCTGTGCCGACCCGCACCAGTTCTCATGAGCCGGTTGATAAGTTCGAGGATCCTATTCAGCTGCTCTGACGTTTTCATCGATGGCAGAAAAAACAAATCCACGGGATGAGAATTACGGCGAGCATCGGCGCCAGCACCGCCAGCGCGTGCTCAAGGGCGGAGCGATCATCACCGGGATTAAGAATTCCGAGATCAGTTGCATGCTGCGCAATCAGCATGAGAGCGGCGCCGAACTGAAGGTTGCGCCCGACGCGCGTGTCCCGGATCGCTTCCTGCTCTACGTCGCAGTCGACGGGATTGCCTATCGATCCGAAGTCTGCTGGCGCCGCAATGACCGGATCGGAGTTCGATTCACCGGCATCGAGTCGAAGCCGAAGCTGCATTACGGCTGAGCGGGTCACGACGCGACTTTTTCGCAAGGTGCGATCCGCCGCCGACGCTTCATCCACTACAAGGCAAATCGAACCCCTCCGCGCCACTTTCTATCCCCGTTATCCACATGTGTGACACACAAGATGTTGGGGGTCACAAAAGCTACGCAAACGAATCCTTGACGGCGCAAAACGAGTCGCCTTTTATAGGCCATGCGTTCCTGTTGAGAGCGCGACCGGAAAGTTCTGAGCCCGGTCTTTTTCCCGGATTATGTGCGTTTTGGCCGCATTTCCGCCTGGTTACGAGGCCGGCGGGAGCGTTGGGATTGTGGGGTCTTTTGGGGGCGAAAGGGAAAAATGTCGGACTGGAATAAATTGTCTGTTAACACTATATTTAGTGTTTGCAGGTAGGTTCGACGCTAGATAATGTGAAGTTCCCTCGATTGAGGGAGTCGCAAAAAGTTTCAGTTTTTGAGGGACCCGCAGGGTTCGTCGGCGCGTTGGACAGTTACTCCGCAAGGAGTTCGACCAGCAAGGCGGACGGAGGCTGTGAAAAGGGAGCCGGTCGTTTTCGAACGCCGGCAGACGGCGGACATGCGCGTTTCGCATTGGGGGCAGAAATCCCCCGGGAAAAGCGCTATATATAGACACGAAGGAATAGGGCCAATGCGCATCGAGCGTCGTTTCACCAAGCAAGGGCAATCAGCTTATGCGGAGATCGAATTCCGCAAGGCGCTTTCCGAGATCAAGAATCCGGACGGCTCGGTGGTATTCCGCCTGGACAATATCGATGTGCCGGCGCAGTTCAGCCAGGTTGCCGCCGACATCCTGGCGCAGAAATATTTCCGCAAGGCCGGCGTGCCGGCACGGCTGAAGAAGGTCGAGGAGAATGACGTCCCCTCCTTCCTGTGGCGTTCCGTTGCCGACGAAGCCGAACTGGCAAAACTGCCGGAGGCCGAGCGCTACGGCTCCGAGATCGACGCCCGCCAGGTCTTCGACCGTCTCGCTGGCACCTGGACCTATTGGGGCTGGAAGGGCGGCTACTTCAAGTCGGAGGAAGACGCGCGCGCCTTCCGCGACGAGCTCGCCTATATGCTGGCCACCCAGCGCGTCGCGCCGAACTCGCCGCAATGGTTCAACACCGGCCTGCACTGGGCGTATGGCATTGACGGCCCGAGCCAGGGCCACTTCTATGTCGACCCGTTCACCGGCAAGCTGACCAAGTCGAAGTCTTCCTACGAGCATCCGCAGCCGCATGCCTGCTTCATCCAGGGCGTACAGGACGATCTCGTCAACGAAGGCGGCATCATGGACCTGTGGGTGCGTGAAGCGCGGCTGTTCAAATATGGCTCCGGCACCGGCTCCAACTTCTCGTTCCTGCGCGGCGAAGGCGAAAAGCTGTCCGGCGGCGGCCGCTCGTCCGGCCTGATGAGCTTCCTGAAGATCGGCGACCGCGCGGCGGGCGCCATCAAGTCGGGCGGCACGACGCGCCGCGCCGCGAAGATGGTCATCGTCGACGCCGACCATCCCGATATCGAGGAATTCATCGACTGGAAGGTCAATGAGGAGCAGAAGGTCGCCTCGCTGGTCACCGGCTCCAAGATCGTGAAGAAGCATCTCGAAGCGATCATGAAGGCCTGCATCAACTGCGAAGGCCAGGACGACGATTGCTTCGACCCGGCGATCAACACCGCGCTGAAGCGCGAGATCAAGGCGGCCAAGAAGGATGGGGTGCCGGAGAACTACATCTACCGCGTCATCCAGTTCGCCAAGCAGGGCTACACCTCGATGTCGTTCAAGACCTACGACACCGACTGGGATTCGGATGCCTACCTCACCGTTTCGGGCCAGAACTCCAACAATTCGGTCTCGCTGAAGGACGATTTCCTGCGCGCCGTCGAGCAGGACGCCGACTGGCACCTCACCGCCCGCAAGGACGGCAAGGTGCTGAAGACGCTGAAGGCCAGGGATCTGTGGGAAAAGATCGGCTATGCCGCCTGGGCGTCGGCCGACCCGGGCCTGCACTTCAACACGACGATGAACGACTGGCACACCTGCGCCTCGGCCGGTGCGATCCGGGCGTCCAACCCGTGCTCGGAATACATGTTCCTCGACGACACGGCCTGCAACCTGGCCTCGATCAATCTGCTGCCCTACCGCAATGCGGACGGAACCATCGACATATCAGCCTACGAGCACACGGTTCGGCTGTGGACCATCGTGCTGGAAATTTCCGTCATGATGGCGCAGTTCCCGTCGAAGGAGATCGCCAAGCTCTCCTACGAATACCGCACGCTCGGCCTCGGCTACGCCAATATCGGCGGCCTGCTGATGACCTCGGGCATTCCCTATGATTCCGACGAGGGCCGCGCCATTTGCGCCGCGCTCACCGCTGTTATGACCGGCACCGCCTATGCCACCTCTGCCGAAATGGCTTCCGAACTCGGCGCCTTCCCCGATTACGACCGCAACGCGCAGAACATGCTGCGTGTCATGCGCAACCACCGCCGCGCCGCCTATGGCGACAAAGACGGCTATGAGAAGCTCGCGGTCAACCCGGTGCCGCTCGTCGCCTCCGACCTGAAGCAGCCGGAGCTTGCCGCCCATGCCAAGGCGGCCTGGGACCGTGCCATCGAGCTCGGCGAGGAGCATGGCTACCGCAATGCGCAGGCAACCGTGATCGCGCCGACCGGCACGATCGGCCTGGTCATGGATTGCGACACCACCGGCATCGAGCCCGACTTCGCGCTGGTCAAGTTCAAGAAGCTGGCCGGCGGCGGCTATTTCAAGATCATCAACCGCGCCGTCCCTGAAGCGCTGCGCACGCTCGGCTATTCGGAAGCGCAGATCGCCGAGATCGAGGCCTATGCGGTCGGCCACGGCAACCTCAACCAGGCGCCTGCCGTCAACCCCGGCTCGCTCAAGGCAAAGGGCTTCACCGACGACAAGATCGCGGCGCTCAACGCTGCCTTGAAGTCGGCCTTCGACATCAAGTTCGTCTTCAACCAGTGGACGCTGGGTGCGGACTGGGTGAAGGAGACGTTTGGCTTCACCGACGAGCAGCTCAACGATTTCTCGTTCGAGATGCTGCCGGCGCTCGGCTTCTCGAAGAAGGACATCGAGGCCGCCAACATCCATGTCTGCGGTGCGATGACCCTCGAGGGAGCACCATTTCTGAAAGACCAACATCTGCCCGTATTCGACTGCGCCAGCCCGTGCGGCAAGATCGGCAAGCGTTCGCTGTCGATCAACAGCCACATCCAGATGATGGCGGCGGCCCAGCCCTTCATCTCCGGCGCCATTTCCAAGACCATCAACATGCCGAACGACGCGACGGTGGAAGACGCCAAGGGCGCCTACATGCTGTCGTGGAAGCTGGCGCTGAAGGCCAACGCGCTCTATCGCGACGGCTCGAAGCTCTCCCAGCCGCTCAACGCCTCGCTGCTTGCCGACGTCGAGGACGACGAGGACGAGGCGATCGAGCAGCTGATCGCGGCGCCGGCTTCACAGCGCGCCGTGCAGGTGACCGAAAAGATCGTCGAACGCGTGGTCGAACGCCTCTATCGCGACCGCGAAAAACTGCCGAACCGGCGCAAGGGCTATACGCAGAAAGCGGTCGTTGGCGGCCACAAGGTCTACCTGCGCACCGGCGAATTCGACGACGGCCGCCTCGGAGAGATCTTCATCGACATGCACAAGGAGGGTGCGGCCTTCCGGGCGATGATGAACAACTTCGCCATCGCCATCTCGCTCGGCCTGCAATATGGCGTGCCGCTCGAGGAATATGTCGAGGCCTTCACCTTCACCAAGTTCGAGCCGGCCGGCATGGTGCAGGGTAACGACGCGATCAAGAACGCCACGTCGATCCTCGACTATGTGTTCCGCGAGCTTGCGGTATCCTATCTTGCGCGCCACGACCTCGCCCATGTCGACCAGTCGGATTTCGACAAGACCGCTCTCGGGCGCGGCATCAACGAAGGGAAGGCAACGCCGTTCTCGAAGGGCCTGACCCGCGGCGCCTCGCCGGTCAAGCTGGTGTCGGGCATGGGCGCCGAGCCCAAGGGCTTTGGCGGCTCGGGCTCAACCGGAACTCCTGTCCGGTCCGCGCCGACCGCCTTCGCCGGTTCCAACGTGCTGGCGCTGAAGCCGGCCAGCGACGAAGCCCTCGCCTACAAGCGCGACTACGAGGAGCGGGCAAAGGAACTGATCGAGGACATCGTCTACGAGGAAGCCGCGGACGAGGCTTCCGGAGCTTCGGCGCTGTTCACCGACGCCGCCGCGCAGGAAGCCACCGAGGCAAAGGCGCTTGCCGCCAACCGGCGCCAGCAATCCTTGATGCAGGGCTACACCGGCAACGAATGCTCGGAATGCCACAATTTTACGATGGTGCGGAACGGGACGTGCGAGAAGTGCGACACGTGCGGGGCTACGAGCGGGTGTAGCTGAGGAAAATCTGCATCGCTAAAACGCAACACCATCGGCCCGGTCGCAAGATCGGGCCGAAATAGCAAAGGGAACAAAAAGGGTACGGACGCATAAGGATGTCTTTATGTGGCATCCTCTGGAAATACCAAGGCCGGGATCGTGCCCACTGGAGTGGTGTAGCTGACGGCATTGGTCGCCGTGCTCTCCGGCATGGGCCGGAATGATCAGCGCGCCACGGCTGGCAGGCTGATGAGAGGATCATCGCTCATTTGGCTGATGGTTTCTAGCGTCATGTATCTGGCGCGCTGCACGGCCCATTCGTCGTTCTGTTCGAGCAGGATCGCGCCAACCAGGCGGACGATGGCGTCATCATTTGGGAAGATGCCGACGACCTCGGTGCGCCGCTTGATCTCGCCGTTGAGGCGCTCGATCGGGTTGGTCGAGTGCAGCTTGGCGCGGTGCTCCTTGGGGAAAGTCATGTAGGCAAGCACGTCGGGCTCGGCGTCGTCCATGATTGTCGCCAGCTTCGGCACCTTCGGCCTGATCTGGTCGGCGACGGCGCGCCATTGCGTGCTTGCGGCCTCGGCCGTCTCCTGGGCGAAGGCGGTGGCGATGAAGGCCGAGACGACCCTGCGGCCGCTCTTGCCGGCATGCGCCAGCACGTTCCTCATGAAGTGGACGCGGCACCTCTGCCATGTCGCGCACAGCACCTTGGTGACGGCCGCCTTGATGCCCTCATGGGCATCGGAGACGACGAGCTTGACGCCGCGCAGGCCGCGGCGGGTCAGCTTGCGCAGGAACTCCGTCCAGATCGGCTCGGCCTCAGACGTGCCGACCTCCATGCCCAGCACCTCGCGCCGGCCGTCGCTGTTGACGCCGACGGCGATGATGACGGCGACCGAGACGATGCGGCCGCCGCGGCGCACCTTGAGGTAGGTGGCATCGATCCACAGGTATGGCCAGTCGCCCTCGATGGGTCTTTCAAGGAACGCTTTGACCTTGCCGTCGATCTCTTCGCACAGTCGGCTGACCTGGCTCTTGGAGATGCCGCTCATACCCATGGCCTTGACCAGGTCGTCGACCGAGCGCGTCGAGATGCCTTGGATATAGGCCTCCTGGATGACGGCGGTCAGCGCCTTCTCGGCCATGCGGCGCGGTTCGAGGAACCCGGGGAAGTAGGAGCCCTTCCTGAGCTTGGGGATGCGCAGCTCGACGGTGCCGGCGCGCGTCTCCCAGTCGCGCTCGCGATAGCCGTTGCGCTGGGCCGTGCGCAACGGGTTCTTCTCGCCATAGCCGGCGCCGGTCGCGGCGCCCACCTCCAGCTCCATCAGCCGCTCAGCGGCAAAGCCGATCATCTCGCGCAAGATATCGGCGTCGGGGGTCTTCTCCACGAGCGTGCGCAGGTTCATCATGTCGTCGGTCATCGGTGGTTCCTTCGAATCAGGTTCGTGTCAGCAACCCGACCTTACCGGGGAACATCGATGACCGCCGCTACGCCGCTCGCTCGCTTCAGCGCTGTTGAGGGCGCGCTCGCGAGCGGCTTCGTCACCGCCGAGCTACACCACTCAGCGGGGCACGACCCAGCCCGGCCCTTTCGGCCGGCCTTGGATACCGCGAATAAGCCGAGGCCCACGCGGGGCGACGAGATCAGAATCCCATCTCTTAGCGTCCGACCGACAAACTCGGCCAAGGCACCACAGACAGGAAAGAAGGAATTAGGCTTCGGCTTGATCAAACCTTATCTGTGTAAGACGCGACCATTGACGACTTCGGCACTGCATGCGGCACTTCTCCACTGGTACGCGGAGGAATGTTTCGAAGATGCCGGAGAAGCATGCGCAGAATTGTGTTTTGTCGTTGATGTGTTTGCGCAGAAAATTTTCGCTGCACCCAATAGCTTCAGCCAACGCAGAAAGCTGCTGGCAGCTTCGTGCCAAGAGATTGCAGACAGGTGGCAATCAATTCGGGCGCGGCTAATTACTGACGAAGTGGCTAGTCGGAAACGGCTTAAATAATCACCCGGCAATGCTCCACCTTCTCCCCTCGTTGTGGAGAAGGTGAGCAGCACCGGGAACACTGAATAGCATCCTCAAGCAGTCCGGTTTAAAGGAGTGATGACATGCGTTACGCGGTGGTGATCGAAAAAGCTGGCAACAATTTTTCCGCTTATGTGCCGGATCTGCCCGGTTGCATCGCGACCGGTGCGACGGTGCCTGAGGTGGAAACCGAAATTCGCGATGCCATACGCTTTCATATCGAAGGCTTGCGTGCTGATGGGCTGGATGTGCCCAAAGGGGTCAGCCTGGCAGAATATGTAGAGGCGTAGAACCACGCCTTCCCTTCTCCCGTTCTTGTGGGAGAAGGGAAGAACTGCCCTCCCTCAACAAGGGAGGGAAACAGCCTCAGTTCACGGCGCTGATGTTGCCCAGGCGGAGAAACAGCGTTTCGCCGGAAGAATCGTCGACGCCGTCATTGTCGGTGGCGACGAAGATATCTCCGTTCTTGTCGATGGTGAAACCTTCGACCTTGTCGACGACATAGCCGTTGGTGGCTGATTTCAGATCGCCGATGATGTCGCGCACCAGCGTCTTTTCGACCAAGGGCAGTTCGCCACCGAGCTTGGCCGGTTTGAAGGCGTCGAGCGCCACCGAATAGACGCGCTTCACCTTGGCCAGGTCGCCGATCAAATTGTCGCGTTCGAGGATGTAGAGCTTGCCGTCATGCGCGGTGATCTCCGACAGCCCCATCCAGCCGGCTTCGGTCGCTTCGAGCGGGTAGCGCACCGCCGACCATTCCTTGGCCTTCGGCTTGTAGGCCAAAAGCTTGACCTGGCCCTTCGGGTCGTCGGCCCATTCGCGCTGCACGGCCATCACCAGCGTCAGCTCGTCGCCCTCGCCGACCGTGGTGATGCCTTCCAGACCGAAGCGGGTCTGGTGGGCGAGCAATTCTATCGGGAAGCCGATCTCCTGCTTGATCTCGCCCTTGTCGTTGACATGCAGGATGGCGTGCGGGACGAGCTTTGCCGGATCGCCTTCATTGGCCAGCCAGAAGCCGCCTTCACCGTCGGCGACAAGACCTTCGATGTCGAGCTTCTGTGCAGGGTGGCCGGCCCGCGTGACGATGGTCCTGCCGGTGATCAGCGCCGGGGTCTGCGTGGCATCGATCTCGAAGATCGAGGGCGCGTTGGCGTAGAACGAGTCCGAGGCCGCGAAGAGCTTGCCGGCCGCGTCGCCGGCCGCGAGCGCCGAAAGCGCACCCCAGCCGAGCGGCGTGCCGTCCGCCGTGAGCTTTGCCGTGATCATCGGGTAAGTGGCGGGACCCTCGGAGCGCTCGTAGATCATCACGTGCGAGCGGGCGAGCCCGTCCTCGACCAGGTCGGCCTCGTTGGCGGTGACCAGGAGATTGCGCGACGGGATCGCGACCAGGCCTTCCGGCCCGATGCCGGACGGCAGGATCTGGACAAACCGAGGCTCCGCACCCGTGTCCTTGTAGACGCCGACAACGGAGCCACGCTCGGAGGCGACGAAAATCAGTCTGTCTTCGCCGAAGGCGCCGGTATCGAGACCTTCCGGCTCGACGCCTTTCTTGTTGCGGTCGTCGGGATAATGGCCGGCATTGGCAACCTCGTACTCGAAGGACGGGCCGGATTCGTAGAGGACCTCACCCTTCTTATTGAAGATCGTGAAGCCGCGCGAGCCGCCCTTGTAGTCGCCTTCGTTGGCGACGACGAGACGGTCATTGTCGAGCCATTTCACGGCGTCGGGTTCGCGCGCGACGTTTTCCATTTTACCGTCGAAAGACAAGGCGCCGTTCTTCCTGGTGTCGATCTTGTCCAGCGTGACGGAGCCCGCGGAGAAGTGCGTGACGATCGCGCCGGTTTCGGCGTTGACGATGGCGATGTGATTGTTTTCCTGCAGCGTGACCGCGATCTCGCCGGCCTCGTTGAAGGCGACGAATTCCGGCTCCGGATCTTCCGCCGCGACTTCGGCAATGCCCGCCAGGTTGACGGTCTTCATCGTCGCGCAATCAGGCTGGCCTTCGGCAAGCGTGAAAATCTTGAGGTCGCCCGCCGGCAGCTGCGGAATGTCTCCGTCGTTTAGATCCTCGTCGCGCTCGTTCTCGATGGCGATGGCCAGGAACTTGCCGTCCTTGCTGAACGCCAGCGAGTCCGGCTGGCCGCCGAGGTCGCAGGTGCTTTCGATCGCCTTGGAGGCAAGGTCGATGACGGTGAGGTTGCCCGAAGGCTTGGATTTGCTCTCCGACGTGTTGACGCCGGCCAGCACCTTGCCGCCGATGGCCACGACCGAGGTCGGCTCGCCGTCGATCTTGACGATGCCGCCGGCCTTGGGCGCCTTGGGATCGGCGAGATCGATGAAGCCGACTGCACCGAGCGGGCTGTCGGAATAGACCAGCGTCATGCCGTCCTCGGTGGCCGTGATGATCTCGGACGACGTCGGCGTGGTCTTCTCGATGTCCGCCGGGAGGTTTCCGGCGACCGCGAAGCTCGCGACCCGGTTGAACATCATGTCGGCATGGGCCGGCAGCGAAACGGAGGCAGCAAGCGCTGCCGTCAGGACGAAAAGCGCGGAATGGCGGGGCACGGGTGGCGTCTCCTGTTCGAATGGAAGCCACCTGCTTTGGGGGAACGACATTTCAAAGCGATGACGGATCCATGACAGTTCCGCGACAGGCGCTCTGGGCCCGTCGATATTCACATCTGCCGGCCTGCAAATGGTGGCTTGTGCGGCCGCGCCGCCGCAGGCGCGAGCAGGAAGCTCCAGCCCCGGAAGACGGGCCGGATGAGCAGGCGAAGGTCGAGACATCCCGGCGTCACACGCGAGAAGAAGGAGGAAGGAGAGCTACCTACTCCGCCTCGGCCACCATCTGCCGCCCGCCAACCCAGTTCCGCCAGGCTCTCTCGTCGCCGTTGAAGACGTTGAGGTCGATGCGACCCTTCACGCCGTGCGACAGGCCGGAGCCGGAATACTGCCAGAACACCCATTTGCGGCCGGGATAGACCTTTGACGGGTGCCTTGCCACCGCGCGCAGCCAGAACGGATAATCGGGGAAAGCGCCACGTAGATTGTCGCGGTAGAAATCAGGCGCGGTGTAGATGATCGGGCGCTGGCCGTAGTGTCGCTCCAGCCTGTCCATGAAGACCTGCATCTTCTCCAGCACCTTTTGCCGGGACGGCCGCCGCTTGCATCTCGACTCGCCGTTCCACTCGACATCGATCACCGGCGGCAAGGCGCCCTCGACCCTCGGCACGTTGCGGATGAACCAGTCGGCCTGCTCGCTGGCGATGCGGCACCAGTAGAAGAAATGGTAGGCGCCGCGCTTCAGGCCGGCGGCATCGGCATTGCGCCAGTTCTTCCTGAACATCGGGTCGAGGTGGTCACCGCCGTCGGTCGCCTTGATATAGGCGAAGTTCGCGCCCTGCGCGCGCAGCTTGTTCCAGTTGACGTTGCCCTGCCAGCGCGAGACGTCGACGCCGTGAACGGCGAGATGTCTCGGCGATGCCTTGCCGAAATTGATCGGCTTGGCGTCACGAAAACGATAGCGCTGGACCGGCTCGGCAAGGATTGCTGCCGCCCGTGCCGGCCGCTCCGGCGCCACCAGGGCAATTGGCTCGGCGGGTGGTTCGATGCGTTCCGCAGGCTCCGGTGCGGCCATCGCCACGGTCTGCTCCATCGCCTCTTCCTGCGCGAAGACGGGTACGGCATCGGCCGTACCGACCGAGGCCACCGGCGCGGGCGGCCGCACAACCGAGCTGGTCGTCTCGCTGGACGGTATTTGCAGCGCATCGACGCCGGACGTGGACGTGCAGCCGGCGAGGCACAGGGATGCGATCGAGAAGATGACGACGCCTGGTAACCGCATCTGGACCTGTACGCAAAACACAACAGACCGATGGCAAGACAACGCCGCCGGACAAACCAGTCCAGATTACTAATGGGAAATTACCAACAAAGGTTGAATCAAATTGTTAGGGACTCTTCATCGAAACGTCAGGCGCCCCCGGGTGACGCCAATCTCCCCACCGGTGGGGAGATGTCCGGCAGGACAGGCGGAGGTACGAAGGATCGCTGACCCCTGTCAGGCACCGCCGCCTAGCTGCACAACCATAGCTTGTCGCAGGTCTTGGCTATCATGTGGGCCGGGGGCACAAAGCGATCGCTGAGGGGGCTGACCGGCGCATCATCTTCCGCCCGGCGAACCTTTTCTTCGAGCATCGTGCGAAGCTCGGCCGGCTGCACGCGATCGCGTTCCATCACGAGCTTGACCATCGGATCGCTCAAAAGCTCGTCCAGGGTGTTGATTCTGTCATTCATCCGTCGCCTCCTCGACTGCCGGCCCGCACGCAATAGATAGGTGGCAATGATGGCTCACCAATGACGCTTTGTCGGCTATCTCGTGTCCCGGATGAAAAAAATTGGGCGCGCCTTGCTGCGCTTCAGTTCGGCGGCGGGGCGCCTTCATATTGCGGCAGTCCGTCGTCGAGCTGTACCCAGGGTTGCCTCGAGGCGGTCCACATATGCATCTGCGGCTTGAACATCGAAGGGTCGTCGAGCGAGCCTGAGGTGATGCCGATGATGCCGGCGGAATCGCGCCGGGAGAACATCGTCGTGCCGCAGCCCGGGCAGAAGCCGCGCTTGAGATCGGGCGAGGAATTCACCGTCGCCACCGGCCCATCGATGGTCACGTCGTCGATGCGGAACAGCCCGCGTGCGTTGAACGCCGCGCCCAGTGCCTTCTGGCAAAGCCGGCAATGGCAGACGCGCTCGTTGATCGGTGCGACATCGGTGCGGTAGCGTACCGCTCCGCACAGGCAGCCACCCTGATATTTCGCCATACCTGCGGCCCTTCTGAAGACTTGCGGCAAGGTAGCGGCAAGCATGGCAGGGTCAATTGAAAAGCTTTGATGACGCCATCTGTTAGCGTGATGCTGCAGGCGGGACTTGCGGTTTCAGCAGCCGCGCCCTTGCCGTTCTCGTCAGGCGCGACGCGCAATAAGCGTCGCCGGCCATCTCACCGAGACGGCCGGCAGGCAGGGTGTCGGGCGGTCAGTTCGTTTCGTTGACGATCTCGTCCCAGGTCTTGACCTTGGTCTCGCCATTCAGGAAGGGCAGCGCTGTGGCCACAAGTTCCGGGGCGAAGAACATGTCGTAGTGGGTGCGGTTCGGCAGGATGGCAAGGCGGTTCTGCGACATGTTCTCGCGCATCCAGCCGGCGTCCTTCAACCCGCCGCCCAGCATTTGATAGAATTTGATCTCGTGCTCGGGCCGGTACATGTCGCTGTCGCCGAAAGCCAGCATGACAGGCATCTTCAGCTTCGGCACATCGGCGGAGTAATCGTAGTCCTTGCGCATGTAGGCACCGAGCTGATTGAGCAGCTTCGGAAAATCCTGCGGATGCGGTGCGACCGCCACGTAGGATTTGTACATTGGCGTGTCCTTCATCATGTCGGCCATCGCCGCGCCAACCTGCGCCTGCTGGGCGCGCATGTCGGCATAGAAACCGTCCGAGGCATAGCCCGCCGACACCAGCACCAGGCGACGCACGGCCTCGGGATGCTGGACCGCCATTCGGAAGGCGACACCGCCGCCCAGCGAATAACCCATGACGTCAACCTGCTCATAGCCGAGCGCCTTGACGATCGCCGCCATATCGTCGCCCATCGCCTCAAGGCTCAGTGGCCGGTCGCCGAGCGCGGTGCGGCCATGCCCCTGCAGGTCGACGCCGATGACGGTGCGGTTTTCGGCAAACTTCGGCAAGATCGGCGCAAACATATCGGTGGTGCCGAGCCCGCCATGCAGGAGAAGCAGCGGCTCGCCCTGGCCATGGACGGCGTAATAGTAATTCAGGCCGTTGATCGGCAGCAGGCCGGATTTAGCCGGCTTCGGCAGGTCCGTCGTTTCGGCGGCCATGGCAGGCTTTGCCTCCTCGGCGGTCATGGAGCCCGGCGCGGCGAAGAGCGCTGCAGCCGAGGCGAAAATGGCGAAAAGCATCGATCTGGACATGTCGGTCTCCTTGCGTTCCGCTGATATCAAAGCCCCTTGGCGATTTCCTCGAGCTGGTCGGCGCACTGGCCCCAGCCCTCGTGAAAGCCCATCTTCTCGTGCTCTTCGCGATCGGCGACGGACCAATGCGCAATCCGGGCGATATAGCGGGTCTTGCCCTCGCCCTCATCCTCGAAGGTCAGCACGACCGTCATGAACGGCTTTTCGGACGGCTCCCACGCCTTTGTATAGGCGTCGGTGAGAACGATCTTCTTGCCCGGTACGACTTCAAGGAACACGCCGGGATTCGGGAATTCATTGCCGTCGGGCCCCGCCATGACGACCAGGCTGGAGCCGCCGGTGCGCACGTCCATTTCGGCGCGCGGCGTCGTCCACGGCTTTGGAGCGAACCATTGAGTCACGAGCTTTGGCTCGGTCCAGCAGCGATAGACGTTCTCGCGCGGCGCATCGATGATGCGGGCAAGAACCAGTTCACGGTCGGAGCTGGGGGCGATGTCGAGCTTGGTGGTCATGGTGGTCCTCACTTGCTTGCAAAAAAGTTGGCTTGAATTCTGGTTTCCGTCTCAAGGACGAGCGGGCAACGCGCAGCCCGACACGGTCCCGCGAAAAAACTTCGCCAGGCCTATTCAGGCGGACGGCTGAATGAAGAAACTAGTGGCGCTTGGCTTGCACCAGATAGGCGTCGATGTCGGTCTCGCCGAGCCACTTCGCCGCTTCCAGCCGGTGCAGGCCTTCGACCAGGATATGGCGCTTGCCGTCATGGCGCACCTGGATCGGCGTCTTCATGCCGTTCTCCAGAATGTCCTCGGCCAGATGGCGGACGGTTTCGGGATGCAGCGTCTTCCTGCGCGCGGCCGGCACATAGATGTCGTCCACCCTGACCTTTTGCACTCTCAGCATCTCGGCTCCCGTGGCGGAAAACACAACCATAGTGAAGATAGTCCGTTTGGCGAAGGGGGCCAAATGCAGAGCTCGCCCGGTGGGGCCGAATGCCATTCGCAAGTGGAAGACAGCACGGGACGCTCGCCACACCGGTTTGCCTGGGGTCTCGCATTTCGATATTGCGTATCCGCGATCGTCAATGGCCTCCCCCCATGGTCACGGAATAGTCCTTATGAGCAAATCTCTCGTTACCTTCGTCGGCGTGGCTCACCCCTGGATGTGCGACGTCATGGGACACATGAACGTGCGTCACTACGCGGCGATGTTCGACGACGCCAGCTTCCAGATTCTCGGGCATATTGCCGGGAAGGATGGCGGGGAAGCATCGAGGATTGGCTGGGCCGATGTTCGCACGGAGATAGACTACCGGCATGAAACCAAAGCGGGCTCGCTCATCACAATCCGCTCGCATGTCGTGAAGATCGGCCGAACCTCCGTGACCTTCGAGCAGGTGATGTCGGGGTCGATCGACGGGACCGTCCATGCGTCAAGCCGAACCACCAGCGTGCGCTTCGACCTTACCGCGCGCGCTTCCGTGGCTCTGGACGAGCCGATGCGGAACCGCGCATCGGCCTTCCTGATCGAATGAGGCAGCGGTCTCGGCCGGCGTGCGGTCAGCCGTCATAGATGCGTTCCTCGAGTGGCGTCTCGGAGATCAGCGTCTGCAACCCCGAAAGCAGGGCCTTTTCGGCGCGATTCATCGCCTTTTCCGGATTGACCAGCAGGAAGATGTCGATGGCGGGCGGTGCGTCATAAGGCGGTAGCCGCCACAGCGTTCCGTCCGCCACATCGCGCCGCGCCACATGCAGCGGCAGCGGGCCGATACCAAGCCCGGCAACAATCATGCGCCGCACTTCTTCCAGGCTCGACGACACCCCCACGACATCGGCGTTGAGCCTGGCCTCGCTGCGCAGCAACGCGACCGGGCGCAATGCATCAGAGATGTGATCGGTCTGAAAGGAGACCGACGGCTCGCCCCTGAGATCGGCCAACGTCAAGCCGGCTCGCCCGTGGAACCTGTGCTCAGGTCCGCAAAAGAAGCCGAAGAACTCGCGATAGACCATCTGGTACTCAACCGCCGGATCGCGCTGACTGACCAGGCAAATGCCAAAGGAGGCCCGGCGCTCGCGTACCAGCTTGGTCACCTCGGCGCTGGGCGCCACCGATATGGTGATGGAGGCTCGCGGGTAATTGCTGTGGAATTGGGATAGCGCGCGATCGAACAGCGGCGAAACGACATGACTGGCGGTGGCGATCATGACATGGCCCGTGACGTCGTCGCTGACGCCGCGCATCAACAGAGGCAGTTGCGATATCGCGCCGAAGACCTCTATTCCCTGCTCGTAGATAAGCCGCCCGACTTCCGTCAGTTCGAAGCGCGTCGCGTCGCGCTCAACCAGCCGGCGCCCTACTCGATCCTCAAGCCGACGTAGCGCGTTGCTGACGCTCGGCTGCTTGAGGTTCAGCCGCTCGGCGGCGCGGGTGATGCTCTTTACCTCCGCGATGACCACGAAGGTGCGCAAAAGATTCCAGTCCAGGTCCCAGACCAGCCGTTCGGGGCGCGGCAAAGCCATTCTCAAAATCTATGCTCCCTATTTCCATTATCTATTTGCGTAATGTATCTGCGAAGGCAATGATAAAGTTGGAAAGCGTCCAAAACGCATCCCAACAACAATGTTACGCACTCATTCCAGAGGACAAGGAAATCAGATGAACAGAGTGTTTTCGAGCATCGCCGCGGCGACCCTTATGCTTGCGACCTTCACGGCGGCTTCGGCCAAGGCGGACGACCTCGAGAAGGTCAAGGCGGCTGGCGAACTGAAGATTTCCATGAGCGGCCAGTATCCTCCGTTCAATTTCGTCAACGACCAGAACGAGGTGGTCGGCTTCGACGCCGATATCGGCAAGGCGGTCGCCGAGCGGATCGGAGTTAAGGGCACCATCATCACCACTGCATGGGACGGGATCATCGCCGGGCTGATCGCCAGTAAGTACGACACCGTTGTCGGCTCGATGACCATCACACCCGAGCGTGAGAAGGTGGTCGATTTCGTCGGCCCGTACTACCACGCCGGCCGCGCGGTCTTCGTGAACGAGGCCTCCAAGGTGCAGAGCCTCGACGAGCTGAAGGGAAAGACCCTTGGCGTCACGCTCGGCGAGACGCATGAGAAGTGGGCGCGCGAACAGGGCGGCTGGGATCTCCGCACCTACAAGGGCTTGCCTGAACTCTTGCTGGAGTTGAAGGCTGGCCGTGTCGATGCCATTGTCGTCGACAATATTCCGGTCATGGTCGCCGTCAAGGAAACGGGCGAGAAGGTCCGCAAGCTCGATACGCCTGATATCGAAGGCGGCAGCGTCGCCATCGGGATCGCCATACGCAAGGACAATCCGGAGCTGAAGGCTGCCATGCAGAAAGCGCTGGACGAGATGATGGCGGACGGCACCTATGAGAAGATCTCGATGGAATGGGTTGGCAGCGACATCCGCTGATCCTGACCCAGCCATGGTCCTGCCGCCTGAAGAGCGGCTGAGATCGCGCGTCACTCCTGCTGGATGTCGGAATGGATTTCTCCCTGATGCAGCGTGTCTTCCCGTTTTTCGTGGAAGCCGCTTTTGTGACCATCGAGATTACGGCGCTGGCCCTGGTTCTGGGTCTCGTGGCCGCGGCACTGGCTGCGGCCGCCAAAATGTCGAGATCAGCTCCCCTGCGGACAATCGGAACTCTCTATGTCAGCCTCTTTCGCGGCACGCCCTGCCTGATCCAACTTTTCGTGCTTTATTTCGGTGGTCCACAGGTAGGCATCAATCTCGAGCCGTTTGCGGCCGGCGTCATCGGCCTCGGCCTTAACATCGGCGCCTATATGGCAGAATCGATCCGCGGTGCGCTGGTTGCCGTCGACCGGGGCCAGATCGAGGCTGCGCGCACAATCGGCTTCAGCCGTTTCCAGACGCTGCGCAAGGTCGTGCTGCCGCAGGCTGCAAGGCTGATGATCCGTCCGCTCGGGGTCAACACGGTCGCCTTGTTGAAGGGATCCGCACTCGTGTCCACCATTTCAGTCGTGGAACTTACCTATACGGCCCAGCGCTTCATCGGCTCCACCTACAAGCCGTTCGAGATCTTCGGCATCGCAGCGCTGCTCTACATGATCATGGTCTACGCCGTCGCCCGGGTCGTGGATATGCTCGACAAGCGCTTCGCAATCGTCTGACCGGAGAGCAGGATGCAAGGTCTCGATTTCTCCGTCGTCGCCCCCTATGTCGACATACTGCTGATGGGGACCTGGTGGACGGCTATTCTGACCGTGTCGGCAGGCGCGCTCAGCTTCGTCGGCGGCATCATCTTCGCCGTCGTCGTGCTCTATGCGCCGGCAATCGTCGCCTATCCCGTGCGGCTCTTCATGTGGGTGTTCATGGGCACGCCGCTGCTGCTGCAGCTGTTCCTGATCTATTTCGGCCTCGTGCAGATCGGCATCGACATTCCCGCGCTTGTCGCCGGGATTGTCGGCCTTGGCCTGCATTTTGCCGTCTACAATGCCGACGTTTTGCGCGCCGGTATCGTCGCGGTTGATTTCGGCCAGACGGAAGGCGCTCGCAGCATCGGCTTCGGCAAGTGGCAGACGCTGCGCTACGTGGTGATACCGCAGGCCGTTCGCAACACCATTCCTCCGATCGGAGGCAACATGATTGCACTGTTGAAGGAATCCGCCATCGTTTCGGTCATCGGCATCGCTGAACTGGTCCATTCGGCCCAGTTGGCGATAAGCGAGACGTTCCGTCCGTTTGAATTCTACATTACCGCGGCCGCGCTCTATTACCTCTTGAACCTCGTCCTCGAGGCCGGTCTGCGCCGATTCGAAAGAAACGTGGAGATTTCTCGATGAGCATGCAGCGGCCGATGGTCGAGGTTCGCGGTGCACGCAAATCGTTCGGCGCCGCGGAAGTCCTCAAGGGCATAGACCTGTCGGTCGATCGCGGGCAGATCGTGGCGGTCATCGGACCGAGCGGCTCGGGCAAGAGCACGCTGCTGCGCTCCATTAACCATCTGGAGGCGCTGGACAGTGGCGAAGTCTGGCTCGACGGCATGCAGGTCAACCAGCCACTGCACGGCCAGGCCTTCGAACGGCATATCAACAAGGTGCGCCAGCAGATGGGCATGGTTTTTCAGCACTTCAACCTGTTCCCGCATCTGACTGTACTGGACAATATCACAATGGGACCGGTGATCCTGAAAGGCATGTCGAAGAGCGAAGCGCACGCGCTTGCGCATGGCCTCTTGTCCAAGGTTGGGCTGGCCGACAAGATCGATGCTTATCCCTCGCGGCTTTCAGGCGGCCAGAAGCAGCGCGTGGCCATTGCGCGCGCGCTCGCTATGCAGCCCAAGGTGATGCTGTTCGACGAGGCCACTTCGGCGCTCGACCCGGAACTCGTCGATGAGGTCAACGCGGTGATGAAAAAGCTCGCCGCCGAACACATGACCATGCTGATCGTCACGCATGAGATGCGCTTCGCCGGTGAAGTGGCCGACCGGGTGCTGTTCATGGACGGCGGCGTGGTTGTGGAGGAAGGTCCGCCGTCGGAAATGTTCCGCGCGCCGCAAAAGGAGCGGACACGCACGTTCCTGAAAAAATATCTTTCCGCGTGAGCCAACCATGAAAAGTACGATCGACAAGTTCCCCGATTTCGGTCTTACGCCCCACCAGCGCCGGCAAGCGGTGCGCGGCCATTATTACGAGTGGCCGGGGATGGATGGCGAGCGTGGCGAGATCTGGTGCTACAGCGACCGGTTTTCATACTGCCGGGGCGAGACGGTGACGCTGCATGTCAGCTCGACGGCCTCCAGCTTCAGTATGTCGATCGTCCGCGACGGCGGCACCGAAACGAAGGTGTTCGAGAAGGCTGATATCGCGGCGCGCTGGCAAGATACGCCCGACCAATGTTCGGTCGAGGGCTGCGGCTGGGACGCGTCGTTTGAATTCCGCGTCGGCGACAACTGGCCGTCCGGAGCCTACCGCGTCACGCTGACAGCGGACGGCCGCTACGGCAAGCCGATCCGCTGCCACCATCTTTTCATCGTCAGCCCGCAACCCGGCAAGAAACGCGGTCGTGTCCTGCAGCTCGCAGCCACGGGCACATGGCTTTCCTACAACACCTGGGGCGGCTCCAACCATTATCAGGGCATTACCGGCCCGAACCGCGACCAGTATGCGCCTGAAGTGTCGACGCAGCGGCCATGGTGCCGCGGCTTCGTCGTGCTGCCGAAGGAGGCGCCGCGCGTACCGCTCGAGGTTGCCGTGCCGCCCAGGACCGCACCGCGCTATCCGCATATGGAATGGGCCTTCGCCACCGGCCATTCGAAGAAATACGCCTCGTCCGGCTGGGCAAGCTATGACAGCCACTTTTTTCGCTTCGCCGAGCGTGCCGGCTATGCCGTCGACCTCGCCAGCCAGCACGATTTGCATTTCTCGCCCGAAATCCTCGACGGTTACGACTGCGTCGTCTTCGTCGGCCATGACGAATACTGGACCTGGGAGATGCGCGACGCGGTCGATGCCTATGTCTGGCGCGGTGGCCACGCGGCGCGCTTCGCCGGCAATTTCATGTGGCAGACCAGGCTGGAGGACGAGGGCCGCCGGCAGGTCTGCTATAAGTACCGCGCCCGTGCCGAGGATCCGGCCTATCGAGGCGGCGACGTGACCCGCGCCACGAATTCCTGGGAGGCACCGGAAATCGGCCGGCCGGGTTCGGCAACCTTCGGGCTCAACGCGACCAGGGGCGTCTATGCAGGCTGGGGCGGTTGCGCCCCGCGCGGCGTGCGCGGCTTCCCGGTCTACCGGCCGGGGCATTGGGCCTTCGCCGGCACGGGCATCTACTACGGCGACCTGCTCGGCGCCGACAGTCATGTCTATGGTTATGAGGTCGACGGGCTCGACTTTGAGACCCGTGGCGGCCTGCCCTACCCCACGCCCGACAGCGGCGCACCGGATGGGCTGCAAATTCTCGCCGTCGGCATGGCTGCCCAAGTCGAGGAGAGCGCCGACATCGCATTCGAGGACCAGTTTCTCGGCGATGCGGATGGTCGCTTTTCCGCCGAGACGCTGTTCGGCGAGGCGAGCGACGCCAATCTCGACAAGGTCAAGCGCGGCAACGGCATGATCGTCAATTTCCCGCGCGGCAAGGGCGAGGTGTTCCACGCCGGAAGCTGCGAATGGGTCGCCGGCCTGCTAAGGCAAGACGCGATGGTCGAGCGCGTCACCAAAAATGTTCTCGACCGTTATCTTGGAAAGCCCTGACATGCTGAAATCCCAGACCCCTGCACCGGATCCCGAGGCGCGCCCGCCATCGCACCTGTTCTATCTGTCCAGCCTGCGCCGGCCGCTGGTCGATCGCGCCGAAGGCATCTACATCTGGACGCAGGATGGTCGTCGCTTCATCGACGGATCGAGCGGACCGATGGTCGCCAATATCGGTCATTCTAACCGCAACGTGCTCGACGCGATGAAGCAGCAGATGGACCGCGCCACCTTCGCCTACCGGCTGCATTTCGAGAACGAGCCGGCCGAGGAACTCGCTCGGCAATTGGCCGCCAAACTCCCAGAAGGCATGGACCGGATCTTCTTCGTCTCCGGCGGTTCGGAAGCGACGGAATCCTGCGTCAAGCTGGCACGGCAATGGGCTGTCGCCACCGGCCAGGCCAGCCGCTGGAAAGTGATCACGCGTTTTCCCTCCTATCATGGCGGCACGCTCGGCGCGCTCGCCGTCACCGGCGACGACGCGCTGGCCGAGACTTTTGCGCCGATGATGCAGGTCATGCCGACCGTGCCGGCGCCTGCCGCCTGGCGCGACCGCGACAATCTCTCGATGGAACAGCGCGGTATCCGCCACGCTGACATGCTGGAGGAAAAAATCCTCGCCGAAGGGCCGGAAAGCGTGCTCGCCTTCATCATGGAGCCGGTCGGCGGAGCTGCCACGGCGGCGCTGGTGGCGCCGGACAGCTACTATCCGCGCATCCGCGAAATCTGCGACCGCTACGGCATCCTGCTCATCCATGACGAAGTGATGAGTGGTGCCGGCCGCACCGGAAAATTCCTCGGCGGCGATCACTGGAACTGCAGACCCGACATCGTCGCGCTGTCGAAGGGCCTGGGCTCTGGCTATGCGCCGCTCGGCGCGCTGGCGGCACCGATGCGGCTGGTGCAGCCGCTGCTCGCCTCCGGCGGGTTCCAGCATGGCCATACCTACGCCGGCAATCCGCTCGCCTGCGCCGCCGGGCTCGCCGTGCTTAGCGAAATGGACCGCCTCGACCTGATCGCCAATGCGGCTGACATGGGCGACCTTTTGATGGGCGAGCTGAAGGAACTGGCGAAGCGTTTTCCATTCATCGCCGACGTGCGCGGCAAGGGCCTGCTCCTAGGTGCCGAAATGGTCGCCGACCCCGACACGCTGAGGCCGATCGCACCGGCGAAGAAAGCCACCCAGCGGCTGCTCGACCTCGCCTATGAGAGAGGGCTGATCATCTATGGGCGCAAGGTCAAGGGTGGTGTCGACGGCGACAATTTCATGGTGGCGCCGCCGATGATCGTCACACAAGAGCAGATCGGCGAGATCGTCGCCATCATCGGCGACTCGCTTGAGATGCTGGCCGGCGAGCTCGACCTGCCGGTCGAAGGCTGAAAATGGCGCGAAAAGTCATCATCACCTGCGCCGTCACCGGGTCGGTGCACACGCCTTCGATGTCGCCGCATCTGCCGGTAACGCCGGACCAGATCGCCGCGGAGGCGATCACTGCTGCCGAAGCCGGCGCCTCGATCCTGCACCTTCACGCCCGCGATCCTAAGGACGGGCGGCCGACCGCAGACGCCGATGTGTTCATGCAGTTCCTGCCGCGCATCAAGCAAGCGACCGACGCGGTGATCAACATCACCACCGGCGGCTCCTCGCTGATGACGCTCGACCAGCGTCTGGCGGCACCGCTCAGGGCCGAGCCCGAAATGTGCTCGCTCAACATGGGTTCGATGAATTTCGCGCTGTTCCCGATGCTCGACCGGCCAAGAGAGTGGCAGCACGAGTGGGAACCCAAGCTGCTGGAAGCTACACGCGACACGATCTTCAAGAACACCTTCGCCGACATGGAAACCGTGCTCGACAGACTTGGAAAGGGCTGCGGCACACGCTTCGAATTCGAATGCTACGATGTCGGCCACCTCTATTCGCTGGCGCATTTTCGCGACCGGGGGCTGGTGTCGGGACCCATGTTCATTCAGTTCGTGTTCGGCATTCTGGGCGGTATCGGCGCCGACCCCGAGAACCTGATCCACATGAAGCGCATCGCCGACAAATTGTTCGGTGATAGCTACCAGTTTTCGGTGCTGGCCGCCGGGCGTCACCAGATGCCGATGATCTCGATCGCGGCGGCGATGGGCGGCAATGTCCGCGTCGGACTGGAGGACAGCCTCTATGACGGCCGCCAGCTGGCCAAGTCCAATGCCGACCAGGTGCGCCGTATCCGCAGCGTGCTCGATGGCCTGTCGCTGGACGTCGCCACGCCCGCCGAGGCGCGGGAGATGCTGGCGCTCAAGGGCGGCGATAGGGTAGCGTTCTGAGATGGTTGCTTTCCGTCCCACCCCCCTCTGGCCTGCCGGCCATCTCCCCCGCAAGGGGGGAGATCGGATACCACCCCGGCTTTCGCCAATCACCAACGTTGCAGGATGGGCAGTGAGATCGAAGCTGCCAATCTCCCCCCTTGGGGAGATGTCCGGCAGGACAGAGAGGGGTGCCCGGGCGCCTTGCCTGCAGTGAGCAAGCCATCAAAGATTCTCATCCGGCCCGGCACCGTCGAGGACGTCGAAACCATCCATGCCGCGATCCTGCGGCTTGGCGCCCATATCGGCGCGCATCAGGAAATCACCTCGACGGCCGAAGACCTCCGCACCTACGGCTTTGGCGAAAACCCCGCCTTCTCGACGCTGATTGCGGAAGTCGGCGGCGAGTTCGCCGGCCTGTGCCTGCATTTTCCGATCTTTTCGACCTGGCTCGGACGGCCCGGCGTCTACATCCAGGACCTCTATGTCGAAGACCGGTTTCGTGGCCACAAGATCGGCGAACGCCTGCTGCGGCGTGTCGCGCGAGAATGCCGGAAAGATGGCGGCGTCTACCTCAGGCTGTCCGTCGACACCGACAATGAAGCCGCCAAAGCATTCTACGACAGGCTGGGCATTGCCTGGTCGAGCTACGAGCAGGTGCAGAAAATTGTCGGCGAGGCCTTCTTCGCCTTCGCCGATGCGCCGGACGATGGGGAGCCAGGATGAAAGCCTTTTATGCCGAAGAACAGAAGCGACACGATCCCATGGCGTTCCTCTCCAGCGGTGCGCAGAAACCCAATCCGGAGAAGCCGGAACGTGTCGAACGGCTGCTCGCCGGCGCAAAGGCCGCCGGTTGCACGATCGAGCGGCCGAGGGATCATGGGCTCGGTCCGGTTGCGGCGGTCCATACGCCCGAATATCTCGATTTTCTCGAGCATATCTTCGCGCGCTGGCAGCGCATC
Source organism: Mesorhizobium tianshanense (assembly GCF_007830515.1). GTDB lineage: Bacteria > Pseudomonadota > Alphaproteobacteria > Rhizobiales > Rhizobiaceae > Mesorhizobium > Mesorhizobium tianshanense. Next base: position 128,781 of record NZ_VLKT01000006.1, read on the forward strand.
GAGGGCGCCTCGGCGGAAGTGATCCCCAACATCCACCCGATTGCCCGGAACTGCTCCTATCCGGCCTCGGCGGTCGGCCAAGCCGGATACCATATGGCCGACACCGCTTGCCCGATCTCAGGCGAGACCTGGCAGAGCGCGCTGTGGAGCGCCTGGAGCGCGGTCGAGGCCGCCGAGGCCGTGATGATGTCGGGCGCGCCGGCTGCCTATGCGCTGTGCCGACCACCTGGCCATCACGCCTTTGCCGACGTCGCCGGCGGCTTCTGCTTCATCAACAATTCGGCGGTCGCGGCGCAGACCTTGCGCAGGCAATCAGCGCGGGTGGCGATCCTCGACATCGATCTGCATCACGGCAACGGCACGCAAGGCATTTTCTATGCGCGGCCGGACGTGCTCACCGTCTCGCTGCATGCCGACCCGGTGCGCTTCTATCCGTTCTTCTGGGGGCATGTCGACGAGCGCGGCGAAGGCGCCGGCCTCGGCTACAATCTCAACCTGCCGCTGCCACGCAAGTCCGGCGATGCCGCGTTCCTCGAAGCGCTGGCGGCAGCGTTCCAGCGCATCCGTGCCTTTGCGCCGGAAGCGCTGGTCGTGGCGCTTGGCCTCGACGCCTTCGAAGGCGATCCGTTTGGCGGGCTGTCGGTGACGACACCGGGCTTCTCGCGCATCGGCGAGGCCATCGCCGGCCTCAGCCTGCCGACGGTGATCGTCCAGGAAGGCGGCTATCTCTGCGACGAACTCGGCGACAATCTTACTGCCTTCCTCACCGGCTTCGGCGGCATAGAGCGGTAGCTTTCGTGGCTCGTCGCGTCAGGACCGCTGCTGTCGCAGCATCGCGATAACCCGATGCACGCTCTCCAGCGTCTCGTCGATCTCGGCAGCGGTATTGTAGTGGGCGATGCCGATGCGCACGACGCCTTGCTCGGCCGGAATGCCAAGCTGGTGGACGATCTCCCAGGCGTAGTTGTGGCCGGACCACAGGAAGATGTTTTCCGCATTCATCTGCCGCACGATCGTCTCCGGCGTCATGCCGTCGACGGTGAAGGAGACCGTCGGCACGCGCTCGCCGATACGCGCCGGATTGGTGATTCCGTGGATCGTCAGCCCCGAGATATCCGACAGGCCATCGATCAGCCTTTGCGCCAGCGGGTTTTCGTAAGCGATTGATCTTTCGAACGCTTTGGCGATCCTGACGCGGCGCGATCCGCCATCGGCTGCCGCAGTCCCCAGTTCCGCAAAATAATCGATCGCAGCCGTAAGTCCGGCCATCAGCTCGATCTGCGGCGTGCCAAGCTCGAACCGCTCTGGCAGAGCGTCGGACGAACAGCGGCATTTGTACGGTTTCAGAGCGTCGATGACATCCAGCCTGCCCCATAGGATGCCCATATGCGGGCCGAAGAATTTATAGGCCGAGCAGATCAGGAAATCACAGCCGATTTCCCTAACGTCGATCAGGCCGTGCGGCGCGAACTGCACGGCGTCGACATAGACCAGCGCGCCGGCCTGCTTGGCGATGCGGGTCAGCGCTTTCACCCGGTTGATCGAGCCGGTCAGATTGCTGGCATAGTTCAAGGCGACGAGCCGCGTCCTGTCGGTGAGCAACGCGGCAAGCGCCTTCTCCTCGATCTGCCAGCTCTGCTGGTCGAAGGGCAGCCAGCGCACGACGAGGCCAAGGTCTTCGGCCAGTTGCAGCCACGGCGACACATTGCCTTCGTGGTCCATGCGGGTGAGGATGATCTCGTCACCAGGTTTCATCGCGCGGCCGAGCGTGCGCGACATGTGGTAGGTCAGTGTCGTCATGTTGGCGCCGATGATGATTTCCTGCGGGCTCGCAGCACCGAGGAAATCGGCCATCGCCGCATGGGCGTCGTCGACGATCTGTTGCGCCGCGATCGTGGTTTCGAAGAAGCCGCCGAGATTGGCATTGGTGGTCAGCAGGCAGCGTGACACCGCGTCGGCGACCGCCTGCGGCACTTGCGTGCCGGCCGGATTGTCGAGGTAGATGCGGCGGCGACCCTTGTCGGTCAGCGACAGTGCCGGAAATTTCGCGCGCAAAGCCTCGATCGGAAAATTCACTTCTGATCCCTTCCCTTTATAATTATTTGATAATTTCGCTTCCTAGTATTGGTCACGGACACGGGTTGCCAACACGTTGGTGGATTGCATCGACCGCCTTCTGCATGTCCTCGGTCCAGACGACATCGGCGGAAGACAGCGCCATTTCGAGCTGTGCGATGGTCGTCGCACCGATAATACTCGAGGTGACGAAAGGCCGGCTCGCGACATAGGCGTTGGCGAACAGCGCCGGCTCCATACCGAAAGAGCGCGCCAACTCGTTGTACTCGAGCAGCGCTTCCGCGGCATTGGGCGTCTCGTAGCGCTGGCCGCGGTTGAAAAGCTGAGAACGCGAGCCCAGCGGCCGCGCGCCATGATCGTACTTGCCGCTCAGATAGCCTTGCGCCAACGGCGAATAGGCGAGCATGGAAACCTGTTCGCGCTCGCAGACCTCGGCGAGATTCACCTCGAAGGTGCGGTTGACGAAATTATAGGCGTTTTGCAACGACACCGGGCGCGGACCGAGGTCCTTGTCGGCTTCGGCGATGAACCGCATGACGCCCCATGAGCTCTCGTTCGAAAGACCGAAATAGCGGATCTTGCCTGCCTTCACCAGTTCGTCGAAGACGGCAAGCGTCTCGGCGATCGGCACCTCGTCGGCCGGCGCGCCGACGGAATCGGCTCGTAGCGCCACGGCACCGACGCGGTTCGGATTGGCGCCCCACGGCACGGCGCGCTCCGGCCAGTGGATCTGATAGAGATCGATGTAATCGGAGTTGAGCCTGGTCAGCGATTTTTCGACCGCATCGAAGATATCGGCGCGCACCAGCTTCGACGGGCGCCCGCCGCGGAACCATGTATTGGCGGTGCGACCAACTACCTTTGAGGCGAGGATCACTTGATCGCGATTGCGCTTCGCCTTCATCCAGCTGCCGATGATCGTCTCGGTCCGGCCTTGCGTTTCCGGCTTGGGCGGGATCGGGTAAAGCTCGGCAGTGTCGATGAAATTGACGCCGCGTGAAAAGGCCATGTCCATCTGGGCATGGCCGTCCGCTTCGGTATTCTGCTGGCCCCATGTCATCGATCCCAGGCAAATCTGGGAAACAAGAAGATCGGTCCGACCGAGGCGGCGTTTGTGCATGGAATTTGCTCCGGTGGGAATTTTATGCGGATGCGCGGGAGGAAGCTTCAGCATACAGGAAGACGCGGGCTGTCTCCAAGCCCGCTGCCAGTGGGCCAGCGACTTTTCCAGACGCCGAAGCAGGGGCGCTCGATGTGGTCAAAAATCAAAGTGGCATGGCTGCCATGCAAATGCTGCACTGCACAATTGTCATCATTTGCTTATATTGAGGCTTGGGGAGGACCAACCAGGGGCTTGAATCATGGGTTTCCTCACTGAAATGTTCACCCGTCCGCGTCCGCAGGAACATCTGCGTTACCGCGCGGCTCTGGCATTGCTTCATTCGATGAGCAATGCCGACCGTGCGGACATCGGCATCAAACCGGCCGACTTCCCGCGCGTCGCCCGCGAAATGTCCTCACGCTAGCCAGGTCGTGCGATATCCCGGCTCGACCGGGATATTGCCTCGCCAATTCTTCAACGCGATCCCATGAAAATCGCCTTGCTCAGCGGCACGCCATTGTGGCGCAGGATGTCGTAGGCGGTGGTCACGTGGAAATAGAAATTGGGCATGGCGAGATGCAGCAGATACTGCATGCCGGCCATCGAGAATTCGCGCTGACCGAGCTTCAGCTCGATCGTTCTGTTATCGGAGCCGTCCATATCGGCAGCCGAGAATGTCGCCAGATGGTCGACGGTCTTGGCGATGCGCGCCTGGAGATCGGCGAAGCTCGCCTCGTTGTCTTCGTATTTGGGCACCTCACGGCCAGCCAGCCGCGATGGCGCGCCCTTGGCGTGGTCGGTGGCGATCTGTACCTGCCTGGTCAGCGCGTACATGTCCGGCGCCAGTCTTGAGGTCAAGAACACCTGCGGATCGATCTTGCGGTCGAGCGCATTCTGCTCGGCGATGTTCAGTACGTTGGATAGCGCCTTCAACCTGGTCGAAAACACCGGCACGGATGCCTCGTACATCGATATGGTCACGTGAGTTTCTCCTGTTCGGCCGGAACATTGACGGCGGGAGGTAGCGCCTTCCCAAGCGATTCTTCAAGCGTCACCGCGTCGCCGCAATCGGTATGATAGAGTTTCCTCGTCAGGTGGAGATTCCCGATGAGACGCGCTTTCTTTGCAGCGACCGCTTTTTTCTCCCTTGCCGTGACAGGCCAATCAGTGCTCGCCGCCGAAGCGCCCTACATCGATGACAGATCGGACGCCGAAGTGGTCATCCGTTCGCTCTACAGCGCCATCAACCGGCAAGAATTCGCGCGCGCCTGGGATTATTTCGGCGACACCAAACCGGCAAAGGATTTCGATGCCTTCGTCAAGGGTTATGATGGGACCGACAAGGTCGAAGTCAAAACCGGCGGCGTGTCGGAAGACGGCGCGGCCGGCAGCATCTACTACAATGTCCCCGTCGCCATCCGGGCGACGGCGAAGGACGGCGCCGAACATGTCTTTGCCGGTTGCTACACGCTGCGCCAGATCAATGCCTCGATCCAGGAACCGCCGTTCCGCTCGATCTTCATCGACAAGGGCGCGCTGAAGCCGGCTAAGGTCGTTTTCGAGGACGCCGTACCGGAAAGCTGTGGCGACAGCCCGCCGCCGCCGAAGAAGGATGCGGCGCTGGGGCAGGCCAAGAAGGCGTTTGCGGCCACCTATGGCGAACAATGCGACAAGGAAATGCCTGGCGGCGATCCCTTGGGAGAGCCGGACACCTACTCCCTCCGCAACAAGGATGCCGGTGCGGCGAGCGACGAGCCCGAACGCGAGACGCGGCTGTTCCGCTTCTTCTGTTCGATGGCTGCCTACAATGAGAGTGCCGTCTACTACGTCTACGACGACGTATCAGGCGTCCGGCAGCTGCAGTTCGCCTCACCAGAGCTCGACATCCGGTATGAGAACAACAACAGCGAAGGCAAGGTCGAGGCGATCAACGTCATCGGCTTCCAGACCGACGACCAGCTGGTCAATTCCGGATATGACGACGCCACCAAGACGATCTCGTCCCTCAACAAGTGGCGCGGCGTCGGCGATGCCTCGTCGGCCGGCACCTATCTGTTCCGCCACGGCAATTTCTCGCTGGTGCAGTACGATGTCGATGCCTCCTATGACGGCGAGGTCAACCCGGAGACCGTGCTCGACTACAACACCGCGCCTTAAGGGACTTTCGACAACATCCAGTTGAGCGTGCCGCGCCAGTCCGCCATGCGGATCGGCGTGCCGTGCGTACCCGTCTCGAAGCGGACGAAGCGGGCCGGGTAGCCCTTCGATCTGGCGAGGATGGAGCGGAAGAAGGCTTCCTGTTTCTCGACTGGAAACACCGGATCCTTGCTGCCCTGGCCGAAGAAGACCGGAATACGCCGCTTGAAAGCCGGGCTCGAGAAGAAACTCTCATCCCACAGCGAGCCGAGCAGCAGCAACCCATCGATGCGGCCGCCCATATCCTTGCGGGCGGCGAGCTCCCAGCACAGCGCGCCGCCCATCGAGCCACAGGCAACGAATATCTTCGCGCCCGGCGATTGTTCGGCATAGTGGCCGATCAGCGCGGCGACCTGGGCCGCGCCGGTATCGCCGAAGTCGGAGAAGTCCGGCGACAGATAGAGGCCGCCATTACCGGCCATCAGGTTCTTGATGCGGTTGAAATTGCCGCCGAAGGTGAAGTCGTCGACACCCTGCTTTCTGCTGCCGCCCTGCCCGTGCAAATAGAGCACGATAATGCCGGCGCCTTGCGTGCGGCCGACGGCGACGTGGCGGATATTGCCGGCGCCGGTCTTTAGCAGCAAATCTTGCTGCACCTTGCGCACACCAGTGTCGACATACTGCGCATGCGCGCGCCGCTCCGGCACTTTGTCGCGGGCGTTGATGTCGCGCAACTCACGATAGTCGATGACCGTATAGGCGCCGTTGTCCTGGGAGGAGAGCGTGGCCGGATAGGCGAACAGATCATCCTTGAAAGGCTTTAGCGTGAGAACGTCGGCGTAAGCGGCAGAAGAAAAAAAGAAAAACATCGAAGTCAGAAGGGCGCAGGCCACCCTCTGGGGTGAATGCGCAAAGGCGGGCGGAAGGAAACGGAAAGCCATGCCAAAGGCATCGTTTTTCGGCCTCGGTTTGTCAATCCTGCAGCACGCCGCCGGCGCCTTCCAGCGCTTCGCGCGTATCGACATCGATGGACGCACCCTTGCCGATCTCGACATCGACGACATCGAGCCCCTCGGCCTCGACCAGATGGCGCGCGCCGGTATCGCCTTCGAGATGAGCGATCGCCGGAAACAGCGAACGCGGCAGCAGCACCGGGTTGCCGCGCTTTCCCGCATACGAGGCGCGCACGACCGATCGGCCTTCGGATTTGCGGAATGCATCGATCAGCCTGTCGAGGTCATTCGACGAGACGCCCGGCATGTCGCCAAGCACGATCATGGCGCCGGCAGCGTCGCCGGCAACAACCCGAGCGATGCCGGCCTTCAGCGACGAAGACAGGCCGTCAGCGAAATCCGGATTGTCGGCGAAGGTCACATCCAAGCCCGACAACGCCGCACGCACCCGTTCGCGCTGATGCCCGGTGACGACGACTGTGTCAGAGGCTTTCGAGCCGAGCGCGCGTTCGGCGGTGCGGCGGACCAGCGGCTTGCCGTCGAACAGCGCCAGCAGCTTGTTCGGCCCGCCCATGCGGCTGGAGCGGCCGGCGGCCAGCAGCACGACATCGACCTTCAACGCGGCCCTCGCCGGCAGCGGCTCGCGCGGCTGCGGCCGCGTCGGGATTTCCATCAACAGCCCGCCGACACCCATGCCGGCGATGTCCTTGGCCGTCACGTCGAGGCCGGCGATCAGCCGGTCGAGCACCCAGTCGAAGCCGTTCTCCTTGGGGCTGCGGGCGCAGCCCGGCGCGCCGATGACGCGCTTGCCACCAAGCGTGCCGAGCACCAGCAGGTTGCCGGGATCGACCGGCATGCCGGCACGGACGACGGTGCCGCCAGCCTTCTCGATCGCCGCCGGGACGACGTCACCAAAATCGCTCATCGCCGAGGCGCCGAAGATCACCACCATATCGTTGTCGCGCGCCAGCGCGGCCGCAGCGTCAGCCACGGACGCAATTTCGTGCGACGTTCGGCGCTCCGCCGTCAGCCGGCCGCCGGAGCGCGCCAGGCGGGCTTCGGTGACGCGCAACGTCTTGTCGAGCACGCTCGGCTTGATGCCAGGCAGAACCGTCTGGATGACGCCGACACGCACCGGCTGATAGGCATTGACGGCAAAGATCTCCCCGCCGGCGCAAATCCTTGCCACCGCATCGACCAGAGCGGAAGCAACGGCGAAGGGAATGATCTTCACCGTCGCGACCATCTGGCCTTTTTCGACCGGGGCATGCTGCGCCAGCGTGGCGATGGTGATGGTCGGATCGACGGCATTGATGGCGTCGATCATCGCCGAATCGACGGTGAATATGCCGGCGGCCCGGGCGTGGAGGTTGACCCGGCCGGTCGCGGCGGGCTTGGCCTCGATGTCGCGATGGATCATGCTTTCAGCGATCTTTTCGGCGGCGGCGTCCTCGCTCAAATCGTCGGGAGCAAGAACAGCCGCGACGACCTCCGAAATCCCCGCTGCCTTGAGCAAGGACACATCGTCGGCGCTCAGCCTGTGCGCCTTGCGGAACCGCCGTTCCCCGGCCGTGGTCGCGTGCGCCAGCACCGCGCCTTCGGCAGTGTCGATCGGGATCGAGCCGAATTTCACGCTGCAGCATCCCTGGTTTCCAGGCCACGCGAGCGAAAGGCCTGGATCGCCTGCGCGAGCACGGCGACTGCTATCTCGGCCGGGCTCGCGGCGCCGATGTCCAAGCCGATCGGCGCATGGATGCGGGCGATCTGGTCGGCGGTCGCGCCCAATGCCAGCAGGCGCTCGACGCGCTTCGCATGGGTCTTGCGGCTGCCGAGCGCCCCAACGTAGAAGCAGTTGGCGTCAAGCGCCGCCTTCAGCGCGAAATCGTCGATCTTCGGATCATGAGTGACGGCGGCCAGCGCCGTGTAGCTGTCGAGCGGTTGGCGCGCCAGCACATCCTCCGGCCATTCGGCATGCAGCGCGACGTCGGGAAAGCGGTCTGCGGTGGCAAAGGCGGTGCGCGGATCGATGATCTCGACGGGATAGCCGGCGATCCTGGCCATCGGCGCCAATGCCTGGCTGATATGAACGGCGCCGATCACCAACAGGCGCGGCTGCGGCAGATATGCGTTGAGAAAGAAGGTTCGCCCTTCCGCCTCGACCGACCCGGAATTGCCTGATCGAAACGCCTTCGCGATCGCAGCGCCCAATTCGCCGGCGACCTGATCGCCTTCGCGCACGATGCGATCGCGGCCGTCGTCGAGATCGGTGACCAGGATCGCCGCGCGGCGGGCGCGGCGCTCGGCGTTCAGCGTCTTCAGCGCATAAGGATCCATCTGAGATCAGCCCAACCGCTCGACATAGACCTTGATACGGCCGCCGCAGGACAGGCCGACCTGCCAGGCGGTTTCGTCGGCAACGCCGAATTCCAGCATCTTCGCCTTGCCACTTTCGATCACGTCGACCGCCTCGGCCACCACCGCGCCTTCGACACAGCCTCCAGAGACGGAACCCTGGAAATTGCCGTCCGCGTCGATGACAAGATGGCTGCCGACCGGTCGCGGCGCCGAGCCCCAGGTCTCGACCACGGTAGCGATCGCAACATCCTTGCCGTCCTTCATCCAGCCTTCCGCGACGATCAGCGGATCGCGGGCCTCGTCCAGATAAATGCTGTTTTCCATCACTGTTTCTCCCGGAGAAAACATATGGCTATGCAGCGTCTCTCGCGCCACCCTCAATCCACCGGCGTGGATCGACCGACCGCGTCGACTTCTTGTCCAGCGAGGCGCACAGATCGGCGAGCGCATCAAGATTGTGCACCGAACGGAATTCGTCGACATGCGGCAGCATTGCCTTGACGCCGCGGGCACGGGCCTCGAAGCCATCGAAGCGCAGCAGCGGGTTCAGCCAGATCAGCCGCCGGCAGGACTTGTGCAGGCGCTCCATTTCTTCCGCCAGTCCGGCGACGTCATCGCGCTCCAGCCCGTCGGTGATCAGGAGAACGACGGCGCCCTGCCCCAGCACGCGCCGCGACCACAGCCGGTTGAATTCGGCCAGCGTGTCGCCGATGCGGGTGCCGCCCGACCAGTCCTTCACCGCCGCCGAGCAATCGGCGAGTGCCGCGTCGGGGTCGCGATGGCGCATCTGCCGTGTCAGATTGGTGAGCCGCGTGCCGAAGACGAAGGCATGCACGCGCCGGCGCTTTTCCGTCAGCGCATGCAGGAAATGCAGGAAGATGCGCGTGTACTGGCTCATCGAACCGGAAATGTCGGCAAGCACGACCAGCGGCGGATGAACTTCGCGCGGCGATCGGAATTTTGGAAGGATCAATTCGCCGCCTGTGCGCGCGGCGGATCGCATCATGGCGCGCGGATCGATGCGGCGGCCATGCGCGTCGGATTTGAAGCGCCGCGTCCTGACCATGTCGAAGGGCAGCCGCAACTCGGCGATCGCCTTCTTGGCGTCGGCCATCTCGGCGGCGTTCATCTGGGCAAAATCCTTACCCCTCAGCACCTCGTTGCCGGAAAAGGTGAAGCGCGCGTCGACCTCGATCTCCGGGATTTCCTGCACCGGCTGGTTTCTCTGATGGCCCTCGAACATCGCCTGGCTGACGCGGTTCTCGGCCGCGCGGGGTTTTTGCTTCTCGCTTGTATCGGGCGCCACCGGCGAAAACATCGCCAGCATTTTTTCGATCAGCTCGCGCGATTTCCAGAACAGCCGGAAAGTCTCGTCGAAGGTGGGGTGGTCCTCATGCCGCGACACCAGCACGGCATGCAGCGTCCAGTAGAAATCGTCGCGGGAACCTATGCCGGCGGCCAGCACCGCCTCGATAGCATCCTTGACCGTGGCCGGCCCGACCCGCATGCCGGCCTTGCGCAAGGTGCGGGCGAAATAGACGATGTTGTCGGCGATCCGCCCGTCCGGCGTGGCCTCTTTCGGTTCGGGCCGCGGCGTTGCCATCGCCCTACTCCGCCGCCGAAAGCTCGGCTTTCACCTCGTTGAGGATGCGCCGACCTTCGCCCTGTTCGATGCGGGCAATGTCGTCCTGGTATTTCAGCAGCACGCCGATCGTGTCGGAAACGGTTTCCGGATCGAGCGCCACCTTGTCGAGTTCGGTCAGCGCGCCGGCCCAGTCGATCGTCTCGGCGACGCCCGGGACCTTGAACAGCTCGATCTGGCGCAGCTTCTGGATGAACGAAACCACCTCTGCCGACAGCCGGCTGTTGGCCTGCGGCACCTTTCTGCGCACGATCTCCAGTTCGCGCTCGGCATTCGGATAGTCGACCCAGTGATAGAGACAGCGCCGCTTCAATGCGTCGTGGATCTCGCGTGTGCGGTTGGTGGTGATGATGACGATCGGCGGTTCCTCCGCCTTGATCGTGCCGAGTTCGGGCACCGTCACCTGGAAGTCCGACAGGATTTCGAGCAGGAACGCCTCGAACGCTTCGTCGGTGCGGTCGAGCTCGTCGATCAGGAAGACCGGGGCGGCGCCCGCCTTGCCCGTCAGCGCGTCGAGCACCGGGCGACGGATCAGGTATTTTTCGGAGAATACGTTGCGCTCCATGTCGGAGCGGTCGACCTTGCCGGCTGCCTCCTCCATGCGGATCTCGATCATCTGCGCGGCGTAGTTCCACTCGTAGACGGCGGACGAGACATCGAGACCCTCATAGCACTGCAGCCGGATCAGCCGGCGGCCGAGCGCTTGCGCCAGCACCTTGGCGATCTCGGTCTTGCCGACGCCGGCCTCGCCCTCGAGGAACAGCGGCCGTTTCATGCGCAGCGATAAAAACAGCACGGTCGCCAGCGACCGGTCCGCCACATAGTCCGCGCCGGTCAGGAGTTCGAGCGTCTCGTCGATCGTCCGCGGCGTGGGGCGCGGTTTCAACTCGGTCATTCTCTCTCCGTGAGTGCAACCATACCCGTCACAGAACGTGGTAGCCGCGGTCGTGATAAATCAGCGGCCGCAAATTATCGCCGATGCGCAGGCCTGTCACCTTGCCAAAAAGCACACGGTGCGTAGCCAGATCCTTGATGTCGATCAGTTCGCAGTCGAAGACGGCGAGCGCGCCTTTCAGCGTTGGCGCACCGGTCGAGATCACATCCCACTCGCCCAACGCGAAACGTTCCTCGACCGGCAGGCCGGTGAGGCCGGAAAAGCCGACCGACAGCGCCTCCTGATGCGAAGCCAGCGTGTTCAAGGCGAACTTGCCGTTTTTCACGAACGGCTCGTTCTTGGGATTTTCGCGATTGAGACAGACCAGGATGGTCGGCGGCGTGTCCGAGACCGAACAGGCCGCAATGACAGTCGCACCTCGCCTGCCGGCGGGACCATCGGTGGTGACCACATGGACGTGGCCGGCAAAATGGCTCATCGCGTCGCGATAGGCCTGCGGCCCTATGTCGTTCTTCTTCAGCACCGGCGATTTCCATGGTTGGAAGCGAGATGAACCCAAGCGTTATATATGGCGGCATATTGCATGCACAAGCGAAGTGGTTGACATGCATCCTGAATTTCGCGTGTTGCGTGGAAGCTAACCAGCCTTTAGGTCTTGGCGGGAAATAGTGCCGGCAAACACACGCGACCGGCGCGGAGGATTTCTTCGCTCGCATGCTACCCAGGACAACGACAATAGCGGTGCTGGCCTGGCTGTCCCTCGCCAGCAATGCGGGCGCTGAGACGCTGCTGATCGGCGTCGCAGCGCCACTATCCGGGCCGTCGGCTCTCCTCGGCAAGCAGATCGAGGCGGGCGCCGGCCTGGCGGCGGAGGCGAACGGGGCTGAGATCAAGACGGTCGACGACGCCTGCACGGCCGACGGCGGGGCTGCCGCAGCGAGGGAATTCGACGCAGCGAAAGTCGGCGTGGTCGTCGGCTTCCTCTGCACCGAGGCGATCGAGGCGGCGCTGCCGATCCTGAAGGACGCCAACATACCGGTCATCACCGTCGGCGTGCGCACCGAAAGCCTGACCGACCGCCACGCCAAGACCGGCTGGCCGGTCTTTCGTCTCGGGCCGCGCGGCGATGACGAGCGTAACGCCGTTGCCTCCATCCTCGCCCGCCAATGGCAGAACGAACTGTTCGCCATCGTCGACGACGGCACGATCTACGGCCGCGAGATCGCCGAGACGCTTCGGGCAGCGGCCGAACAGGCGGCGCTGAAACCGGTGTTCGTCGATACGTTCCGGCCGCAGCTCGACAACCAGATCGGGCTGATCGGGCGGCTGAAGAGGGCCGGCGCCACGCATGTCTTCGCCGGCGGCGACGGCGACGACATCGCCATCATGGGCCGCGACGCCGGCCAGCTCGACGCCGGCATCACCCTTGCCGGCGGCGAAGCGCTACGCGCTCCGCCCGGCGACATGCCCTATGCGACGGGCACGCTGATGATCGCGCCGCCCGAATGGTCCGATGTTGCCGGGCCCAAAGTGCTCGAAAGCTTTGCCGCACAAAAGATCGAGCCGGACGGCTACACGCTGCCGGCCTATGCGGCGGTCGAGATCGCCAGGACGGCCGCGGACCTGGCGGAAACCTCCGGCAAGCCACTGGCCGACGCGCTCACCGCGCATGACTTCAGCACCGCTATCGGGTCGATCCGCTTTGACGGCAAGGGTGACTTGACCGAAAACCTCTATCGGGTCTTCCGTTTCAACGGCGCGCAATTCGTGCCGGCGGAGACCAGATGATGTTTCGTACAGGGCCGCGCAATCTGATCACCGATGTTGCCGGGCTGCGTGTCGGCAACGCTTCCGATGTGACGCTGAAGTCCGGCGTGACCACCGTGCTGTGCGACGAACCGGCGGTGGCTGGCCTCCAGATCCTGGGCGGTGCGCCGGGCACCCGCGAAACCGACCTGCTCGAGCCGCACAATTTGATCGAGGCGATCCATGCCGTGGTGCTTTCGGGCGGCTCGGCCTTTGGCCTCGACGCCGCCTCCGGCGTGCAGGCGGCACTGCGCGAAAGGGGCATCGGCGTAGAGGTCGGCGGCTTTCGCGTGCCGATCGTGCCGGCGGCGATCCTGTTCGACCTGCGCAATGGCGGCGACAAGGACTGGGGCCGATATCCGCCTTACCGTGACCTTGGCTATGAGGCGGCACTGTCCGTTGGCACCGACTTTGCGCTCGGCACGGTCGGCGCCGGCACCGGCGCACTGACGTCCGGCCTGAAGGGCGGTCTCGGCTCGGCCTCGACGGTGCTCGACAGCGGCGTCACCATCGGCGCGCTCGCGGCCGCCAATCCGATCGGCTCGGTGACGATCGCCCGCAGCAGGCACTTCTGGGCAGCGCCCTTCGAAATCGGCGACGAGTTCGGCGGGCTTGGCTATCCCTCGCCTATTCCCGAGGACGCGAAAAGGATCCTGCTGAAGTTCCGCGACAAGCAGGTAGGCGGCAACACGACCATCGCCGTCATCGCCACGGATGCCGTTCTCACCAAGGCCGCCGCAAAACGCCTTGCCATGTCGGCCCATGACGGCTTTGTCCGAGCGATTTGGCCGACGCACACGCCGGCCGACGGCGATCTGGTCTTCGCGCTGGCGACGGGCAAGAGCGGCATCGAGCTCGCGCCCAACGACGCCATCGACCTTTACGCAGCGGCCGGCGCTACCATGGCGCGCGCCATCAGCCGTGGCGTCTTTGCCGCAACGCCAGCCGATGGCGACCTGTTTCCGGTCTGGTCGTCGCGCTGAATGCGCACTATGGGCTGTAATCAAATGGCCCCGTGTTCAGGTGGGATCGGATTTTTCTTCCTCGAAGGTGACCGCGACATCCGAGTTTGCGGACAGCCGCACTTTCTGACCCTCGACCTCGGCAACGAGACTGAGGGGAATGAAGTGGTGATGCCCTCTGTGGGCGCCCTCGCCGCTGTCGCGCTTGGTCAACTTGATTCGTTGTCCTTCAACTTTATCGACAGTGCCGACATGGACGCCGTCGGCGCCGATCACTTCCATATGTTCGCGAATTCTGGCTGCATCGGTCATTATCGGGTCTCCATTTGAAGCTGCCGACAATAACAAATAACGGCACGATTGGATGCATCGGCTTCGGGTTTCATACCGCACGACGTTTTGATCGCATCGTGATAGGGGGATTGAAACGAGCTCTGCTGCCGGATTGGAAAAAAGCATGCGAATCCTTGTCCTGTTTGCCGTTTCCCTCCTTGCCCAGTTTGCAACTTCTCTGGCCGCCCAAGCCGGTGATGTCGCCGAGCTTGAAATCCTGGGCTTCACCGGGGATGGCGGCGTCTTTGCCTTCGAGGAATACGGCGTCCAGGACGGATCGGGATTTCCCTACGCCAATCGCTATTATATCGACACTACCGACGACAGTTTTCTCAAGGGCACGCCGATCAAGGTGCGGCTTGACGACGAGAACGCAACGCTCGACGCGGCGCGCCTTGCGGCCCGGCAAAAAGGCGAAGCGATCGTCAGCCAGGCCGAACTGGCCGCGAACCGCGGCATCACCGCCGGCTTTAACCCGGTGACCGAACTGTCGGCCGATCCGTTCCGCATGGTGGTCAACCCGCGTCCGATCTTTTCGCCGATCGACGACGCGCTCGAATTCCGGCTCGACGAAATCGGCATGGACAACACCGAAAGCTGCCAGAGCCAGGGCGATATCAACGGCTTTCGCCTGCTGCGCATAGAGGCGAAAGACGGCGGCAAGACTGAGCTTCTGCACCAGGACAAGTCGATCCCCAAAAGCAGGGGCTGTCCCATCGGCTACCGGATCGGCGCAGTGCAGACATTCTCCTTGCAGGGCCTCAGCGCTTATGCCGTGCTGATCGCAGTGCGCCAATTCGGCTTCGAAGGGCCGGACTATCGCTGGATCGCGGTGACCGGCCGGCTGTGACGCCGCTCCCCGTCATACGCAGCCGCGTCGTGGGTCGCATCCGCAAAGCGTTGCCGTCGCTGGGCGTCGCGGTTTGCGGCGCTCTGTTATGGGCCGCGGCGATGGGCGCCAGCGCGCTCGTCAATCTGCTGTTGGACGATTGGGAGACCCCGGCAAGGATCCGCTTCGTCTCGTTGCTCTATGCGGCCGGCGGTGCGCTCGCCTTTCCGGTTGGCCTGTTCCTGGCACGGTTCGTCTCGCTCGGACGGCATTGGGAGGTGGCCTTGGCGGCCGCGTTCGTCTGCCTTCTCGCCGCGACGATCGGCTTCACCGGTGGGCTCTTTGCGCTGCACTACCGTTCCTACTATGTCCAATGGCATGCACCGGCACTGACCATCGCCTGGTCCATCCAGTTCGTGCACACCGTGGCGACGGCGTTCTATCAATTCGTCGTTCTGGGCATCCGGCTTTATTTTCCGCTCGGTTTCATCGCGCTCGCTCTCGCCAGCATCTGGTTTGCGCGGCGGCAGCGTTGAGCATTTTGTCTGCCTCTGTTAGGACGCGGGCGAACGCCCTCGCACGTCAGGACTGACCGATGATCCCTCGCTACTCCCAGCCGGAAATGGTGGCCATCTGGTCGCCCGAAACCCGGTTCCGCATCTGGTTCGAGATCGAGGCCTACGCCTGCGACGCTCTGGCCGAACTCGGCGTGATCCCGAAGGAGGCCGCCAAGACCATCTGGGCAAAGGGCGGGGCCGCGAAGTTCGACGTCGAGGCCATCGACGAGATCGAGCGCGTGACCAAGCACGACGTCATCGCTTTCCTTACCCATCTCGGCGAATTCGTCGGACCGGATGCCCGCTTCATCCATCAGGGCATGACGTCCTCGGACGTTCTCGACACCTGCTTTGCCGTGCAGCTTACCCGCGCCAGCGACATCCTTCTGGCCGACATCGACGGCCTGCTTGCGGCGCTCAAGCGTCGTGCCTTCCAACACAAGGACACCGTCACGATCGGGCGCAGCCACGGGATCCATGCCGAGCCGACGACCTTCGGCGTCAAGCTGGCGCAGGCCTATGCCGAATTCTCGCGCTGCCGCGAGCGGCTGGTGCACGCGCGAGAGGATATTGCGACCTGCGCGATCTCCGGTGCCGTCGGCACCTTCGCCAACATCGATCCCTATGTCGAAGAGCACGTGGCGAAGAAACTCGGATTGAAGCCGGAGCCGGTGTCGACGCAGGTGATCCCTCGCGACCGTCACGCCATGTTCTTCGCGACGCTTGGTGTGATCGCCTCGTCCATCGAACGGCTGGCGATCGAGATCCGCCACCTGCAGCGCACTGAGGTGCTGGAGGCGGAAGAGTATTTTTCGCCCGGACAAAAGGGCTCGTCGGCGATGCCGCACAAGCGCAACCCGGTGCTCACCGAAAACCTTACCGGGCTTGCGCGCATGGTGCGGTCCTTCGCGCTGCCGGCGATGGAGAATGTGGCGCTTTGGCACGAGCGCGATATTTCGCATTCGTCGGTCGAGCGCATGATTGGGCCGGACGCGACGGTGACGCTCGATTTCGCGCTGTCGCGGCTGACCAGCGTCGTCGACAGATTGCTCGTCTACCCCGACAACATGCTGAAGAACATGAACCAGTTCCGCGGCCTCGTGCATTCGCAGCGCGTGCTGCTAGCGCTGACCCAGGCGGGCGTCAGCCGTGAGGACGCCTACCGGCTGGTGCAACGAAACGCCATGAAAGTATGGGAGCAAGGCGCTGATTTCCTTGAGGAACTTTTGGCTGACAAGGAGGTCACCGCAGCCTTGCCCGAAGCCGAGATCCGTGAAAAATTCGACCTTGGCTATCATACCAAGCATGTCGACACGATCTTCACGCGCGTGTTCGGAGAAGCGTGATGATCTCGGCGGCCGGAGATTTCGATTTTCTCGCCCTGCCAGGGCGCGGCAATTCCGGGCCGGACCACTGGATGTCGCATTGGTGCCGGGCGTTCCCCAATTCGAGCCGCGTGCTGCAGGCCGAATGGGACAGGCCGAACCCCAAGGACTGGATTGGCCGGGTGGACGCCGCAATTGCCGCGGCACCTCGGCGTGTGGTGCTGCTTGCGCATTCTTTGGCGGTGGCGACGGCGGTGAAGTGGGCCGCCAGCGCCAGCGAAAGCCAACTCAACAAGGTTGCAGGGGCATTGCTGGTTGCGGCGACCAATGTCGAGGACCCTGATCCGTCCTTCGATCTGGTTCGTTCCTTCGCGCCGATGCCGCTGAAACGCTTGCCCTTTCCGGCGCTGGTGGTGGCCAGCCGAACGGATCCGCGCGTCACCTTCGACCAGGCGACCGTCTTCGCCGCTGCCTGGGGCGCGGACCTCGCCGACGCCGGCGATCTCGGCCATATGGGGAACGAGACCCGCCTCGGCCTTTGGCCGGCGGGCCTGCTCATGCTCGGCCGCCTGTTGGAAAAGGCCCGCCTCTAACAGACTTCCGAAACGCTCAGGCCTTGCCAGGAACGGTCCTGATCACTGTTCCCCACGGGTCTTCGCGGGTCGTTGTCGCGGTCACATTGTCCGACCGCATTTCGACCCAAGCGAGTCCGGACCGA
This sequence comes from Mesorhizobium tianshanense, assembly GCF_007830515.1. Lineage (GTDB taxonomy): Bacteria > Pseudomonadota > Alphaproteobacteria > Rhizobiales > Rhizobiaceae > Mesorhizobium > Mesorhizobium tianshanense. Next base: position 146,470 of record NZ_VLKT01000006.1, read on the forward strand.
GAAGGATCGCGGCGACCGGCGCCGGAGCTCTGCCACGCATTGGCGCCTATGTGGTGGTGGTAGGCGCCTGACGACAGGAACACCGCCGCGCTGCCATATTTCGCCACCGTGTCGAAGCCGAATTCCTGGTGCCACCAGGCCTCGGCATCTTCCGGCCGTCCAACGCGCAGATGGATATGGCCGACGATGCTGTTTTCGGGCGCACCCTGCCAGCCGGCGTCGCCAGCCGGCACTTCGGCGACGACGGATGGGATGTTCAGCCGCTCCGTCGCCATCGCTACCTTGTCGCCATTCCACTTCCAGTCCTGGGGACGGCGGTCGGCATAGATCTCGATGCCGTTGCCTTCGGGATCGGTCAGGTAAAGCGCTTCGCTGACCAGATGGTCGGATGCGCCTTCGATGCCGATCTTGTTGGCAATGGCGTGGTTGATCCAACGACCGAGGTCAGCTCGGCTCGGCAACAGGAAGGCAGTGTGGAACAGGCCGGCGCTGCGCGGATCGTCGGGCTTGGCCGCGGCATCCGCCTCGATGTCGAGCAGGGGCCGGTTACCGGCGCCCAGCGTGATCGTGCCGCCGGCGCGGCTCAATTCCCGCAGACCGACGACATTGCGATAGTAGGCGGCAAGGTTTTCGGCATCGCGCGCGCGCAAGCCGACTCGGGCAACGCTGACCGGGGTCGTGGCGGCAAAAGGCAGTTCGCTCATCAAAGTCTCCGTTCGGGTGGCCTTCGACGAGATCCCCAAAGCCAGGAGCCCGGCGCCACCTACCATTGTACGTCGTGTCAGTTCCAAATCCTGGTTCTCATTACACGACTGTTTCTTTCCAATGACAGATCGTCGACCGTTATCGTTCACACAAGATGGCAAGAAGCGAACATCGTGTTCACTATTTTGAGCAAATCGCACGGATCAGACCCAATCGCGGCTGATCCTGTCCAAAACCGCTTCACATTTTTTTGGGACCATGCGCGGTTGCGCGACGAAACATCGCCCGCTACATGCGCGCCATGAAAGTCAAGGATGCAGACATTCTCATCGTGCCGGGCTACACCAATTCCGGCCCCGACCATTGGCAGAGCCGCTGGCAATCGAAATTGTCGACGGCACGCCGCGTCGAGCAGGCGGAATGGTCGAAGCCGGTGCGCGAGGATTGGACGGCGAGCGTGGCGAAGGCGGTCAATGAGGCCGAGCGGCCGGTCGTTATCGTCGCACATTCGCTCGGCGTCGCGACGGCAATCCAGGCTATGCCGCAGTTCCAGCGCCCGGTCGCCGGAGCCTTCTTCGTGGCGCCTCCCGACGTCTCCAATCCCAAGATTAAACCCAGGCACCTGATGACCTTCGGGCCCTACCCGCGCGAGTCGTTGACATTTCCTTCGGTGGTGATCGCCAGCCGCAACGACCCGTTCTGCACGTTCGACGTCGCCGAGGATATTGCCGGAGCCTGGGGTTCGCTGTTCATCGATGCCGGCGAGGCCGGTCATCTCAATGCCGATTCCGGCTTCGGCCCGTGGCCTGAAGGTTCGATGACCTTTGCCAAGTTCCTGACGGATCTTTAGGACCCGATCGAGTCCCTCACGCTCTTCAGCAGGGTTTTTGCCCCCAGACCGATCAGCGCATGCTCGGAGCCCATGGCCAGCAGCCGATAGCCCATCGACACCACACGGCCGGCGATGGCCGGCTCGACGACGTAGATCGCCGCATGCTTGCCGGCCTTGCGTGTCCGCTCGGCGATCGAGGCGAAGGTTTCCATCATGCTCTCCAGCGTCGAGTTGACGATGGTGCCGTTCGACCAGGCAATCGAGAAATCCGATGGGCCGACGAATATCCCGTCGATACCAGGCGTGTCGAGGATGCCGTCGAGCGCATCGTGGGCGGCGCGCGTCTCGACCATGGCGAAGGCCATGGTGCGCCCGTTGCTGTCGCGCAGCCAGTCGGCATGGTCGCCTTTGCGATGACGCGGAAAGGCATAGGTCGGGCCCCAGGAACGCTCGCCGAGCGGCGGGTACTTCATGGCGGCGGCAAACAGTCGCGCGTCCGCCACCGAATTCACCATCGGCGCGATCACCGCCTCGGCGCCGAAGTCGAGCGCGCGGCTAGCCATGTCGAAGCGGCCGACCGGAATGCGCACCAGCGCCGGTTTGTTGGCGGCCAGCACCGGTCCAAGGCCGCGCAGCACGCTGTCCTCGTGATGTCCGCCATGCTGCATGTCGAGCGTGACGGCATCGAAACCCTGTCTGGCGAGGATTTCAACAGTCAAGGCATCCGGCACGCCGGACCATGCGGTGCATAGCGTTTCATCCGCCGCCAGGCGTGACTTCAGGGACATAGGCGCCTTCCATATTGGCTCTCGCATCGGCCCGGAAATCGGAATCGATTCTCCGAAAAGCACAATGCGAAACTCAAGGTGTTAAAGCGTATGTGCGTTCGTATACACGCACGCCGCTCTCATGCAGTTTCAGCTGGAAACGGCCGCAAAGGCAAAGAAAAACCGCCCGGATAGACCGGGCGGTCGATTGGTCCAGAAAGTCGACTGGCTCAGCGAAAGATCAGGTGTTCTTGATCTGTTCAATCGCCTCCGCCATCAGATCGTCCATGGTGCGACGAATCTGATGATCCGACTGGCCGACCCCGGCTTCGTCGAAATCCTGGCGGATCTTGCGGAAAACGTCGTGGTCGCCGGCTTCCTCGATGTCGGCGACAACCACCTCTTTGGCATAGGCTTCGGCGTCGGCGCCGGACTTGCCCAGCTTTTCGGCGGCCCACATGCCGAGCGCCTTGTTGCGGCGCGCCGAAGCCTTGAACCGAAGTTCCTCGTCGAATGCGAATTTGCGCTCGAAGCCCTCTTCGCGATCTTTCATGCTGCTCATGGCATCCCTCCGGTCAATTCCGATTCGCTGCTAGTTGAATATGTGTGTTGCCGCAGCACAAACCAAAAGGCCGCAGGCCGGTCAATATGCTACGTCACGTGCTGCGCTGCGGCATTTCATTCCGGAAAGCGGTTGATTGAAAGGATTTGCCGATTGAGCAAACAGTGCGATTGGGATAGACACCGCCATTGAACCCTACCGTTGCCGTACTAATTTAGGCAGGCGGACAGGAACTGGTCGTTTGCCGCCTGCCCGGAAATCCAGAGAAAAAATCAGATGAAAAATCGCCGCCGCATTTATGAAGGCAAGGCCAAGATCCTCTATGAAGGACCCGAGCCGGGAACGCTGATCCAGTTCTTCAAAGACGACGCGACCGCTTTCAACAAGAAAAAGCACGAAGTCGTCGATGGCAAGGGCGTGCTCAACAACCGCATTTCCGAGCACATCTTCAACCATCTCAACCGGATGGGCATTCCGACCCACTTCATCCGCCGGCTCAACATGCGCGAGCAGCTGATCAAGGAAGTCGAGATCATACCGCTCGAGGTAGTCGTGCGCAATGTCGCCGCCGGTTCGCTGGCCAAGCGCCTCGGCATCGAGGAAGGCACCGTGCTGCCGCGCTCGATCATCGAGTTCTATTACAAAGCCGATGCGCTAGACGATCCGATGGTGTCGGAAGAGCACATCACGGCTTTCGGCTGGGCGAGCCCGCAGGAGATCGATGACATCATGGCGCTTGCCATCCGCGTCAACGACTTCCTCTCCGGCCTGTTCATGGGCGTCGGCATCCAACTCGTCGACTTCAAGATCGAGTGCGGCCGCCTGTTCGAGGGCGACATGATGCGCATCGTCGTCGCCGACGAGATCTCGCCGGATTCGTGCCGGCTGTGGGACGTGGCGACGCAGGACAAGCTCGATAAAGACCGGTTCCGCCGCGACATGGGCGGGCTGGTCGAAGCCTATCAGGAAGTCGCCCGCCGCCTCGGCATCATGAACGAGAACGAGCCGCCGCGTCCCGCCGGACCAGTGCTCGTCGCCTCGACCGATGGCGTCAAAGGCAAGCCGCACTGAGATATTTTGCCGCTCAACATTTCGAACAGGAGCATGTCCAGCGTGATTAAGGCTCGCATTACCGTAACCCTCAAGAACGGCGTGCTCGACCCGCAAGGCAAGGCGATCGAACATGCGCTGTCCGGGATGGGCTTTGACGGCGTCGGCCAGGTGCGGCAGGGCAAGGTTTTTGATGTCGAGCTTGCGGAGAGCGACAAGGCCAAGGCCGAGGCTGATTTGAAAGCCATGTGCGACAGGCTTCTGGCGAATACGGTGATTGAGAATTATGCGGTGGAGATCGCTTGAGATGAAATCAGCCGTCGTCCTACTGCCTGGTCTCAACCGCGACCGCGACATGATCGCGGCGCTGACCAAGATTTCCGGAACGCCGCCGGTCACCATCTGGCAAACCGATACCGAAATCCCTGATGTCGACCTGATCGCCATCCCCGGCGGCTTCTCCTTCGGAGATTATCTGCGCTGCGGCGCCATCGCAGCGCGCATGCCTGTCATGCGGGCGGTCGCCGAAAAGGCAGCCAGGGGCGTCATGGTCATAGGGGTCTGCAATGGCTTCCAGATCCTCGTCGAGGCCGGCCTTTTGCCGGGCGCCCTGATGCGCAACACATCGCTGAAATTCGTCTGCCGGCAGGTCAAGCTGCAGATCGCCAACGCCAACACGATGTTCACCCGCCGCTATCAGCCGGGCCAGATCATCCGCTCGCCGGTGGCGCATCACGACGGCAATTATTTTGCCGACGCCGAGACGCTTCGCAGGCTCGAAGGCGAAGGCCAGGTCGTGTTCCGCTATGCCGAAGGCACCAACCCCAACGGCTCGATCAACGACATTGCCGGCATCATCAACAGCCAGGGCAATGTGCTCGGCCTGATGCCGCATCCCGAGAACCTGATCGAAGCAGCACATGGCGGCAGCGACGGCCGGGCACTGTTCGAAAGTGCCCTCGGCATCGCCGCTTGATATCTTCAGCATTCATCTTTCCCGAACTTGAAATAGGCGCCGCATGAGCCTGAGACAGACGATCGCCCGCCTCGCTCTCGTCGCCACCGCCGGTTTTGTGCTCGCTTCCTGCCAGTCGGGCTCGAAGAACGCGCCGACGCCTTCGGGCAAGAGTGCGTCGCTGCTTGCCATGGAGCAGGTGGCGATCGCCGCCCACAAATGCTGGATCGCCAGCAAGGATGCTGCCTTCAAGCCCTATCAGATGGCCAACGAGCTGAATTCGTTCACCGGCACGCCGCGCTTCCTGCTGGTCCCAGCCAAGCATTATGGTGCAAAGCCGTTGCTGGTCGTGCAGGCGCAAGGCAATTCGAGCCGCGTCGACGTGTTCGGTCCGCTGATGGCTGAACCGCTTGGCGCACGCATAAGTTCGGATATTGCCCGCTGGTGGGCGGGCAATCCGGCCTGCGGCGCGGCCGCATAGGGCTGTGAGCCGCTTCCTGCAGATCGCCGGCCTGGTCCTAGGTCTGTCCGCGCTTGTCCTGCAAATCTGCATCACCGTTCCGGCATCGATGGAAGCCGGCCGTAGTTTTGTTGGCTCGCTCGTCTTCTACTTCAGCTTCTTCACCATCCTGACCAATATCGGCGCGGTGCTGGTGCATGTTTCGCTTCTGTCACCCGGTGGCTACGCTTGGTTCCCGGCTTTTGCCGGGCCGCGGATGCGGGCGGGCGTGGCGGTTGCTATAACACTGGTCTTCATCGTCTATGCGACGGTTCTGGCACGCCTTTGGCAGCCGCAAGGCCTGTTCCTGCTCTGCGACGTCCTGCTGCACTATGTGACGCCGGTTCTGTTCGTGCTGTGGTGGCTTATGGCAGGCGCCGATGGCTCGACGCGGTGGCGCGATATTTCCTGGTGGATGGTCTATCCGGTCGCCTACCTGGTCTATGTACTGGCGCGGGCGCCGATATCAGGCGAAGTGCCCTACCCGTTCCTCAACGTCGCCACGAACGGCGCGGCCAGCGTCGCCGCCTCGGCCCTGGTCGTCACCGGGCTTTTTCTCGCGCTATGCATAGCCGCGGTGCTTGCCGATCACGGCGTCTCACGGATCAGGAGCCCCGGCGTCCGCTAAGGCACGAAAAAGACGTCCTGAACCCGTGTCTCCTCAAAGATGCACACAAGCCCCTCGGCTTCAGTCCCAGAACGGCCTGAGACCCTCACGATGGGCGTCGCAGCGAGAGATACCGATATCCTTGAGCTGATCGTCGGTCATCTCCAGCAATGCCAGCCGGCTGCGCCGGCGATCCAGCAGGTTGCCGATCCGGCTCGCGAGTGACCTGACCATACGCACCAAGCGATAGACATAGCCTCGCCGGCCAGATGGGCGGGCTCCGAACAATTCAGCTCTCGCATAGTGGATTGACTCGATTGTATCCATTTTCTTGCTACCGAAATTCGAAATTGTACTTTTTTGTCGCGCACTTCATATGTATTGACTCTCAATTCGGTGCAATATAGAAAATTGTCACCATGACAAATTGGCTCCCAGACCTAACCGTCGGCTCCGGTCCTCTGTATCAGAGGCTTGCGGATTCCATTGAAACCGACATCGACCGCGGCGTGATCGGTGCGGGAGCAAAACTGCCGCCGCAGCGCGATCTGGCATACGACATCGGCTCGACGGTCGGTACGATCGGTCGTGCCTACCAATTGTTGCGCGAGCGGGGGCTGGTGAGCGGCGAAGTCGGGCGCGGAACCTACGTGCTTGGCCAGCGCTCGGATGATACCAAGACCGATCTGCTGGCGTCCAACCCGCACGTGGAAGGCACACGGTATATCGATGCGCCAAGCGGCAAACTGCGCTTCGACAGCACGGCGGCGCCTGACATCGGCCAGGGCGACATTGTCGCCGATGTACTCTCGCGCACGGCGCAGGACCATCCCTACGAGATTTCAAGCTACACGCGGGATTTTCCCGCCCGCTGGTTCGAGGCTGGCAGAAGCTGGCTCTCGCGAAATTCGTTTCGCCCGACACCTGACGGCATCGTTCCGACGCTCGGCACCCATGCAGCGGTGATGGCGGCAATTGCCGCGCTGACCACGCCTGGCGACACTATCGCCTTCGAGCACCTCACCTACTCGCAGATTTCACGCAGCGCCGGCCTGATCGGCCGCCGGACCGCGCTGGTGACGTCGGACGAGGACGGCATCGATCCAGAGGATTTCGAGCGGGTCTGTGCGCAAAAGCACCCGAAAATGATGTTCCTGATGCCGACGGCCAAGAACCCCACATTGGTGACGCTGCCGGCAACGCGACGCGAGGCGATCGCGCGTGTTGCGCGCCAATACAATGTCGTCCTGATCGAGGACGATCTCTATGGCAACCTGACCGACGACCCGACGCCGCTATTGGCCGAATATGCCCCGGAACGGACCATCGTTGCCGGCGGCCTGTCGAAGTCGGTCGCGGCGGGTGTTCGCGGCGGCTGGCTCGCCTGTCCGCCGGCCTATCGCCACCGGATCCGGATCGCTCACAAGATGCTGACCGGTGGCCTGCCCTTCCTCCTGGCGGAAGTGTGTACCCGGCTGGTTCTGTCCGGCCAGGCCAGCGAGATGCGCAAGCGCAGTATCGTCGAAATCAACGCGCGCATCGCAATCGTGCGCGCGACACTGGCCGGGTTCGACTTCAAGGCAGTGGACAATGTGCCCTTCGTCTGGCTCACCCTGCCTGATCCATGGCTTTCCGGCACCTTCAAGAATGCCTGTCTCGAACATGGCGTGCTCATCGACGACGAGGACGAATTCAAGGCGGGCCGTTCCGAACAGGTTTTCCATGGCGTCCGTTTTGGCGTTTCACAGCCGCAGCGGCGAGAGGACATCGCGGACGGCGTCGGTGTAATCCGGCGGCTTCTGGACGAAGGCCGCGCCGGCTACGACAGTTTCTCCTGAACCGACTTGATATCGACAAGTCGCGTAGCGATCTTTCGCTACTTGCCGCACCCGGTGGCTTTCCATCGTTTTCGTCTCTTGATGGGGTGTATTGGCCTTCGCGCTTGCGATAAGAGGGGACTCGATCCCAAGGATATAAATTGCCGCCCATGACCATTTCCAATTCCGTGCCGATCACTCCGGAACTTATTGCCGCGCACGGGCTGAAGCCCGACGAATATCAGCGCATCCTCGACCTAGTCGGGCGCGAGCCGAGCTTTACCGAGCTCGGCATCTTCTCGGCCATGTGGAACGAGCATTGCTCCTACAAATCCTCGAAAAAGTGGTTGCGCACCCTGCCGACCAGCGGGCCGCGGGTCATCCAGGGTCCGGGCGAGAATGCCGGCGTGGTCGATATCGGCGACGGCGACTGCGTCGTCTTCAAGATGGAGAGCCACAACCACCCCTCCTACATCGAACCCTATCAGGGGGCGGCGACCGGCGTCGGCGGCATCCTGCGCGATGTCTTCACCATGGGCGCGCGGCCGATCGCGGCGATGAACGCGTTGCGCTTCGGTGCGCCGGACCATCCCAAGACCAGACACCTCGTTGCCGGCGTCGTTTCCGGCGTCGGCGGCTACGGCAATTCCTTCGGCGTGCCGACGGTTGGCGGCGAGGTCAATTTCGACGCGCGCTACAATGGCAACATCCTGGTAAACGCCTTCGCGGCGGGGCTCGCCAAGACTGACGCGATCTTCCTGTCGGAAGCCAAGGGCGTCGGCCTGCCGGTCGTCTATCTCGGCGCCAAGACCGGCCGCGACGGCGTCGGCGGCGCCACCATGGCTTCGGCCGAATTCGACGACAAGATCGATGAGAAGCGCCCGACCGTCCAGGTCGGCGACCCGTTCACTGAGAAATGCCTGCTCGAAGCCTGCCTCGAACTGATGGCGTCCGGTGCCGTCATCGCTATCCAGGACATGGGTGCCGCTGGCCTAACCTGCTCGGCGGTCGAAATGGGCGCCAAGGGCGATCTCGGCATCGAGCTCGACCTCGACAAGGTGCCGGTGCGCGAGGAGCGGATGAGCGCCTATGAGATGATGCTGTCGGAGAGCCAGGAGCGCATGCTGATGGTGCTGCGCCCCGAAAAGGAAAAGGAAGCCGAGGCGATCTTCCACAAATGGGGCCTCGACTTCGCCATCGTCGGCAAGACCACCGACGATCTGCGCTTTCGCGTGCTGCACCAGGGCGACGAAGTTGCCAACCTGCCAATCAAGGACCTGGGCGACCAGGCGCCGGAATATGACCGTCCCTGGACCGAGCCGAAGAAGCCGGCGCCCCTGGCCGCCAGCGATGCACCGCAAGCGGATGTCGCCGAGGCGCTGTTGAAACTGCTTGGCGGACCGGACCTTTCGTCGCGCCGCTGGGTGTGGGAGCAATACGACACGCTGATCCAGGGCAATTCGCTGCAGCTTCCGGGCGGCGATGCCGGCGTGGTGCGCGTCGATGGTCATCCGGCCAAAGCGCTCGCCTTCTCTTCCGACGTGACGCCGCGCTATTGCGAGGCCGATCCTTACGAAGGCGGCAAGCAGGCGGTCGCCGAATGCTGGCGCAACCTTACCGCCACCGGCGCCCTGCCGCTCGCCGCCACCGACAACCTCAATTTCGGCAATCCGGAACGGCCCGAGATCATGGGCCAATTGGTCGGCGCCCTGAAAGGCATCGGCGATGCCTGTCGCGCGCTCGGCTTTCCGATCGTCTCCGGCAATGTCTCGCTCTACAACGAAACCAACGGGCAAGGCATCTTGCCGACGCCGACCATCGGCGGCGTCGGACTGATCGCCGACTGGTCGAAGATGGCGCGGATCGGCTTTGCCGCCGAGGGCCAGATGATCGTGCTGGTCGGCGCGCCGCCCATGTGGGGGACGCATCTCGCCCAATCGGCCTATATGCGCGACATTCACGGCCGCACCGACGGCCCGCCGCCGCCGGTCGACCTCGATCATGAAAGGCGCGTCGGCGACCATGTGCGCGCGCTGATTGCCTCCGGCGTCGTTACCGCAGCGCATGATGTTTCCGACGGCGGCATTGCAGTCGCGCTGGCCGAGATGGCGATGGCGTCCGGCATCGGCGCGACCGTCCCCGGCCTGGTCGGGACCGATCCGATCCAGGTCTGGTTCGGCGAAGATCAGGGCCGTTATCTGTTGACGCTGTCGATCGATCCACAGAGCGACGAATGGGACGCCATTCGCCAACAGCAAAGCAAGCTCGGCATCTTTGCGCCGTGGATCGGCTCGACCGGCGGGCGCGAATTGAAACTCGGCGAGGCGCGTGCGATACCGGTCAGCGAATTGACCGCAGCCCACGAATCCTGGTTTCCTCGCTTCATGGGCAACGAGGTCGTGGACCCGTAATATGATCGTATGGGGCGTTTCGATGTGGCTCATCCGCCTTTTCGACCATATCTATGAGATCACGACCTGAACAAGGGATCCTCGCATGGCAATGGATGCGCACGACATCGAACGGCTGATCAAGGAAGGCATTCCGGACGCCAAGGTGACGATTCGCGACCTGGCCGGCGACGGCGACCATTATGCGGCCGAGGTGGTGGCCGAAAGCTTTCGCGGGAAAAGCCGGGTCCAGCAGCACCAGATGGTCTACGACGCGCTGAAGGGCAATATGGGCGGCGTGCTGCATGCGCTCGCCCTGCAAACCAGCGTGCCGGAATAACTCCGCGAGACGACTTTAGCGAGCCACAGGTTCCTTCGCCGACACGGCAATGATTGGCCCCGCCGGATATTTTCCGCCGACGATCATCCTTTCGCCATTCGACAGCGCCGAAACCACGCCGTCGAAGAAAAGCGCGTTGGGGCAGTGGAGCGCATCGCGGAACAGGCGTGCAAAGCTGCCGAGACTGACTTGCGAGCGTGAGATCGCCAGCAGGACCGTGTTTTCGTCACGCACGCCGACGCCATTGCGGGTGTGACGCGACGTGCCGTCCGCCTCGAAGCGAGGATGAAGCCGGCGGTCGATCACCAGCATCGGGCCGGATTGCGTGGCGAACGCCACATCCGGCTTTGCGGCGGCATAGGCGTTCGTTTCCATGACAGCCGCCTTGCCGTCCTTCCCAACCAGGAACACGCCATTCGGCTCCAGGAAGAAATTGCCTTCGCCATCAGCGAGATTGAGCGGCGCCGCCTCGTGACCATTTTCGACGAGAAGCCCGACCGGCGTCAGATCCTCATGATACATGCCGGCGTTCATGGCGAGCAGCACCGGTCTGCCCTCGCCCGACATCGCCTTGTCGAACTTTTCCAGCGAGCCGAAGGCATTGCCGTCTGCGCCGGCGTGCAAGACAGCGACATCGTAGCTGCGAAGATCGATCTCGCAGACGATGTAGGGGACCGCCTCGAAGCTAAAATCCCGACATGGTCCGGGCAATTCGCCGCCGACGGTGAGAGGCTGGCGCGCGGACGGCCTGAGCCACCAGATCAAGGCGAGCGTAACGAGCAGGACACCAATCAGGATTGCCGCGCCGTGTGGTCTTTTCATCGCTTCCCGGGGAAATTACTGGCCGATGCTCTTGGCCCAATATCGGGCCGTCCTTTGCGCCATTTGCGTGACGATGCGGCAAAAGTCTTGTTTCGGGCAACCTATGGGTTTATTTGAAGGGTAATGTTTCGAGCCTGACTCTCGCAGGCGTGAAAGGATTCTCCATGAGCGGTATCAACGACTACATCGACAGCGAAGTGAAGGGCAACGAAGTCGTTCTTTTCATGAAGGGCACGCCCGGTTTCCCGCAATGCGGATTTTCCGGTCAGGTCGTACAGATTCTCGACTACATCGGGGCCGACTACAAGGGCGTGGACGTGCTGACCTCGGCCGAGCTGCGGCAAGGTATCAAGGAATACTCCAACTGGCCGACGATCCCTCAGCTCTACGTCAAGGGTGAGTTTGTTGGCGGCTGCGACATTATCCGCGAGATGTTCCAGGCAGGCGAACTTCAGACGTTCCTCGTCGAAAAGGGCGTGAGCGTCAAAGGCGCCGCCTGACGAATACGCCGGGGAGCCCCACCTCGGCAAAAAGTTTCCTCCCTGGTATCGGGAGACAAGACGAATGAATGCGCCGGCGCGCCGGCGCTTTTTCGTTTGAAGATCGGACTTTGCCGTGGACCAGCATGCACAAGCGCCGCAACAGGCAAGCACCTTGCCTATTCCGCGCTGGGAATTCATCGCGCTGTGCGCGGCATTGATGGCGCTGAACTCACTGGCCATAGACATCATGCTGCCGGCGCTGCAGCAGATCGGCGCTTCGCTGGGTGTGGAAAATGAGAACCACCGCCAATATGTGATTGCCGCCTATATTCTGGGCTTTGGCGGCGGGCAGCTCTTCTTTGGACCAATCTCGGACCGCTTCGGACGCCGTGCTCCGCTCGTCGCCGGACTGGTGATCTATGTCGCGGCGGCGGCTGCTGCGGCGGTCGCCCCGACATTCGCCACTCTTATCCTGTGCAGGGTCGTGCAAGGCATCGGCGCCGCGGCCACTCGCGTCATCGCCGTCTCAATCGTGCGCGACACGTTCGATGGCCGGCGCATGGCCGAAGTCATGTCGCTGATCTTCATGATATTCATGGCCATCCCGGTGGTGGCCCCCGGCATCGGCCAGCTCATCATGCTGTTCGCGACCTGGCACATGATCTTCGTCACCATGGCGGCAGGAGCCCTGATCGTGGCGGCGTGGGCGCTGCTGCGCTTGCCCGAAACGCTGCATCCGGAATATCGCCGGCCGCTGACGGTTTCATCCATCGTCGGTGGTTTCCGCATCGTGCTGACCAACCGCATGGCGCTTTGCTATGCCTTCGCCAGCACTTTTGCCTTCGGCGCGATGTTCGGCTTCATCAACTCGGCGCAGCAGATCTATGTCGGCGTCTTCGGCGTCGGTGAGATGTTCCCGGTGATTTTCGCAGGGATAGCCGGCGTGCTCGCCTTTTCCAACTATCTGAATTCGCGCCTTGTCGGCCGCATCGGCATGCGCCGCCTCTCGCAGAGCGCGCTGCTCTTGTTTCTGGCCATCAGCCTCGCCTGGCTGGTCGTTTCCATCCAGATGAAGATGCCGCTCTGGCTTTTCATCACCTTCTTTGCCTGCGCGATGGTCCCGTTCGGCGCTCTCGGCGCGAATTTCAACGCGCTCGCCATGGAGCCGCTCGGCCAGTTGGCCGGCACGGCATCGTCCATTCTGGGTTTCATGCAAACATTCCTCGGCGGCCTGCTCGGCACGCTGATCGGCCAGGCTTTCAACGGTACGGTGACGCCCTTGGCCGCCGGCTTCTGCAGCGTCTCGCTTGGCGCATTGGTGATGGTGCTGATCGCCGAGCGCGGCAAATTCTTCCAGCCGCAGAACCCGCCGGTCTAAAATTAGAAGCGGCTAGTGGCGTACCATGCCGGCGTCGACATTCAGCGTCTGGCCGGTGATCCAGCGCGCATCGTCGGAGGCAAGGAACGACACCACATCGGCAATATGTTCCGGTTGCCCTTTGCCTTTCATCGCCTGAAGCATCTCGACGAAGCCGAACGCCTCGTTATGCGGGCTCGCCTTGACGCCATCGCTCTCGATCAGGCCGGGCGTCACCGCGTTGGCTGTGATGTTGTATTTGCCCAGTTCGGTGGCCATTGCCCGGGTGAAGCCGATGACCCCGCCCTTGGCCGCGACATAGGCCGCCATGTTCGGCGTGCCGGCAAAGAAGGTGTTGGAGGCAATGCTGATCACCCGTCCGGCCTTGCCGGCGGCACGCATCAGGTCTGTTCCCGCGCGGCTGACGATGAAGGTGCCGGTCAGATTGACGTCGATGATCTTGCGCCAATGGTCGAGATCGACGTCGTCCCAGGCGATGAACGGCACGATGCTGGCATTGTTGACCAGAATGTCGATGCCCCCGGTCGGGGCCTGGATCTCTGCGAACAGCGCTTTGACCGAAGCAGGATCGGAAATGTCGGCGGCAATCGCCTTCGCCTTTCCACCGATCGCCGCCGCCGCCTCGGCGCCTTCCGCGTTGATGTCGCTGACGATGACGGTCGCGCCATCGGCGGCCAACCGCGCGGCGATCGCCTTGCCGATCCCTTGTGCGGCCCCGGTAACTAAGGCCGTCTTTCCCCCAAGCCGTTCAGTCATTTCCGTACTCCATGGATTTGTGATGCCGTGAAATCATCTCAATCGTCGGCGTCGATAACGGCCAGCGCCGCGTCGATGCCTTTGCCGACCGCGAGCTTCTGGCCCAAAGCATTCATCGCGCCGCCAAGTGCCGTCAGCGCCGCGATCGCATAGATCGGCTGGGCGGTCGGCCCCATATGGCCGATGCGTGTCAGCTTGCCCAATGTTTCGCCGCGCCCAGACGAAAACACCACGCCGTAGCGGACGCGCGCGGCCTGGCGAAGCGCCTTCTCGTCGATGCCTGCGGGCGTCCGCACGGCGGTCGTGGTCGGCGACGCGATGGTGTCGCTGGCGGCCCAGATCGACAGGCCCATGGCGGCGACGCCCGCGCGCATGGCCCTGGCGGTGAGCGCGTGGCGCGCCCACACCGCCTCCGCCCCCTCGTTGAGGTAGAGGTCGAGCGCGACGTCGAGCCCGTTCATTTCCGCGACGGACGGCGTGAACGGAAACTGCTGGTCCTTCGACCATGCATGTTCCCAGTCGACGATGCTGAGCATCGACGCGCGTGGCGCTGCCTCGTTGGCCTTCATCTTGCCCCAGGCCCGCTCGCTGACGCCCATCATGGTGAGGCCGGGAGGCGCGCCCAGGCATTTGTTCGGGCCGGTGACGTAGATATCGGCCTTGCAGTCCTGCGGATGCGTTTTCATGCCGCCGAAGGACGAAACGGCATCGACGATCAGATAGGCGCCATGCGCCGAAACCAGCGCGCCGATGGCGTCGATCGGGTTGATGGTGCCCGACGGCGTGTCGTGGTGGCAGACGGAGACGATGGTGATTTCCGGATGCGCTTTCAGCATCTCCGCAACCGCCTGCGGGTCGATCGCCTCATTGTAGGGCACCTCGATTTCGAGCAGATGCGTCGAATAGCGCTTCGCCCAATAGCCAAACCCCTTGCCATAGACTCCGGAAGCAAGGTTGAGCACGACGTCGTCGGGCGTGATCAGGGAGGCTGCTGCGGCCTCCAGGCCAAGAACCGGCTCGCCATGAAGAATGACCGGCTTGTTCGACAGCTGCATCGCCTTCTGCGCCTTATCGACAACACCCTCGTAGAAGAGCTGGAACGCTGGGTCGTAGTCGTAGAGCACGGTGCGACCGAGGCCGCGCAGCACGTCGGGATAGGCGTTCACCGGCCCCGCGGTCAGCGTGATGACCGGTTCGGCATGTTCGAGATAGCGCATGATCTTGTTCTCCGCATTGGCGGCGGTCAGCCGTAGAATTGCGTGCCGGTCCTGTAGGTTTTGAAGTTCTCCATGTCGTGCGAATACATCAGCTCGGCGCCATGGTCCTCGGCGAGCTTCTTCACCTTGCGCATCGAATTGACGCCCGCCACCGGGTCGATGTGGAAGGCCGCCTGGCACAGCGTTTCAACTCGCGCCAGCCGAGATCGGCCGATCGGGCGTGGCCCGGATCGATCCCGACCTGCCTATTCCGCCCAGAGTTCGCGGCGCAGTTCGCGCCAGCTTTCCTTGTCAGGTGCGACCAGCAGGCCACCTCCGACGTGCGAAGGCAGATAGGCGCTGCCGTCGAAATGCGCGGCGTAACCGCCGGCCTCGGCGTGGATCAGTACGCCCGCCAGATGATCCCACGGCATCAGCTTGTTGTAGACGACGAAATGAGCGTGGCCACTCGCCAGCAGACGGTATTCGTGAGCCGCGCAGCGATAGCCGAATTGCGACAGGGATTTCGTCTGGTTGCGCGCCAGCCGCGACCGTTCCGGCTCGGGCATGTATTGCCAGGAAACCGCGCCGGTCATTTCCGACATCGGCACGGGCTCGGCGACATGCACCTTCTCCAGAGTGCCATGCGCATGCCGTATGTGGCTGCCAGCACCCTTGGCGCCGATCAGCCAGTCCTTGCCGACGGGGTCGTGAATGATGCCGGCGACGGTCTCGCCCTTCACCACGACGCCGAGCATGACGCCGAACAGCGGCACGCCGGAGGCGAAGTTGAAGGTGCCGTCGACCGGATCGACGACGAAGCCGAGGTCGGTGTCGCCGAGACCCTGGAGCAGCGTCGGATCGTCGGAACAAGCCTCCTCGCCGACGATCATCGCCTGGGGGTAGCGCTCACGCAGCCTGACGGTGATCAGCCGCTCGGCATTGACGTCGGCCTCCGTCACCAGGTCGGCCGCCGAGGTCTTCTGGCGAACCTCGCCTTCATCAAGCCGGCGAAAGCGCGGCATGATCTCGGCAATGGCGGCGTCGGACAGAAGGTTGGCAAGCCAGTCGATCTCGGTTTCGTCAAATGTCATCGGGAATGTCTTGCCTTGTGGTGAGGGACTCGTTGAGGGCGGCGAAATCGAACAGCTTTCTGTCGAGCAGGTGCGAGGGCCGCACATTGGTCATGGCGTGGATCATCGTATCCTTGCGGCCGGGCATGCGCTTTTCCAAGTCGTCGAGCATCGCCTTCATCGCATTGCGCTGCAGGCCATCCTGGCTGCCGCACAGATGGCACGGGATGATCGGGAACTTCATGGCGCCGGCGAATCTTTCGAGATCGGCCTCGGCGCAATAGGCGAGCGGCCGCAGCACCATGACGTCGCCGTCGTCGTTGAGCAGTTTTGGCGGCATGGCGGCGAGGCGACCGCCGTGGAACAGGTTCATGAAGAAGGTTTCCAGTATGTCCTCGCGGTGGTGACCGAGCACCAAAGCCGAGCAGCCCTCCTCCCGGGCGATGCGGTAGAGATGGCCGCGCCGCAGCCGCGAGCACAGCGAACAGTAGGTGCTGCTCTCGGGAAGCTTGTCGGTGACCACCGAATAGGTATCCTGATATTCGATACGGTATGGAATGGCGTGGCTATCGAGATAGTCGGGCAGAATGTGTTTCGGAAAATTCGGCTGGCCCTGGTCGAGATTGCAGGCCAACAGCTCGACCGGCAGCAGCCCGCGCCATTTCAGGTCGAGCAGCAAAGCGAGCAGGCCATAGGAATCCTTGCCGCCCGACAAGGCGACGAGCCAGCGATCGCCGGGCCTCACCATCGAAAAATCGTCGAGCGCCTGACGGGCGAGGCGCAGTAGCCGCTTGCGCAACTTGTTGAACTCGACGGAGGACGGCACATCGGCAAACAGCGGATGAAAGCCGCCTGCGGCATCGGCGATCGGTTCAAGTGTTTCGGCGTTCGGCAGCATATTCATAGCGCGTCGGCCCCAAAGTCCTTGTTGCCGCCCCGGATTAGCGCATCGGCACGAAAATCGAAATCGATTTTCGACAGCACGGTGCGCAAGCAGAAAGAACTAGAGCGTACCTTGTGCGTCCGAGCGGAGGCACGTCGCTCTAGCGTAGCAGACAAAGAAAAGGCCGCCTCGATGAGCGGCCTTCGATGGTATCGCGAACGACGTGTTCGATCAGCGCGAATAGAATTCGACGACCAGGTTCGGTTCCATCTGCACGGCGAAGGGAACATCCGACAGGCCGGGGATGCGTCCGAAGGTCGCGGTCATCTTGTTATGGTCGACCTCGATGTAATCAGGCACGTCGCGCTCGGCCAGGCCTACCGATTCCAGGACGATCACCAGCTGCTTCGACTTTTCGCGCACTTCGATGACGTCGCCCGGCTTGCAGCGGTATGAGCCGATGTTGACGCGCTTGCCGTTGACGTTGATGTGGCCGTGGTTGACGAACTGGCGAGCGGCAAAAATGGTCGGCACGAATTTGGCGCGGTAGACGACCGCGTCGAGACGCGATTCGAGCAGGCCGATCAGATTCTCCGAGGTGTCGCCCTTGCGGCGGTCCGCCTCTTCATAGACCTTGCGGAACTGCTTTTCCGAAACGTCGCCGTAGTGACCCTTCAGCTTCTGCTTGGCACGCAGCTGCAGGCCGAAATCGGAAAGCTTGCCCTTGCGGCGCTGGCCGTGCTGGCCGGGACCGTATTCGCGTTTGTTGACCGGGGATTTCGGGCGGCCCCAGATGTTTTCGCCGAGACGGCGGTCGATCTTGTATTTCGCGGATTCGCGCTTGCTCATCGCATTCCCTTTCAAAACAACACACCCGGAACCTCATGGTCCGGTGAAGGAAACGCGCCCTCCTCTGGCCCCCGTTTTCGAGACCTGACAGGGTTTTCCCACGCAACGCGGCGGAAAACCCACGGGACACGTCATTCTAGACAAGACCTGAGACGGATAGATCGGCTTCCCAAACGTCTTGCGCACATAAAGAAACCACCGGGCGTTGCGGCCCGGTGTTGGTGGGCTGATTAAACGGAGATCGAACCGGTGTCAAGCTTGCGGCCGGCGCTGTTCATGGCAGGCGGATACGGGCGCGGCGTTCAGGAAGAAGATGGTGTGGGGCGTGGTCATCGCAAGGCCATACACCACAAGGCACGACGCTGCAGCGAGGCTTGGGTAGCGCTGGCTGCGGCTCGCTGAGGGACCGCTTCGACGCTTCCATTCAAAGCCCCGCGGTTTCGGCCGCGGGCTTATGTTTGACCGCTGGCCGGTCGCGTGGGAACCGAAACCGGCCCGCCCGGCGGGACGTGCCCGGTCGGAAGGGCGGACTAGTGTTTCGATTTCTTCTCGGGCAAGCCCTTGCGCTTGGTCTCGGCGAATTCCTCGAGCTGCTTTTCGCTCATGGATTTGTACATCCCCTTCGATGCGCCTTTGAGCTCGCTCTTCTTTGTCTCGCCACGCTTGGCGGACAATGCCGCGCCGGCGGCTTTCTGCTGGGCCTTTGATGTGGCTGGCATGATCGCTTCTCCCGTTTGCAATAGGAGGAAACGTATCGGTCGGGATGATGTTCCTAAATATCAGGAAATCGCCAGGCCAAATCCCTGCATCAGGCGGCGAGTCGGGAAATCAACCCGCTTTGAGGTGAAGACAGCAAGATCAGCGCCTTCCGACAACGCCTCGCCGCGATTCTTTGGTTCGATGTCCGCAAGCAGCGAGAGCGCCCGTCGCGCGATCGCTTCGGCGGGGTCGAGCCAATCGACCGGCCAGGGTGCTGTCTTGCGCATGCGGTTGGCCAGAAAAGGATAGTGAGTGCAGGCAAGCACGACGATGTCGGTCCTCAGCTCATCATGTTCAACGAAGCATGGTGCGATCTCGGCGCGCACGGCCTCTTCGTCGACAAAGCCCTCACGCATATAGACCTCGGCCAGCCCGGCCAGATTGTCGCTGCCGACCAGACGGACGTGGCATTTCCGAGCCCATTTGCCGATCAGGTCGCGCGTATACTGGCGCTTGACGGTGCCGGGCGTCGCCAGCACCGAAACCAGCCCGGAGCGCGTGCGTTCCGCCGCCGGCTTGATCGCCGGCACCGTGCCGACGAAAGGATGACCGGGAAACCTTTCGCGCAATGCATCGATGACCAGCGTCGAGGCGGTGTTGCAGGCGATGACCGAAATGGCCGGTGAAAACCGGTCGAGCAATTTGCCGAACAGCTCCAGTATATGTGCCCTCAGCGCCGGCTCCTCCCAAGCGCCATAGGGGAAAGCCGCGTCGTCGGCGACATAGACGAAGCGGCGATCGGGCATCAGCACGCGCGCTTCGCGCAGCACCGTTAACCCGCCGATGCCGGAATCGAACATCAGGATCGGGCGGGCATTTGAGGGGTCGGTCATCGTCATTGATTATGAGAGAAGGCTGGGGACCACGAGAGGAGGCTGGCTGAAGCTTTGACCAATGATGCTGGAGCCATCATGGTCTTGAAGCGACAAGGATGGTCACTCATGCGAAATAACATTCGGTTACTGGTGATTGCGTGACGATTGGTCCTAGTCTTTGTCTGTCGCCTTGCCGGCGCGCGCGGCCGCTGCCGGGAGCCGCCTTGGATCATCGCCCGGCGACCCGTCGCCGCGCGGCATGGCCGGCGAAAACCTGTCCAGCGACGATATGATACCGCGCAGCACCTTGAGCTCCGGCTCGGCGAAGCCGGCGCGCGTCAGCACCGCGCGCAGATTGTCGACCATCTTCGGCTTCTTCGGCGCCGGGCGGAAATAGCCGCGTGCCTCGAGCGCGCCTTCCAGATACGCGAACAGGCCGTGCAATTGCTCCTTGGTCGCCGGCATCATGTCAGGGCTGGAAAAATTGGTTTTCGTCTCATCTTCCAAGCCCGACTTCATCCATTCATAGGACATCAGCAGGGCCGCCTGGGCGATGTTGAGCGAAGAGAAGGCGGGATCGACCGGGAAGGTGACGATCTCGTCAGCCAGGCCGACCTCGTCATTGTAGAGTCCGAACCGCTCGCGGCCGAAGAGGATGCCGGTGCGCTGTCCGGATCGTTGGCGCGCCCTCAACGCCCTGCCCGCCTCGACCGGTCCGCGCACCGGCTTGAAATTATCGCGCGCGCGCGCGGTGGTGGCGAAGACGAAGTTCAGGTCGGCGATCGCCGAGGCCAGATCGTCGAATACTCTGGCGGCATCGACGACGTGATCGGCGCGGCTCGCGGCGGCGCGCGCCTTCTCGCTCGGCCAGCCGTCGCGCGGATTGACGAGGCGCAGCTCGGCAAGGCCAAAATTCGCCATGGCACGCGCGACCATGCCGATGTTCTCACCAAGCTGCGGCTCGACCAGGATGATCGCCGGGGCGGGAAGGATGTCGTTGCTGGCTTGCATGATGTCAATGAACTGCTGTTTGCGGCATTTCAGCGTCCCCTGCCATATCCGGCCGCGAAAATGAAGCTTTCGCAGGGAATACCCGATGCCACGGTCGAGCCCGCCAGCGTGGATCGCTGTTTGCGCGGCCAAAAATGCTTTGATATACGGGCCGCATCCCCGGCCGAAAGCCATGCGGGCAAGGCCGTTCCGATCCCCAACAATGAGGCATTCTTTCCATGGCGAAGATCAAGGTGGCGAACCCGGTCGTCGAACTCGACGGCGACGAGATGACCCGCATCATCTGGCAGTTCATCAAGGACAAGCTGATCCACCCCTATCTCGACCTCAAGCTTGAATATTACGACCTCGGCGTCGAGCACCGCGACGCCACCAACGACCAGGTGACCGTCGATTCGGCCAATGCCATCAAGAAGTACGGCGTCGGCGTTAAATGCGCGACGATCACGCCCGACGAACAGCGCGTCGAGGAATTCAAGCTGAAGAAGATGTGGAAGTCGCCGAACGGCACGATCCGCAACATCCTCGGCGGCACCATCTTCCGCGAGCCGATCATCATGAAGAACGTGCCGCGGCTGGTGCCCGGCTGGACCAAGCCGATCATCGTCGGCCGTCACGCCTTCGGCGACCAGTACCGCGCCACCGACTTCCGCTTTCCCGGCAAGGGCAAGCTGACGATCAAGTTTGTCGGCGAGGACGGCACGGTGATCGAGCACGACGTCTACGATGCGCCGGGCGCCGGCGTCGCCATGGCCATGTACAATCTCGACGAGTCGATCCGCGAATTCGCCCGCGCCTCGCTGAACTACGGCCTGCTGCGCAATTACCCGGTCTACCTCTCGACCAAGAACACCATCCTCAAGGCCTATGACGGCCGCTTCAAGGACATTTTCCAGGAAGTCTACGAGGCGGAATTCGAAGCCGAGTTCAAATCCAAAAAGCTTTGGTACGAGCACCGGCTGATCGACGACATGGTCGCCTCCAGCCTGAAATGGTCGGGCGGCTATGTCTGGGCCTGCAAGAACTATGACGGCGACGTGCAGTCCGACACCGTGGCGCAAGGTTTCGGATCGCTCGGCCTGATGACCTCGGTGCTGATGACGCCGGACGGCAAGACGGTGGAGGCGGAAGCCGCGCATGGCACCGTCACCCGCCACTATCGCCAGCATCAGAAGGGTGAGGAAACCTCGACCAATTCGATCGCGTCGATCTTCGCCTGGACGCGCGGCCTGGCGCACCGCGCCAAGCTCGACGACAACGCCGAGCTGAAGCGCTTTGCCGAGACGCTGGAAAAGGTCTGCATCCAGACTGTCGAGGCCGGCTTCATGACCAAGGACCTGTCGCTGCTTATCGGCCCCGACCAGCCATGGCTCTCGACCACCGGCTTCCTCGACAAGATCGACGAGAATCTGCAGAAGGCGATGGCCTGAGCATACGAGTGGAATGATCAGGCGAGCGGCATGAGCAAGCCCGTCGTCTATGGGGCGGACTACAGCGTCTATGTGCGCATCGTCCGCCTCGTGCTCGAGGAAAAGGGCGTCGACTACGAACTTGTGCCGGTCGACATCTTTGCGGCGGACGGCATTCCGGCCTGGTATTTCGACCATCACCCGTTCGGCCGCATCCCGGCCTTCGAGCATGACGGGTTTCGCCTCTACGAGACCAGTTCAATTGCCAGATATGTCGACGAGGCTTTCGGCGGACCTGCGTTGCAGCCCGTCAAAGCCCGGCCTCGTGCAACCATGAACCAGATCATCGGCATGCTCGACGCCTATGGCTATCAGGCGATGGTCTGGGATGTCGCTGTCGAGCGGCTGGAGAAAGAAGCGCCCGACGAGGCGCTGATCGCCGCCGAACTTGGCCAGGCGGCCACGGTGCTTCGCGTGATGACCTCGCTGAAAGCCGCCGGACCGTGGCTGCTGGGCGAGCAACTGACACTCGCCGACCTGCATGCAGCACCGATCATCGGCTATTTTCTCAAGGTCGCAGAGGGGCAGAAGCTGCTGGCAGAATTTCCCGGTATTCGGGATTGGTGGGAACGCATCGCTGCGCGCCCGAGCTTTGCCAACACCGAAAAATCCGGGTGACAAGCCTCTGAGAGGCCGAGAGCCTTCGTCAAATTCTCCCAGATCCTTATTATCCGATCACGCGGCCTCCAGCGCCGCCTTCACCGCAGCGATCGCGTCCTCGGCCTTCGAGGCATCCGGGCCGCCGGCCTGGGCCATGTCGGGGCGGCCGCCGCCGCCCTGCCCGCCCAATGCCGCGGACGCCACGCGGACCAGATCGACGGCGCTGAAGCGGCCGGTCAGGTCGTCAGTGACGCCGACCACGACGCTCGCCTTGTTGTCCTCAGCCGTGCCAACGAAGACGACGACGCCGGAGCCCAGCGACTTCTTGCCGGCATCGGCCAACGGCTTCAAATCCTTTGGCGCCACGCCCGATACCGCCTTGCCGAGGAAGCCGACACCGGCAATGGTCTCGTTTTCGGTCGGCACACCGGCTGGCGAACGGTCGCCCAGCGCCAGCTTCTTGCGCGCTTCGGTCAGCTCCTTCTCGAGCTTCTTGCGCTCGTCGAGCAGCGCCTCGACGCGAGCCGGCACGTCGGCCGGCGAAATCTTCAGCGTGGCAGCGACCGCCTTCAGCCGCTTGTCCTGCTCGTCGAGATGCTTTCTGGCCGCCTCTCCGGTCAGCGCCTCGATGCGGCGTACGCCGGCGGCGACGGCGCCCTCCGACACCAACCGGACCAGGCCGATATCGCCGGTGGCGCCGACGTGGGTGCCGCCGCACAGCTCGACCGAATAGGGCTTGCCGGCCTTGTCGCCGGCGATCCCGGTGCCCATCGACACGACGCGAACCTCGTCGCCATACTTTTCGCCGAACAGCGCCATGGCGCCCTCGGCGATCGCGTCGTCGACGCTCATCAGCCGCGTCGTCACCGGGCCGTTCTGCACGACGACCTCGTTGGCCATCGCCTCGACGCGTTCCAGCTCCTCGGCTGAAATCGGCTTCGGGTGGGAAAAGTCGAAGCGCAGCCGTTCCGGCGCGACCAGCGAGCCCTTCTGCGCGACATGGGTGCCGAGCACCTCGCGCAGCGCCTCGTGGACAAGGTGGGTCGCCGAATGATTGGAGCGCAGCCGCGTGCGCCTGATATGGTCGACCTTCAATTCGACCGCTTCACCCGTCTTGACGGTGCCGTTGGTGACCTTGCCGAAATGCACGAACAGGCCGTCGCCCTTCTTCTGCGTGTCGGTGACCTCGATCGCAAAGCCCTCGCCCGTAATCACGCCTGTGTCGCCCATCTGGCCGCCGGACTCGCCATAGAATGGCGTCTGGTTGACGACAACGCCTATCGTATCGCCGGCAACGGCGCTCTCCACCGCAACGCCATCCCTGACCAGCGCCTGGACGATGCCTTCTGCCTGCTCGGTGTCGTAGCCCAGGAATTCGGTTGCGCCCGCCTTCTCGCGGACAGCGAACCAGACGGTCTCCGTGGCCGCATCGCCGGAACCGGCCCAGCTCTTCCGCGCCTCGGCCTTCTGCCGCTCCATCGCTGCATTGAAGCCGTCGAGGTCGACCGAAACGCCGCGCTGGCGCAAGGCATCCTGGGTGAGATCGAGCGGGAAGCCATAGGTGTCATAGAGCTTGAACGCCGTCTCGCCGTCGAGCCGGTCGCCGCTGCCGAGCGTCTCGGTTGCGTCGGCGAGCAGGCCGAGGCCGCGCGCCAGCGTCTTGCGGAAGCGCGTTTCCTCGAGCTTCAGCGTCTCTGATATCAGCGGCTGGCCGCGCACCAGTTCGGGATAGGCCTGGCCCATCTCGCGCACCAGCGCCGGCACCAGCCGCCACATCAGCGGATCGCGGGCGCCCAAAAGCTGTGCATGACGCATGGCGCGACGCATGATGCGGCGCAGCACATAGCCGCGGCCTTCGTTCGACGGCAGCACGCCATCGGCGATGAGGAAGCTCGAGGCGCGCAGGTGATCGGCAATGACGCGATGGCTTGCCCGGTTCTTGCCTTCCGCCTTGACGCCGGTCGCCTCTTCCGAGGCACGGATCAGCGCCTTGAACAGGTCGATGTCGTAATTGTCGTGCTCGCCCTGCAGGACAGCGGCGATGCGCTCCAGCCCCATGCCGGTATCGATCGACGGGCGCGGCAGTTCGACCCGCTCCGCCTTCGTCACCTGCTCGAACTGCATGAACACGAGGTTCCAGATCTCGATGAAGCGGTCACCGTCCTCGTCCGGGCTGCCGGGCGGGCCGCCCGGAATGTCGTCGCCATGGTCGTAGAAGATTTCCGAGCACGGGCCGCAGGGGCCGGTATCGCCCATCGCCCAGAAATTGTCGCTGGTGGCGATGCGGATGATCCTGTCCTCCGGCAATCCGGCGATCTTCTTCCAGAAGCCCGCGGCCGCGTCGTCGGTATGGTAGACGGTCACCAGAAGCCTATCCTTGGCGATGCCGAATTCGCGGGTGATCAGGTTCCAGGCAAGCTCGATGGCGCGCTCCTTGAAATAATCGCCGAACGAGAAATTGCCGAGCATCTCGAAGAAGGTGTGGTGACGGGCGGTGTAGCCGACATTGTCGAGGTCGTTGTGCTTGCCACCGGCGCGTACGCATTTCTGCGAGGTCGTGGCGCGCGAATAGGGACGGCTTTCCAAGCCGGTGAAGACGTTCTTGAACTGCACCATACCGGCGTTGGTGAACATCAGCGTCGGGTCGTTGCGCGGCACCAGCGGGCTCGAGGCGACGACCTCGTGACCCTCTTTGCGAAAATAGTCGAGAAATGCCGACCGGATCTCGTTCACGCCACTCATGAATACTGCCTTTTCGAGAGAACCGCCGATTGCCGGCGGAAAATAGCCATGGCCTTTTAGCCGTCGCACCGCACCCTGTCCAGAAACACGGATTGCTCCAAACCGTAGCCTTTGCCGGCTGTCCAGGGCGGCCAGAGTCACCGCCAAAAAAGCAAACCGCCGGCCCAAGGCCGGCGGCATGAACACATCGATTACACCAACTCAATTCAGGATACGCGAATTCAAACAGGTACTCCGGCTGGCACAGCCTGCATCCTACATCGCGCCCGCTTCGTCCTCGAAACCGTCATCGCTGCTCTCGGCGCCGCCATCCTCGAGGAATTTCTCCGCGATCAGCCCGGCATTCTGCCTCAGCGCCAGCTCGATCTCGCGCGCCGTGTCGGGATTGTCGCGCAGGAACAGCTTGGCGTTCTCGCGGCCCTGGCCGAGACGCTGCGAATTGTAGGAGAACCAGGCGCCCGACTTTTCGACCACGCCGGCCTTGACGCCGAGGTCGACCAGTTCGCCGGTCTTGGACACGCCTTCGCCATACATGATGTCGAACTCCACCACCTTGAAGGGCGGCGCCAGCTTGTTCTTGACCACCTTGACGCGGGTCTGGTTGCCGACGACCTCGTCGCGGTCCTTGACCGAGCCGATGCGGCGAATGTCGAGGCGCACCGAGGCATAGAATTTCAGCGCGTTGCCGCCGGTCGTGGTCTCGGGCGAACCGAACATGACACCGATCTTCATGCGGATCTGGTTGATGAAGATGACCATGGTGTTGGAGCGCGAGATCGAGGCGGTCAGTTTGCGCAGCGCCTGGCTCATCAGGCGGGCCTGCAGGCCAGGCAGCGAATCACCCATTTCGCCCTCGATTTCGGCACGCGGCGTCAGCGCCGCGACCGAATCGACCACCAGCACGTCGATGGCGCCGGAGCGCACCAGCGTGTCGCAGATCTCCAGCGCCTGCTCGCCGGTATCGGGCTGCGAGATCAGGAGGTTTTCGAGATCGACGCCGAGCTTGCGGGCATAGACCGGGTCGAGCGCGTGCTCGGCATCGACGAAGGCGCAGATGCCGCCCTTCTTCTGAGCTTCGGCCACCGTGTGCAGCGCCAGCGTCGTCTTGCCCGAGCTTTCAGGCCCGTAGATCTCGACGATGCGGCCGCGCGGCAGGCCGCCGACGCCAAGCGCGATGTCGAGGCCAAGCGAACCGGTCGGCACCGTTTCGATCTCGACGACCTGCTCGTTTGCGCCGAGCCGCATGATCGAGCCCTTGCCGAAAGCACGCTCGATTTGCGACAGCGCCGCATCCAGAGCCTTTGATTTGTCCACTGCCTTGTCCTCTACAAGCCGCAAAGAATTCTGAGCCATGATACATCACCCCTTGGTCGTCAATGAAGGCCGGACAATCCGTAATCCTTGCTAATTTGTACCTTATTTGTTCTCGTTTGGAAAGAGACATCAAATATCTGAAAAACAAACAATATCCGGATTTGTTCTTTTTTTGTTTCGTGTTTTCGGCTCCGGATGTATCCCGCTTCCCGCGCAGGATCGTGCTGCGATCTTCCGAATCGCGTCTTCGGTTGCCGGGTCCCGCCGGACAACCTAGTCTCCACCCGGGCAATCAGCAAAGGTCATCTCGCCGGCATGATGAAGTCGCCGACAATCCTGGCCGCAGGCGGCGCCTATATAGACCGGCGCGGCCAGGTTTCGGGCGCCTTTGCTCCGGCCGCGTCAAATCCCGGCACGATGCGCGAGGATGTCGGCGGCGCCGTCTTCAATGCCTTGCGCAGTGCGGTACGCCGCGGCGTCTCCGGCTCGCTGCTTTCGGTGCGCGGCGGCGATGTCCTGGCTGACAGGGTCGCGCGCGCCATCGCTTCCGCCGGCATTGCCGATCTGTCCGCGGTGTTCCTCGATCGCACGACGCCGAGCAACACAGTGCTGGTCGACCGCGACGGCGCGCTGATCGTCGGCCTTGCCGACATGGCGCTCTACGAACTGGCGCTTCCCAAGCAGATCCGCCGCGCCAAGGTGCGCGAGGCGATCGGCATTGCCGATGCGGTCCTGTGCGACGCCAACCTGCCGTCGGCGGCACTTGAGCGGCTGCTGGCGCTTGCCGCCGGCAAGCCGGTCTTCGCCCTCGCCATATCGCCGCCCAAGGTGGCGGGGCTCGCTCCGGTGCTCGGCAGTCTGGCGCTGCTCTTCATGAACCGAGGCGATGCCATCGCACTCACCGGTGCCGATATCGGCGCTGCGGAGCAAGACATTGTCGACGGCCTGAGGCGCGCGGGCCTCAAAAGCGGCGTGGTGACGGCGGATGACGGTGCGGTGCTGGGTTTCGACGAAGCCGGCGCCTTCTCGATCCTGCCGCCAGGAAAGGTCGCGGACGGCGCTGCCGATGCGCTGGCGGGCGCAACGGTCGCCGCCCGGCTGCGCGGCCTGACGCTGCGGGCGGCGCTGCGCGAAGGCGTTGCCGCGGCAATGCTCGCCATCGAAAGTGCCGAATTTGCACCGGCCTTTACGGCGGCGAGTTTTGCCGAGGCGCTGGCCCTTATACCCGAGCCGCAGGACGTGGCATGAGGTGATGATGACCGGCGGAGACAGCCTATTTGCCGGCCCGCAGCCCCGCCTCATAGGCCCGGCGTGCCCAGATCGCCATCTCATCCGGATCGTCGAAAGCGCTGTCGGGAATGCTCCAATACGGCATGGACACCAGCTTGCCGTGCCTCGAGCCGGTATAGGTCCACTGCGTGCAGCCGGCTTCCGCGAAATCGGCCATGCTTTCCGCGTCGGCCTTCAGCAAAAGCTCGCCGCGAAGCACGATCGCCACGATGACGCCGTCGAAATAGATGCCCTTGCCGCCGAACAGCTTGCGGATACTGACCGGGCCGAGGCCTTCAAAAAGTTCGGCGATGCGTTCATTGTCCATGTCGCGATCATGGCATCAGGATTTCCCCTTGTCATCGCCGCAACCAAAACCATGCTGACAGGTTGAAAAGCCAAATTCGACGGAGTTTTTTCATGCCGCTTCTGCTCAAAGGGTCCTGCCGGTGCAATGCTGTCCGCTTCGAAGTGGAAAGCCACACGCCGGTGCCGTTCATGCTGTGCTACTGCTCGATCTGCCGCAAGCAGCAGGGCGGCGGTGGCTTCGCCATCAATCTCGGCGCCGATTTCGATACGCTGAAAATCAGGGGCAAGCGCAATCTTGGCGTCTACCAGGCCGAGATCGAGGACGACGAGCATCCGCAATGCGAGATATCGTCAGGCGAGCGCAATTTCTGCCGGAAATGCGGATCGGCGCTCTGGCTCTACGATCCGACCTGGCCGGAGCTGGTCCATCCCTTCGCCTCGGCGATCGACAGCGACCTGCCGAAACCGCCGGAGAAAGTGCATCTGATGCTGAAATACAAGGCGAACTGGGTCGAGCCCGCGATCGGCGAGGACGACAAGGTCTTCGATGTCTATCCCGAAGAATCGATCGCCGAGTGGCACAAGCGGACGGAGATGTGGGTGGCCTAGAATTCAGCCCTCGTCGGCAAATGCCGCAAGCGCCTCGCCGCTCAGCCGGTAGAAGAGCTTCTCCCGTTGAACGGTCCCGCCAATGTCATCGTAGAAGGCGAGCAAGCGATTGTTTTCGCGATCGGCAGTCCAGTCGAGGCGCTTGTGGCCGCGCTGAAGAGCCATGCGTGCCAGTTCCCGCATCAGCAGCCTCCCCGCGCCAGTGCCGCGAAACGCTTGCGAGACAAACAGTTCCTTGAGGAAGATGCCGGCCTTCAGGCTAGGACCGGGATAGATCGTGGCGAAAATGGCAAAGCCGATGATGCGATCAGTCTCGGCAACGAGGATCTCGACACCCGAGGGCAAGCTGGCGAGATCGGAAAGGATCGTCCCAAGCGAGGGACACGGCACCTGATAATGCCGCTGCATCTCCTCGAAGAGTTGTGCCAAGGCGGCATTGTCAGCGTGAATCTGCTGGCGGACGGCTATCAATGCGATCACTTGCGACTGTCGGCGCCAATGCAGGAAACGGGACGAACCTCGATGTCAGGCCGCGCTCAGGCTGAAGCACGCGCCTCCGCCAAGGCCTTGAGGTCGGCTGGCTTCAACTCGACCGATTCGCCGCAGCCGCAGGCCGAACTCTGGTTGGGGTTGCGGAAGGTGAAGCCGGTGCGCAGCGTCGTCTGCTCGAAATCCATCTCGGTGCCGAACAGGAAGAGTGCGGCCTCGGGCGCGACATAGACATGGGCGCCGTCGCGCTCGACATGGTCGTCCTTGATGTTGGGTTCGGTCACCAGGTCGACCGTATATTCCATGCCGGCGCAGCCGCCCTTCTTGATGCCAAGGCGAATGCCATGCGCATTCTCACGGGTTGCGACGATCTCGCGTACCCGGTCGGCAGCCTTTTCGGTCATCGTGATGACGGCGAAGCGTCCCATCTTTTCTTTCTCCATTCTCTGCAGGTTCAAGGCCTGCCGAATGATTCTTCACCTAAAATGGTGAAGTTTTCTGCCTGGCGCAAGTGCGCCTCAATACCACCCCACCGCGACCTGCGCCTCTTCCGACATGCGGTCGGGCGACCACGGCGGATCGAAGGTCATGTTGACCTCGACGCCGGAAACGCCTTCGACGGCGCCCACGGCATTCTCCACCCAGCCCGGCATTTCGCCGGCCACCGGACAGCCGGGCGCGGTCAGCGTCATGTCGATCTTGACCGAGCGGTCGTCCTCGATGTCGATCTTGTAGACGAGGCCAAGCTCATAGATGTCGGCCGGGATTTCCGGGTCGTAAACCGTCTTCAGCGCCGAGACGATGTCGTCGGTCAGCCGCGCGAGTTCATCGGCGGGAATGGCCGAGGCGGAAACCACCTCGTCGGTAGCCGTTTCCGGAGTGGTCTCAGCGGTATGGCTGGCATCGTCCATGATCGTCACCCGAAGAACTTTCGCGCTTTTTCCAGCGCATCGGCCAAAGCGTCGACTTCGGCCCTGGTATTATACATGCCGAACGATGCCCTGCATGTGGACGTTACGCCGAAGCGTTTCAACAACGGCTGGGCGCAATGGGTGCCGGCGCGTACGGCAACGCCTTGCCGGTCGATCACCATCGAGACGTCATGGGCATGAATGCCCTGCAATTCGAAGGAGATTATGGCGCCCTTGCCGGGCGCATCGCCGAAGATGCGCAGCGAGTTGATGGCCCTAAGCCGCTCATGGGCATAGTCCTTCAGATCGGCCTCGTGAGCGGCAATGCGCTCGCGGCCGATCTTTTCCATGTATTCGAGTGCTGCACCCAGCCCGATCGCCTGCACGATCGGCGGCGTGCCGGCCTCGAAACGATGCGGCGGCTCGTTGTAGGTGACGATGCCCTCCGTCACCTCCTCGATCATTTCGCCGCCGCCCATGAACGGGCGCATGCCCGCGAGAATGTCCTTCTTGCCATAGAGCACGCCGATGCCTGAAGGACCGTAGACCTTGTGGCCGGTGAAGACGAAGAAATCACAGTCGAGATCCTGCACGTCGATCGGCATATGCACGGCGCTCTGGCTGCCGTCGACCAGCACGGGAATGTTTCTCGCATGCGCGATGCGCACGATCTCCTTGATCGGCGTCACCGTGCCCAGCGCGTTCGACATGTGCGTGATGGCGACAAGCTTCGTCCGGTCGGTCAGTCGCTTCTCGAACTCTTCGATATGAAAGACGCCGAGATCGTCGACCGGCACCCAGACCAGCCTGGTGCCTTGCCGCTCACGGATGAAATGCCACGGCACGATGTTGGAATGGTGCTCCATGATCGACAGAACGATCTCGTCGCCCTCGCCGATATTGGGCATGCCGAAGCCATAGGCGACGGTGTTGATCGCCGCTGTGGTGTTCGAGGTGAAGACGATGTTGTCGGTGCTCGGCGCATTGAGGAACCGGCGCACCGTCGCACGGGCCTTCTCATAGGCGTCGGTCGCAGCATTGGACAGGAAATGCAGCCCGCGATGGACGTTGGCGTATTCCTGGGAATAGGCGTGCTGGATGGTGTCGAGCACGACCTGCGGCTTCTGCGCCGAGGCGCCGTTGTCAAGATAGACCAGCGGCTTGCCGTAAACCTCTCGCGACAGGATCGGGAAGTCGCGGCGGATCGCCTCGACGTCGTAGGGAATGTTTTCGACTTTCTGGTCCATTTCGAAGTCCTTGCTACGCCGCCGTTCCTTCCGACACCCCTCAACCTCCTTACCCGTGCGCCAGGAACCAGTCGTCGAGCCTTGCTTCCAGCGCCTCGACGATCGCCTCGTCGTCCAGTTCCTCGATCACTTCGGCGACAAAAGCCTTGACCAGGAACCCGCGCGCGGTCTTCTCGTCGATGCCGCGCGCCATCAGGTAGAACAGGTGGCTGTGGTCGATCTCGGTGACGGTCGCGCCATGGCCGCAGACGACGTCGTCCGCGAAGATTTCGAGCTCAGGCTTGGTCGAGAACTCGCCGTCATCCGACAGAAGCAGCGTGTTGCAGGCCATCTTGGCGTTGGTCTTCTGCGCATATTGGTGGACGTTGATGCGACCCTGGAAGACGCCGCGCGCCCTTCCGGTCACCACGTTGCGGATCACTTCCGTCGACGCCGTGTGCGGCACGGCATGGTCGAGCACCATGGTCACGTCGGTATGGGTGTCGCCGGCAAGCAGGTTGATGCCGCGCAGCGTGAAGTCGGCGCCTTCGCCGGTGGTCTTCACCACGATCTCCTGCCGCACCAGTTTGCCGCCGGCATTCATCACGAACAGCGTCAGTTTGGAATCCTTGCCGAGATGCGCCTTGAACTGGGCAAGATGCGTCGCCGTATCCGGCTGCTCCTGCACGATCAGCCACGTCACGTCGGCGCCCTCACCAAGCAGAAGCTGGCTGACCGAGCTGACCAATGCGGCGCCCTCGCCCGTCTGGCGCTCGACGATGACAGCCTTGGCGCCGGCACCGACCCGCGTCAAAAGCCGCACATGCGTCTGGCCGCCTGATTGCAGGTTCTGCAGCTCGATTGGTTTGTCCAGTTCGGTGCCGTCGGCGATGTCGACAAAATAGCCGTCGGCAACGAAAGCTGTGTTCAGCGCGCCGATGGCATCGTCGGCGCCATAGCGATCGAGCCCAGGCGCGATGCTGCCGTCGGTCAGCTTTTCCGACAGGCGCTGCACGGCGATGCCCTCGATATCGGGCGTTTTCGTGCTCGACACGCCGTTCAGGACCGGCAGGACGGCCGAACCTTCGACGATTGGCGCAATGGCGTTCGGGGCGGCTGCGGGATCGAAGTCCGGCACCGAAGTCAACAGTCGGCGCAGGTCGGTATAATGCCAGGACTCGATGCGCCGCGTCGGCAGGCCGCTCTTGATCGCCTCGATGGCGTCGTCGCGTTTCAGCATCACCGTGCCGTCGCCCGGCAGCAGCGACAGCCGGTCGCCGAAAGCGTCGATCAGCGCCGTTTCGGCCGGCGTTCGCTGGGGTGTGGTGTGTATATTCATCAGTTTCGCCTTATTTGGCTTGCCTTCTGGGCCTTCTGGCATCTCACGCGGCTTCGCCGATCACGCCGGCGTAGCCGTTGGCTTCGAGGTCGAGCGCCAGCGATTTGTCGCCGGACTTGACCACCTGGCCTCTGTAGAGCACGTGCACGCTATCCGGCACGATGTACTGAAGCAGGCGCTGGTAGTGGGTGATGATGACCATGGCGCGGTCTGGCGCGCGCAGCGCATTGACGCCTTCCGAGACGATCTTCAGCGCATCGATGTCGAGGCCGGAATCGGTCTCGTCGAGCACACACAGCTTCGGCTCCAGAAGCTTCATCTGCAGGATCTCGGCGCGCTTCTTCTCGCCGCCGGAGAAGCCGACGTTGAGCGGCCGTTTCAGCATGGCCATGTCCATGTTGAGCAAGGCGGCCGCGTCCTTCACGCGCTTCAGAAATTCCGGGATCTTCAGCGGTTCCTCGCCGCGCGCCTTGCGCTGCTCGTTCATCGCCACTTTCAGGAATTCCATCGTTGCCACGCCCGGTATCTCCATCGGATACTGGAAGGCGAGGAAGATGCCTGCTGCGGCGCGTTCGGCCGGATCCATTTCGAGGATCGACTGGCCGTTGTAGAGGATATCGCCCTCGGTGACCTCATAGTCCTCGCGCCCGGCGAGGATGTAGGACAGCGTCGACTTGCCCGAGCCGTTCGGGCCCATGATGGCGGCGACCTCGCCGGCTTTCACCGTCAGGTTCAGGCCGCGGATGATCTCGGTGCCGTCGTCGACGATACGGGCATGGAGGTTCTTGATCTCAAGCATTTTTTCTTTTCCTGAAAATTTTTGTCCGGTCAGCCGACCGAGCCCTCGAGGCTGATACCGATCAGCTTCTGCGCCTCGACCGCAAATTCCATCGGCAGTTGCTGGATGACGTCCTTGACGAAGCCGTTGACGATCAGCGCGATCGCCTCTTCTTCCGGAATGCCACGCTGCATGACGTAGAATTTCTGGTCCTCGGAAATCTTCGACGTCGTCGCCTCATGCTCGAACTGCGCCGTCGCGTTCTTGGCTTCCATGTAGGGCACGGTGTGCGCGCCGCACTGGTCGCCGATCAGCAGCGAGTCACAGTTGGTGAAGTTGCGGGCGTTGGTCGCCTTGCGGTGCGCCGAGACCTGGCCGCGATAGGTGTTCTGCGAGAAACCGGCGGCGATGCCCTTGGAGATGATGCGACTCGACGTGTTCTTGCCGAGATGGATCATCTTGGTGCCGCTGTCGACCTGCTGGTAGCCGTTCGACACGGCGATCGAATAGAACTCGCCGCTGGAATCGTCGCCGCGCAGAATGCAGCTCGGATATTTCCAGGTGATGGCCGAGCCGGTCTCGACCTGCGTCCACGAAATCTTCGAGCGGTCGCCGCGGCAGTCGCCGCGCTTGGTGACGAAGTTGTAGATGCCGCCCTTGCCTTCGGCGTCGCCGGGGTACCAGTTCTGCACCGTCGAATATTTGATCTCGGCATCGTCGAGCGCGACCAGCTCGACCACGGCGGCATGAAGCTGGTTCTCGTCGCGCTGCGGCGCCGTGCAGCCTTCGAGATAGGAGACGTAAGCACCCTCCTCGGCGATGATCAGCGTGCGCTCGAACTGGCCGGTGTTCTTCTCGTTCATGCGGAAATAGGTCGACAGTTCCATCGGGCAGCGCACGCCCTTGGGCACGAAGACGAAGGAGCCGTCGGTGAACACGGCGGAATTCAGCGTGGCGTAGAAATTGTCGGAGGTCGGCACGACCGAGCCGAGATATTTCTGCACCAGTTCCGGATGCTCGCGGATGGCTTCCGAAATCGAGCAGAAGATGACGCCGGCCTGCGCCAGCTCCTTCTTGAAAGTGGTGACGACGGAGACCGAATCGAACACCGCGTCGACGGCGACGCGGCCCGACTTGTAGACATTGTCGCTGGGTTCTTCGAGTTCCGAGACGTCGGTCTTCTGCACGCCGGCGAGGATTTCCTGTTCCCTCAGCGGGATGCCGAGCTTCTCATAGACCTTCAGCAACTCGGGATCGACGTCGCTCAGCGAGGTCGGTCCCGGCGTGCTCTTGGGCGCCGCGTAATAATAGATGTCCTGGAAATCGATCTTCGGATAGTGGACGCGCGCCCAGGTCGGCGCCTCCAGCGTCACCCAGCGCCGATAGGCTTCCAGACGCCATTCCAGCATCCAGGACGGCTCGTCCTTCTTCGCCGAAATGAAGCGTATAATGTCTTCGCTCAGGCCCTTCGGGGCCTTGTCCATCGCGATTTCGGTCTGGAATCCATATTTGTATTGGTCGACGTCGATCTTTCGAACCCGATCGATCGTGTCCTGCACAGCAGGCATAGGCGTTCTCCATCCACGCCGGGGTCAAGGCCCGGCAGTTTTCAAACTATGGCACCGCATGGCGGCGTAAGTTCCATATAGTGCGTTTCCACCGGAAATTCACCCGGCCAAAACGAAACGCACGGCTCTACCAGGCCCGAAGGCCTGCGTTTGTTTGCCGCGCTCAGGCGGCTTCTTCCCTGCCCGCCTTTTCCCTACCGGCTTGCCGCGAGGCAATATCCGCCAGCGCAGCGCGGAACAGTTCGATGTCCTCGGTGCTCGTTGCGTGGCCGATGGACACACGCAAAGCGCCAAGGCTGTCATTGTACCCCATGGCTTTCAGCACATGGCTCGGGCCGACCTTGCCCGATGAACAGGCGGATCCCGCCGACAGCGCCACCCCGGCCAGATCGAACGCGATCTGCGCCGTCTCGGCCTTGATGCCCGCAATAGCGAAGAATGTCGTATTGGCAAGCCTCGGCGCACCGGTTCCGAAGATTTCCGCATCCGGCACCAGCGTTTTCACGATGGCCTCGATCTCGTCGCGGTGGCGAGCAACCGCATCGATGCTCTTCAATCCGATCAGGGCTTCCCGCGCCGCCGCGCCAAAACCGGCGATCGCGGCCGCGTTTTCGGTGCCGCCACGATGACCCTTTTCCTGGCCGCCTCCGGCGATCAAGGGCCTTGGCATCATCAGGTCCGAGGCGGCGACGATGGCGCCAACACCTTTGGGGCCGCCGATCTTGTGCGAAGACAGGATCAAGTAATCGGCGCAACCTGCCGACATATCCAGCGGAATGCGGCCGGCTGCCTGCACGGCGTCGACAACCAGGATGCCGCCAGCCGCCTTGACGATTTCGGCGATGCGTTCGACGGGCTGGATAACGCCGGTCTCGTTGTTGGCGGCATGGATCGCCACCAGCGGCAGGCCGTCCGACTTGTCATGCGCGGCGAGCGCCGCCGCCAAGGCCTCCAGCCTGACGACGCCGTCGGCGTCGACGCCGATGCGCGTCACCCGAGCTGCCGGAAATCGCCCGCCATTCAGCACGCAAGGATGATCGGCTTCGCACACATAGAGCCGGCACATGCGGACAGCGCCGCGCCCCATCTGCCAATCCGGCGTCAGCAGCGTCGAAGCGGCTTCCGTCGCACCGGAGGTGAATACGACGTGCTCGGACCTGGCATTGGCCATCGCCGCGACATCGCGCCTCGCATTCTCGATCAGCCGCCTCGCGGCGCGACCCTCGGCATGGACCGACGACGGATTGGCGGCGACATCGAGCGCGGCAATCATTGCGGCGCGCGCCGCGGCAAGCAGCGGCGCGCTAGCATTGTAGTCGAGATAGGCGCGCGTTCCGGCCATTTTCGTTTCAATCGATCCCTTCAAGAGCCATTCCGCGAGGATAGCGCGTTATTTCCTTGAAATTGCAAGGCAAGCCGTCCTATTTACGCGGCTTGCGGCGCGGATGGCCAAGCCACGATGTTTTGACCACCCAGTTTTGAACAATTCTAAACTAGCTTCTAGAAAGACGCTCGCCCTGCGTCAAGACCTGGGAAGCTGGGGCCAGAGGAAGAGTTGTTCCGGGCGCCGCGCATTCGTACGGATTGGAGTCTTTTATGCCTGAGGTCATTTTCACCGGTCCGGCCGGCCGCCTGGAGGGTCGTTACCAGCCTTCCAAGGAAAAGAGCGCGCCGATTGCCATCATCCTGCACCCGCACCCCCAGTTCGGCGGCACGATGAACAACAAGATCGTCTACGACCTCTTCTACATGTTCCAGAAGCGGGATTTCACCACGCTTCGCTTCAATTTCCGGGGCATCGGCCGCAGCCAGGGCGAATTCGACCACGGCACCGGCGAATTGTCGGATGCGGCCGCGGCACTCGACTGGGTGCAGTCGCTGCATCCGGATTCCAAGAGCTGCTGGGTCGCCGGCTATTCGTTCGGCTCGTGGATCGGCATGCAGCTTCTGATGCGCCGGCCCGAGATCGAAGGCTTCATCTCGATCGCCCCGCAGCCCAACACCTATGATTTCTCGTTCCTAGCACCCTGCCCGTCGTCCGGCCTCATCATCCATGGCGACGCCGACAAGGTCGCGCCGCCAAAGGACGTGCAGGGGCTGGTCGACAAGCTGCACACGCAAAAGGGCATCACCATCACCCAGAAGACCTTGCCCGGCGCCAACCATTTCTTCTCCAATGACGCGGATCTTCTGCTCCAGGAATGCGCGGACTATCTCGACCGCCGTCTGGCCGGCGAGTTGTCCGACCCGCGGCCAAAACGGCTGAGATAGTCGGCGGGCGACGATGTACCAGCCCCCTCATTTCCAGGAAACGCGGCAGGACGTCCTGCACGGACTGATCCGGGCGCATCCGCTTGGCCTGCTGATTTCAAATGGAGCTGAGGGGCCGGTCGCGAACGCGATCCCGTTCCTGCTCGACGCCCCCTCCCTGCTCGACGCAAAGGCACCGCCGAACGGCAGGCTGCGCGCCCATCTGGCGAGGGCCAATCCGCAATGGCGCCTGCTGGCCGACAGCCCGGCATCGCCCGTGCTGGTCGTATTCCAGGGCACCGATGCCTATGTGACGCCATCCTGGTACGAGACCAAGCGCGAGACCGGGAAGGTCGTGCCGACCTGGAATTACGCCATCGTCCAGGTGCGCGGTGCCGTCCGGGTGATCGAGAACCAGGACTGGCTGGCCCAGCAGATTTCCGACCTGACGGTGTCTCAGGAAGGCGCTCGCGAAGCGCCCTGGGCGGTGACCGACGCGCCAGCCACCTTCATCCAGTCGCAGATCAAGGGCATTGTCGGGCTGGAAATCGAGATCACGGACATGCAAGGCAAGTGGAAGGTCAGCCAGAACCGGCCCATCGCCGACCGCAGCGGTGTCGCCGAGGGGCTCGAGAGCGAGGCGAACTCGCCCGACATGATCCGGCTGGTACGATCCTACGGCGGACTGGATAGCAAGTAGTCCCGCTCAGGGACTGGCTGCCTCCGGGAAAAGCATCCGCGACGGGCCTGCCGGCTTGCGCCACGTCGCGCGAAGCCTGAATGTCTTCTTGCGGATCGGCAACCCCGCCGCCGTGTGGCGGAAGATGAAGCCGAGCCGGGCAAAGATCAGCGCCGTAACGACGGTGCAGCCCACGCCGAGGCCGAAGCCCGCGATCGCATCGCTCGGAAAGTGCGCGCCGACCACAATCCGCGTCACCGCTATCCAGATGGTGATGGGCAAAACAGCGTATTTCCCCCACGATGGGAAAAGTAGCATCACCATTGTCGCAGCCGCGCCCATATTCGCAGCATGGCCGGAGGGAAAACTGGCGAAATACGGGTCGAACTTCAATGGGTGGAACGAGAACAACCCTATGTCCAGGGCTGGCCGTCCCCGGCCGATGACGTACTTCAGGACCGTCACCGTCAGTCCTGACAATCCGATCGCGCTCACCACGAAGAAGGCGAAGCAGGTCCAGTTGTACGCAACCATGCGCCAACGCTTTGAAAGGGCTTGCCAATCCAGCAGATTGACCCGCACGAACAGCAACAGGGACGGGATGAGAAACCAGCCGCCCAACCCGAAATTGGTGAAAGCCTTGGCAACTGCCACAAACCCGCTCGGCAAATGAGCCCGCCAGCTGACAGACACGCCGTCGACGAAAACCATGCAGGCAACCGTCAGCAACAGATAGACGACCACCAGGGCCGGCCACGGAATCCTGGAATAATTGGCCGGTCGCCTCGCAAATCGGGAACGAGCTATCGTCACCGTTTGCTGGAGATTGCCCATCGACCGAGCCGGCAGCTTTCGAAGCAACTCAAGAACCGGAGCTCTGCGACCAATGCTCATGTCAAACCACTGAAGTCAGTCGGCGATCCGGTATAGACCAAGCGACATTTTCTCCCCCGACGAATAATTGACGCCATCGATCCGAGCGACGCGGTTCGCCGACCTGCCCTGCCCTGCCAGCAGGTCGTCCAGCCTCTTTTCTTCGCCGACCGGTGCCAGCGCCAGCGCGCAGGCGGGATCGGCAAGCAGATGTTGCGCAGTACCATCGAGATTGGTCAATATCGTTTTTGTGCCCACCATAAAAACCAGGCTCGGTTCGTGATACCCGGCGGAGGCGAGCACCGTCGTCTCGCAAGGCTGATTGGCGCGAAGCGCAGCCTCTATCTCGCGGCTCATCCAAATCGGCTTCAATGACGGCGCGATGACGCCGAACAGCAAAGCATAGCCAATGCCCGCACAAATCGCGATTGCTCCGATGCGGCCGAGCGGCACTTGCAGTTGGCGAGAAAAGCCGAGATAGCCGGCCCCGACCGCCGCAAGGGCCGCCGGAATGCTCCACCATAAGAACGCTCCGGTAAAATAGAGCGGCGCGGCGATGCAAAGCACCGCAAGGCCTGTTGTGACCAAGGCGAGGCCAAAGGCGGTCGCCCACCACAACCATTTCTGCCAGCGCTGCAGCGGCGCATTCGCCTTCTCCGGATGCAACGTCAAAAGCCAGCCGACCAGCAGCGCCATGCCGGGATAGGCCGGCAGGACATAGTGCGGCAGTTTTGTCGGGATCAACTCGAACAAAAGCCAGAACGGGATGTACCAGGCGAGGCAGAAGCGGAGCCGGGGATCATCGCGCAGGCGATTGAGGGCCTGGAGCCCGGCGCCGAGCGCGATCAGGCCGAAGGGCCACATGAACAGCGAATAGGTCAAGACATAGAAGCCGGGCGGGGCACCATGGGATTCCCTGCCCTGCGCGACCTTGCCGAGCATGTCGTTGCCGACGGCTTGCTGCAGGAAAGTGCCGCCGCTTTTCCAGGTGATGAGGACGAGCCAGGGCAGCACGATCAGCAACACGAGAGCCAGGCCGCGCCCCGCCTTCAGCTTCGACAACCAGCGCCAGTCCCGCTCGAACGCGAACAGCACGGCGACCGTGAGCGCCGACAAGAGCGGCGCGATCGGGCCCTTGATGAGGATTGCACCACCCTGGGCTGCCCAGAAGATCCATGGCAAATGGCTGGTGACGGCTGCATTCCGGCGCGAGGCCGTATAAATCTGCGCCAGTGCGCCTTGCGCCGCGATGCAACAAGCCAGCAGGACCGCATCGGTCTTGGCGTCACGCCCCTCGAAAGCTGTCGCGAAGATCGCGGCCATGACTAAGCCGGCGGCAAGACCGGCGCTGGCGCCGAAAAGATTAGCTCCTGTCCAGGCCGTCGCCACAACGGCGATGGCGATGCCAAGAGCCGAGACGAGCCGATACACCCAGACCGGCGCCGCAGGCCCCTCGCCGCTTAGCGCTACGGCCAGGGATTGCAGCCAGTAGATTCCTATCGGCTTCTGGTAGCGGGAACCCTCCTGGAAGCGAATGTCGACATAGTCGCCGGTCTCGACCATCTGCTTGGTGGCCTGCATGAAGCGCGGCTCGTCGCGGTCGAGCGGCGGCATGGTCGCCAGCCCCGAAACCGTCATCAGCAGGCTGAACAGGAAGAGAAAAAGGTAGTTCCTGCTCGCCACGTCGGCCCCTCCCCGTTCGCTTGTTTATGGAGGCAGGTTGCTCAATCGACCTTTGTCATCGCCGCCTTGCGCTCGTTGGCGATCAGCCAGAGATTGCGGATATAGATGAACAGGCCCATGGACTGGCCGGCGATGAAAACCGGATCCTGCCGCTGGATGGCGTAGATCAGCAGCAGGCAGCCGCCGCCGAGCGAAAAGAACCAGAAGGCGATTGGCACGACGCTGCGCTTGGCTCTTTCCGAGGCGACCCACTGCACGACGAAACGCATCGAAAAAAAGAACTGGGCGACGAAGCCGAGCAGAACCCAAGCATCGAATTGCTTGACGAAGACTTCGTGAAGCCAGGTCGCTAATTCCTGAAGCACGTTAGCCATGCCTGATTTCCTCTGTTTTTGGCATTCTCCGGCGCCTTCGGCGCAGCCACCAGACACCGGCGAGATCAAGCACGCCTTGCAGGCCGCGATCGAAAATCCCGTAATTCGACTTGCCGTGGCGGCGGGAACGGTCGACGACGTCGCAATGCACGACCCGGTACCCTTCCTGGATGACGAGGGCCGGAACAAAGCGGTGCGTGCCA
This sequence comes from Mesorhizobium tianshanense, assembly GCF_007830515.1. GTDB lineage: Bacteria > Pseudomonadota > Alphaproteobacteria > Rhizobiales > Rhizobiaceae > Mesorhizobium > Mesorhizobium tianshanense. The sequence continues at coordinate 187,703 of NZ_VLKT01000006.1, forward strand.
TCGAAGAACGGCAATTTCCTGAGGATGTCGGTATGGATCGCCTTCAGGCCGCAGCCCGTGTCGCGGGTTTCGTCATGCAGGATGGCCTTTCTCAGCCAGTTTGCAAAACGGGACGCCAGTTGCTTGATCTTGCTGTCGCGACGCTTCAGCCGCTCCCCTTGCGCAACACCGAAACGGGGACCGGCCTGGCGAAGGGCATCGACCAGCACCGGAATATATTGGGGATCGTTCTGGCCGTCGCCATCGATCGTGGCGACGATATTGCCGCGTGCCGCCCATGCCCCCGAACGCACCGAGAGAGACTGGCCGGCGGATTTCTCATGCCGCAGGTGCCGGAGCGGAAACGGGCAAAGTGCTGCCTGGCCGGCAAGCACCGACGCAGTGTCATCGGTCGAACCGTCGTCGACGACGATCACCTCGAAATCGCGCCCAGCCATCGCCGCCCCGATCTCGTCGAGCAGAAGCGGCAGGTTCGCCGCCTCGTTCCGGCAAGGGATGACGATGGATATCTCCGGCATGTCGCGTCGGGCTCTGTCACAGGATATGGCATTCGATTCGATGCCGTGCGGTGCCGTTCCAGTGGGTCAGGTGCTGCAAGAACCCACTGGCGCGGCGCTTCATTACGCCAGCCGAAACGATGAAGCAAGCATGCCGGATCTCGTCCCAGGGCTCCGAACTCAGGTTAACGCGCTTTCGCTGTTGTCGATTGGCTGATTCCATGGGCGCTCATTGATTCGGAGCGCCCGCCATGACCATTGCTGCCCTCGAGGGGTTCGAGAAGCCGCGCCTGAAGGCGCTTCTGGACCATTTTGCCGCCATAGAGGACCCGCGCGAGCCGTGGCGAGTCGCCCATCCGCTGAGCGAAGTGCTGTTCCTGGTCGTCTGCGGCACGATCTGCGATTGCGACGACTACGATCTGATCGCCGACTGGGGAAAGGCCCATCTCGACTTCCTGCGCCGCTACCTTCCCTACCATCATCGCGTGCCTGGCGGGCGCTGGC
>NZ_VLKT01000007.1 GCF_007830515.1 Mesorhizobium tianshanense
CGGTGTTGCGCAGCCTCGACCAGTGGATCAGGCGAAGGCTTCGATCCATTGCATGGAAGCAATGGAAGCGCGGGCGCACCCGCTTTGCGGAGCTGCGTCGCCGGGGCGTCGGGCACGAGCTGGCGGCACAAACCGCCGGCAGCGCGCATGGTCCCTGGCGCATCAGCAACAGCCCAGCGCTCGCCATTGCCCTGCCGAACGCTTTCCTCGCAAGCATCGGCCTCGCTTTCCTCGCCCCTGCCAATGCCGCATAACCAACCGAACCGCCTTGTACGGGCCCGTACGCAGGGTGGTGTGGGAGGGGAGGAACCGCAAGGTTCCCCCCTATCCCGATTTCAGCTTTCGGCGCCATCCTCGGCTGATTGATCCTGCGCCCTTGCATTTCATCGCCGAATTGCCGATATGGAAAACGGGAGGTTGGTGGTGGACGGTCCACTCGCCAACCGGGTCAGGTCCGGAAGGAAGCAGCCCTAACGAGCCCGGAACGGGTCATTGTTCCAGCCTCCCGCCTCTTCGCCTTTCTCCCGCGACATTGACGGCGCCAAGCCCTGCGGGCGAAACTATGCGCAGGAATCGGCCGCCCCAGACGTGGCCTTGGAGCTTTACTGGCGAATGAGCGAAGCCGGAAATTCGGGAACGGAAAAGGCCGCCGCCTATCGCGTTCTGGCGCGCAAATACCGTCCTGCGAATTTTTCGGAACTGATCGGCCAGGAGCCGATGGTCCGCACCCTCACCAACGCCTTCGCCACCGGCCGCATCGCCCAGGCCTGGATGCTGACCGGCGTGCGCGGTGTCGGCAAGACGACGACGGCGCGCATCCTGGCCCGCGCGCTCAACTACAAGACCGCCTCCGTCGACCAGCCTTCAGTCGATCTTGCCGTGCTGGGCGAGCACTGCCAGGCGATCATGGAAGGCCGACATGTCGACGTCATCGAGATGGACGCCGCCTCGCACACCGGCATCGACGATATCAGGGACATCATCGAGCGCGTGCGCTACGCGCCGGTCTCGGCGCGCTACAAGGTCTACATCATCGACGAAGTGCACATGCTCTCGACCCAGGCCTTCAACGGCCTGCTGAAGACGCTGGAAGAGCCGCCGCCGCACGTCAAATTCATCTTCGCCACCACCGAAATCAGAAAAGTGCCGATCACTGTTCTGTCGCGTTGCCAGCGCTTCGACCTCAGGCGTATCGACGCCGGCGCGCTGGTCGCTCATCTCTCCTCGATCGCCGCCAAGGAAGACATTGCGGTCGACGACGACGCGCTTGCGATGATCGCCCGTGCGGCCGAAGGCTCGGCGCGCGACTCGCTGTCCATTCTCGACCAGGCGATCGCCCATGGCAGCGGCACGGTCAGCGCCGAAGCAGTGCGCGCCATGCTCGGCCTGGCCGACCGCGCCCGCATCGTCGACCTGTTCGAACATGTGATGAAGGGCGATGTGGCGGCCGCGCTCGCCGAATTCCGCGCCCAGTACGACACCGGCGCCGATCCGGCCGCGGTGCTGACCGACCTTGCCGAGTTCAACCACCTCGTCACCAGGCTGCGCTTCGTGCCGACCGCCCTCGATGACGCCTCGCTGTCCGAGGACGAACGCCGTCGCGGCGCCGATTTCGCCAAGGCACTGTCGGTCAGGGTGCTGTCGCGAACCTGGCAGATGCTGTTGAAGGGCATTCCTGAGGTGCAATCCTCGAACCGGCCGGTCAGCGCCGCCGAAATGGTGCTGATCCGGCTGGCGCACGCCGCCGACCTGCCGACGCTTGACGAGGCGCTGAAATCGCTGGAGAGCGGAGCATCGGTGCCAAATGGTGCGCCGCGCTCGAATGGTGCGCCTGCAAGTCCCGGCCCCGCAAATCCTGGCCCCGCAAGTCCTGGTAATGGCGGCGGCGCCAGTGCGGTGGCGCAGACGCGGATGCCGACGGCCAATGGCGGCGCGCAGACCATGCGGCTGGTCGAGGCCGAGCCGATGCCTGCAGCCTTCGTTCCGACGCCGGAGCCGGTCGCGGATGCGCCGCCGGTGCCGGTGAAATCGCTGGCCGACATCGCCGCCCTTGCCGACGCCCAGCGCGACATGGCTTTCAAGGTGCTGGTGAAGCGCTGCGTGCGCCTCGTGCGCATCGAGCCGGGCCGCATCGACGTCAGCCTGACCGATGACGCGCCGAAGATGCTGCTCAACGATCTGACCGCCAAATTGCGCGCCTGGACGGGTCGCAGCTGGCTGGTGTCGTTGTCGAAGGAAGAGGGCGGCCAGACGCTGGCCGAGATGGAATCGACCAAACGCGAAAACGCCCTTCTCGATGCCAAGAGCGACCCGACCGTCGCCGCCATCCTGGCGCGTTTTCCCGGCGCCAGAATCATCGACGTGCGCATTCCCGATGCACCGGAAGCCGATGCGGTCGAGGCCGAAGTTCCGGTCGAGCCGGCGACAGACGACGACGAAACCTGATACAGCATCAATTTGCAGAGGACCACGCTATGAAAGATCTTCTCGGCATGATGGGCAAGGCGAAGGAAATGCAGGCCAAGTTCCAGGCCATGCAGGACGAGATCGCCACGTTGGAAGCCACCGGACAGGCCGGCGGCGGCTTGGTCGGCGTGACGCTGACCGGCAAATTCGAGATGAAGTCGCTGAAGATCGATCCGTCGCTGTTCAAGGAGGACGAGGTCGAGATTCTTGAGGATCTGCTTCTGGCCGCCCACAATGATGCCAGGGTCAAGGTCGAGCAGATCATGCAGGAAAAGACCCAGGCACTGACCGCGGGACTGCCGATACCGCCGGGAATGAAGTTGCCGTTCTAGATCTGAACTTTAGCGTTTCAGCGGCGCCATGACCAACGAGCCATCAGCCAGGTTGATAGAGCAGCGCGTTCGAAACAGGATCTATGAGATCCTGGAATCCTTGGCCGACTGCGACGCGGGCGTGGATCTCATTGGAATTAATGGCTATTTTCATCTCTTCGACGATTTCCTCCATCATCCGTCCATCGAATCCGGCATGTCGGTTCTGTCGAAGGACGAACGCGCGATCGTGCTGGAAATTGCCGACTTCCTGGAAGCCGCCTGCGCGGCGACCCCTGACTTCACCAGGGCCGAGTTCATCGAGAGCGGCTGGCCGCGGCAGATTGCGCCCAAGGCGCGGGATGCGCGGACGCTGTTCCTGAGACGCGGTCTGTTTTCGGAGGAATTCGACGAGTCCGAGCCCGGGCAACCGATCGTTTTGTCCGCAGGCAGATAGGGCGGTTCGTCCTATTGCTTGGCCCCCAGATGTGCTCCACCGGATGTGCCGATTTGGCCACTCTCGTCGTTTGATAACCCTTTAGCCATCTTTTTGCCTGAAAGAGTATCATTCTTGCCACAAGCCGGGGCGGCGACAGAATGAGGGGATACTTTTGATCGCGACCCGATGGAAGGCGCCATTATTGCTCGGCGTCATCACCTCTCCGCTATTTTTGGCCGCCTGCAGTCAGACCACCTCGCATGGCATGTCCGTGGCCAGCCTGACCGATGCCGTCAAATCCCGGCCCTACAATCACACGGCGAAGGACAAGGAGTGCCTCCAGCGCGCGATGTTCTTCGAATCCAACCGGTCGAGCCGTGACGGCATGATTGCCGTCGGCACGGTGGTCATGAACCGGCTGCGGTCCGGCAAGCACGGCAACACCATCTGCCAGGTGGTCGGCGAGCGCGGGCAGTTCGCGCCGGGCGTGATGACGCGGCGGATGAATTCGAAGGCGCTGCCCGATGTCGAGGAAGCCGCCGAGGCGGTGCTCAAGGGCGAGCGCAAGGCCAAGCTGAAGAACACGATGTTCTTTCACACCGCCGGCCTGCGGTTCCCCTACAAGAACATGCACTACACCATGGTTGCCGGCGGCAATGCCTTCTATGAAAAGCGCGGCCGGAACTGGAAACCGTTGCCGGACGAGCCCATGGTCGCGATAGCACAGGCTACGCCGCGGGCGCCGAGGCGCGCCACGCTCGTGGCCTCCGCGGCGCCGGTGCGGGCAGACAAGGCAACATCCGCCCGGGCGACATCCGCTGAGCCAACAGCTACTGAGACAAGGCCGGTCGAGGCAACCTACGTGACCGCAGCCGCACCGCAGGCGGCAAAGCCGATGAAGGCGACCTTCGTGAAGGCGATCCCCGCGGAGGCTATCTCCGAGAAGGCGACGCTCGTGGCGATGCAGGAGCCGGACGCGGCCCGTTTCGGCGGCACGGCCGGTGCGCAACCAGTCAGTTCATTCTCGGCGGCTCCGGCCGAGCCGACGATGTCGTTTGAATCGACGCCCGAGAACACCGACGCCATCGGCGCGATGATCGCAGGCCAGGCCCGGCCGCTGGAAGCATACTGACGGCAGCAGCGTCTTTAGCGTCGACGCTGGGCATCGGAGTGTTCCAAGGCGCGCGGAAAAATCCTAGAGCCTGATCCATTCCGATTAAAATCGGAATGGGGATCTATGTTCTTGTTTGACCATGATCTTTCCCGAAAACCGGTTTCCACTTTTCGGGATCATGGTCTAAACCGATGCGATGTCGAAGCGAATCGCTGGTCCCGAGATCGAACGCCTGATCCAGCTTCTGGCCAAGGTGCCGGGGCTCGGTCCCCGTTCGGCCAGGCGCGCCGCGCTCCATCTGATCAAGAAGAAGGAACAGCTCCTGTCGCCGCTCGCCGCCGCCATGAGCGAGGCGGTCGACAAGGTGCGCATCTGCTCGACCTGCGGCAATGTCGATACGTCCGACCCCTGCATGATCTGCACCGATCCGCGCCGCGACGCCGGCACGCTGATCGTCGTCGAGGACGTGGCCGACCTCTGGGCGCTGGAGCGGGCGGCCGCCATGAATGTCCGCTACCATGTGCTCGGCGGCACGCTGTCGCCGCTCGACGGCATGGGTCCCGAGCAGCTCAACATCCGCTCGCTGGTCGACCGTGTCGCCGGCGGCGAGGTCAAGGAGGTGATCCTCGCCGTCAATGCCACGGTCGAAGGCCAGACCACCGCGCATTATCTCACCGACCAATTGTCCGGCTTCGATATCAAGGTGACACGGCTGGCGCATGGCGTGCCGGTCGGCGGCGAGCTCGACTATCTCGACGAAGGCACGCTGGCCGCGGCGCTGCGCTCGCGGACGGCGTTTTAGCGGGTGGTTGTTGGGAAGGACGCTTCTGAGATGATTGCATTCCTTCGCGCCCCCCTCTGTCCTGCTGGACATCTCCCCCACACGGGGGGAGATTGGATGTCACGCCGGCTTTCGCCAACCTCCTGCGCTGGAGAAAAGGCGCCGTTATCAAAGCTGCCAATCTCCCCCCTCGTGGGGGAGATGTCCGGCAGGACAGAGGGGGGCGCGACAGAGCGCGGGCTACGCAAATTCAGCTTTGCATTTCTTCTCGTCGCACTAACTCTCATCCTCCTCATCTCCCCCGCCTCCGCCGCACCAATCGACGACCAGTTCCGCGCCTGGCTGCAGAATGACCTTTGGCCTGAAGCCAAAGCCAAAGGCATCTCCAGAAAAACCTTCGAGGCCGCCTTCAATGGCGTCAAACCGAACCTCAAACTGCCCGACCTGGTGATGCCGGGCAAAAAGGCGAAAACACCGCTGAAGCAGCATCAGGCGGAGTTCGGTTCGCCCGGCGCCTATTTCACCGAAAAGACGGTTCGCGCCGTCACATCAGGCGGGCGGGCGCGCAAGGCGGCCAACGCCAGGACGATTGCCGCGATCGAGCAGCGTTACGGCGTGCCGGGCGACATGCTGCTGGCGATCTGGGGCCGCGAGAGCGGCTTCGGCGCGGCGAAGATGCCCTACGACGCCTTCGAGGTGCTGGGCACCAAGGCGTTCATGGCGACCAGGAAGGATTTCTTCCGCACCGAGCTGATGGCGGCGCTCGAACTCGTCGAGCGTGGGCTGGCACCGGTCGGCGCGATGAAATCGTCCTGGGCGGGCGCGCTCGGCCAGCCGCAATTCATGCCGACGTCCTTCCTGAAGCATGCCGTCGATTTCGACGGCGACGGCCGGGCCGACATCTGGAATTCGAAACCCGACACGCTGGCCTCGATCGCCAACTACCTCGTCCACTATGGCTGGGTGAAGGGCCGTGAATGGGGTTTCGAGGTGACGGTGCCGGAAGCGATCTCCTGTTCGCTCGAAGGTCCGGACCAGGGCAAGAGAATTTCCGAGTGGGCTGACATGGGTATCAAGCGCGTCGCGGCAAGACCGTTTCCGGCGCGCGAGTTGAAGGCCGAAGGCTTTCTCTTGATGCCGGCCGGGCGCAGCGGTCCAGCCTTCATCGTCACGCCCAATTTCTACGTGCTGAAACAATACAACACCAGCGATCTCTACGCCCTGTTCATCGGCCACGGCGCCGACCGCATCGCTCATGGCGACAGCAATTTTTCGAGCAGCTGGGGCGCGGTCGGCGGGCTCTACAGATCGGACATCGCCGCCCTGCAGCGGGCGCTGGAGGCCAAGGGCTACGATGTCGGCAGCGCCGATGGTTTGCCAGGCTTCAAGACGCGCCGTTCGATCGGCAAATGGCAGGCCGGGAACGGTCGGGCCGCCACCTGCTTTCCCGACGCCGATCTGGTCACCGCACTGAAGTAGTTGCAACATCAGCGGATTTTAGCCGGCGTTGTGGCCGCTCGCCGCGCCCAATCTGGTACAACGCGCTGTCTTGCAAATGCCCGTTGCCGGCTTGGAAACCGCCGGATATGGTAATGGTCCAACTGGACAAAAATTGCCAAGGCAACCGGTCCAGGGGCTATCGTTCAGCCCGGCAAAGAACGCAACAGCCTGAGCCGGGAACTCAGGTCAACAAAACAGGGAACAGTCAAAAATGATGATGGAAAAGTTTGCTCTACGCTCCCGCTTCTTGCTTGCGGGTGCGGCCATGTCCGCGCTGCTTCTGGCCGGCGCACCGGCCTTTGCGGTCACGCCCGCCGACACGCTGGTCGAGGGGTTCGCCATCGACGACATCATCTCCATGGATCCGGGCGAGGCGTTCGAATTGTCGACCGCCGAGGTCACCGGCAACACCTACGATCTTCTTGTCCGTCTCGACTTGAGCGACACCTCCAAGGTCAAGGGCGATCTCGCCGAAAGCTGGAGCGTCTCCGACGACGGCCTGACCTACACCTTCAAGCTCAAGCCCGGCCTGAAGTTTGCCTCGGGCAATCCGATCACCGCCGCCGACGTCGCCTATTCGTTCGAGCGTGCCATCAAGCTCGACAAAAGCCCTGCCTTCATCATCGGGCAGTTCGGCATCGATGGCGGTAACGTCACCGAGAAGGCCAAGGCTGTCGACGACACGACATTCCAGTTCACCGTCGACAAGGCCTATGCGCCGAGCTTCGTCCTGAACTGTCTGTCGGCAACGGTCGCCTCGGTCGTCGACGCCAAGCTGGTCAAGGAACACGTCGCCGCGGTCACGCCGAGCGACGACTACAAATACGACAACGACTTCGGCAACGCCTGGCTGAAGACCGGCTATGCCGGCTCCGGCCCCTACAAGCTGCGCGAATGGCGGGCCAACGAGGTCGTCGTCATGGAGCGCAACGACAATTATCACGGCGAAAAGGCCAAGCTCGCCCGCGTCATCTATCGCAACATGAAGGAAAGCTCGGGCCAGCGCCTGGCGCTGGAGGCCGGCGACATCGACGTTGCCCGCAATCTCGAACCGAACGACCTCGACGCCATCGCCAAGAACGCCGATCTCACCACCACCAGCGCGCCGAAGGGCACGGTCTTCTACATCAGCCTCAATCAGAAAAACCCGAACCTCGCCAAGCCCGAGGTTCGCCAGGCCTTCAAATATCTTGTCGACTACGATGCCTTGAGCTCGACCATCCTCAAAGGCATCGGCGAGATTCACCAGACCTTCCTGTCGAAAGGCGTGCTCGGCGAGTTGGACGAGAATCCGTTCACGTTCGACCTCGCCAAAGCCAAGGAACTGCTCGCCAAGGCAGGCCTGGCCGACGGCTTCAGCGTCACCATGGACGTACGCAACACCCAGCCGGTGACCGGCATGGCGGAATCGTTCCAGCAGACGCTCGGACAGGCCGGCGTCAAGCTGGAGATCATTCCCGGCGACGGCAAGCAGACGCTGACCAAATACCGTGCCCGCAACCACGACATCTATATCGGCCAGTGGGGCCAGGATTATTTCGATCCGAATTCCAATGCCCAGACCTTTGCCTCGAACCCCGACAATTCGGATGAAGGCAAGACCAAGACCCTGGCCTGGCGCAACGCCTGGGATATTCCCGACTTGACCAAGGAAACGGAAGCTGCCCTGCTCGAGAAGGACGCCGCCAAGCGTGCCGCGATGTACCAGGATCTGCAGAAGAAGATCCTCGAAACCAGTCCTTTCATCATCATTCACCAGCAGCTGGAAGTGGCCGGCCTGCGCAAGAACCTCAAGGGCTTCGCGCTCGGCCCGAGCTTCGACACCAACTTTGTCGGCCAGATCTCCAAGGAGTGATGCCGGCGGACGCGCCGCATGAGCACGGTTGAAAGCCAGGAGACGGCAAGGCGCGGCAGCGCCCGTGCCGTCGCTGTCGCGTCGTCGATCGGCCGCTTCCTAGTCATCGCGATAACCACCTATCTCGGCCTTCTCGCCGTGACCTTCTTCATCGGCCGTGTCATCCCTATCGACCCGGTGCTGGCGGTGCTCGGCGACCGGGCGCCGGCCAATGTCGTCGAGCGCACCCGCCGCGAGATGGGCCTCGACCTGCCTCTGATCGAGCAGTTCTATATCTATGTCAGGAATGCCCTGAACGGCGATTTCGGTACGTCGGTGCTGACCACCAATCCTGTCATGACCGACATCCGCCGCGCCTTTCCGGCGACGATCGAACTGGCGACGCTGGGGACGCTGATCGGTTCGGTGATCGGCGTGCCGCTCGGCGTGCTGGCCGCGGTCCGGCGCGGCAGCATCATCGACCAGATCGTGCGCATCATCGGCCTGGTCGGTTACTCCGTGCCGATCTTCTGGCTGGGACTGCTGGCGCTCGTGCTGTTCTATGCCAGGCTGCAATGGGTGGCATTTCCCGGCCGCCTCGATATCGTCTACGAATACACCTTCACGCCAGTCACCGGCTTCTATCTTCTGGATGCGCTGTGGCAGCGGCAGTGGGACGTGTTTCGCGATGCGTTCCGCCACATCATCCTGCCGGCCTCGCTGCTCGGCTATTTTTCCCTCGCCTATATCAGCCGGATGACGCGCTCGTTCATGCTGAACGAGCTTGCCCAGGAATATATCGTCGCGGCGCGCGCCAAGGGCCTGTCGGAAACGCGCATCATCTGGGGCCATGCGTTACGCAACGCAGCGGTGCCGATGGTCACCGTCATCGCGCTTTCCTATGCCGGGCTGCTCGAAGGCTCGGTGCTGACCGAAACGGTGTTTTCCTGGCCGGGCATCGGCCTCTACATCACCAATTCCCTGCAGAACGCCGACATGAACGCCGTGCTCGGCGGCACCATCATCATCGGCTCGGTCTTCATTGGCATCAATCTCCTGTCCGACCTGCTCTACCGGGTGCTCGACCCAAGGACCAAGGTACGATGAGCGCTGAGGCGATACAAAGCCGTCGCGACTGGCTGCTCAGCGAGCGGCCGGCCTCGCGCATGCAGGCAAGGCTCGGCCGCACCTATGTCGCGTGGCGCCGCTTTTCCGCCAACCGCCTGGCGTTTCTCGGTCTGCTCATCATCATCGCCTTGCTTGTGGTCGCGGCCCTTGCCGATGTGCTGGCGCCCTATTCGCCGACAGTCGGCGACTTGAAGGGTTCGCGGCTGCTGGCGCCGAGTGCCGCGCACTGGTTCGGCACCGACGACCTCGGCCGCGACATCCTTTCGCGCGTCATCTTCGGCTCGCGGTGGACGCTCTACGTCGTCATTCTCGTGGCCATCATCGCCGCCCCCATCGGCCTGCTGGTCGGCACGGTCGCCGGCTATGCCGGCGGCTGGGTCGATGCGATCCTGATGCGCATCACCGACATCTTTCTGGCCTTTCCGAAGCTGATCCTGGCGCTGGCCTTCGTCGCCGCACTCGGCCCCGGCATCGAGAATGCGGTGCTCGCCATCGCCATCACCTCATGGCCGCCCTATGCCCGCATTGCACGTGCCGAAACGCTCACCGTGCGCAATTCGGATTACATCAAGGCGGTGCAGTTGATGGGCGCCTCGCCGTTCCGCATCGTGCTGCGCCACATCATGCCGCTCTGCATCTCCTCGCTGATCATCAGGGTGACGCTCGACATGGCCGGCATCATCCTGACCGCCGCCGGTCTCGGCTTCCTCGGCCTCGGCGCGCAGCCGCCGCTGCCGGAATGGGGGGCGATGATCGCCTCGGGCCGCCGCTTCGTGCTCGACCAATGGTGGGTGGCCGGCGCACCGGGCTTTGCCATCCTCATCGTCAGCCTCGGCTTCAACCTGCTCGGCGACGGCCTGCGCGACGCGCTCGACCCCCGAAGTGGCGATCAATGAGCGGCGACCGCAATAAGCAGCGATCAATGAGCACGCTTCTCGACGTCGACGACCTTCGCGTCACCTTCCCGACGCGCACCGGCCTGATCGAGGCGGTGCGCGGCGTCTCCTTCTCGCTTGGCCGCGAACGGCTCGGCATCGTCGGCGAGAGCGGTTCCGGCAAGTCGCAGACCGGCCGCGCCATCATGGGCCTGACCCCGCCGCAGGCCGAGGTCACCGCCGGGAAACTCGCTTTCGACGGCATCGACCTGCTCGCGGCGTCGCCCCGCGACCGCCGGTCGCTGCGCGGCAAGCGCATCGCCATGATCCTGCAGGATCCGAAATACTCGCTCGACCCGGTGATGAGCATCGGCCGCCAGATCGTCGAGACGCTGCGCACGCATGAGAAGGTCGGCAAGGCGGAGGCACGCGACCGCGCGCTCGCCATGCTGGAGGCGGTGCAGATCCGCGACCCGACCCGCGTCTTCGGCCTGCATCCGCACGAGGTTTCGGGCGGCATGGGCCAGCGCGCCATGATTGCCATGATGCTGATCGCCGGGCCGGAAATGATGATCGCCGACGAGCCGACTTCGGCGCTCGACGTCACCGTGCAGCTCGATGTGCTGAACATCCTCGACAAACTGGTCAGCGAGCGCGGCATGGGGCTGATCTTCATCTCGCATGACCTGCGCCTGGTCTCGTCCTTCTGCGACCGCGTCATCGTCATGTATGCCGGCAAGGTGGTCGAGCAGATCAAGGCGTCGGAGCTCCGCGACGCCCAGCATCCCTACACGCGCGGCCTGCTCAACTGCATGCCCAGGATCGGCTTCGAACGCCACCCGCTGCCGGTGCTCGACCGCAAGCCGGAGTGGGCGGCATGAATGCGGCCCTTTCCATCGACGGGCTGGAGGTGGTCTTCGACCGCTTTCGCGCGCTGAAGGGCGTCAGCCTTGAGGTGAAGTCTGGCGAATCCTTCGGCCTGGTCGGGGAGTCCGGCTCCGGCAAGTCGACGTTGCTGAGGGCAATCGCCGGCCTCGCGCCGGCCGCTTCGGGCACCATCGCCGTCAACGGCAAGAGCCTCGGCGCACGTCGCGATAAGGCGTTCTATCGCGAGGTGCAGATGGTCTTCCAGGATCCGTACGGCTCGCTGCACCCACGCCAGACCGTCGACCGCCTGCTGCAGGAGCCGCTCGCCATCCACGGCTTTGCCGATGGTGAGAAGCGCATCCAGCGGGCGCTGGACGAGGTCGGCCTGGGGACCGGCTTCCGCTTCCGCTATTCGCATCAATTGTCAGGCGGCCAGCGCCAGCGCGTGGCGATCGCTCGCGCCCTGATCCTCGAACCGTCGATCCTGCTGCTCGACGAGCCGACCTCGGCGCTCGATGCCTCGGTGCAGGCGGAAGTGCTCAACCTGCTGGAAGAGATCAGGCGACGGCGCAAGCTGACCTTCCTGATGGTCAGCCACGACCTCGCAATCATCACCCATATGTGCGAGCGGCTCATGGTGATGCAGAACGGCGAGGCGGTGGAAAACCTCACGGCAGCCCAACTTGTCGGGCACCGCGCGACCAAGGACTACACGCGCAACCTCTTGCGGGCGAGCGATGGGTTTGTGCGGACGGCGTGAATCAAATTTCAGTTGTCCGCGTCGTATTCCTTCGCGCATTGACGGCGGCAGGCCCAATGACCCGGCGGCGGTGCCAACTTGAGGAAAACATGAAATAGGGCCAGAAGTCGTCCGAGCCATCATCAACGAGACGGGCGCCGGCCCGGCGAGGGACGAAAATGAAGAATTCAGCCATTTCCGAACGCAAGAACCAGTCGATCTCGCGCGGCGTCGGCATGACCACGCAGATCTATGCCGATCGCGCCGAAAACTCGGAGATCTGGGACGTCGAAGGCCGCCGCTACATCGACTTTTCGTCCGGCATCGCCGTCGTCAACACCGGCCACCGCCACCCGAAGGTGATCGAGGCGGTCAAGGCGCAGCTCGACCGCTTCACCCACACCTGCCACCAGGTGGTGCCCTATGAGAGCTATGTCAGGCTGGCCGAACGGCTGAACGGCATGCTGCCGGGCAAGTTCGACAAGAAGACGATCTTCGTCACCACCGGCGCCGAGGCGGTGGAGAACGCCATCAAGATCGCCCGCAACGCTACCGGCCGGCCGGCGGTCATCGCCTTTGCCGGCGGCTTCCACGGCCGCACCTTCATGGGCATGGCGCTGACCGGCAAGGTCGTGCCCTACAAGGTCGGCTTCGGCGCCATGCCGGCCGATGTCTTCCACGCGCCGTTCCCGGTGGCGCTGCACGGGGTCACCGTCGCCGATTCGCTGGCCGCCCTCGACCGCCTGTTCAAGGCCGATGTCGACCCGGCCCGCGTCGCCGCCATCATCGTCGAGCCGGTGCAGGGCGAGGGCGGCTTCTACGAGGCGCCGCGCGACTTCATGACGGCGTTGCGCAAGATCTGCGACCAGCACGGCATGCTGTTGATCGCCGACGAGGTGCAAACCGGTTTTGCCCGCACCGGCAAGATGTTCGCCATGGATCATCACGAGGTGGCGCCCGACATCACCACCATGGCCAAGAGCCTGGCCGGCGGATTTCCGCTGTCGGCGGTCACCGGCCGCGCCGAGATCATGGATGCGCCCAACCCCGGCGGGCTCGGCGGCACCTATGGCGGCAGCCCGACCGGCGTCGCCGCAGCACACGCCGTGCTCGACGTGATCGAGGAGGAAAAGCTTTGCGACCGCGCCAACACGCTGGGCGCGCGCCTGAAGCAGCGGCTGCAATCGATCCGCGACGACACGCCGGAGATCGTCGATATCAGAGGCCCCGGTTTCATGAACGCGGTCGAATTCAACGATGTGAAGAAGGGCCTGCCGTCGGCGGAGATCGCCAATGCGGTCCGGCTGAAGGCGCTCGACAAGGGCCTGATCCTGCTCACCTGCGGCGTCTACGGCAATGTCATCCGCTTCCTGGCACCGATCACCATCCAGGACGGCGTGATGAACGAAGCGCTCGACATCCTGGAAAGCGCGATCCGCGAGGTCCGCACCGCCTGACCCTCGTCTGCTCCGGGATGTGGTGAGATTCGGGTCAGGCCGAATCGAGAATGGTGGGTTCCGAGAACCGGAACGGAGCGTACTTTTGGGTGCGTGAGTACCGGAAGCGCAGGAAACCGCCGTTCGCAGGCCGGCTGAACATCAACATATCCTATTCAGCGGCGCGGACAGGCTCCTCCTGCTGGAAGGCGGCGACCGCCGCCTTCAGGCCGTCCGGTCCTGCCGCAACCGTCTGCGGCGTCGGCGAGAAGCCGGCGCCGAGCATCTTGCGGCCAAGCATGTGGTCGCCGGGGCGATTGACCGATTCGATGCCAAGCAGCCGGTTTGCCGCATAGTGGTAGATGGAGAATCTGTTCTCGTTGACGTCGCCCAGCACGACATGGCTGTCGCCGCCCGAAATCAAGCCGACCATTTGCAGCTTCATGTCGCCGATATCGGACCAGAACCATGGCACCGCCGCAAAGGCGTCCGCTTGGCCGAGGATGGTGCGCGCGGCAAGGCGCGCCTGATCGGTCGCATTCTGCACCGATTCCAGCCGCACATCGCCGCCGGTGAGCCAATGCCGGTAGGAGGCGGCATCGCCGATGGCAAGGATTTCGGGCACAGAAGTGCGCATCTGCTGGTCGACGCGGATGCCGTTGGCGGTAGTAATACCCGCAGCTTCGGCCAGTTCGACATTGGGCACGACGCCGATGCCGATGACGACCATCTGCGCCGGTAGGCGCTCGCCGCTTGCGGTGATCGCAGCCGAGACACGGCCGTTCTCGCCTTCGAGCCGCGCAATCGTCGTGCCGGTGAGGATGCGGACACCAGTCGCTTCCAGCCGCTGGCGCACATGGCTGGCGATGACCGGCGCCACTGCCCGGCCGAGCAGCCGGTCGACCGCCTCGACCACGGTGACCTTGCGGCCGGCCGCTTTGAGCGTCGCGGCGATCTCCAGTCCGATGAAGCCGCCGCCAAGGATCACGACATCCTCGCTCCGTGCACTCAAATCGCGGACCAGTCGCGCGTCGGCGAGCGAGCGCAGCGACACCACGCCTGAAAGATCCGACCCCGGCAGCGGCAGGATGCGCGGCCGCGAACCGGTCGCCAGGATCAGCCGGTCGAATGCCAGCGAGCCGCCACCCGATAGTTCCAGCCTGCGGCCCCTGGCATCGATGCGGTCGACCCTGATGCCCGGCCGGTAGCCGATCGCGCTGCCGCTATAAAAGGCCTCGCCGCGTAGCGGCTGCGGTTTGGCCTCTCCATCCTTGATAAAGGTCTTCGACAGCGGCGGCTTGTGGTAGGGCAGTTCGTTTTCGTCGCTGACGAGGATCACGGGCCCGTCGTAACCGTCCTCGCGCAGGCTGGCGGCCGCTTGCACGCCCGCGTGACCCGCACCGACAATGACCACACCGTTTTTCATCGCAGCCCCAATTCTTCATCCAAGTCTAGAACGTCTCGCCAAGTGGCGATTGTCTGACGCCGCCGCAAGACCGCTTTTGCGGGTCGCACCCGGAATGGCGGTCTGTCAATCGTCTCGTTCGACGGCGACATGGTAAATATGGCTAAAGTTGACACTTGCAGTTTAGAATAATTCTAAACTGTTGTTTCAATTGGCTTTTCTCTCTGAAATCGGTTGACTTCCGCCCCCTTCATCGCTTTATGAGAGCTTGCGCGTCAAGCGCATCCCTTTGATGTCTGGGCCTTGAACCCTTTCGATTGGAGGCATTTCGATGTCTTTCTTCTGCGAACCGCGCCATGCCGCGGTCTGTTTTCCGCCAGATGGCATGGACCTGCCTTGGCGCCGATTGCCTGCCGACGCGCCTTTGGCGCCGGCATTTCACTGAATTCCGAGGAGATGACAATCATGAGAGCGATGATCACGGCACGGTATGGCAGGCTCGCCGCGATCGGCGCCACGGCGGCATTGACGGCGGCGATATTCGTGTTGCCGGCCAAGGCGGAAACCGATGCGAAGGCGGTCATCAAGACCTATTCCGACATTGCGCTCGCCAAATATGAGGATTCCCTGACCACGGCACAGGCGCTCGACAAGGCCGTCGACGCGCTGCTCGCCAAGCCTTCGGAGGAAACGCTGACCGCCGCCCGCGAGGCCTGGAAAGCGTCGCGCGTTCCCTATCAGCAGACCGAAGTCTACCGCTTCGGCAACGCCATCGTCGACGACTGGGAAGGCAAGGTGAATGCCTGGCCGCTGGACGAAGGCCTGATTGACTATGTCGCCGAGAGCTACGGCACCGAGTCGGATGCGAATGCGCTCTACACCGCCAATGTGATCGCCAACAAATCGATCGAGATCAACGGCCAGAAGATCGACGCCACAGAGCTGACGCCCGAGTTCCTTTCCGGCACGCTGCAGGAGGCTGGCGGCATCGAATCCAATGTGGCGACCGGCTATCACGCCATCGAATTCCTGCTGTGGGGCCAGGATCTGCACGGCACCGGCGCAGGTACTGGCGAACGGCCCTATACGGACTATGACCTCGCCAACTGTACCGGCGGCAATTGCGATCGCCGGGCGCAGTACCTGAAGTCGGCGAGCGACCTTCTGGTTGCCGATCTGCAGGACATGGTCAACGACTGGAAGGAAGGTGGCGCCGCCCGCAAGAACCTTGTCGATGGCGAGCCGAAAGCCGGCATCTCGACCATCCTCACCGGCATGGGTTCGCTGTCCTATGGCGAACTCGCCGGCGAGCGCATGAAGCTCGGCCTGCTGCTGCACGATCCGGAAGAGGAGCACGACTGCTTCTCCGACAACACCTACGATTCCCATCTCTACGATGCCGTCGGCATCCGTACCGCCTATAGTGGCAGCTACACGCGCCTTGACGGCACGGTCGTCGAAGGGCCCTCGGTATCGGACATGGTCAAGGAAGCCGATTCGGCGATCGACAAGGAACTGTCGGACAAACTGGATGCCACCGTCGCCAAGATGGAAGCCATCAAGGCGCGGGCGCTTGCCGGCGAGGCCTATGATCAGCAGATCGGAGAAGGCAACGCGGAAGGCAACGCCAACGTGCAGGCGGCGATCGACGCGCTGGTCGACCAGACCAAGTCGATCGAGCGCGCCGTCGGCACCCTGAAACTCAATGCCATCGCCTTCGAGGGTTCGGACAGCCTCGATGCGCCAGACAAGGTATTCCAGTAAGGCGTCAAAGCCGAGTATAAGCCACACGGCGCGGAGCAAGCGCCGTCAGCCAAGAGCAAACTATGCTGATCTGCCATTGCAACATCATCACCGAGAAGGAGATTGAGCAGACGATCGTCGGGCTGCTGGATCAGGATCCCTGGCAGCTTATCGTGCCGGCGAAGATCTATCATGCCATGCAGAAGCGCGGTCGCTGTTGCGGCTGCTTCCCAAATGTGGTGGAAACGATCATTCGGGTAACCGAAAATTACCATGCCCGCTCGGAGGCGAGCGGCGTGGACATCGTTTCACACCTGGATCGCGTCAGAGGCCTGCGCGTCCAATACGGGAGCAGTACCCATGAAAGGCGAACAGCAGATCATCGAGCGGCTTAACGAGGCTCTCTTTCTGGAACTCGGAGCGGTCAATCAGTACTGGGTACATTTCCGGCTGCTGGAGGACTGGGGATACGCCAAGCTGGCAAAGAAGGAGCGCGCGGAATCGATCGAGGAGATGCACCATGCCGACCGGCTCGTGGCTCGCATCATCTTCCTTGAGGGTCATCCGAACCTGCAGTCGGTAGCGCCGCTACGCATCGGACAGAATGTCAAGGAAGTGCTCGAATCCGACCTTGCCGGCGAGTATGACGCGCGTACCGCCTACAAGCGGTCACGCGAGATTTGCGAAGAAGCAGGCGACTACGTGTCTATGAAGCTGTTCGAGGATTTGCTGTCCGACGAGGAAGGTCACATCGACTTCCTCGAGACGCAACTCGACCTGCTCGCCTCGATCGGCGAGGAAAAATACGGCCAGCTCAACGCCGCATCGGCCGACGAGGCGGAATAGGGACATGCGGGAATGCGGCGCCCCTTAGATTTCTTGCGCCGCTTGCGGCCGGCCGATGATTGCGGCCTGCCTTCCCAGCAAAACCCGCGATACAGATGGCTTCGCGGGCTGTCGGTTGCCGTTGTGGTCGCACTTGCGGCCTCGGCGCGGGCCGGCGCGCCCGAACCGGCGGGCCTCGCCACCAGCCGGACCGATCTGATGCCGAAGGATCTGGCGCGCGTCATCGCTATCACCCGGCCGACCAAGGATTTTTCCAAGCCCGAGCAGTTCGAGCCGATGCAGGGCGGCGCCGGCACGTCGCGGAAAGGCGTCAGCAAGGACGCCTTCTCGCAATCCTCCGCCAATCTTACTTTCGAGGAAGAGGGCACCTTCAAGCTCGGCAATGCCATTTTCCGCAAGAACTGGGTGTCGTCGCCGTCGTCGACGCAGGCATCGGACGGGCTCGGCCCGCTGTTCAACGAGCGCGCCTGCCAGAACTGCCATCTGAAGGACGGCCGCGGTCATCCGCCGATAGGCGATGGCGGCACCACCTCCATGTTCCTGCGGCTGGCGCGGCAGGCGAGCACCGAGGAGGAGAAGGCAGCGCTTGCCGACCGCAAGGTGCTCAATTTCCCCGACCCGGTCTACGGCTCGCAATTGCAGGATCTGGCGGTTCCAGGCCTTCGGGGCGAAGGCAGGATGCGCGTCGACTATCAGGAGCAGAAAGTCGCGCTGCCGGACGGAACCGTGGTTTCGCTGCGCAAGCCGAGCTATTCGGTCGACGACCTTGCCAGCGGACCGCTCGATCCGCACACCACGCTGTCGCCGCGCATGACGCCGCCGATGATCGGCCTCGGCCTGGTCGAGCAGATCGCGCCGGCCGACATTCTCGCCCATGCCGATCCGGACGACCGTGATGGCGACGGCATTTCCGGCAGGCCCAACATCGTGCGCGACGGCAAGAGCGGCGAGCTGACGCTCGGCCGCTTCGGTTGGAAGGCGCAGACGCCCTCGATTCGCCAGCAAACGGCGGATGCATTCGCCGGCGATATCGGCATTTCGACGCCGGAAGTGCCGAAACACTGGGGCGACTGCACCGCCGCCGAAAAGACATGTCTTGCCATGCCGAACGGCGTGCAGGAGCGTCTCGGCCCGGTCGAGGCGCCGTCGCCGGTCATGGACCTCGTCACCTTCTATTCGCAAAACCTCGCCGTTCCGGCGCGGCGCGACCTCGACAAACCCGATGTGCTGGCCGGCAAGAAACTGTTCTACGACATGGGCTGCATTTCCTGCCATACGCCGAAATTCGTCACCCGTCGCGGCACGCCCAACAAGGCGCAGGCCTTCCAGCTGATCTGGCCCTATTCCGACTTCCTGCTGCATGACATGGGGCCGGGCCTCGCCGACGGGCAGGCGGTGGGCGAGGCGACCGGCAGTGAATGGCGCACGCCGCCGCTGTGGGGCATCGGCCTTACCCAGACCGTCAACGGCAATAGCTTCTTCCTGCATGACGGGCGCGCGCGCACCTTGACCGAGGCGATCCTGTGGCATGGCGGCGAGGGGCAGGCCGCGCGCGACCGCTTTGCCGCCGCCGATGCGGCCGACCGCGACGCACTGGTCAAGTTCCTGGAGTCGTTTTGATGTCGAAGCGTCCAAGCAGGTTCCGCAAAAGTGTCCCACGGTTTTGCGGCAAGAACCTGCAACAAACAAAAGAATCCAAGCAGGCGTTCGTGGGCCAACCTACGAGTGCCTGCTTAGCGCTCGCTCTGGTTCTCCCGCTGGTCCTCGCCAGCGCTTTGCCGGCGTCCGCCGCGGTCAAGGCCTCCGACGTGATCCAGCGGGCGATCGACGGCTTTGTCCGCCCGGCCTATGCACGCCTGCATGATCATGCGGACAGCCTGACCAAGGCAATGCGCACGCTTTGCGACGCGCCCTCGCAGGAGCATCTCGATGCGGCGCGCGCCGAGTTTTCCGGCACCGTGGATGCCTGGTCGGTCGTGGAGATCATCCGCATCGGACCGATCACGCAGGACAACCGGCTGGAGCGCATGTTGTTTTGGCCGGACCGCAAGAGCATCGGCCTGAGGCAGGTGCAGGCGGCGCTGGCCAATAAGGATCAGACCGCCGCCGATCCGGCCCAGTTGGCGGCAAAGAGCGTCGCCATGCAAGGGCTTGGTGCGCTGGAATTCGCGCTTTACGGCGATGGCGCGGAAACGCTCGCCGGCAAGGGCGATCCCTATCGCTGCGCCTACGGCGCGGCCGTCGCCGGCAACATCGAGTCGATTGCCGCCGAGGTCAGTGACGCCTGGAGCAAACCCGACGGCTTTGCCGCGCTTTGGGCCAATCCGGGGCCGCAAAATGCGCTCTACCGCGACGGCACGGAAGCGGTGACCGAACTGGTCGGCGTCTTCATCAACGAGTTGGAAATGGTCCGCGACGTGCGCCTGAAAGGCTTCCTGGGCAGCAATCCGGAAGCCGACAAGCCGAAACAGGCGATCTACTGGCGTTCGCAAAACACGACGCGCTCGCTGACCGGAAATCTTGCCGGCATGGATGCGCTGTTCCAGGCCTCGCAGCTTGGCGACGCGCTGTCGCCCGATGGACGCTGGATGGCGGAATCGATCCATATCCAGCTCGTCAACGGGGCCGCCGACGCCACGGCCGTCAGAGGTCCGATCGACAAGGCGCTCGCCGACCCGGCGCTGCGCCAGAAGCTCGACCACTTTTCGCTGGTGACATCCAGCCTGTCGACCCTGATCGGCACCAGACTGACCGCCGAATTCGGCCTGACCGCCGGCTTTTCGTCGCTGGACGGCGACTGAGCATGATCCCAAAAAGTTGCAGACTTTTTGGAGAAGGTCATGCTCGAACGGAGATTGCATGCGCACGCCGCTGATCGATCGCCGTGATTTCCTCAGGGCCGCTGGCGTCGGCTTTGCGGCGGCCATGGCGCCGTCCGCATGGGCGAAGACGCTTAGCACGGGCGCCGTCTTCGCCACCGCTTTCGTGAAGCGCGACGGCAGCTATGGCGCGGCCATCCTGTCCGAGGCCGGCAAGGTCCTGCATGCCATCGACCTGCCTGCCCGCGGTCACGACGTCACCTTCGATCCGCTCTCGAAGCGCTCCGTGGTCTTTGCCAGGCAGCCCGGCACTTTCGCGGTGGTTTTCGACCACACCGGCCGCGACGAGCCGCTGACCATTGCCAGCGTCAGTGGACGGCATTTCTTCGGCCACGGCGTGTTCTCGACCGACGGTGCCCTGCTCTACGCCACCGAGAACGATTTCGACAATGCCGCTGGCGTGGTCGGCGTCTATGACGCGCGCGCGAAATTCAGGCGCGTCAGCGAGTTCCCGACCTACGGCATGGGTTCGCACGAGCTTCTGCTGCTGGATGACGGCAGGACGCTTGCCGTCGCCAATGGCGGCATCGAGACGCATCCGGATTACGGCCGCGCCGAGCTCAACGTCGCGACGATGAAGCCTTCCTACGTGCTGGTCGACCGCCTCACCGGCGACCTCGTCGAAAAGCACGAACTGCCGCCGGCGCTGCACCAGCTTTCGATCCGTCACATGGATGCCGATGAATCCGGCGCGGTCTGGTTCGGTTGTCAGTACAGGGGGCCGGGCACCGATCGTCCGCTGCTGGTCGGCCGCGCCGCGCGCGGCAGGGATCTGCAGTTGCTCGACATGCCGCAGGACGTGCTTTCGGGTTTCAGGAACTACATCGGCTCGGTCGCCGCCAATACCGCCGCGGGCACCGTCGCCGTGTCCTCGCCGCAAGGCAACTCGCTTGCGGTGATCGATGCGGCCAGCGGCCGGATCGTCGCCACCAGCGCACTGGCCGAGGTCTGTGGCGTGGCGCCTGAGGGGACGAGCTTCATGGCGACGACGGGCACCGGCGAAATCGTCGAAGCGGGCGGCGCGGCACGGTCCGAACCCGACTATGTCTGGGACAATCACATGCTGCGCATCGAGCCGGCCGGATAAGTGCACCCGGCATGTTCACCAACGGCTACGTTCGCTAGAACTTACCGTCTTCAGGCGAAGCGAAGCCGCCAAACGATTTATGCATTATCCCCTTGCGGCGATGAGCCATGGCGGGCACAGGGAATTTGTTTTTCAAACCCCTGTACCCGAGCGGGTGCTTCAACCGGTCGCCTCATGAAGTTGCTTGCCATCGACTGTGCCGCCAATCTCTGCGCCGCTTGTGTCTACGATACAGTGGCCGGGAAAGAGCTCGGCCGCTCGGTGCTCGATCTCGGCAAGGGCCATGCCGAGCATTTGATGGCCGTGATCGAAGAGGCGATGAAGACCGGCGGGACCGACTATGCCGGCCTCGGCGTCATTGCTGTCTCCACCGGCCCGGGCTCGTTCACCGGCCTGCGCGTCGGCGTCTCGGCGGCGCGGGGCCTGGCGTTGGCGCTGAAAATCCCGGCAATCGGGGTGACGACTCTGAAAGCCCTGGCAGCGCAAGCGAGAGAGACATTTCCCGGCCGCGCCGTGCTGGCCGCGCTCGACGCCGGTCGTGAGGAAATCCAGGCAGCATTTTACGACGAAGTGTCGGTTCTGCGTTATGGTCCGGCCGTGACAACGCTTTCGCAAGCCGCCGCCATGGCGGCGGATAGTTCTCCGGTTCTTGCCGGCACGGCGGCAACGCAAATCGCCGCCTCGGCCGGTCGCGCCTTCGACATCGGCCCGACAAGTGCCACGGCCGACATCGCCGTCTATGCCCGGCTGGCCGCCGCCCAAGGTTCCGGTAAAAAGGGTGAAGGCGAAAAGCCGAAACCGCTCTATCTGCGCGGCGCGGACGCCAAGCCGCAGGCGGGCTTTATCCTGTCCAGGAAGAAAGCCGGGAAGAAAAACTGATGCGCATTCCTTTCCTCCAGCCACGCCGCAGGGACTATGCGCTCGAGCCGCTGACGATTGCCGACAGTTCGGCCATGTCGGTGCTGCATCGCGAGGATTTTGTGCGGCCGTGGACCGATGGCGAATTCGCTGCATTGCTCGAGCAGGACACGGTGTTCGGCTATGCCGCGCGCGAGACCGGACAGGGCGCCAAGCCGCCGGTCGGCTTCGTGCTGGCGCGCCTGGCGGCCGGCGAAGGCGAGATCCTGACTGTCGCGGTGGCGCGCTCCCATCGCCGCCAGGGGCTGGGCTGGCAATTGATGGACGCGGTGCTGCGCGAACTGCACGCGCAACGCGCCGAGGCGCTTTTCCTCGAGGTCGACGAGACGAACATAGCTGCGATCGCACTCTATCGGCGGCTGGGATTCCGCGAGGTCGGCAAGCGCCCCAACTATTACAGGTCGCCGGAGCACAGCCCGACCGGCGCGCTTGTCATGCGCCGCGATCTTCGCTAGCCAGAGCGCGGGCAGGGCCACGAGCGGATGATCGGAAAAATCAGGATTTTCCTGGCGCTGGGCCTCGTTGTCGGCGGCTCATTGATCCTCGTGCCGTTGCAGATACTGTCAATGAGGACCGGGCTCTGGCGCGAGACGTTCATCTTGAAGATCTGGCACCGGCTGATCGTCAGGGCATTGGGCATGCGCATCCATGTCAAGGGGACCTTGTCCGGCCAGCGCCCTCTATTGGTCGCGTCGAACCACATCTCCTGGACCGACATCATGGTGCTGGGGTCCATGGTCGACGTGAAGTTTATCGCCAGGGCTGATATGGCCGGCTGGCCGTTGATCGGCATGCTGTCGAAGCTGCAGCGCACCGTCTTCATCGAACGCGAGCGCAAGCGCACGTCGGGCGACCAGGCGACCGAGATCGCCAACCGCATGGCCAAGGGCGACGCCATGGTGCTGTTCGCCGAAGGCTCGACCGGCGACGGCAACATGATCCTGCCGTTCAAGAGCACGCTGTTCGGCGCCGCCTCGATGGCGATTTCGGAAGGGGCGGCCGAAACAGTCTTCATCCAGCCGGTGGCGATCGTCTACACGCGCCTGCATGGCGTGCCGCTCGGCCGCAGGCACCGGCCGATTGCCGCCTGGATCGGTGACGAGGATCTGGTGCCGCATCTCAAGGTCCTGATGGCGGAAGGCGGGCTCGATGTCGAAGTGCATTTCGGCGAGCCGGTCGCCTTTTCCAAGGGCTCCAGCCGCAAGGAAACGGCAAGGCTGATGGAAAGTCAGGTGCGTGACATGGTGCGGGCGGCGCTCGCCGATCCGCGTCCGAGCCGGTAGACCGGAAAGGCTCATGCACAAAATCAAGTGCTACAGCGTCCTTTGCGTCCAAGAGGACGCGCGGCGCTGTAGAGCAGAATCGGCTGTTTTTTGTCAGGGAAAGGCGTTAGAAGCCGCCGGATGGAACTGAACACGATAGAACGGGACGACATCGAACGTGCGGCCGAAACTGCGGTTGCGCCGTCTGCCGCGACGAGGAAGGTCTTCGTCAAGACCTATGGCTGCCAGATGAACGTCTACGATTCGCAGCGTATGACCGATGCGCTGGCCGCCGACGGCTATGTCGCGACGGACGCCATCGGCGAGGCCGATCTGGTGCTGCTCAACACCTGCCATATCCGTGAGAAGGCGGCGGAAAAGGTCTATTCCGAACTCGGCCGCATTCGTGAGATGAAGGCCGAACGGGCTCAGGCCGGCCGCGAGATGCTGGTCGGTGTCGCCGGCTGCGTGGCGCAGGCCGAGGGGTCCGAGATCATCCGCCGCTCGCCGGCCGTCGATCTGGTTATCGGCCCGCAAACCTATCACCGGCTTCCGCATGTGCTGGCACGGGTGCGCGGCGGCGAAAAGATCGTCGAGACCGACTATGCCGTCGAGGACAAGTTCGATCACCTGCCCCGGCCCAAACGCGCCGAGATCATCAAGCGCGGCGTCACCGCGTTCCTGACCGTGCAGGAAGGCTGCGACAAGTTCTGCACCTTCTGCGTTGTGCCCTATACGAGAGGCTCGGAAGTGTCGCGGCCGGTGGCGCAGATCGTCGCCGAGGCCGAGCGGCTGGCGCAAGCCGGCGTACGCGAGGTGACGCTGCTCGGCCAGAACGTCAATGCCTGGCATGGCCAAGGCGAAAACGGCGATGAATGGGGCCTTGGCCGCCTGCTGTTCCGGTTGGCCGAGATCCCCGGGCTTTCGCGGCTGCGCTACACCACCAGCCACCCGCGCGATATGGACGACGAACTGATCGCTGCCCACCGCGACCTGCCGGCACTGATGCCCTATCTGCATCTGCCGGTGCAATCGGGTTCGGACCGTATCCTCAAGGCGATGAACCGCAGGCATACGGCAAAGGACTATCTGACGCTGCTCGACCGGATACGCGCCGCGCGGGGCGATATTGCGCTTTCGGGCGACTTCATCGTCGGCTTTCCCGGCGAGACGGAAGCGGATTTCGAGGCGACGATGGAGCTTGTCCGCCAGGTGAATTATGCTTCGGCCTTCTCGTTCAAATATTCGCCGCGCCCCGGCACGCCGGGCGCCGAGATGGCCGATCATGTGCCGGAAGCCGTCAAGGACGAGCGCCTGCAGCGGCTGCAGGCGCTGTTGCTGAAGCAACAGCAGGATTTCGGCGCGAACCTGGTCGGCAGCACCATCGACACGCTGATCGAGAAGCCCGGTCGTCAGGCCGGTCAGAAGGTCGGCCGCTCGCCATGGCTGCAGCCGGTTATTGTTGATGAAAAGGCCGGCGAAATCGGTGAGATTATCCAGGTACGAATCACGAAGACGGGTTACAACAGCCTGTTCGCCGAATTGGCCTGAAGGTCTCGGCAGATGAGGAGAGACGGTTGAGCGCTGCGGAAGTGAAGAACCTGCCCCAGAATCCACAATCTGGGGCCTCGGATATGGCGCACATCGTTCTGACTTTCGACAACAACAAGCTTGCTAGCGCCCTTTATGGCCAGTTCGACGAGAATCTGGCCAGGCTCGAGCAGAAGCTCGGCGTCGATATCCGCTCGCGCGGCAACCAACTGACCATCAAGGGGGCCGCCTCGGCCGCCGAGCAGGCGCGCCGCGCCCTGGACAATCTCTACGGCATTCTCCAGAAAGGCGCCGATATCGGCCAGTCGGACGTCGACGGCGCCGTGCGCATGGCGATCGCCGCCGACGACCAACTGACGCTGCCGACGCTGGAGCGCAAGGGTAAGGTGTCCGCCGCCCAGATATCGACGCGCAAGAAGACGATCTATGCCCGCTCGCTCAACCAGGACGCCTATATGCGCGCGCTGGAGCGGTCCGAACTCGTCTTCGGCATCGGCCCGGCCGGCACGGGAAAAACCTTCCTGGCGGTGGCGCATGCGGCGATGCTGCTCGAACGCGGCATGGTCGAGCGCATCGTATTGTCGCGACCGGCCGTCGAGGCAGGCGAGCGGCTTGGTTTCCTGCCCGGCGACATGAAGGAGAAGGTCGATCCCTATCTGCGGCCGCTTTACGATGCGCTTTACGAGATGATGCCCGCCGACAAGGTCGAGCGGGCGATTGCCGCCGAAGTGATCGAAATCGCGCCGCTGGCCTTCATGCGCGGCCGCACGCTGGCGCATGCCGCCGTCATCCTCGACGAGGCGCAGAACACCACGCCGATGCAGATGAAGATGTTCCTGACCCGACTTGGTGAGAACTCGCGCATGATCGTCACCGGCGATCCGACCCAGATCGACCTGCCGCAAAACACCAAATCCGGTCTGGTCGAGGCGCTCAGGATACTCGACGGCGTCACCGGCATGGTGACGGTCCGCTTCAACGAGGGCGACGTCGTCAGGCACCCGCTGGTCGCCGAGATCGTCAAGGCCTACGACCGCGACGGCAAGCTGGCCCGGGGCCTGGACGCCGAAGGCTAGATGCCCAAACGAAAGATAGAGCGGCGGCACGGCACGATGCCAAAGTCGGCCGCTCCAGTATGACGATGCGGCCTCATGGCTGAGGACAGAAAGTCTGGCGGCGGGGATATTCCGGTTCCCGTCGACATCGATATGGCGGTCGAAGCAGGCGACTGGCCCGATGAGGCCGCGCTGACGCGGCTGGTCGATCACGCGGTTGGCGCTGTTTTTGCCGAAACCGGCGTAACCGGCCGATCCGAACTGAGCATCGTCTTTTCGGACGATGCTCATATCCGCAGCCTCAATGCCAGCTGGCGCGGTAAGGACAAACCGACCAACGTCCTGTCTTTCCCGGCTTTTCCGCTCGCAAAGGACGGCCTGTTGCCGCCCATGCTGGGCGATATCGTGCTGGCCGCCGAAACGGTCGCGCGGGAAGCCGCACTGGAAGACAAGCCCGTCGACAACCATATCACCCATCTCGTCATTCACGGCCTGCTGCATTTGCTGGGCTACGATCACGAGACCGATGCCGAGGCCGAGGAAATGGAAGCCGTCGAACGCGCGGCACTTGCGAGACTTGCCATTCCCGATCCCTACGCGTAACTAAAAAGATCAAATGACCGGACGACGATGAACGACAAACCAGAGACTGCCGCCCGCCCAGACGCCGGCAGTGCGATCAAGCCATCCGAACAGACGGAAGAGGGCTCGAGTCCGAGTACCACGACCGGCAGCTTCGCCAGCGAGCCATCGCTTGCCGGTCCGTCCCTGTTCGATCGCGTGCTCGGCCTGTTCAGGCAACGCAACGGCACCAGCCTGCGCGAGGAGATCGCCGACGCGCTCGCCGAAACGGCGAGCGACGCCGGATCATTCTCGCCCGGCGAACGGGCCATGCTCAACAACATCCTGCGCCTGCGCGAGGTGCGCGTCGAGGACGTCATGGTGCCGCGCGCCGACATCGAGGCGGTCGAGATCACGACGAACCTGGGCGATCTTCTGGGACTGTTCGAGCAGTCCGGCCATTCCCGCATGCCGGTCTATTCGGAGACGCTCGACGACCCGCGCGGCATGGTCCACATCCGCGACGTGCTCGCCCACATCACCAAGGTCGCCCGCGTCAGGAAGGGCAGGGCGACCAGGAAAGCCGCCGCCGCCACGCTTCTCGATCTTGCCAAGGTCGATCTCGCGCGCACCATCGGCGACCTGAACCTTATCCGCCCGGTGCTTTTCGTGCCGCCGTCGATGCTCGCCTCCGATCTCATGGGGCGGATGCAGGCGATGCGCACCCAGATGGCGCTGGTCATCGACGAATATGGCGGCACCGATGGTCTGGCCTCGCTCGAGGATATCGTCGAGATGGTGGTCGGCGACATCGAGGACGAGCATGACGACGACGAGCCGATGATCACCCAAACCGGCGAGGGCGTGTTCGTCGTCGATGGTAAGGCCGAGATCGACGATGTCGCAAAGATGATCGGCGAGGATTTCGCCGCCGGCGAACACGGCGAATATGTCGACACGATCGGCGGCATGATCTTCAACACGCTTGGCCGTGTTCCGGCGCGCGGCGAAGTGGTGCAGGCCATACCTGGCTTCGAATTCCACGTGCTGGACGCCGATCCGCGCCGCGTCAAGCGCGTGCGCATCGTCGAGACCCCAAAGGGCGAGCGCCGCCGGCGCGCCGTCCGCGCCGAGCAGGCCTGAGGAAGCACCGCCGCCCGATGACGGTCGACGATCCGTTCAAGCACTCAACCTTGGGCTCCGGCATATTCTACACGGATCCGCGCGCCGCGTTGATCTGGCTCGAAAAGGCCTTCGGCTTCGAGCCGAGCATGGCGGTCAGCGACGCCGATGGCAGGCTCGTCCATTCCGAGATGCGGTTCGGTGACGGCTACATCTTCGTCGATTCCGAATGGGCCGACCATGTCGCCAGTCCCGCTTCGGTTGCTGGCAAGAACACGCAGTCGGTCTATGTGCGCCTCAAGGACGGCATAGATGCCCACTGCGATCGTGCAAGGGCGGCGGGAGCCGGGATTGTCCAGGAGCCTGCCGACCAGTTCTACGGTGAACGGCAGTACAGAGCGCGCGATCCTGAAGGTCACGTCTGGACCTTTTCCCAGACCGTACGTTCCATTCCACGCGAGGAAGCCGAGCAGTTGAGCGGTTTGCTGATCGAGGGCTGGCACCGATAGCCGCGATAATCGGATCGCGCTCATCCGGGTTTGGAGCGTGGACCGCAGCCTGATAAATCTTGCTCGTGATTCGCACGACTCGGAAGCACTGATGCAGCGCCTGGCCGGCCGGATAATTCTGCTATGGGGTTGGCGACGCGCGCTTGTGGCGTTTCTTGCCGGGGCGCTGACGGTTCTTGCCCAGGCGCCTTACGACTTCTTCGCCGTCTGTTTCGTTTCGTTTCCGTTGCTGGTCTGGCTCCTCGACGGCGCGATCGGCGAAGCCTCCGATGGCTGGCTCCGGCGTCTGCGGCCGGCTTTTGCCATCGGCTGGTGGTTCGGCTTCGGCTATTTTCTCGCCGGCCTGTGGTGGGTCGGCTCGGCACTTCTCGTCGAGGCCGACAGTTTCGCCTGGGCGCTTCCCTTCGCAGTGGTCGGAATTCCGCTGGTGCTCGCCTTTTTCTACGGCTTCGCGACAGCGGTTGCCCGGCTGCTGTGGAGCAACGACATCGGCCGCATCGCTGCCCTGGCCTTCGGCTTTGGCCTGGCGGAATGGCTGCGCGACTTCCTGTTCACCGGCTTTCCCTGGAATGCCATCGGCTACGCGGCGATGCCGGTGCCCTTGCTGATGCAGAGCGTGTCGGTGACCGGCATGGTCGGCATGAACGCGCTGGCAGTCTTCGTCTTCGCATTGCCGGCACTGCTTGCGGCGCGCCGGCATGTCCGTCTGGGCGCTGCACTGCTTGCCGCTCTCGTCGCGACCCATGTCGGCTTTGGCTATCTCAGGCTTACTGCTCCGGAGAAGCCGGCCGAGCGCACTCTCGATGTCCGCATCGTGCAGCCGGCCGTCGACCTCAGCGAGAAGTGGGATGCTTCGGTGCGCGACCGCATCTTCGCCACCATGATGGGGCTCTCGGCCAAGACGCCGGAACCTGGCCTTGGCAGGCCGCAATTGATCCTGTGGCCGGAAACCTCCGTGCCGTTTCTTTTCACGGAACGTCCCGATTCGCTGACCGCGCTGGGAGAGATGCTTGGCGACGGCCAGATGCTGATCGCCGGCGTCGTCCGGGAGGAGGGTGGCTCGGCGGCAAATGCCGATACGCGGTACTACAATTCCGTTGTGGCGATCGACGACAGCGGTGAAATCACCGACGCCGTCGACAAGGTTCATCTGGTGCCTTTTGGCGAATATCTGCCTTTCACCGACCTGCTTGGCCGCTTCGGGCTCGAACAGCTCGTCGCCGGGCCGATGACTTTCGCGGCAGGCAATGAGCGGCATCCGATCGCGCTGCCCGGTGGTATCCGCGCGCTTCCGTTCATTTGCTATGAAGTCATCTTCCCTGATCTGGTGACAGTTGACGTTGCGTCAGCCGAGCTTATTGTGAATGTCACGAACGACGCGTGGTTCGGTGACACGCCAGGTCCATACCAGCATTTCAGGCAGGCGCAGATTCGTGCGGTGGAGAACGGGGTGCCCTTGTTGCGCGCAGCCAATAACGGCATTTCCGCTGTAGTCGATCCGCGCGGGCGCATCCTCGACGCACTGGCGATCGACGCACGCGGAGCCATCGATGCCCTTGTGCCGATCTCCAATCAAGCCATCGTCTCCTCCGGTCAAAGACGCGTTAACGGACTGCTGATCATGTTGGTGCTTGTCCTGGCCTCGTTCACATTGAATGTAAGGCAAAGGCTACGGGTGAATTGACAGTCGACACATTAGAAACTCATACTGTAAGCGCCTGAAATTTCTCGAAGTCGGTATGTCGTTCTGTTGGGGCACTGGCCGCCGGCTTTGTTTGGGCAGGAAAAAACACAAAAAGCCGGAAAAATTCGGCGAGGAAAAAATGACAGAAGAAAACAAGAAGAAACCGAATCCGATCGACATCCATGTCGGAAGTCGCATCAGGCTTCGCCGCAATATGTTGGGAATGAGTCAGGAAAAGCTGGGCGAGAACCTCGGCATAACGTTTCAGCAGATACAGAAATACGAAAAGGGGACAAATCGCGTCGGCGCCAGTCGTTTGCAGGCAATCGCCTCGATACTCGGTGCGCCAGTCGCTTTCTTTTTCGAGGACGCGCCGGGTCAGGAGGCCGTGGGCAACCGCGGATTTGCCGAGGATGCGTCGATGGCTTTTGCCGTCGAATTCTGCGGCAGTCCCGAAGGTCTTCAACTCAACCGGGCTTTCGTCAAGATCGCCGACGTAAAGGTACGTCGCAAGATCATCGAGCTTGTGAAGGCCCTTTCCGCCGACGAAGTCGATTGATTGGGCCGATTTTTGTAGGCCGTTGAAAAGTTGAACATGACGGGCCTGTCGTAGCGGCATGCGAAATTCTCGTGATTTCGCGCAATGTGGAATTTGCATTCCATAGGCATGCCCAAGAGGGATCGATTTTGCTCGACGCCCTCCTCTAAGTCCTTTTTATTTGAGGGGTTGGAGTTAAGCACGGTGGCGGCATCCTGCCGTAGGTCACAGTGGTAGCCGGTCACAGTGGTACAAGATAATAGCGCGATTTTCATGCCAGAACGGCCGCATCGCTTGACGAGCGGCGCCCGGCACCGCTAACACGTGGCGCGCCAAATCGGCAGCTTGCCGATATTTTTTCAAGAGGGGACACCCGTGACGCGGCAAAATTACCTATTCACCTCGGAATCCGTTGCCGAGGGTCATCCCGACAAGGTCTGCGACCGTATCTCCGACGAGATCGTCGATCTGGTCTATCGCGAGGCCAGAAAGGCCGGCATGGACCCCTGGAAGGTCCGCGTCGCCTGCGAAACGCTGGCGACCACGAATCGCGTCGTCATCGCCGGCGAGGTGCGCGTCCCCGAGACCCTGCTCAAGAAGGACAAGGCCGGCAACATCCTGATGGATGCCGCCGGTCATCCGCTCGTCAATCCGGCGAAGTTCAAGTCGGCCGCCCGCAAGGCGATCCGCGAAATCGGCTACGAACAGCCCGGTTTCCACTGGAAGACGGCAAAGATCGAGGTTCTGCTGCACGGCCAGTCGCCGGATATCGGCCAGGGCGTCGACAATGCCTCCGACCGGCAAGGCGAGGAAGGGGCTGGCGACCAGGGCATCATGTTCGGCTATGCCTGCCGCGAGACGCCGGATCTGATGCCGGCGCCGATCTACTACAGCCACAAGATCCTCGAACTGCTGGCCGCCGCGCGCCACGAAGGCAACGGCGATGCCGGCCGGCTCGGCCCGGATGCCAAGAGTCAGGTCACCGTACGCTATATCGACGGCAAGGCGGCCGAAGTGACGCAGATCGTGCTGTCCACTCAGCACCTCGACGCGGACTGGGATTCGAAGAAGGTCCGCAAGGTCGTCGAACCCTATATCCGCGAGGCTCTGGGCGACCTGAAGATCGCCGACAGCTGCAACTGGTACATCAACCCCACGGGCAAGTTCGTCATCGGCGGACCCGACGGCGACGCCGGCCTGACCGGTCGCAAAATCATCGTCGATACTTACGGCGGTGCTGCGCCTCATGGCGGCGGTGCTTTTTCCGGCAAGGACACCACCAAGGTCGACCGTTCCGCAGCCTATGCGGCACGTTATCTCGCCAAGAACGTGGTTGCGGCCAAGCTCGCCGATCGCTGCACCATCCAGCTTTCCTATGCCATCGGTGTTGCCCAGCCGCTGTCGGTATATGTCGACCTGCACGGCACCGGCAAGGTCGACGAGGCAAAGCTCGAGCAAGCGCTGCGCACCGTAATGGACCTGTCGCCGTCCGGTATTCGTCGTCACCTCGATCTCAACAAGCCGATTTATGCCAAGACGTCGTCTT
Organism: Mesorhizobium tianshanense; assembly: GCF_007830515.1. Classification (GTDB taxonomy): domain Bacteria; phylum Pseudomonadota; class Alphaproteobacteria; order Rhizobiales; family Rhizobiaceae; genus Mesorhizobium; species Mesorhizobium tianshanense. Next base: position 32,197 of record NZ_VLKT01000007.1, read on the forward strand.
ATGGCCATTTCGGCCGCAAGGCCGGCCGCGATGGATCCTTCTCCTGGGAAAGGACCGATCTGGCCAAGGCGCTCAAGGAAGCACTCGCCGAAACGACCGCCGAAGCAGTCGCCGCCTAACTGCGGCGCCATTGGTCTGAAAGAAGTGGATCCGAAAGAAATGGATCCGAAAGATCGGCCAAGCCGCGCGACCGAGGCGTTTTTCGGTCGCCGGCGCGGCAAGGCCATCCGTCCGCAGCAGGCGGCGGCGCTGGAAAGCGGCTTCGGCACCTACCGGCTCGATCTGACCGCTGGACCGCCGGCCGAAATGCGCAGCCTGTTCGAAGCGGATGTCTGCGCCATTCATCTCGAAATTGGTTTCGGCGGCGGCGAGCACCTGCTGCATCGGGCGACGGCGGCTCCTGAAACCGGTTTTGTCGGCGTCGAGCCTTTCGTCAACGGCATGGCCAAGCTGATGATGGCGGTCAGGAAACGGCCGCTTGCCAATCTTCGGGTCTATGATGACGACGCCACCCGCCTGCTCGACTGGCTTCCGCAGGCCTCGCTCGATGGCATCGACCTTCTCTATCCCGATCCCTGGCCAAAGAAGAAGCACTGGAAGCGCCGCTTCGTCAGCCCGGTCAATCTCGACCGTTTCGCGCGCGTCCTGAAGTCAGGCGGAAAATTTCGCTTTGCGTCCGATATCGACAGCTATGTGAATTGGACGCTGCTGCACTGCCGAGCGCACGATGCGTTTGCGTGGCAGGCTGAACATGCGGCCGACTGGCATCGGCCCTATGAGGGTTGGCCGGGTACGCGTTACGAGGCGAAGGCCGTTCGCGAAGGCCGGCAGCCGGCCTATCTTACCTTCGTCCGAAGATAGGCATATTTCGACAACGCCCATCGCGCGCTCTGCCATGAACGAGGACCACAGATTACCCCTCGTCTTTCGTCCGGCCTAGAAGCGGCCGATCTTTTCGAAAGCAGTCGGATCCATGCCGAGATTGCGCAGATCGTGCGCGCGCGGTCTGCGGCCGGCTTCGACGGCCCGCGAAGCGGCGACGGCGCTGCCGAACACGGTGAAGAAATCGCCGATGGCCGAGAAAACCTTGCGGTTGGTCATGATTATGCCCTTTCGCCTGCTGCAATGAGTGTTGAATTTGTGCAACGCAACATAGATAGGCGCGTACTCGCTGATATCACAGGGACGTTGTCGCATGGCCGCCATGCACCCTGTGCAACGCTGCCGCCTCCTCACACAGACAGAAAACCGGACAACTCGTGTGCTACATAACCCGGACAGCTCGTGTGCTTACGACAGGCTCTGCATGCGGACTTGAAACAACGGCCGCGATCGTCTATATCAGCCTCAAATTCTTGGTCGGTATGGCGAAGAGTGGGTCCACCCGGTCCCGCTCTTTTTTATTACCTGCCGATCGCCCACGAAGCGAGCGACAGAGATCGAATGACAACAACGGCAAGCGATAGCGACGACCGCATCATCCGCGAAAGCGGCATCGATGCGCGCATCGCGCTGATCGTGCAGCCGGTACTGCGCGCCATCGGCTTCCGCCTTGTCAGGGTGCATCTGTCGGGCCAGAACGGGCTGACGCTGCAGATCATGGCCGAGCGCGAAAACGGCACCATGACCGTCGAGGATTGCGAAGAGGTCAGCCGGGCGGTATCGCCGGCGCTCGATGTAGATGATCCGATCGAAAAGGCGTATCATCTTGAAGTGTCGTCGCCCGGTATCGACCGGCCGCTGGTCCGCAAGTCGGATTTCGCGACCTGGACGGGCCATCTGGTGAAGATGGAAACGTCTGTCCTTGTCGCCGACCGTAAGCGCTTCAAGGGCAAGATCGGCGAGAGCGATGCGGACGGCGTGCTGATCGAGCGCGACAAGGCGGCCTATGGTGAGGAGCCGGCGGTGCGCGTGCCTTACGATGCGATCGCAGAAGCACGGCTGATCCTGACCGACGATCTCATCCGCGATGCACTGTCGAAGGACAACAGGGCGCGCAAGGAAGCCAGGAAACGCCGCGGCGAACCCGAAGATGCGCCAGAGGGTGTGCCAAAGGGCATGCAGGCGGGCGCGGAAGACGAAACCGAACAGGAAATGTGATTGGGCTGCCGGGCGCGAAGGCTCGGCAACAAGCTCGGGAGAAAAAAGATGGTTGTAAGCGCCAACAGGCTTGAACTGCTGCAGATCGCCGACGCGGTCGCGCGTGAAAAGTCGATCGACAAGTCGATCGTCATTGCCGCCATGGCCGATGCGATCCAGAAGGCGGCGCGCTCGCGCTACGGCCAGGAAACCAACATCCGTGCCGACATCAATCCGAATACCGGCGAGATGAAGCTGCAGCGGCTGATGGAAGTGGTCGAGAACGTCGACGACTATGCGACGCAGATCGCCATTTCCTCGGCGCGTGAGCGCAATCCCGACGCCCAGCTCGGCGACTTCATTGCCGAACAGCTGCCGCCCATGGATTTCGGCCGCATCGCCGCCCAGTCGGCCAAGCAGGTCATCGTGCAGAAGGTGCGCGAAGCCGAGCGTGACCGCCAGTATGACGAATACAAGGACCGCATCGGCGAGATCGTCAACGGCACCGTCAAGCGCGTCGAATACGGCAACGTCATCGTCGATCTCGGCCGTGGCGAGGCAATCATTCGCCGCGACGAACTGATCCCGCGCGAGAACTACAAATATGGCGATCGCGTCCGCGCCTATGTTTATGACGTGCGCCGCGAGCAGCGCGGTCCGCAGATATTCCTGTCGCGCACCCATCCGCAGTTCATGGCGAAGCTGTTCACCATGGAAGTGCCGGAAATCTACGACGGCATCATCGAGATCAAGTCGGTCGCCCGCGATCCGGGTTCGCGCGCCAAGATTGCCGTCATCTCGCGTGACAGTTCCATCGATCCGGTCGGCGCTTGCGTCGGCATGCGGGGCAGCCGCGTTCAGGCGGTGGTCGGCGAATTGCAGGGCGAGAAGATCGACATCATTCCGTGGTCGCCTTCGGCCGCTTCCTTCATCGTCAACGCGCTGCAGCCGGCGGAAGTCGCCAAGGTCGTGCTCGACGAGGACGCCGAACGCATCGAGGTCGTGGTGCCGGACGACCAGCTGTCGCTGGCCATCGGCCGTCGCGGCCAGAACGTCCGGCTCGCCTCGCAGCTCACCGGCTGGGATATCGACATCCTGACCGAGCAGGAAGAGAGCGAACGCCGCCAGAAGGAGTTCGTCGAGCGCTCGGCACTGTTCATGGACGCGCTCAACGTCGACGAGATGGTCGGCCAGGTGCTCGCCTCCGAAGGCTTTACCAGCGTCGAGGAAGTCGCCTATGTCGATGCCGACGAAATCGCGTCGATCGACGGCTTCGACGAGGACACCGCCTCGGAAATCCAGGCCCGCGCCCGCGAGTATCTGGAGAAGATCGAAGCCGAGCACGACGACAAGCGCAAGGCGTTGGGCGTCAAGGACGAGTTGCGCGAGATTCCCGGCGTGACCACCGCCATGATGGTGACGCTCGGCGAAGACGGCGTGAAGACGATCGAGGATTTCGCCGGCTATGCGGCCGACGATCTGACTGGCTGGAAGGAACGCAAGGACGGCGAGACGAAAGTGTTCCCCGGTGTGCTCGCCAATCACGGCGTGTCGCGTGCCGATGCCGAGCAGATGGTGCTGGCCGCCCGCCTCAGGGCCGGCTGGATCACCGAAGACGAGCTTGCAGCCGAAGACGTGCCGGCTGACGAAGCCGTTGGTGCGTGAGGTGAAACCGCATCGCACACAACCCGCCCTTGGACGAAATGAACGATCGCACTTGCATCGTCACGCGCAGACAGGCCGAACCGGATGAACTGATCCGTTTCGTCGTCGGCCCGGATTCGGCCGTCGTTCCGGATATCAAGAAAAACCTGCCCGGTCGCGGTTGCTGGGTGACGGCCGACCGCCTACATATCGACAAGGCGGCAGCGAAGAACCTGTTCGCTCGCGCGTTCAAGGCGCAGGTGGCCGTGCCGACCGATCTCGGCGGCATGGTTGACGGGCTGCTTTCCAGATCCGCTCTGGGGATGCTCGGTCTTGCCCGCAAGGCAGGCGCGATCGCGCTCGGCGCCACCAAGGTCGAGAGCGCGGTGCGTGGCGGGCTGGCGCTTTTCGTGCTCCATGCGGCCGAGGCGTCCGATGACGGCGTGCGCAAGATCAGCCAGGCGCGGCGGGCAACCGTCCACCTCGGCGGTCCCGCCATCCTTGCCTACAAACTTTTCTCCGAGGCCGAGTTGAGCTTGGCATTGGGGGGTACAAATGTGATACATGCTGCCGTTCTCGCGGGAGACGCGGGCAGGGCGGTCCAGAAGCGCATGGTTGCGCTCGACCGGTATCGGGGCGGTTCCCCGGACGATCTGGCAATGCTTGCGGCCGTTGCTGACGAAGATGATGCCGCAGAGGATATGGAATGAGCGATACGAAATCGGGCGACGACAAGACGTTGAGTGTTACGCCGAAGAAGACCTTGACGCTGAAGCGCCCCGGTATGGAACAGGGCACCGTGCGCCAGAGCTTCTCGCATGGCCGCACCAAAGCGGTCGTGGTCGAGACCAAGAAGCGCAAGTTCTCGCTGCCCGGTGACAAGCCGGAGCCGGCCGCTAACCCTGCGTCCGTCTTCACGCCGAAGCCGCCGGTCGCGGCAGCGCCCGCTGTGCAGGAGGCGCCTAAGGCGCCGCCGCCTCCGCCCGTCGAACGCGGCGGCATGGTGCTGAACGAATTGTCGCGTAACGAGATGGAGGCGCGCCGCCGGGCCCTGGAGGGTTCGAAGGTGCGCGATGTCGAGGATCGCCAGCGCGCCATCGAGGAGGCCAAGCGCCGCGCCGAGGAGGAAGAGCGCCGCCGTCGTGAGCGCGAGGAATCCGCGCGCCGCCAGGCCGAGGAAGAAGCCAGGTTGCAGGCCGAGGCCGAGTCCCGCCGGCGTGCCGAGGAAGAAGCGCGCCGCCGCGCGCCGCTGGCCGCAGAACTGGCGACAGTCGACGACGAGGACATCAAGCCGAAGCGGGCCGGCGCCGGTGCCCCGGTGCGCCGTCCGGTCACGCCTGAAGTGGCGCGTCCGGCCAAGCCGACCAAGGGCGAGGAAGATCGCCGCCGCGGCAAGCTGACGCTGAATGCCGCACTTTCCGATGAGGATGCGCGGGCTCGTTCGCTGTCGTCGATGCGTCGGCGCCAGGAGAAATTCAAGCGCGCGCTGCATAACGAACCGCGCGAGAAAGTTATGCGCGAAGTGATTCTGCCCGAAACCATCACCATCCAGGAACTGGCGCAGCGCATGTCCGAGCGCGCTGTCGATGTGGTCAAGTTCTTCATGAAGCAGGGCCAGATCCTGAAGCCGGGCGACGTCATCGACGCCGACACCGCCGAGCTGGTCGCCACCGAATTCGGCCACACGGTTCGCCGCGTTGCCGAGTCCGACATCGAGGAAGGCCTGTTCAACATCGCCGATCGTCCCGAAGATCTCGAGCCGCGTCCGCCGGTGGTGACGATCATGGGCCATGTCGACCACGGCAAGACGTCGCTGCTCGATGCAATCCGCAGCGCCAATGTCGTGTCCGGCGAGGCGGGCGGCATCACCCAGCATATCGGCGCCTATCAGGTCGAGAAGAATGGTCACAAGATCACCTTCATCGACACGCCCGGCCACGCCGCCTTCACTGCGATGCGCGCCCGTGGCGCCCAGGCGACGGACATCGCCATCCTCGTGGTTGCGGCCGACGACAGCGTGATGCCGCAGACGATCGAATCGATCAGCCATGCCAAGGCGGCCGGCGTTCCGATCATCGTGGCGATCAACAAGATCGACAAGCATGACGCCGACCCGCAGAAGGTGCGCTCGGAACTGTTGCGCCACGAAGTCTTCGTCGAATCGATGGGCGGCGAGGTGCTAGACGTCGAAGTGTCGGCGACCAAGGGCACCAATCTCGACAAGCTGCTCGAAGCGATCCTGCTGCAGGCCGAAATCCTCGACCTGAAAGCAAACCCCGACCGCACCGCCGAGGGCGTCGTCATCGAGGCCCAACTCGACAAGGGTCGTGGTCCCGTCGCCACGGTGCTGGTGCAGACCGGCACGCTGATGCCCGGCGACATCCTTGTTGCCGGCAACGAATGGGGCCGGGTGCGCGCGCTGGTCAACGACCGCGGCGGGCAGATCAAGGAAGCGCCGCCGGCGATGCCGGTGGAAGTGCTCGGCCTGCAGGGAACCCCGCAGGCCGGCGACCGCTTCGCCGTGGTCAACAACGAGGCCCGCGCCCGCGAGATCACCGAATACCGCCAGCGTCTGGCGCGCGAAAAGGCGGTGGCCAAGCATGCCGGCCAGCGTGGTTCGCTCGAACAGATGATGTCGCAACTGCAAACGAGCGGGCTGAAGGAATTCCCGCTGGTCATCAAGGGCGACGTGCAGGGCTCGATCGAGGCGATCAGTGCGGCGCTGGACAAGCTCGGCACCGACGAGGTGCGTGCGCGCATCGTCCATGCGGGTGCTGGCGGCATCACCGAAAGCGACGTGTCGCTGGCGGAAACATCGGGTGCCGCGATCATCGGCTTCAACGTCCGCGCCAATGTGCAGGCGCGCGCGGCTGCCGCGGCGGCGGGCATCGAGATCCGCTACTACTCCATCATCTACAATCTCGTGGATGACGTGAAGGCGGCGCTCTCCGGCCTGCTTTCGCCGGAGCGTCGCGAGACCTTCATCGGCAATGCGGAGATCCTCGAGATCTTCGACATTACCAAGGTCGGCAAGATCGCCGGCTGCCGTGTCACCGAAGGCAAGGTCGAGCGCGGTGCGGGCGTTCGCCTGATCCGCGACAACGTCGTCATCCACGAAGGCACGCTGAAGACCCTGAAGCGCTTCAAGGACGAAGTTGCGGAAGTCCCGGGTGGCCAGGAATGCGGCATGGCCTTCCAGAACTACGAAGACATGCGCGTCGGCGACATCATCGAGTGCTTCCGCGTCGAGATGGTGACCAGGACGCTCTGAGTTCGAGTATTCTGTTGTCCAGACAAAGATAGAGCCTGATCCATTCCGATTCTATCGGGGTGGATCAGGCTCTAAACCATATGAGACATGACGCACGGTCCCATCCCGTGCCTCACGATTTCAGGATCAAGGAAGATGCCCCGTTCAGCCACATCAGGCCCATCCCAGCGCATGCTTCGCGTCGGCGAGCAGGTGCGCCACGCGCTGTCCGAAACCTTGCAGCGCGGCGAGATCATCGATCCGCTGATCGAGAATGCGGTGGTTTCGGTCTCGGAAGTGCGCATGTCGCCCGATCTGAAGATCGCCACCGCCTTCGTCTCGCCGCTCGACGCCGGTGATGCCGATGCGGTGGTCGAGGCGCTCAACAAGCATGCGAAATTCGTGCGCGGCCGCGTCTCCGGCGCGCTCCGGCAGATGAAATACATGCCGGAATTCCGTTTCCGGCTCGACACCAGCTACGACAATTTCCAGAAGATCAACGAATTGCTGCACTCGCCCGAAGTGGCGCGTGATCTCGGCCCGGATGCCCAGATTGACGACCAGAATAAAGACAACGACAAGGACGAAAAATAGTGGCGCGTCGCGGCAAGAAGAAGGGCCGGCCGATCTCCGGCTGGCTGGTGTTGGACAAGCCCGTCGGCATGGGTTCGACCGAAGCCGTCTCCAAGATCAAATGGCTTTTCCAGGCGGAAAAGGCCGGCCACGCCGGCACGCTCGACCCGCTCGCTTCCGGCATGCTGCCGATCGCGCTCGGCGAGGCGACCAAGACCGTGCCCTATGTCCAGGACGGCGCCAAGGTCTACCGCTTCACGGTCGCCTGGGGTGAGGAGCGTTCGACCGATGACCTCGAAGGGCCGGTGACGAAGAGCTCCGACCAGCGTCCGGCAGAAGCCGAAGTGCTTTTGCTGATGCCGAAATACACCGGCGTCATCATGCAGACGCCGCCGCAATTTTCGGCCATCAAGATATCAGGCGAGCGCGCCTACGACCTTGCCCGCGACGGCGCGACGGTCGACATCCCGGCGCGGGAGGTCGAGATCGGCCGTCTCGACCTGATCGAGCACAGTGCGGATCGCACCATTTTCGAGGTCGAATGCGGCAAGGGCACCTATGTGCGCTCGCTGGCCCGCGACATGGGCCGCGACCTCGGCTGTTTCGGCCACATCGCCGAACTGCGCCGGATCGAGGTCGAGCCGTTCACGCAGGAAGACTTCGTCACCATCGCCGAGTTGGAAGCCGCCCGTTTCGGCGAACAGGGCGAGAATTCGGATTCGGCGGACACGGTGGATGCGCCAATCGACTTCGACGCCATCGACGCGCTTCTGGTCGATACATCAGCAGCACTCGACTGCCTGCCGCAGATCGCGATCAGCGACGATGCCGCGACAAAAATCCGCCTCGGCAATCCAGTCATCATCCGTGGCCGCGACGCGCCTGTGGAAGCCGAGGAAGCCTGCGCCACGGCGCGCGGCAAACTGGTCGCCATCGGCGCCATCGAACAAGGCATGTTCAAGCCGAAGCGGGTCTTTGCCGGGTGAGTCCCGTCGTCTAATCTCGATCAGACGTAACATCCGAGGGTCACATGGCAAAGCCCGAGACGATCAAGAGGCGGGCGCCGGCGACAACACGGCGGCCGCCAATCGGCGCATCACCTGGCACGCTGATCGCCGATCCAGCGGCGCGCCGGTCTGAACTCAGGCTGACACTGATGTCGCCCGACAAGTTCGAGACGATCGAAAATGCCAGCATCGACGACCTCAACACCCATTGCGACAATTGGCCGGTCATCTGGCTGGATTGCACCGGCCTTGCGAACTTCCCTCTGATCGAGGAGATCGGCCGGATTTTCAGCCTGCACCCGCTGGCGCTGGAAGATGTCGTCAACACCGGCCAGCGGCCGAAGGTGGACTTCTTCGAGGACCATGCCTTCGTCGTCGTCAGGATGATCGACGACGTCACCGCGCATCGTTACGAGCAGATCGCTATCTTCTTCGGCAGGAACTTCGTTGTCACCTTCCAGGAGCGCGAAGGCGATCCGTTCAATCCGGTGCGCAAGCGCATTGAAAGCTCGGTGCCCAACCGGTTGCGCACGCGTGGCGCCGACTATCTGGCCTATGCGCTGATCGACGCCATCGTCGACAGCTACTTTCCGCCGATCGAGGCTGCCGGCGAATTGATCGACAGCATCGAGGATCAGATGCTGCGCGCGGCGGACAAGCATCAGATGCGGCAGCTTCACGAGTTGCGGCGCGACGCCAATGTGCTGAAGGGGGTGCTTTGGCCGATGCGCGATGCGCTGGCGACGCTGATCCGTAACGACGTGCCCTATGTGAATGCCCGAGACCAAGGTTTTTCTGAACGACACGCTCGATCACTCGCTTCGGCTCATCGAACTGGTTGAAACCCAGCGCGACATGCTGACCGGTCTGATCGAGATGCATCTGTCGCTGAGCCAGGCGCGCACCAGCGACGTCATCAGCTATCTGACGATCGTCTCGGTGATCTTCATCCCGCTCACCTTTCTCGTTGGCGTGTGGGGCATGAATTTCGATCCCGAAACGTCGCCATGGAACATGCCGGAGCTGAAGGCCCAGTACGGCTATCCGGCAGCGCTCGCGTTCATGGCTCTTGTCGCGCTTGGGCTTATCGCTTTCTTCAGATGGAAGAAGTGGCTTTAGCGTAAGCTGAAAATCTCTATTTCTTTGGCGAAAGCCGTGAGAAAGCCGGCTTGTGAATTGGGCTGGTGTTTTTGCCGGAATTGCACTATATGCGCCGCAGCATCGTGCGATGACGCGTTGCTTGTACCGGCCCCTGCTGGACGACATCCCGGCCGAGGGCGTCCCGTTTCCTCAAACAGATAAGGAAAAACACGATGTCGATTACTGCCGAGCGCAAGAAGGAATTGATGGGTGAATTCGCAACCGCCAAGGGCGATACCGGGTCTCCGGAAGTCCAGGTGGCCATCCTTTCCGAGCGCATCAAGAACCTGACCGACCATTTCAAGGACCACAAGAAGGATAACCATTCCCGCCGTGGTCTGCTCGCTCTCGTCTCCCAGCGCCGCAGCCTGCTTGATTATCTCAAGCGCAAGGACGACGCGCGCTATCAGACGCTGATCGAGAAGCTCGGTCTGCGCCGTTGACGAATTGACCGGCGGGTTCTTTCGAGAGCCCGCCGGTCGCGCATTGGAGCACCGGGTCTATCCGGCGCTCCGATGAAGGAAGCAGGGCGCCGTGTGTCAAACTGGACGCGCAAAGTGACGCCTTGAAAGTTTGAATTTGCGCATGATGCCTTCCGAGGACCGCTGTTTTCGGGATCATGCGCAAGGCCAGTCGGGTCGATTGGCCAGACCGGTTTCGAGAGTGCACAGGGCCATTCGAAACCGCCCATGGACGGTCATGGGGCAGGATTGCAGGACGCTCGCCCGGCCAACCGCGTCGGATTTAGCCGAGCTTCCCGTTGTCTTGCCCGTGGCTGCCCGAGAAACGAAGCCAAGGGAAGGGGCATTCGCGCACGGTGAAACGGCGCGGCCCTTTCCGCATATGAAGGACAAGACATGTTCAATCACCACAAAGTGGAAATCGAATGGGGCGGCCGTCCGCTCATCCTCGAAACCGGCAAGATCGCGCGTCAGGCTGACGGCGCGGTGCTCGCCACCTACGGCGAAACCAAGGTTCTCGCCACCGTCGTTTCGATGAAGGAACCGAAGCCCGGCCTGGATTTCTTCCCGCTGACCGTCAATTACCAGGAAAAGACCTATGCCGCCGGCAAGATCCCGGGCGGCTATTTCAAGCGCGAAGGCCGTCCGAGCGAAAAGGAAACGCTGGTCTCTCGCCTCATCGACCGTCCGATCCGCCCGCTCTTTGCCGAAGGCTACAAGAACGACACGCAGATCGTCGTCACCGTCGTCCAGCATGATCTCGAAAACGATCCGGACATCCTTTCGATCGTCGCCACCTCGGCGGCCTTGACGCTATCCGGCGTCCCGTTCATGGGCCCGATCGGCGGCGCCCGCGTCGGTTACATCAACGGCGAATATGTGCTCAATCCGCATGTCGACGAGATGCAGGAATCCAAGCTTGACCTGGTCGTCGCCGGCACCGCCGACGCCGTGCTGATGGTCGAGTCCGAAGCCAAGGAACTCGGCGAGGATCTAATGCTCGGCGCCGTCATGTTCGGCCATCGCGGCTTCCAGCCGGTGATCGACGCGATCATCAAGCTGGCCGAGGTTGCCGCCAAGGACCCGCGCGATTTCACCGCGCCGGACTATTCGGCGCTTGAAGCCGAGATGCTGAAGATCGTCGAAGGCGAACTTCGCGATGCCTACAAGATCACCGACAAGCAAAAGCGCTATGCCGCCGTCGACGCCGTCAAGGCGAAGGTCAAGGCTTCGTTCGCGCCGGCCGAAGGCGAGGAAGCAAAGTACACGTCCGAGCAGGTCGGCACCGTGTTCAAGGAACTCCAGGCCAAGATCGTGCGCTGGAACATCCTCGATACCGGATCGCGCATCGACGGCCGCGACCTGAAGACGGTTCGCAAGATCGTCTCCGAAGTCGGCGTCCTGCCGCGCACCCATGGTTCGGCGCTGTTCACCCGCGGCGAGACTCAGGCGCTGGTCGTCGCCACGCTCGGCACCGGCGAGGACGAGCAGTATGTCGATTCGCTGACCGGCATGTACAAGGAGAAGTTCCTCCTTCACTACAACTTCCCTCCCTATTCTGTCGGTGAAACCGGCCGCATGGGTTCACCCGGCCGCCGCGAAATCGGCCACGGCAAGCTGGCCTGGCGCGCGATCCGCCCGATGCTGCCAACCGCCGACCAGTTCCCCTACACGCTGCGCGTCGTCTCGGAGATCACCGAGTCCAACGGCTCGTCGTCGATGGCGACCGTCTGCGGCACCTCGCTGGCGCTGATGGATGCCGGCGTGCCGCTGGCCAAGCCCGTCGCCGGCATCGCCATGGGTCTCATCAAGGAAGGCGAGCGCTTCGCTGTGCTCTCCGACATCCTCGGCGACGAGGATCATCTCGGCGATATGGACTTCAAGGTTGCCGGCACCGCCAACGGCATCACCTCGCTGCAGATGGACATCAAGATCGAGGGCATCACCGAGGAGATCATGAAGATCGCGCTGGACCAGGCCAAGGATGGTCGCCAGCACATCCTCGGCGAAATGGGTCATGCGCTCTCCGGCGCGCGTGCCGAACTCGGCGAATTCGCGCCGCGCATCGAGGTCATGCACATCCCGACCGACAAGATCCGCGACGTGATCGGCTCGGGCGGCAAGGTCATCCGCGAGATCGTCGAAAAGACCGGCGCCAAGATCAACATCGAGGATGACGGCACGGTCAAGATCGCTTCGTCCAACGCCAAGGAGATCGAGGCGGCGAAGAAGTGGATCCACACCATCGTCGCCGAGCCGGAAGTCGGCGAGATCTACGAGGGAACGGTCGTCAAGACCGCCGACTTCGGTGCTTTCGTCAATTTCTTCGGTCCGCGTGATGGCCTCGTCCACATCTCGCAGCTCGCCAACGATCGCGTCGCCAAGACCTCCGACGTCGTCAAGGAAGGCGACAAGGTCTGGGTCAAGCTGATGGGCTTCGACGAGCGCGGCAAGGTCCGCCTGTCGATGAAGGTCGTCGACCAGGCGACGGGCAGGGAAATCGCCCGCGAAAAGAAGGCCGAAGGCGAAGAAGACGCCGCCTGAGCGGCCTGACCACACCATAGAAGCGGGCGCGCCGGAAGGTCGCGCCCGTTTTCATTTTCAAGACAAGCCAGCCGCATTTCGAGATTAAAGAATGTCCGCCGAGCCGCTGAAGACACTGTTCCATCCTTTCGAGGCCGAGGCTGTTTCCTTGCCGCGCAAGGGCGAGCGTGTCCTCTTTCTGGGTGCCGTGCCGGGTTTGCGCCTGCCCGAAGGCTTCGATGCAGCACTGCATCTGGTGCAAGGCTTCCGGCCGCATTTTCGCTCGCTGCAGGGGTCGGGCTTCACGGTCACGCCGCGCCTGGAGGGCGAAGGTTTCGATGCGGCACTGGTGCTTGCCGGCCGGCATCGCGGGCAAAACGAGCTGCGCATCGCTGAGGCGGTGGAGCGCGTGGTGCCGGGCGGATTGATCGTAGTCGCCGGCGCCAAGGGCGATGGCATTGCCAGCCTGCGCAAACGCATCGATGAGCTTGTGCCACTCGATGGCCATTTGCCGAAACATCACGGCACCGCCTTCTGGTTCCGTCGGCCAGCCGATGCTGCGGCCGCGGCAGCGCTTCGCGCAGCCAACCCGGAGCTTCTGGTGGAGGGCCGTTTCCGCACCGCGCCAGGCATGTTCTCTTTCGACAAGATCGATGCGGGTTCGAAATTGCTGGTGGACAACCTGCCTAACGACCTGCGTGGCAGCGTTGCCGATTTCTGCGCCGGCTGGGGCTATGTGGCGGCCGAGGTCGCCGCCCGCTCACCCGGCATATCGGCGCTCGATCTCTACGAGGCCGATTTCGATGCGCTGGAGGCGGCGAAAGGCAACATCGGCAACACAGTGGCGGAGCCCAATTTCTTCTGGATCGATCTTTTGAGCGAGCCGGTCGAGCGCCGCTACGACGTAATCGTCATGAACCCGCCCTTCCATCGCAGCCGGGCCGCCGAGCCGGAGATCGGCGCCGGCATGATCCGGGCGGCGGCCAAGGCGCTGAAACCGGGCGGGCGGCTGTTCGTGGTGGCGAATCGCCAGCTTCCCTACGAACCGGTGCTGGCGGCTGCCTTCTCCAGCCACGCCGAGGTCGCCCGCGACGGCATGTTCAAGGTTTTCGCGGCGCGCCGCTGAGCCGGTGCGGATTGGCTAGGCGTCGTTCTCGATCTTAAAGCGCCTCGCATCTGAAAGGATTGATGCGACGCAGCATTGCGGAGTCCCAAATCACGGGACTTCCCGCCAATGCATCCTGCCGGCCGAATTAGTCCCGGCTGGTGTCGGTCTGCTTCAACTCGTCGAGCGTCGGCATCGAGACGATGTGGTAGCCGGAATCGACATAGTGGATTTCGCCGGTGACGCCCGACGACAGGTCGGACAGGAGGTAGAGCGCGGAACCACCGACTTCGTCGATGGTCACTGTACGGCGCAGCGGCGAGTTGCGCTGCTGGTAGGAAAACATGTGGCGAGCGTCGGAAATCCCGGCGCCGGCCAATGTCCGCACCGGTCCCGCCGATATGCCGTTCACCCTGATGCCGCGCGGGCCGTAATCGTTGGCGAGATAGCGGACGCTGGCTTCCAGCCCGGCCTTGGCGACGCCCATGACGTTGTAGTTCGGCATGACGCGGACGGAACCCGCATAGGTCAGCGTGATCATCGAACCGCTGTCCTTCATCAGCGTGGCGGCATGACGGGCGACCTCGGTGAAGGAGTAGCAGGAGATGACCATGGTGCGGACGAAATTGTCGCGGCTGGTGTCGGCGTAAAGGCCCTTCAGCTCGTGCTTGTCGGAAAAGCCGATGGCATGGACGATGAAGTCCAGTCCGCCCCAGGCCTCGCCCAAAGTCTCGAAAGTGGCGGCAACCGATGCGCTGTCCTCGACGTCGCAAGGGACAACCAGCGAAGCACCGAGCTTGTCGGCGAGCGGCTTGACCCGGCGCCCGAAGGCTTCGCCCTGATAGGTGAAGGCGAGTTCCGCCCCATGTTCGGACAGTTTCCGGGCGATGCCCCAGGCGATCGAATGATCGTTGGCGACACCCATGACAAGCCCGCGCTTGCCCTTCATCAATCCGTCCATGGTCGGCAATCCTTATGCGGAATAGCGCTGGAAAATCAGCGTTGCGTTGGTGCCACCGAAACCGAACGAATTGGACAAAACAGTGTCGATCCTGGCATCGTCGATGCGTTCTCGCACGATCGGCATGCCTTCGAATTCCGGATCGAGCTGCTCGATATGGGCGCTCTCGCCGATGAAGCCGCCTTGCATCATCAGGATCGAGTAGATCGATTCCTGCACGCCGGCCGCACCCAGCGAATGGCCGGTCAGCGATTTCGTCGAGGTGATGAAAGGCATCTTCTCGCCAAACACCTCGCGGATAGCACCCATTTCCCTGGAGTCGCCGACCGGCGTCGAGGTGCCGTGCGTGTTGATGTAGTCGACCGGCGAAGAGACTGTCGCCAGCGCCTGTCGCATGCAGCGCACCGCGCCTTCGCCCGAGGGCGCCACCATGTCGTAGCCGTCGGATGTCGCGCCATAGCCGACGATCTCGGCGTAGATCTTGGCGCCGCGCGCCTTGGCGTGCTCGAGCTCTTCCAGGACCAGCACGCCGGCGCCCCCGGCAATGACGAAGCCGTCGCGATCGACGTCATAGGCGCGCGACGCGGCCGATGCCTTGTCATTGAACTTGGAAGACATGGCGCCCATCGCGTCGAACAGGTCCGACATCGTCCAGTCGAGATCCTCATGACCGCCGGCGAAGACCATGTCCTGCTTGCCCCACTGGATCAGTTCATAGCCATTGCCGATGCAATGCGCCGAGGTCGAGCAGGCCGAAGAGATCGAGTAATTGACGCCGTGGATCTTGAACCAGGTGGCGAGCGTCGCCGAAGCGGTCGACGACATCGCCTTCGGCACCGCGAACGGACCGATGCGCTTGGGGCTGCCGTTCTTGAGGGTGATTTCGGCGGCCTCGACGATGGTTCGGGTCGATGGTCCGCCCGATCCCATGACGATGCCGGTGCGCTCATTGGTGATGTCGCTCTCGCCAAGTCCGGCGTCCGCGATCGCCTGGTCCATGGCGACATGGTTCCAGGCCGCACCCTGCGACAGGAAGCGCATGGCGCGACGATCGACCATGGCGGAGGGGTCGAGCGTCGGCGCCCCCCAGACATGGCAACGGAAGCCGTGTTCGGCGAAGGAATCGGAGAAGCTGATGCCGGATTTGGCATCGTGGAGCGAGGCCTGCACCTCGTTGGCATTGTTGCCGATCGACGACACGATGCCGAGGCCTGTCACTACGACCCGTCTCATTCGCAACTCCTTCCAGCGCATGAGCCCGAAACCTGTCGGACAAGGATCATGCGCATATTGAAATTCTACAGCTTCCTTTGCGCGTCCCAAGGGACTCGCGGCGCTGTGGAGGCGCCGGTCAGGCGGCGGCCGATTGCTTGGACAGACCCACCTTGAGGTCCGTTGCTGCGTATATGGGTTCGCCGTCCGCCTTCAGCCAGCCATCGGCGATGCCAAGCACCAGCCGCCCGCGCATCACGCGCTTGAAGTCCACGCCATACTCCACCTTCTTGACCGATGGGGTCACCATGCCCTTGAACTTGACCTCGCCGGTCGACAGCGCCATTCCCTTGCCCGGCTCGCCTAGCCAGCCGAGGTAGAATCCCGTCAACTGCCACATGGCGTCGAGACCCAGGCACCCCGGCATGATCGGATTGCCGATGAAATGGCAGGCGAAAAACCACAGGTCTGGCTTGATGTCGAATTCCGCACGGATGAAGCCCTTGTCGAAGGCTCCGCCCGTCTCGCTGATCTCGGTGATACGGTCGAACATCAGCATCGGCGGATAGGGGAGCTGGGCGTTTCCAGGTCCGAACAGCTCGCCGCGGGCGCAGGCAAGCAGTTCCTCGTAATCGTAGCTGGATTTCGAAACCGCCATCAATCTCGTCCCCGTAATCTTCCCGGGCGGTAGGGCGCCCTTGTCGTTGGTTTCCTAACACAATCTATTTCAGGCCGGAAACCAGCGTTTGCGCTTAACCTGCCAGTCTGCCTGGGTCAATGCGCGCTATTGATCGTATTCGGCCGACAGAATATATGTCGGGGAGTGTCTAGTTTCGGTCGATGTTCGTTTTTTGCCATTCTGGGCATATGTTGGGGCGAAACTGTGAGCTTGGACGGATAGATGGATCTGGGCTGCCGGAAGGAAAATGTCGCTGTGGACAAGCGGGTTCGCGAAGCTGGTCTGAGGCCGACGCGTCAACGCATTGCGCTGGCCGATCTGCTTTTCGCCAAGGGCGACCGCCATCTGTCGGCCGAGGAACTGCACGAGGAGGCGATCGCCGCCGGCGTGCCGGTGTCGCTCGCCACCGTCTACAACGCCCTTCACCAATTCACCCAGGCGGGCCTTCTGCGCATCCTGGCCGTCGAGGGATCGAAGACCTATTTCGACACCAACACCTCCGATCACCATCACTTCTACATAGAAGGCGAAAACAGGATTTTCGATATTGCCAGCGGTCCTGTCACGGTTTCCAATCTGCCGGCGCCGCCGGAAGGCATGGAGATCGCCAATGTCGACATCGTCGTGAGGCTGCGCGCCAAACGCTGCGGTTGACCGGCGCCTCACGCGGCCGCAAGATACCGTCTCGGCCGGTGCATGTCGCCCAAAAGTGCGTAGCGGTTTTGAGATAACGACATGCATAAAAACAAGAACTCAAAGGCGTCGCGTGAACGCGCTTTGACCATGATTCCGAACCGATAAGAATGGGTCAGTTTTTGACCCGTTCCCCCGGATAGGCACCCCAGACAAGCGACTGGGCGAGCCAGCCGGTGTGGCCGTCGAAGGTCATCTCGCACCACTGGCCGTCACAGGACTTGATCGTGCCCATGGCGCCTGGCTCGATGAGCGCGATGATGCTGGCATCCTTTTGCGGGTCGTCGAGAAGGTTGATTCGGGCATCCTTGCCGCGCTGCCAGGGCGCCACGATCGCCGTGCGGCGACCTGAAAGCAGCGACTGGTTGATCCAGCCCTCCGAGCCGTCGGCATCGCGTACACGACGCCAGGTGTCGAATTCCTGGATGATTTCCATAGGCAGGCCGGGTTTCATGTACATCCAGTCGACGGAATAGTTGACGCCTGGTCCGACGCGGGAGTTGACGCGGGCCGCCTTCAGGCTGACGAAACGCGGCAGCGGCAGGCCGCTTGGTCCGAGCGTGACGCTCCGGGCCGGTGCTGCCGCACCCTGTGCCGACACAAGCGGGGAGTAGAGGAGAGCGCCGAGAAATGCTGCGCTGAATATCCGGCGGAGCGACGCGAAACCAGACACTTTCATTCCTTTCGGCGCCGGCCTATCGGCCTTTGGCGCCCCTTTTTCTTTGTCTTCGGCGGAACCTCTTGTTACATGGATAGCTGGCACCGCGACCGGCTTCCAGTTTCGCCCGTCTTGGTTAAAGAGGTCTCAACGAGATCGGGTTTGAGGAAACAATGGCAGGCAGAAAAAGGCCCCTCGTCGTCATCACGCGCAAGCTGCCCGATCCGGTCGAGACCCGTATGCGCGAGCTGTTCGACGCCCGGCTGAATGTCGAGGACAGGCCGATGACGCAGCCGGAGTTGGTCGCAGCGGTCAAGGAAGCCGATGTTCTGGTGCCGACCATAACCGATCATATCGACGCGGCGCTGATCGCCCAGGCCGGCGACAATCTCAAGCTGATCGCCAATTTCGGCAACGGCGTCGACAAGATCGACGTGGCGGCGGCGGCAAAGCGGGGAATCACCGTCACCAACACGCCGAACGTGCTGACCGAAGATACGGCCGACATGACCATGGCGCTGATGCTGGCGGTGCCGCGGCGGCTGGCGGAAGGCGCCAATGTGCTGACCGGCGACAAGAAATGGGCCGGCTGGTCGCCGACCTGGATGCTCGGCCGGCGTATCTGGGGCAAACGCCTCGGCATTGTCGGCATGGGCCGCATCGGCACCGCTGTCGCCCGGCGGGCCAAGGCTTTTGGCCTGTCGATCCATTACCACAACCGCCATCGCGTGCTGCCGGCGGTCGAGGATGAACTGGAGGCGACCTACTGGGAAAGCCTCGACCAGATGCTTGCCCGCATGGACATCATCTCGGTCAACTGCCCGTCGACGCCGGCAACCTTCCATCTGCTTTCGGCGCGGCGGCTGGCGCTTCTGCAACCGTCAGCTTACATCGTCAACACCGCTCGCGGCGACATCATCGATGAGGACTCTCTGGTCAAGCTGATCCAGGACGGCAAGATCGCCGGCGCCGGCCTCGACGTCTACGAGCATGAGCCGGCACTGAACAGCAAATTGCTGAAGCTCGCCGCCAAGGGCAAGGTCGTGCTGTTGCCGCATATGGGATCGGCGACGCTGGAAGGCCGCATCGACATGGGCGAGAAGGTGATCATCAACATCCGCGCCTTCTTTGACGGTCACCGCCCGCCGGATCGCGTACTGCCGCTGCGGACGTGACGTTAAGTTAGAGAAAGATTACGAAAGCATATTGCGCATGGTGATCGATGTCGGACGGTCGTAGCCCTCGTGCGCCGTCCGTTCCGTTTCGCGAAAGCCGAGGCGGGCAAAGGCCGCGTGATTTCCGGTCAGTTCGACCCGCGTCTGAAGCTCGATCGCAGGCTTGCAGCGGCTGCGGGCGAGATCCTCGACAGCTTGCATCAGCTGCCTGCCAATACCCTGTCCCTGAAAGCCCGGTTCGACCGCGAGCTTTCCGACACAGAAATCGTTGGCCCGCTCCAGAACAAAAATGCAGCCGACGGTCCTGCCGTCCTTCTGCGCCGCAAAGCCCGTCTCTTGCCGGGCCTTGTCCCGGAGGCTTTCGACGGTGAGCCGATGCGCCGAGGATGGCGGATCGATGACGCCGTCCATGGAGGCGAAGGCGCGCATGATCAGCGCCAGCACCTCGTCCCAACGGTCGAAATCGGCCGGAAACTGTGCAACGCAGACCGAGCTGTCCAAGATCTAGTTTCTCTTGTAGCGGATCGTGTCGAAGCGCGCCGCCAGCGCATCGTAAAGCAGCAGCCGGCCGACCAGCGGCTCGCCGATACCGGCGATCAGCTTGATTGCCTCCATCGCCTGCAGCGTGCCGACGACGCCGGTCAGCACGCCGAGCACGCCAGCCACAGCGCAGGATGGCACCAGGCCGGGCGGCGGTGGTTCCGGAAAAAGATCGCGATAGCTTGGATTCGGACTGCCGTCCGTGCCCGTTTCGAACGGTTTCAGCACGGTAACAGAGCCGTCGAAGCGACCGACGGCGGCATGCACCAGCGGCCGCTTTTCCGCGGCGCAGGCGTCGGCCACCGCAAAGCGTGTTTCGAAATTGTCGGAGCCGTCGACAACGATGTCATAGCGGGCGACGAGGGCAGGGGCGTTGTCCGCCGTCAGCCTGAGATTGTGCAGTTCCACGGCGACATGGGGATTGATGCGGGCGATCGTGGCTTTGGCACTGTCGGTTTTCGCCAGGCCGACGGTTTCGGTGCCATGGATCACCTGTCTTTGCAGATTCGACAGCGAGACGCTGTCGTCGTCGACGATGCCGAGCGTGCCGACGCCGGCGGCGGCGAGATATTCGAGCACTGGCGCTCCCAGCCCGCCGGCACCGATGACCAGGACCCGCGCGCGCTTCAGTCTTTGCTGGCCGGCGCCGCCGATTTCGGGCAGCACGATGTGGCGGGCGTAACGTTCGAGCTCTTCGTCGGTGAGGGCGGTCATGGCCAACCTTACAGCGGCGCAAAAATCTTGTCAGGGGTCAATGCATGTCGCCCAAAAGTGCGCAGCGGTTTGGGATAGCGACATGCGTAAAGTTCAAATGGTTGGCCCAACCGTGCCGTGATCGACGGTCAGAAACTGCGCGCGTCCCTTCAGGCTGGAAAACAGCGCCGCATCGGTCCCGGTCATGAAAGCCTGGCAGTTCAGCTCTTCCAGGATCGAGAACAGTGCGGCACGCCGGCCGCTGTCGAGATGGGCGGCGATCTCGTCGAGCAGCAGGATCGGCGTCATGCCCGACATCTCGCCGGTCAGCCGGGCATGCGACAGGACCATGCCGACCAGCAGCGCCTTCTGCTCGCCGGTCGAACAGAGCTCGGCCGGCATCGCCTTGGGCCGGTGCTGCACCACGAGATCCGAACGGTGCGGGCCGTCGAGCGTGCGCCCGGCGGCGCGGTCGCGATCACGGCCTTCGGCTAAGGCGCGGCGGAACTGCTCCTCGACGTCGACAGCCGCGGCGGTGCCGACTTCGCTTTCCAAAGTGCCCGACAGGCCGATGTCGGCCTGCGGAAACGGACCGGCGCTTGGCAGCCTGTCAATCATGGCGGCGAGCAGGCGCACCAGTTCGGCACGCGCCGCGGCAATCGCCACGCCGGTTTCGGCCATTTGCGTCTCGATCGCATCGAACCAGCCGCCGTCGCGCGAGCCTTCGGCGAGCAGCCGATTGCGGCCGCGCATCGCTTTCTCGTAGTCGAGCGCGCGCTGACCGTGATCGGGATCGATCGCCAGGACCAGCCGGTCGAGAAAGCGCCGGCGGTCTGCGGCCGGCCCGGTGAACAATGCATCCATCGCCGGTGTCAGCCAGACGACGCGCAGCCATTCCAGCATGTCCTCCGCCGAGCGCGCCGCCGCTCCATTGATCCGCACCCGCCGGCCGCCCTCGCCGGCGGCGTCGCCGCCTGCGATGCCGGTACCGATCTCGACCGGGCCGTCCGGCCCATCGAGCCTGGCATGGAGGGCGAAGCCGCCGTCGCCGCCTTCACGCGCCACGTCGGCATAGGGTGCCCGGCGCAGGCCGCGCCCCGGTGTCAGCAAGGAAATCGCTTCCAGCAAATTGGTTTTTCCGGCGCCATTGTCGCCGGAAAAAACCACTGCGCCGGGATCGAGGTCGATCGACAGTTTTGCGTAATTGCGGAAATTCGTAAGTGACAGCTTACTTATATGAGTCTGCTGGTCGTGCTCAGACTGCTTCGCAACTCCGATCATGACAGCAAGATGACCTCGTTTGGGCTTACACCCGCATCGGCATCAGCACATAGAGCGTGGTTTCGTCGGTCATGTCGTGGATCAGCGTTGGCGAACCGGCATCCGCCAGCATGAATCTTGCCTCCGTGCCGGTCAACTGGGCGGCGACGTCGAGCAGATATTTGGCGTTGAAGCCGATTTCGATCGGGTCGGACGAATAGTCCGCGGCCAGTTCCTCGGTGGCGCTGCCCGAATCCGGATTGTTGACCGCAAGCGTGACCTGGCCTTCTCCAATCGAAAGCTTCACCGCGCGGCCGCGTTCGGAGGAAATGGTCGAGACGCGGTCGACGGCGGCGGCGAAACTCTGGCGATCGATGACCAGCCTCTTGTCGTTGCCGGTGGGGATGACCCGCTGATAGTCCGGGAAGGTGCCGTCGATCAGCTTCGATGTCAAAATGACGCTGCCGATGGTGAAGCGGATCTTGGTGTCGGACAATTCGGTGGTCACGGCGACGTCCGGGTCGTCGACAAGCTTTTGCAGCTCGCTGACCGTCTTGCGCGGAATGATGATGCCCGGCATGCCTTCGGACCCTGCCGGCGCGTCGATCTCGGCGCGCGCCAGCCGATGGCCGTCGGTCGCTACCGAGCGCAGCTTCAGCTTGCCGTCGGCGTCATGCGTGTGCAGATAGATGCCGTTCAGGTAGTAGCGCGTCTCTTCGGTGGAGATGGCGAATTGGGTCTTCTCGATCAGGCCCTTCAGCGCAACCGAATCGAGCCGGAAGATATGCGAGAACGATCCGGCCGAAAGCTCCGGGAAATCGGATTGCGGCAGGCATTGGAGACGGAAACTCGAGCGGCCCGAGGTCACCGTCATGGCATTGCCGTCCTCGTCGGTCTTCAGCATGACCTCCGCGCCGTCGGCGAGCTTGCGCACGATATCGTATAGCAGATGCGCGGGAACCGTCGTCGCCCCGCCGCGCTCGACCTTGGCCGGCGTGGCTTCGGTCACCTCCAGATCGAGGTCGGTCGCCTTCATCTCGAGCGTGGCGCCCTCGGCGCTCAGCAGCACGTTCGACAGGATCGGTATGGTGTTGCGCCGCTCGACCACGCGATGAACATGGTTCAGCGACTTCAGGAGATTTGACCGTTCCAGGATAACACGCATGACGAAACAGGCTCGCTTGAATGAATGAGCGGGTCTCCGGCAAGCGGCGCCCCGCGAAAGGTCTGAACAGGCTCAGAATCTGCATAAACTGATAGGAAAAACCCTGCAAGCGCAAGCCCGCGCCACCGGTTCGGGCCGGTTACGCGGGCTTTCTGGGGATAAAGCTGGCGAAGTCCGCAAGCCAATGCTTGTCGCCCAAACGTGCGCAGCGGTTTTGGAACAACGACATGCATAAAAACAAGGATTCAAGCACCTCGCATGAGCCATCCAAACGCGACGCGCTTTCGTTTTTCGGGCCGATCAGGCCTGATCGTTGATCAGTCTTCTCAGCAATTCGAGCTCCTGTGCCAGCGTGTTGTCGACGCCCGAAAGATCCTCGATCTTGCGCACGGCATGCAGCACCGTCGTGTGGTCGCGGCCACCGAAACGCCGTCCGATCTCCGGCAGGGAGCGCGGCGTCATCACCTTCGACAGGTACATGGCGACCTGCCGCGGCTTGACGATGGTGCGCGTGCGCCGGTTGGATAGAAGTTCTGTCTTCGACACATTGTAGTGGCGCGCGACGATGCGCTGGATGTCCTCGATACGCACCCGCTTCGGCTCGCCCGAACGATAGATGTGGCCGAGGATCTCGTCGATGCGGTCAATGGTGATCTGCGGTTCGAACGACTGGCGGAACAGAAGCTGGTTGAATGCGCCTTCAAGTTCGCGCCCGCTGCCGGTCACCGTGCGGGCGACGTGGTTGAGGATGTCCTCCGAGATGTCGAGCGACGCATCGTCGGCCTTGGCCGTGGCAAGGCGCAGCTTGAGCATGCCAATGCGCATGGCGAAATCTGGCGCCGACATTTCGAGCGCGACGCCGCCGTTGAGGCGCGAGCGGACGCGGGGCTCCAGCGATTCCAGTTCCGATGGCGGCCGGTCGGCGGCGACCACCACCTGCTTGGCGCTGTCGAGCAGCATATTGATCAGATGGCAGAATTCATGCTGGATCGACTTGCCTTGCAGGAACTGCATGTCGTCGATGATAAGCAGGTCGATGTCGCGCAGCTGTTCTTTCAGCGTCAGCGCGTTGTTGTCGCGGATCGCGGTGGCGAACCGCCACATGAAATATTCGGCCGTGAGATAGACGACGCGCGACTTCGGGTTCTGCTTTAGCGATTCCGCTGCGATCGCCTGCAACAGGTGCGTCTTGCCCAGTCCCACGGTCGCGTGAAGAAAGAG
Organism: Mesorhizobium tianshanense; assembly: GCF_007830515.1. Classification (GTDB taxonomy): domain Bacteria; phylum Pseudomonadota; class Alphaproteobacteria; order Rhizobiales; family Rhizobiaceae; genus Mesorhizobium; species Mesorhizobium tianshanense. The sequence continues at coordinate 56,236 of NZ_VLKT01000007.1, forward strand.
CGGGTTGAAGCGCACCGCGCTCGACTGCGATTCGGCAACCGCTTTGGCGGCGGCGAAGGCGACCCGGTTCGACGGTCCCTCGATGAAGGAGCCGAACGTGTAGCGCGGGTCAAGCGGCGAACCGAGCACATTGTGCCTGAACTCGGTCTCTGCTGGCATTCCCGGGCGAGGTGCTGGTACCCGCTCCACCCTGCCGGGACCTGCTGTGCCCGCGGCCAGTGCCGTTTGCGCTTGCCTGGTCATCTTGCGTGCCGGGGCCACTTCGGGCTCGACGCTGTTGCGCCCCGGGCGGGTAGCGGTGCGCACGACGATCTCGACCTTGAGGATTTCGGGATCCTCGTGTTTCCACAACTCGGCGATGAGGTCGAGATAGTGACCGTTGATCCATGAGCGCAGGAAGGCGGTGGGCACCGAGATGCGGACAATGCCACGGGACGCCTCGGCGACCTTCATGCGTCCGAACCAGCTCGAATAGACCTCGGTTCCCAGACGCGCCTTCAACTGGGCCTTGACCCGGTCGAACTTCTGTTCCGCGTCGCTGGAAGCCAATATAGCGTCCCCTCCGGTTAAGGTTCCAGGAAATGGGAGGTCGCCCGTAAGCTCCCTTTCGATGCCGCTCTGCATGATCGAGTTCCTTGTCCTTTTGTACCTGTTTTCCGCCGGGAATGCGCCTCCTGCATCCATGTTTCCGGCGACCGTGTCTTCGCTGCGACACCATCGCCGCCGCCGGCAGATGATGTCGCCTCGTTGTCGGGAACCGGCGCCGGCTCCTCAGAGCCAGCCCGTTTGGGTCATGTCAGGGCAATACAATTCCGTCCGGCGAAAACGCCGGTGCGTCATTGACCTGCCATTTACAGTTACGCCAATCCCCTACCGTATCGAAAGACAAACCAAACCCGGCGCGGAAATGATCCACGTCGTGAATTCTGCCATTTTGAGCTGGCCGATTCAGGCTGGGTTAAGGGCCAACGGCCCGTCCCTCTCGATAGACCGACATTAGCGAAATCGTTGTGGATAGGGCAAGGCCACGACTAACGGATTTTTAAGGAATGTGGTTACCCCAGACCGGTTCGAAGCCTGCGTTGCACGGGCGTATTTTGACAAAGCCATTGTGATTCAAACCCTTTTCCGGCGAATGTGAAAAAGGCCACACCGCGCGAAATTTTCTGAAATAATTTTCTTGACAGCCACTTGTCCCCCATCCCTTGCGCACGATGTGAACAAGTTGTGGATGACTATCTATAAGTTATTGAAAAATAATGGAAATTTTTGACAGGCGATGTTTTCGCCGTGGGCGCGTTCAGCGGCTGCGAATATCAGCGGGCATGTATATGCCGGCAAAGCATTTCGGACTTTGAAATCCATGCCGAGTGTCATTCGCGGGCTTTCTTTTTAAGTACTTGCCGGCAAACGAAAAAACCCGGCGTTAGCGGCCGGGCTTGAAGAAGACCAGTTCAGGAAAGGGATATCAGGCCGACAGCACCTTGAGTCGCTGGGCCAGGCGCGACACCTTCCGGGACGCTGTATTCTTATGTATCACGCCCTTGGTCGCGGCGCGCATCAACTCCGGCTCCGCCACCTTGAAAGCAGCCTGCGCGGCAGCCTTGTCGCCCGAGGCGAGCGCCTCTTCAACCTGGCGGACATAAGTCCGTACGCGCGAGCGGCGATTCTTGTTGATCGCCGTGCGGCGGGCGATCTTGCGCGTTGCCTTTTTGGCCGAGGAGGTATTGGCCATGATGCCTCTCTTCTGATCTGGTGGGCGCTTGCGGGATGCCGCAGGGCGCAAAAAACAAACGGGCAGCCACAGGGCCGCCTCGGTTGGTGCGGCTTATAGTTCAGCTTTTCCGGCGCGTCAACGCTGCTTCGGCTTCTTTTTGGCTGCTGCTGTCGCTCGCCTCCGGCCGCCGCCCTCACGATCTACCGGTTCGTGAAATTCGGCTTCCGCTTCTCGGCAAAGGCCGCCATGCCTTCCTTCTGGTCGTCGAGCGCAAACAGCGAGTGAAACAGCCGGCGTTCGAACCACAGCCCTTCGGCCAGTGTCGTTTCATAGGCGCGGTTGACGGCCTCTTTCGCCATCATCACCGACGGCAGCGAAAAATCGGCTATCTTGGCCGCCGCCTTCAGCGCTTCCTCGAGCAGCTCGCCGGCAGGCACGACGCGCGACACCAGGCCGGAACGCTCGGCCTCTGCAGCATCCATCATCCGCCCGGTCAGGCACATGTCCATCGCCTTCGACTTGCCGACGAAACGGGTCAGACGCTGTGATCCGCCCATGCCCGGCATGACGCCGAGCGTGATCTCGGGCTGGCCGAACTTGGCGTTGTCGGCGGCGATGATGAAATCGCACATCATCGCCAGTTCGCAGCCGCCGCCGAGCGCATAGCCGGCCACCGCCGCGATAACAGGCTTGCGCGTCCGGGTGAACTCTTCCCAGCCGACAAAGAAGTCCTGGACATAGGCGTCGACAAAGGAGATCGCCTGCATTTCCTTGATGTCCGCGCCCGCCGCGAAGGCTTTTTCGGAGCCGGTGATGACCATCGCGCCGATGCCGGCATCCGCGCAGAAGCCGTTCACGGCCGCGACCACTTCCGCCAGGACCTGCGAGTTCAGCGCGTTGAGCGCCTTCGGCCGGTTCAGCGTGATCAGCCCGACCTTGCCGCGGGTCTCCACGATGATCGTTTCATAGGCCATGACTGTATCTCCTCGCTCGGTCATCTGCTTGCAGCCGGCACCTGGCTCATATCTGGCACCTAACTTACAATTGGCAGGTCCGGCAATAGAATGTGGAACGCCCGCTTTGCACGATGCGCTCTATCTGGCCGCCGCAGCCGGGCTTGGAGCAGGGTTCGCCCTCGCGATCATAGACCGCGAAGGAATGCTGGAAATAACCCAGGGACCCGTCGGTCTGCATATAGTCGCGCAGCGACGATCCGCCAGCGGCGATCGCATCGGCGATCACCGAGCGGATTGCTTCGGCCAAGGCGTCGCTCTGCTGCTTGGCCTTCTTTCCAGGCTTTGCGACTGTGCCCGCCTCGCGCAACGGCGACAAGCCGGCCCGCCACAGGGCTTCCGACACATAGATATTGCCGAGCCCGGCGATCAGCCGCTGGTCGAGAAGTGCTGCCTTCAGCGGCGACTTCCGGCCTTTCAACAGCGAGGCGAGCAGCCCGCCGTCCAACGTGTTGCCTGTCGGCTCGACGCCCAGTCCTGCCAGCATCGGATGCGTGTCGGGCGCCCCTTCCGAAAACAGCATGAATCCGAAACGGCGCGGGTCGTTGAAGATCACGCGGGATCGGGCGCCTTCGGGAGAGACGACATCGAAGACGACATGATCATGCACCGCACTTTTCGAGCGCTCGTGATAAAACTCGCCCAACATTTCGCTGCTGTCGGGCATTTCGCCGCCATCGGACGTCTCGATGCGGAACGAGCCCGACATGCCGAGATGGCAGATCAGCACCGGGCCGCCTTCCAGGTGCATCGTCAGGTATTTTGCCCGGCGACCGAGCGCCGTAATCGTCTTGCCGGTCAGCCTCTCCAAGAATTTTTCGGGGAACGGAAAACGCAGGTCGGGCCGGCGTGCCTCGACGCGGGTGATGCGAGCGCCTTCCAGGACCGGCTGCAGGCCGCGCCGGACCGTTTCGACCTCAGGCAACTCAGGCATGGCCGCCTATCGTCGCATAGAAGGAAGTGCCGTGGCGGCCACGTACCAGCCCAAGGTGTTCGGCGACGGTTTCACCGATGTCGGCGAACGTCGCACGGAGCCCGATATCGCCGCCAAAACCCGGGCCCGTGCCGATCACCGGAATGCGTTCGCGCGTATGATCGGTGCCGTGCCAGGTCGGATCGTTGCCATGGTCGGCCGTGAGGATGAGAAGATCGCCCTGCCTCAGCTGCGCAAGCGCCTCCGGCAGCCGCCGATCGAAAGCCTCCAGCGCGGCGGCATAGCCGGCAACGTCGCGGCGGTGGCCGAACTCGGTGTCGAAATCGACGAAATTGGCGAAGACGAGATCGCCGTCGCCCGCGTCGTTCATCGCGCCCAGCGCCTTGTCGAACATCGCCATGTTGCCAGCGGCCTTGCGCACCTCCGAAATGCCGCGATGGGCGAAGATGTCGCCGATCTTGCCGACCGCGATGACGCGGCTGCCGCGCGCCGTCAGCCGGTCGAGCAGGGTCGGCTCCGGCGGCGGCACCGAATAGTCCCGGCGGTTGTGCGTCCGTTCGAAGCTGGCGGCGGTTTCCCCAATGAAAGGCCGTGCGATCACTCGTCCGATATTCAGCGGATCGACCAGCCTGCGCACCACCTTGCAGAATTCATAGAGCCGTTCCAGGCCGAAGTGAACTTCATGCGCGGCGATCTGCAGGACGGAGTCGACCGAAGTGTAGCAGATCGGCTTGCCGGTGCGGATATGCTCCTCGCCGAACCGCTCGATGATCTCGGTACCCGGGGCATGGCAATTGCCGAGAATGCCCGGCATCCCTCCTTCGCGGATGATCGCTTCAGACAGTTCGGCCGGAAAGGCGGGAACCGTGTCCGGGAAATAGCCCCAGTCGAATCGGACTGGCAGGGCGGCGATTTCCCAATGGCCCGATGGCGTGTCCTTGCCGCTCGAAATCTCCTGCGCCGCGCCATGGAAGGCGGAGGCGAGCTGGGCCTTGGCGCCGTCGCCGAAGATAAATCCCGTCGCGGTTTTCGCCGCGCGGCCCAGACCGAGCGAGAGCATGTTGGGTACGAAGAGCGGCCCTTTGCGCAGCCCCGCGCGATCCGCGCGCCCTTCCGCGCAGGCTTTGACGATGTGTCCGAACGTGTTGGAACCGGCGTCGCCATAGCGCTCGGCGTCGGCCGCGCCGCCGATGCCGAAGGAATCGAGAACGAAAAGGAAGGCGCGCGCCATTGCAGGGATTCGTTATTATTGTCTGTCCGCCCAGACATAGGGATCTGCGCCGCCATTGGCAATTCGGAACCAGGCGGCTTGGCGCGATAGTTGAGATGTGGCGAAATGCCTGTGCGTGCACGGATCGACGAAAAAACCGACGGGATTCACATGGCGCGTGCCTTGAAGGCCTCTGCAGCCGTCATGACGATACTGGGCGCGTCCTGGTCAAACCCGGCACGTGCCGATTGGCGGGATGACATCGGCACGTTTCGTGCCGGCATCGTCGCCGATCCCGGCGCCGGCGGCACCGTTCCGGGTCTGGCGCTGTTGACTGATGCCTACACCAAGGCGCTCGGCATGAAGGTGGAGTTTGTCGTTGCCCGCGATTACGCGGCGCTGATCGAGGCGCAGGCCGATGCCCGCGTCGACTATGCGGTCTATTCGGCGATGGCCTACGCCACCGCCTCCGAACGCTGCGACTGCGTCGAGCCTCTTGTGGCGCCTGTCGATTCCGACGGCGCGATCGGCATCCGCTCCGTTTTGCTGACGCGGGACGGCAAGGTCCCCGATCTGGCCGCGATGGAAGGACATCGGGTCGCCATGGCGCCTCCCGACAGCGTCGGCGGTTCTCTATTGCCGCTTGCCGGGTTGGCCGCCGAAGGCGTCAAGGTCGCTGAGAACGCGTCATTTCTGACGCACGCCAGTTCGGCTGCGGCGGCTGAAACGATGCTGGTCGACGGCGAGGCCGATGCCATGTTCGGCTGGGTGCCGGCGGTGGCCGACGGCCAGCCTGCAGTGCCGGGCGGCACGGTGGCCAGGCTGGAAGTAGCGGGGCTTTCGAAAGCAGCGCTTCAGGTCGTGTGGACGTCCGGCCTGCTGCGATATGGTCCCCATGCCGTCCGCAGCGACCTCGACCCCGAGGCCAAGCGTCGGCTCACCGTATTCCTCACCAATCTCAAATCGATGGCGCCGGATGTCTACGATCTTCTGGAATCGAAACATTCCGGCGGCTTCGCCGTTGCCGGCCCAAAGGATTACGCGATGGCGGCGGCCATGGTGCGTTTTGTGTCAGGCAACGGTCGATAGCAATGGCGATCGGGGCCTGGAAACGGTCGTTTCAGCAGGAGCCGCAGGGAATCGTCGGGTTCCTGCGGGGCCTGAGATAATAGGTTTCGCCCATCGAGATGTGGGCGAAGGCAGAGCTCAATCCGAGCCGGTTTGCGCTGTCTGCCGACCAGGTGATGATAGGCTCGTAGGAGAGATTGCTTTCAACGCGAACGAGAAAGGTGCCCTTGATCTTGAGCGCCGGTGGAACCGTGGTGACGGAGTCCTTGGCGGCGCCGGCGCTAAAAACACCGCCGACCATCTTGCGTGACCATACGACCAGCACCTTCGGCGTCGTTTCGTTGGTGATCTCTATCGCGGTGATGGTGATTTCCGGGGTTGATCGATTGTAGGGCTGAAGGGTGGAGTTGCCGATCTGCATCATCGCATCGAGTTCGGCCGCCTCGACGGTCTGCCGCTGTGTGACGAGATCCGCCACCATGCTGCCGACGCGGCTGACCTTCTTGCTGGTCTCGATGGCTTGCGAGGCTTCCATGGTCATGAAGTACATGATCAGCAGCACAGGCACGATGAAGGCAAACTCAACGGCCGCGACACCGCGGCGATCGCGGTAGAACCGGATTGCTTTCGTGCAAATCCCGGCGATCCCCCCATGTGCCCCCGCACGAACCATGCCCTCGTCCTTTTCCCACTCACGCAACGGCGCGGTTTCAGTTGTCGAATGGCTCGTTCTGCCAGGTCACGGATGCGAAATGCAGTGTCTTGCCGTCTTTCAGATTGGCGATCGACTTGGCCATGAAATCGGTCATGACAGGCCATTTGTAAAAAACCCGCAGCATGTTTATTGATTCAGCCAATCCTGGGGATACCGTAAAAGTCGCGGGGTTCGTGCCCGTCAGCACGATTTCGCGGTCCTGTATCTTGAAGCCCGCCTTGGCCGCATCGGCAAAGGTCGGATATTCGCGCAAATCCACCTCCAATCCGGGGCAGTCCTTGGCGACCATGATCTCCAGCCGGCTGCAGATCATGGTCTTCAGCGTGGCCTCGGTCATGTCGGCCTGCCTTATCTGGCCCGTCCGCAGCTGGCGCGCGACGTCGTCGGTGATATTGGCCATCACCTCCTGACCGGCAAATGAAATGCAGCTCTCCAGGATGGCAAAGACGAGAAGCGCAAACGGCACCGCAAGCATCGCGAATTCCAAAGCCGTGCTGCCGCGCCGGTCGCCAAGGAATCGCGCGGAAAGGCTAGCTCGTCCTGCTTTGCTCATGTCCCGTCTCTACCGATCCTGAAGAGGTGTCGGAGGAAACATTAGCGGAAACCCATTGAAGTGCGGTTTGGATGATCGTTAAATTCGACGGGAAGGTTTTAATCGGCCGATAACCGAAGCGTCATTTTGGCGAGCGAGACGGCCCGGTCGCCTACCGGCCGGCGCTCATCTCGGCCTCGGAGGCCTTCTCCGCATCGCTTTTATACGAACTCTCGCAATAAGGCGTGCAGGACATGGTCTGTATTTCGGCACGTCGATAGATGCGCACCGACGACGCGTCCTGCCGCACGACGGTGATCTGCTCGTCGACGATCGGCTGGCCCTCCTGATCGAGGACGACGAGGTTGGTGACGCCAAAGCCCTTGCCCGTCAGCACGATCGTCGAAGCATCCTGCACGGACGCGTCGGCGATTGCCGGATTGCCGACGACGATCGTGTCGGCGGCGCGCGATAATTTGACGATCTTCGCCTGGTTCATCGTGACCTCGATGCCGGCGCCAGCCATGGCCGGCGCGACGAAGGTTGCGGCGGCAAGAAGCGCGGCAATCGGAAATGACGATTTCGGCCCAGTCATCGAAGCGCTCCACGGCGGCAAACTGCTCAACGGAACATGAACGAGATTGGTGAACCAACGGTTAAGCGGATGGGATCGATGATGACGTCGGGATCGGCATCGTGATCGCCTGGAGCGGGACACCCGTTTCTCGAATCGCCAAATTGTGCTTTCCGCGGCCTTTGACACGCCTGCCGGGGCTCTGGGCGTCACTTAGTTTACGGTTAACCACGCAATGCCTTCGAAGTGGGAAAGGAATCGGTAAGGCTGTTTATTAAGCCGATCGAAAGAGCTTCTCGATAGATTGGCAGCATCCGATCAGCCGCCAAGAGAAGTTGACGGAATTGCTGTAACACGTGGAGTAGGAGCTCTCGAATGTCTAATCTCATTGCACGTTTTGTGAAGGACGAATCCGGCGCGACCGCCATCGAATATGGTCTGATCGCCGCCCTCATCGCACTCGCCATCATGGTCGGCGCCGGCGCGCTGGGCAATAGCCTTAATGCCAAGTTCGACAATATTGCCGATACGCTGGATGGCGCCGGCACGACGCCCGCCGCCACCCCGTAATAGACAACGACGTTCAGTTGTTTTCCGGACAAGGGCCGCCGCGTTGGCGGCCCTTATCCAATCGTACCGCGCGATTTTGAAATTTCGGCCTCATCAATCGTTAATCGAACATGCCTAGGCTGGGACCAGGTACAGTTCGACCACAGGCGCCGCGCCCATGCTTGAAGCCCTGATCTTCGTCGTCTTTCCGTTCTGCATGCTTTTTGCCGCGATCTCCGACATGCTGTCGATGACGATCGTCAATCGCGTGCCGGTGCTGCTTGTGGCTGTCTTTGCCCTGGTCGCGCCGTTGACGGGGATGGACTGGGCAACCTATGGCGGGCATTTCGCCGCTGGCGGCCTGGTTCTCGCCGTGACGTTCGGTCTGTTCGCGCTCGGCGGCATGGGAGGCGGCGACGCCAAACTGCTGGCCGCCACCGCCCTCTGGATGGGGCTCGATATCCATCTCATTCAATATCTGGTCGTCTCGACATTCATCGGCGGCCTGCTGACGCTCGCCATTCTTGTCTATCGGAAATCGCCGCTTGCAGCCATTACAGGCCACAATCCGTTCTTACGCCACTTCGCCGACGAGAGGACCGGCGTTCCCTATGGCATCGCGCTTGGCATTGGCGGGCTGATTACCTTTCCGAATTCGCCGTTGATGGCGTGGGCAATCGCAAGGCTGGCGGCCTAATTCCAGCGGCCACCCCTTCCCTCGTCAGACCAACCTTCCGCACTTGGAGTTGGCGTTGCAAAACAGGCGGCTTGGCCGCCTTTTTTATACGCCGGCCGGGTCGCTCCAATTTATGTAAACCTTAAATTAATCACGATCGTAAGTATTAAATTAACCTTGTTTTGACGATTGCCGCTGCAAGGTCCGACTTGGCTACGTGGTTTGCCAAGGCGAGGTTCGGACAAATGCCAGCATCCCGACTGATCATTCTGAGCGTGGCGGTGGCCGCGGCGGGTGGCGCAGGATATGTTGCTAAGAACATGGTGGCGGCGCCGCCGCCCCAAATCGTCGATTCCGGCCCCCAGGCGCCGGCAATCGCGCTGCAGGACGTGCTTGTCCTGTCCGGCGACGTTCCGATGGGCAGTCCGCTCGAGAACAACATCACATGGCAGTCCTGGCCGGCCGACGGCATCAATGCGAATTTCATCACCCGCGCCGCGGAGCCCGAAGCGCTGGAGAAGCTGAAGGGCGGCGTCGCCCGTGTGGCGATGTATGCCGGTGAGCCGCTACGGCGCTCCAAGCTGATCGGCGAGGGACAGAGCTTCATGTCGTCGATACTGCCCTCCGGCATGCGGGCTGTCGCCACAGCCGTATCGGCCGACACTTCGGCTGGCGGCTTCATTCTCCCCAACGATTTCGTCGACGTGATCATGACCCGCAGATCCGATGCCGGGAACGGCGGCAGCGGTTTTACGACAGAAACCATCCTCAAGAACATTCGCGTCCTGGCAATCGACCAGACCATCCAAGAGGACGAGGAAGGCAAGAGGACCAGGGTTGGCCAGACCGCTACGCTGGAACTGACACCGCAGCAGGCGGAGATCATCACCGTCGCCCAGCAGATGGCCGATCGCCTGACATTGGCGCTGCGGTCGATCAGCGACACCCAGGAGGAGAATCTGGGCGAGGCCGACTATCTGGTTTCCGGCAACGGACGGCGCGGAACCGTGCGATTGATCAAGTCAGGCGAAGTTTCCGAAGTGGGGGCAAGGCAATGAGACTAAACGCTAGACTGCCGGTCACCCTGGCTACGACAATCGGGCTTTTTCTGCTTGGAATGAATGCGCATGGCCTCGTCGAGGCGAACGCAGCAGGCAAGAATGCCCAGGTGTCGGCCTCGACCGCCACCCAGCGCGTCAAGCTCGGTCTCAACAAATCGGTTGTCATCGACCTGCCGAGCGATGCCTACGATATTCTCGTCGCCAACCCGGCGGTCGCCGATGCGGTGACCCGCACCGCCAGGCGCATCTATCTGTTCGGAAAGGCAGTAGGCGACACCAACATCTTCGTCTTCGGCCCCAATGGCGAACAGATCGTCAGCCTGGATCTGGCAGTCGAACGCGACGTCGCCGGACTGGAAGATTATATCAGACGCTTCATCCCGTCATCGACCATCAAGGTCGAATTGCTGAACGACAACGTCGTCCTGACCGGAACCGTCGACACGCCCCTGGATGCCAAGCGTGCGGTCGATCTGGCGACCATCTTCGTGTCCGGCGGTGAAGCGACCACGGGACAATATTCGCAGACCGCCTCCGGCGGTTCGGCCGAAGCCGGTGTCGACATCGACAATCCCGATTCCGAGCGTCGCGTCAGCAAGATCGTCAACCTGCTGCAGATCATCGGCGACGACCAGGTGACGCTGAAGGTGACGGTCGCGGAAGTCAGCCGCTCGGTGATGAAGCAGCTCGGCGTCAACATGATTGGCGACGGCAGCAGCAACGGCATCAGCTGGAGCGCGATCAGTGACAATTTCACAGGCTTGGGCAAGCCGCTGTCGAATTCAGGCCTCAGTATCGGCACATCGACGCTGCAGGCGTACATCAACGCCATGGAACAGTCCGGCGTCATGAAAACGCTGGCCGAGCCGACGTTGACTGCCGTATCCGGCGAGAAGGCAACCTTCAAGGTCGGCGGTGAATACAATTTGGTAAGCGGCGTGACGTCGAATGTATCCGACGACAACCAGACCGGCCAGAGGACCTATTCGGTCGAAACGATCGAATACGGCATCGGCTTGGAATTTCAACCGGTGGTGTTGTCTCCCGGCCGTATCAGCTTAAAGGTCAGGACCTCGGTTTCCGAGCCCACGACCGAGGGATCCGTGTCTTTTTCCAACGGCGTAACAAGCCCTGGTATGAACGCCTTGTCGCTCCGTAAACGCTTGGCCGACACGACAGTGGAGCTGCCATCCGGCGGCTCAATGATGATCGCCGGCCTAGTCCGCGACGATCTCAGGCAAGCCGTCAACGGCTTGCCCGGGCTGACCAAGATCCCAGTGCTTGGCACGCTGTTCCGCAGCAGGGACTTCGTCCGCAACGAGACCGAGCTTGTCATCATCATCACGCCCTACCTGGTGAAGCCGGTGGCGCGCAACGCTCTTGCCAAGCCGGACGACAATTTCAACGCCGCTAGCGATGGCGCCGGCATATTCCTTGGCCGTGTCAATCGCGTCTACGGCACCATGCAGACCGATAAGCCCAACGGCCGTTACCACGGCGTTGTCGGCTTCATCTACAAGTAAGCGGGGAAGCGACATGTCGCAGTCAGCGTTGAAGGCAAGGACGATCACCGCAGCGATGCCGCCCGTCCGTTCGCGGATCTATCGGCCGGCCATTCCGGTCCTGGCGGTTGCGGTCGCGGCATTGCTGGCGGGCTGCGCCAAGCGGGACAGCATCACCGTCGGCGCTGTTCCGGACGACTATCGCACCAACCATCCGATCGTGATTGCGGAGAAAAACGAGAAGATCGACCTTCCGGTAGGCGCCGGCGATCGCGGCATGACCCGATTTCAGCGCGAGACGCTTCTGGGCTTCCTGGACGGGTATGACAAGAGCGCCGCTCCGACCCTGACGATCTCGATCCCGAGCGGTTCGGCCAACGAGATCGCCGCGACTGCGGCCGGTCGCGATTTTGCCAGGCTGGCGATTGCCAGCGGCATCAGCCGGAACCGGATCGTCATGACCACCTACCAATCGGCTTCGGCCGAAGCGTCCGCGCCGATCCGCGTCGCCTATGTCTCGGTGAAGGCCCAGACCGATAGATGCGGGCGCTGGCCCGAAGATCTGCTTCAGACGTCGGAAAACAAGCATTATGCCGATTTCGGCTGCTCTTATCAGAACAATCTTGCCGCCCAGATGGCCAATCCAGCCGATCTGATCGGGCCGCGCAAGCAATCCGACATCGACGCGGAAAATCGAGGCGAGGTGATCGACGTCTACCGCCAGAGAGGCATTTCGGACGAGTTCCTCGGTAATTCGGAAGTGGATTATTGAGCTTGAGCCGAACAAGTCACGGAAAGAAATGACGATGAGCAATCTTGCCTACGATACAGGGGTGGATGGCGGCGAAATCTCGCAGCAGGATATCGCCGCCATGCAGGCGTTGCGGCCGGTTCCGCGCATTTCGATTCAGGCATTTTGCGAGACCGAGGGCGTTGCCAATCCGGTCGAGCGCGCCGGCGAGGATCGCCGCATGGCCAAGGCCCATCTGAAAGTCCATATGGGCGGCATCGCCACCGCCATCGAGTTCTATCAATCGGCACCGACACCGAACCTGATCCTGCTGGAATCGCGCAGCGAGCCGACGCAATTGCTGGAGCAGCTCATGCAGCTCTCCGAATATTGCGATCCGACCTCGAAGGTCGTGGTCGTCGGCCACTACAACGATGTCGGCCTTTACCGCGAACTCATCCGTTCCGGCATTTCCGAATATGTCATCGCGCCGGTGTCGATGGCCGACATCGTCAGCGTGATATCGTCGATTTTCGTTGATCCGGAAGCCGAGCCGATCGGCCGCTCGATCGCTTTCATCGGCGCCAAGGGTGGTGTCGGCTCCTCGACCATTGCCCACAATGTGGCCTGGGCGATGTCGTCCCTGTTCAAGTCCGAAGTGGTTGTCGCCGATCTCGACCTGGCTTTCGGAACGGCCAACATCAATTTCGATCAGGATCCGGCGCAAGGCATTGCCGAGGCCGTCTTCTCACCGGAACGCGTCGACGAGGTCTATCTCGATCGGCTGCTTGCCCAGTGCGCCGAGCACCTGTCGCTGCTTGCGGCGCCCTCAACGCTCGACCGCGTCTACGATTTCGATCCCGATGCCTTCACGCAGCTTATCGACATGGCCCAGCGCAGTGTGCCGCTTCTGGTGCTCGATGTCCCGCACATCTGGACAGGCTGGACCAAGAACACGCTGGTCAAGGCCGACGAGATCGTGATCACGGCGACGCCGGAACTGGCCAATCTACGCAACACCAAGAATCTGGTCGACATGTTCAAACGGCTTCGCCCGAATGATCCGCCGCCGAAGCTGATCATCAATCAGGCCGGCGTGCCAAAGCGCCCGGAGATTACGTCATCCGACTTCGCCGACTCGCTCGGCCTGTCACCGATGTCGGTCATTCCCTTCGAGCCGCTACTGTTTGGAAATGCCGCCAACAACGGACGCATGCTCGGCGAAATGGATGCCAAGAACCCGATCGTCGGCACGATCAACGAGATTGCGCACGTGCTGACCGGACGCAGCGAAATCAAGGTAAAAAAGAAGGCGAGCCTCGGCAATCTCCTTGGCAAGCTCTCGCGCAACAAGAAGTGATGCTTCCGTAGCGGAATTGGTAGTCGATCATGTTTGGTAAAAGAGGCGGCGACGACAGCAGCCGGTTCAACCCGGAATTCCGTCAGCCAGCACCCGCGCCTGCCGCGCCGGCGGCAAACCCCGCGGAAACAACGGCGGTCCTTGCCAAGCCCGCGCCGCCGCCATCCGGCACGATTGGCGCGTTTGCTGCGCCGCCGCCCGTGCGCCGTGCGGTCGAGCCGCCGCCATTGGCGCCGGAGCCGAAAAAGCTCCAGCGTGAAAAGAGCGAAACCTACTACGACACCAAGAGCCAGGTCTTCTCTGCGTTGATCGATACGATCGACCTGTCGCAGCTTGCCAAGCTCGACCCCGAAAGCGCACGCGAGGAGATCCGCGATATCGTCAACGACATCATTGCGATCAAGAATTTCGCGATGTCGATCGCCGAGCAGGAAGAACTGCTCGAGGATATCTGCAATGACGTGCTGGGTTACGGGCCGCTGGAGCCGTTGCTCGCCCGCGACGAGATCGCCGACATCATGGTCAACGGTTCCAAGAACGTCTACATCGAGGTCAACGGCAAGGTCGAGCCGACCGGCATTCGTTTCCGCGACAATCAGCAGCTCCTCAACATCTGTCAGCGCATCGTCAGCCAGGTTGGCCGCCGCGTCGATGAATCGAGCCCGATCTGCGACGCACGCCTTCCCGATGGTTCCCGCGTCAACGTCATCGCGCCGCCACTCGCCATCGACGGCACCGCGCTCACCATCCGCAAGTTCAAGAAGGACAAGCTGACGCTCGATCAGCTGGTCAAGTTCGGCGCCATTTCGCCGCAAGGCGCCGAGATTCTCAAGATCATCAGCCGCGTCCGTTGCAACATCGTCATTTCAGGCGGTACCGGCTCGGGCAAGACGACGCTGCTCAATTGTCTGACCAACTATATCGACCGCGAGGAACGCGTCATCACCTGCGAGGACTCGGCCGAGCTGCAATTGCAACAGCCGCATGTCGTGCGTCTGGAAACCCGCCCGCCCAACCTCGAGGGCGAAGGCGAGGTGACCATGCGCGATCTGGTCAAGAACTGCCTGCGCATGCGGCCCGAGCGCATCATCGTCGGTGAAGTGCGCGGACCTGAAGTGTTCGATCTTCTGCAGGCGATGAACACCGGCCATGACGGCTCGATGGGCACGATCCACTCGAACAGCCCGCGCGAATGCCTGAACCGCATCGAATCGATGATCGCGATGGGCGGCTATACGCTGCCGCAAAGAACCGTGCGTGAAATCGTGGTCGGTTCCGTGGACGTGATCATCCAGGCAGCACGCCTGCGCGACGGATCGCGGCGCATCACCCACATCACCGAGGTGATCGGAATGGAGGGCGACGTCGTCATCACGCAGGACATCGTCCTCTACAACATAAAAGGTGAGGACGCGAACGGCAGGCTGCTGGGCGAGCACGTGTCGACAGGCATTGGTCGCCCGCATTTCTGGGAGCGCGCCCGCTATTACGGTGAGGAACAGCGCCTCGCCAATGCGCTTGAGGCGATGGAGAAACGCGCTGACTGATGCGTTTTGAGGCGTAGGGGCCAGGGTCGATGTTCGGAATTGACGGCACTGTATTGGCATTCATAGTGCTCGCCGGCTTCAGCGCCGGCGCGGTCGCCTATGCTTTTCTGTTCAACCGGATCAGCACCGAGAAGCAGGTCGGCAGGCGGCTCGAGACGATCAAGACCGCAGAGACGGATGGTGCCGTCGTCAAGGCCTCGCGTGATCGCGTGGCGGAAGCCACCAAGCGGCGCAAGTCGGTCCAGGATTCGCTGAAGGAGCTCGAACAGAAGCAGAAAACCAACCAGCGTGTCGTCAAGAAGCCGCCACTGAAGGCCCAGATCCGTCAGGCGGGCATGAAGGTCTCGCTCGAGCGCTTCTATCTCTACTCGGCCGTTTGCGGCGTTATCCTGACATTTCTTGCCTATTTCATCGGCGCACCGCCGCTTGTCTTGCCGGGTGTTCTGCTGGTCGGCGCCCTCGGCCTGCCACGCTGGTTCGTCTCGTTTTGCCGTGCTCGCCGGGTGAAGGCGTTCCTGAACGAATTTCCGAACGCGCTCGACATCATCGTGCGTGCTGTCAAATCCGGCCTCCCGCTGAACGACGCCATCCGCCTGATCGCCAACGAATCTCCCGAACCGGTCAAGACCGAGTTTCGCCGCATCGTCGATTCGCAGCAGATGGGCCTGTCGATCCCCGACGCCAGCCTCCGTATGGCCGAAACGATGCCATGCACGGAGGCGAGCTTCTTCGGCATCGTCATCCAGATCCAGTCACAGGCCGGCGGCAACCTTTCCGAGGCACTGGGCAATCTTTCGCGCGTGCTTCGCGACCGCAAGAAAATGAAGGCCAAGGTCCAGGCGCTGTCCATGGAGGCGAAGGCGTCCGCCGTGATCATCGGCGCCTTGCCTTTCGTCGTCGCCTTTCTCGTCTACCTGACAAGCCCGAACTACATCATGCCATTGTTCACCACCAGCGTCGGCAATCTGATCCTCGGTTGTTCAGCGGTCTGGATGTCGATCGGCATCCTGGTGATGCGCAAGATGATGAACTTCGAGGTTTAGGACTCAGATGGCATGACCGACCAAGTCATCAAAACCCTTACGGATCCGGCATTCCTGATTGCCTTGCTGGTCGCCATCGCGGTGTTTGCGACCGTCTTCACGCTGCTGCCGGCCTTTGGCGGAAACCAGCTCAAGGCGCGCATGAAATCCGTGGCGCTGGAGCGTGACGAACTGCGCGCCAAGCAGCGTGCGCGGCTTGCCGTCGAGGCCGATCGCCGCCGCAAGGGCCTGCGCGAGGAACAGTCGATAGGCATGCGCAATATTGTCGACCGGCTGGACCTGAGGCGCGCCTTGGCCGATGAAGGCACGTTGCAGAAACTCAAAGTGGCGGGGTTCCGCGGGCAGAATCCGCTGACGCGGTTCCTTTTCTTCCGTCTTGTCCTGCCCTTTGTCGGCTTCGCGCTGGCCGCGATGTATATGTTCGTGCTCGGAGGATTGTCCGAGCAGCCGCCTCTCATCAAATTGTTCGTCTGCGTCGTTGTCGCCTATGCGGGTTTTTACGCGCCGGTGCTCTATGTCAACAACCGCGCCACCAAGCGCAAGCAGTCGATCCAGATGGCGTGGCCGGACGCGCTCGATCTGATGCTGATCTGCGTCGAATCCGGCATGTCGGTGGAGGCGGCGTTTCGTAAGGTCGCGGACGAGATCGGCTCGCAATCGGTGGCACTTGCGGAAGAATTCATCCTGACCAATGCTGAACTTTCCTACTTGCAGGAACGCAAACAGGCTTACGAGAACCTTGCAAGCCGCACCGGCCTGGAGTCGGTCAAGTCGGTGTCGCAGGCGCTGGTCCAGGCCGAGCGCTATGGCACGCCGGTGGCGCACGCGCTGCGCGTGCTTGCCGGCGAAAGCCGCGACATGCGCATGAACGTCGCCGAGAAGAAAGCAGCGGCCTTGCCGCCGAAGCTCACCGTGCCGATGATCCTGTTCTTCCTGCCCGTGCTGTTCGCCATCATTCTGGGGCCTGCAGGCATCCAGGTGAGCCAGCGCGGCATCTTCGGCGACCAGTCGAGCTCCAGCAGCCAGTAGCCTCGCCAAGGCGGCAATAAATGCCAAAAGCCGCGGTGCTGATGCAGCGCGGCTTTTGGCATTTCCGGCATATCGAATGAGAAATGGGTGGGGCGGTCAGTTGGTGGCAGGCTTTGCCTTGTCCTGGTCCTTGAGCTGGCTCCAGGCGTTCTGCTGGGCGAGCATTTGGCGAAGGTAAGCCACGTTCGCCTGCGCCTGTTCGGCCGAGAGCTCCTGCGAGGCGATCTTCTCGGCCTCGTCGAAGCGGCCCTGCAGGCCGACGATCAGCGCCAGGTTCTGGCGGACGCGGCTGTCGGCATTCGGCTGCTGGGCGGCCGAGCGCATATAGGTCTCTGCCGTGCGCAGATCGCCTTCCAACAGGTAGGACATGCCGAGATTGGAAAGGATCGAGGGTTCGTTCGGCTTGAGGTCCAGCGCCTTGCGGTAATTCTTGCGCGCTTCGTCTTTCTGGCCGAGCTGGTCGAGAATCGCGGCTTCCGCCGACACCAGCTTCCAGTCGGGATATTCCGGCGTCTGCGCGCGGCGCACCGCGTCGAGCGCCGGCTCGAACTGGCCGTTGGCGGCGAGCGCCTTGCCATAGGCGGCGAGCACGTCGCGGTCCTTCGGCAGGGCGATCGCCAGCTTGCGCATCACGGCGAGCGACTGATCGGCGTCGCCATCCATCTGCAGCGCCGCTGCATAGTTTGTCGCGATCCGCTTGTCGTTCGGATTCTTGGCATAGGACTGACCGAGCGCGATCGTCGCGTTGTGCAACTCGCCGGCCGACATGGTTTCCAGCGGCTTGCCGCTGGTGCGAGAGATAGAGCCGGTCGTCAACTTGCTGGTCCCGCAGCCGGCAACGCTGGCCGCGAGAGCCATCGTGAACGCCGTGGTGATCAGCTGCTTTCCCCTGGCGTTCATCATGCGTTTGATCGACATCGGCACCGGATCCTCCAGTAGGCGTAGCCATTGAACGGCCATCTTCCCTCCCGCAGAAATATTCTGTTAACCCTAACGGATAGTTAAGAAACGCCGACTCGGATGCCGGAGACCACTGAATGCCTGTCGAACTCGTCGAGAAAAAACTGAAGACCGCGCTGCCGGTCCATCTGGTGGCGAAGGACAGACTGGAGGCGGCAGGCTTGGCGTCGTCCACGCTCGCCTGGGCCAGGGCCAACGGCTTCTCCGGCGAGGCGGGCAGGACGCTGGTCGTGCCTGGCGAAAACGGTGCGGTTGCCGGGGCACTGTTTGGCATGGGCGACAGCGAAGGCGCGCTTGTTATCGGCGCGCTGGCGAGAGCCTTGCCGGAAGGCGACTGGCATTTCGCCTCGGCGCCCGCCGAACCGGAGCTCGCGGCCATCGCACTGGCGCTCGGCGGCTATGTTTTCACCCGCTACGGCAAGAAACCCGGCAAGGCGCTACGTTTTTCGCTGCCGTCCGGCGCCGGCGCGGCGCGTGTTCGTAGCATCGCCGATGGCGTCTTCCTGACGCGCGATCTGATCAACACGCCGACCAGCGACATGGGACCGGACGAGCTGGAGAAGGCAGTGCGGACCGTGGCCAAAAAGCACAAGGCCGAAATGTCGGTGACCAGGGGCGACGATCTGCTCAAGAAGAATTTCCCGATGATCCATGCGGTCGGCCGCGCATCGGTCGGCGCGCCGCGTCTGGTCGACATGACATGGGGGCCGAAGAACGCCCCGAAAGTGACGCTGGTCGGCAAGGGCGTCTGCTTCGACACGGGCGGTCTCGACATCAAGCCGTCCTCGGGCATGCTTTTGATGAAGAAGGACATGGGCGGCGCCGCCAACGTCCTGGGCCTCGCTTCCATGATCATGGCCGCCGGGCTGAAGGTCCGGCTGCGTGTGCTGATCCCGGCAGTCGAGAATTCGATTGCCGGCAACGCCTTCCGGCCCGGCGACGTGCTGGTGAGCCGCAAGGGCATCACCGTCGAGATCGGCAACACCGACGCCGAGGGTCGGCTGGTGCTGGCGGATGCCTTGGCGCTCGCCGATGACGACGAGCCGCAACTGCTGATCGACATGGCGACCTTGACGGGGGCTGCTCGCGTCGCGCTCGGCCCCGACCTGCCGCCTTTCTACACCGGCGACGAAGCGTTGGCGTCCGATCTGACTGCGGCTTCCGCCGCGATTGAGGACCCGCTGTGGCGCATGCCGCTATGGCGGCCCTATGACGCAAAACTGTCCTCCAAGATCGCCGACATCAACAACGTCACGTCGGACGGGTTTGCCGGCTCGATTACTGCAGCGCTGTTCCTGAAGCGATTCGTCGAGAAGACCGCCGCCTGGGCACATTTCGACATCTTCGCCTGGAACCCGTCCGATCGTCCGCATGGACTGGCTGGTGGCGAGGCGCAAGGCATCCGGACATTGGAGCGGGTCATCTCGAACCGCTACGCCTGAAGTTCCGAGGCACCACGACAGGCTCAGGACTGAAACGGAACCGAAACAATTTGCCGTCATGCTGGCCGGATGTCGATTTCGATGCGCCCGAGCCAGGCTTTGCGACTGTGGCAGCAGGTGATGCTGTCCCAGGTGCGCGACGACGCGCCGGACCTCACCATGCGCCAGACGGCGATCCTGTTCACCATCTATCTCGACCCGCCGCCGCATACGGTGCGCGGGCTCGCCGCCCGGCTCAATGTCACCAAGCCGGTGATCACACGCGCGCTCGACACGATGGGAGCGCTGAAGCTGGTGTCGCGTCATCGCGACGAACTCGACAAGCGCAACGTGCTGATCAAGCGTACCGTCGAGGGCGCGCTCTTTGTCGAGCGCTTCGGCGATGTTATCATCGCCAAAGCCCAGGAATTGCCCATCTGACCGAACCGCCCTTCTGAACGAGTTGCCGATTTGACCGCCAGGGATGCCCGCCTTCACGCCTTCCGTTCCGATCTCGCTGACGCCAGGTTGAAAGGCGAGGTCGCCGCCGACCGCTTCGTCGCCGGCCGGCCAGCGCGTATCGCCGCTTTCATCGCCGATGTCCGCAAGGCGCCGCGCCCGGATGCCGGCGTCAACACGCAAGCCCTGTTCGGCGACGACGTCCTCGTCTTCGAGGACGCGGAAGGCTGGGCCTGGATCCAGGCCGAGGGCGACGGCTATGTCGGCTATGTCGCTGACACCGCGTTGGGCGGACGGGACCATGCGCCGACCCACATCGTCTCGGTGCCGCGCACCTTCCTCTATCCCGGACCGGATTTGCGGTTCCCGGTGAGTGGGCAACTGTCGATGGGATCCGCGGTGACGGTGACGAACGCCGCCGAAACACGCGGCACGCATTATGCGTTGCTGTCGTCCGGCGAGGCGCTCATATCGGGCCATTTGAGGTCTATCGCCGAGGCTGCCCCTGACTATGTCACGGTCGCGGAGACGTTCCTCGGCACACCCTATCTGTGGGGCGGCACTTCCGGTTTCGGCATCGATTGTTCCGGTCTCGTGCAACTGGCGATGCGCATGGCCGGCAGGCAAGTGCTGCGCGATACCGACATGCAGGCGACGACCATCGGTGAGCCGCTCGACCCGGGGCCGGAATTGGTCGGGTTGCGGCGTGGCGACTTGGTGTTCTGGAAAGGCCATGTCGCGATCATGACCGACGCAAAGACCATGATCCACGCCAACGGCCACACCATGCTGGTGTCGCGTGAGGGGCTCAAGGAAGCCGTCGCCCGCATCGGCTATCTCTATGGCGGGCCGACGGGGTTTCGGCGGCCGTAGCGCGAGAGCGGTCCTTCTTCAAGGGAGAAGGAAGGCGCTCGATCACCTTTTGTTCCGATTCTTCTTGGCGATTGCGTGCCGTCGCGCTACCTCTGGCGCGTGACAGAGCAGCCGCGCCTTACCGAACAGAATGCCGCCGTGCACTTGCCCGAGCCATTCGTCAAATGGTTCGCGGAAAGAGGCTGGTCGCCGCGCGCCCATCAGGTCGAATTGCTGGCGACCGTCCAAGACAGGCAGTCGGTCTTGCTGATCGCGCCGACCGGCGCCGGCAAGACGCTGGCCGGGTTCTTGCCCTCGTTGACCGAGCTGGCAGGCCGGCCAAGGAGAAGGCCGGGGCAGGCGCATCGCGGCATCCACACACTCTACATCTCGCCGCTGAAGGCGCTGGCCGTCGACATCGAGCGCAATCTCGGCAAGCCGGTGGAAGAGATCGGCCTGCCTGTTACCATCGAGACGCGCACCGGCGACACGCCCGCGCATAAACGCCAGCGGCAAAAGCTGGTGCCGCCCGACATCCTCCTGACCACGCCCGAGCAACTGGCGCTG
Source organism: Mesorhizobium tianshanense (assembly GCF_007830515.1). GTDB lineage: Bacteria > Pseudomonadota > Alphaproteobacteria > Rhizobiales > Rhizobiaceae > Mesorhizobium > Mesorhizobium tianshanense. Next base: position 77,755 of record NZ_VLKT01000007.1, read on the forward strand.
CTGATCGCGGCACCCGACGCCAGGCGTTTCTTCGAGGATATGCGCTATGTCGTGCTCGATGAGTTGCACTCGCTGGTGACCTCGAAGCGCGGACATCTCCTGGCGCTTGGGCTGGCCCGGTTACGCAGCTTCGTGCCAGATCTGCAGACGATAGGCCTGTCGGCGACGGTCGCCGAGCCCGACGAATTGCGCCGCTGGCTGCTCGGCCAGAATCCACCCGAAATCTCAACAAAGCCCGCTATGGCCAGTCTGATCACTGTCGCCGGCGGTGCCAAACCCGACATCTCCATCCTCGACTCGGAACAGCACGTGCCGTGGTCCGGACACTCGGCTCGCTACGCCATTCCCGAAATCTACGAGGCGATCAAGCGCCATCGCACGACGCTCCTGTTCGTCAACACCCGCAGCCAGGCAGAGCTGCTGTTCCAGGAACTGTGGCGGGCAAACGAGGACTCACTGCCGATCGCCTTGCATCACGGTTCGCTCGATGTCGGCCAGCGCCGGCGGGTGGAAAAGGCGATGGGCGAGAATGCGCTGCGCGCCATTGTCGCCACCTCGACGCTCGATCTCGGCATCGACTGGGGCGACGTCGACTTAGTCGTGCACGTCGGCGCGCCGAAAGGCGCAAGCCGGCTGGCGCAGCGCATCGGCCGCGCCAACCACCGCATGGACGAGCCATCCAAGGCGATCCTGATCCCCGCCAACCGCTTCGAGGTGCTGGAATGCCGAGCGGCGCTCGACGCCAACTATCTCGGGGCGCAGGACACGCCGCCGCTGATCGATGGCGCGCTCGACGTGCTGTCGCAGCACGTACTAGGCAGCGCCTGCGCGGCACCGTTCGACGCCGACCTTCTGTTCGAGGAAGTGCGGAGTGCCGCGCCCTATGCCAGATTGGAACGCGGCACCTTCGACCGTGTCGTCGACTTCGTCGCAACCGGCGGCTACGCGCTCAAGAGTTATGAGCGCTACGCTCGTATTCGAAAGACGAATGACGGGATGTGGCGCGTCTCGCACCCGCGCATCGCCCAGCAGTACCGGCTGAATGTCGGCACCATCGTGGAAATGCCGGAGCTGAACGTGCGCTATGTCAGGCAAGGGCGTGGCCTTGCCGGGCGGGGTGGCCCGGTGCTCGGCAAGATCGAGGAGTATTTCGCCGAGACGCTGCGCCCCGGCGACAGTTTTTTATTTGCCGGCAAAGTTCTTCGTTTCGAGGGTATCCGGGAGAACGAGTGCGTCGTCTCCAATGGTGCCGGCGCCAACATCATCGTGCCGTCCTATGCCGGTGGCAAATTCCCGCTGTCGACCTATCTCGCCGACCAGGTGCGCGGAATGCTGGCCGATTCCAATCGCTGGCAGGCGCTGCCCGAACAGGTGGCCGACTGGCTGAGATTGCAGAAAGAAAAGTCGGTGCTGCCGAAGCGCGGCGACCTGCTGGTCGAGACCTTTCCACGCGGCAACCGGCACTACATGGTCGCCTATCCATTCGAAGGACGGCTGGCGCACCAGACGCTCGGTATGCTTTTGACGCGGCGGCTGGAGCGGGTGGGTGCGCGGCCGCTCGGCTTTGTCGCCACCGATTACTCACTGGCCGTCTGGGCGCTGGACGACATGGCGTCGCTGTTCAAGGCCCGGAAGCCCTCGCTGGCTGCCTTGTTCGACGAGGACATGCTGGGCGACGATCTAGAAGCCTGGCTGAACGACAGCTGGATGCTGAAGCGCACCTTCCGCACCTGCGCGGTAATCGCAGGACTGATCGAGAAGCGCTTCCCAGGGCAGGAGAAGAGCGGGCGGCAAGTGACGGTCTCGGCCGATCTGATCTACGATGTGCTGCGCAGTCACGAGCCTGACCATATCCTGCTGCAGGCGACGCGGACGGATGCCGCGGCCGGCCTGCTTGATGTCAGCAGACTTGCCGAGATGCTCTCGCGTGTCCGCGGTCGAATCGTGCATAAGCACCTTGAGCAGATTTCGCCGCTCGCCGTGCCGATCATGCTGGAGATCGGCAAGGAATCGGTGAACGGTGCCGCCAACGAGACGCTGCTGATGGAAGCGGCTGATCTGGTCGAGGAGGCCATGGGCCGAGGATGACCAATTGGGAGTGACGAGGGGGATGAACTTTTCGCTGGCGCGCGTATCGCTGATCGCCGAGGCCGACATGGTCGGCATCGCTGGCGAGCGCGCGGTCGGCGACCCGCGCGGCGTGCTCTATTTTCCTGAGCTTCGGCTTCTGGCGGTATCGGACCTGCACCTGGAAAAAGGCTCGTCGCTTGCTCGTCGTGGTACGCTGATCCCGCCCTATGATACGGGCGCGACCTTGCTCAGGCTGCAGGCGGTGATCGCCGACTACCAACCCGCGATCGTTATCAGCCTGGGCGATAGCTTTCACGACGGTGGCGGCGCCCAGCGCATGCATCAAAGTTTCCGCGAGCGCCTGGTGGCGTTGATGGCCGGCCGCGACTGGTTCTGGGTCGCCGGCAACCACGATCCGGAGGCGCCCGCCGACCTGCCTGGCTACACCGTGCGCGAACTCGCCATCGGCTCGCTGCTGTTCCGGCATGAGCCGTCGAAGATCAGGGTTGAAGGCGAGATCGCAGGCCATTTGCATCCTTGTGCCCGCATCGTGCAACGCGGCCGCTCGGTGCGGCGGCGCTGCTTTGCCGGCGACGGTGGCCGCATGATCATGCCGGCCTTCGGCGCCTATACCGGCTCGCTCAACGTGCTCGACCGCGCCTATGCCGGCCTATTCCGCCGCGAGAGCCTGATGGCCTATATGCTGGGCGCCGAGCGCATCTTCGCTATTTCCGGCTCGATGCTCAGGCCGGGCTGAGGTCGTCGTCAGGTTTTCGGTGAAGCTCAAGTTTTCTTAAGTGCAGCTTGAACGCGTGCAAGCGCTTCTTCCGCGCCATGGTATCCCTGCGCTGCCGAGCGTTTTAGCCATTGGATGGCGAGGTCAGTATTCTCCTCAACGCCAACGCCTTTGAGATACATCAATCCCAAGTTGAATTGGGCCTTGCCGTTGTTCAGTTGTGCAGCCTTTTCGTACCAATAAAAGGCTAGCTTGGGATTTTTATCTACAGCCTCACCGGTCAGGTAAGCAGCAGCCAAATTAATCTGCGCATCAGCGTTACCCTGCTCCGCTGCTCTGGCTGACCAAAGAATCGCATCGGCGCCACTTTTGGGTACTCCCTTCCCAGAGAAATACGTATATCCAAGATATTGCTGAGCTTCAGACAGACCTTGGACCGCCGCCCTGCGCCATAGCTCTGCCGCTTTGGAATCATCCTGCTGAACGCCTTTACCCCAGGAGTATAAAAGTCCGAGATTCAACTCGGCCACTGCCATGTCCTGATCCGCCGCCTTACTCCACCATTCGGCAGCCTTGGAATAATCCTGAAGCACACCAAGCCCCCTGGAATACAGAAATCCGACATTAAATTGCGCAGTGACATCGCCTTCTTGGGCGAGGGCCGTCCATTCTTTGTACGCTTCTGTATAATTCTTTGCTTCAAAGGCGGCGTCGGCTTCGAGCGCGCCTGCTATTAAATCGTGGGAAGCAAAAACCAAAATGCCCGCAACGCAAACCCCTCGTGCGAGATGCGATGCTAAATTGAAGGGGGTGAGGATCATCGCCTGCTATGCCAATCCGGAAGATACGGTTCCAAGAACTACGACACATTCTTCCGAGCCACAACTTACGACAACACTAGCTGACATCCAGCAACTGCGATGGCATGTTGGCGTTCCCTACCGGCCATAATAGAGCGCAACCGTGTGCTTTGCTTCGGCGAAGAACAGCCAGCGCTCGACCAGCATCCCGGCGAACTGGGCCGCCGCCGCTAGCACCGACAGTACCGCCGCAACCGGCCAAGGCAGGGCGAACACAATGGCAAGCAGCAGGACAGGCAAGGCGAAAGCCAGCAATTGCGTGATCCGGCGCAGTTTCGCGGTGTGCTTGCGCGCGATGCGAAAGCCCATTTCCTTGAGCAGATAGTTTTCCTCGGTGTGTGGCCATTCCAGCGACCGCACCGTGCCCCCGGCCAAGCCCGTCGCGGTGTTGGCGGTGGTCGGGATTTCCAATCGGTCATTGTGCCGCCAGGTCGCCAGCTTCCAGCCCCAGCCAAGCAAGCTCAGCAGCAGGCAAACCGCCAGAAGGATGTTCGAGCCGACGGCAAAGCCCTGCAGCAGCGCGTTCAGAAGCACGCTGCCGGTCATTGCCGAAAAGATAAGGTAGCCCGGCAAGGTATAGCGGCTGTGCCACTGGGCGATCGGCTTCAGCGACGCATAGATCATGCCGGTGGTGCAGACGGTGACGACCGCGCCGACGGCCGCCAGCAATCCGGCGATGACCACCCAGCCATCCGTGCGGCCGAGCAGCACCCAGCCTATGCCGAACAGCCCGGCCGGGACAAAGGTGACGACCGACGCAACGCCTTCGCGCGACAGCCAGGAGCTGCGCCATTGCGAGAAGGCGCGCCATGCCCGCTCCGGCCGGCCGAGATGACCGGTCGAGGACAACAGGCCGGCGGCGATCAGGCCGAGCGCCAGCCCCATGCTGATGAGCCCGAGCCAGAAATCAGCCAGGATCGCGCCGACCCCTCCGAGCACGCCAAGCAACGCGAGCAGGCCATAGCCGGCGCCCGTGGCGGTGGTGAAGAAGACGACCGAGAAAGCTGGATGCATGGATGTCAGTTCGAAAGCATGCGGTCGACCCAGCCGAGGAAACCGCCTTCGGTCCGCACCGGCTCGAGTGCTGGTGCCGGAACCGATGCGGCGCGCGCGGTATTCGCGCGCGGCGGCAGGTACTTGTTGGTCGGGTGATAGCCCATCTCAGGCATGAGGTCGACGCCGCCGCGCTCGGCCACCAATAGCGACACCGCCGAGGTTGGATCGCCGAGGTCGCCGAAGTGCCGGGCACTGGTCGGGCAGGCGGCGACGCAGGCCGGCACGCGGTCTTCCTCGGCCAGATTGTCGTTGTAGATGCGGTCGACGCACAGCGTGCATTTCTTCATCACCCCGACATCCGCGTCGAATTCGCGCGCCCCATAGGGGCAGGCCCAGCTGCACAATTTGCAGCCGATGCATTTGTCCTCGTCGACCAGCACGATGCCGTCGGAGGCCCGTTTGTAGGAGGCGCCAGTCGGGCACACGGTGACGCAGGCCGGCGTCTCGCAATGCAGGCAGGAGCGTGGGAAATTGACTGTGCGGCCGCCCATCTCGGTCGTGTGCTCATAGCTGTGCACGCGATTGAACCAGACACCGTCGACATTGCCGCCATAGGGATCGACGTCGGTCAGCGGTGCCATGTGGCCGCCGGTGTTCCATTCCTTGCAGGCGGTGACGCAGGCCTGGCAGCCGACACAGGTGTCGAGGTCGATGACCAGGCCGAGCCTCCTGTCGGTATGGGCGGGAAGGCAGGTCATTCGGCGGCTTCTCTTTTCATGCGGAACTCGGCGCCAAAACTGAGCTTGTCCGGCGAAGGCTCGAAACGCGGCGGCTGCTGGAACCGTTCGAACTGCGGCTCCGTGAAGCCGGCTTCTTCAGCCGCGCATTTCACGATGCGCACCCTGAGATCGAACCATGCCGCCTGGCCGGTGACCGGGTCCGAATTCGAATAGCGCTTGCCATTGGCATCGGCAGAGGTCTGGTCGCCGATGATATGGTTGAGCAGGAAGCCGCGATTGGATTCGGCAGCATTGTCCTTCAGCCCCCAACTGCCGCGCCGTTTGCCGATGGCATTCCAGGTCCACACCGTATTCGCGTTGACGCCGTCGACCAGCTTGATCTGCCCCTTGACCTTGCCGTTGATGCTCTCGATCCACACCCAGTCGTCATCGACAAGCTCGAGCCCGGCGGCGGTCTGGTGGTGCACGAACAACCGGTTCTGGCTGGTGATCTGCCGCAGCCAGGCGTTCTGCGATCCCCAGGAATGATACATGTGCATCGGCCGCTGCGTCAGCGCATGCAGCGGATAGATCTGCGTGTCGACAGCGGCTTCCTCGAAGGGCGCATACCAGAACGGCAGCGGGTCCATATAAGTCTCGATGCGGCTCCGCCCCCCCTCCGGCGGCAGCACCCGCCCATGGCCGCGCGCGGCGAGGCGAAACCGCTGGATCGGTTCCGAATAAAGCTGGAAGTTGATCGGCTCGGCTTTCGGGATGAAGCCCATGTTCTCGGCGAAGTCGAGATAGGAGCGGTTGGCCATCTTGTAGTAGCGCTGGTCGTCAGTGAACTCGTGATGCCAGAAGCCGCCATTGTCGATGTAGCGCTGAAGCTGATCAGGATTGGCCTTGCCCTTGCCGATCGAGGTTCCGTCCTTGCCGCGCCAACCGGCGAGCGGGCCGATGCCCGGCGTGCGCTCATGATTGACGATGTAATCGGCATAGTCGCGGTATTTGGCCGCGCCGTCGTCGTCGACGAAACCGGGCAGGCCGAGCCGCGCGCCGAGCTCGATCAGCACCGTCTGGAATGGCCTGACATCGCGATCCGGTTCGACCACGGGATGGCGGATGGCATCGCCCGGCCCGTCGGCATGGCTGATCGGCCGGTCGAGCAGGCTGATGCAATCGTGCCTTTCGAGATAGGTCGTGTCCGGCAGCACGAGATCGGCGAACGGCACGGTCTCGGAATAATAGGCGTCGGAATAGATGATGAAGGGGATCTTGTAGTTTCCGGCCTCGTCGCTGTCGGCCAGCATCGCCATCGTCTCGACGGTGTTCATCGACGAGTTCCAGGCCATGTTGGACATGTACATCATCAGCGTGTCGATCCTGTAGGGATCGCCGGCCCAGGCATTGCGGATCACCGTGTGCATGAGCCCGTGCGCGGCGAGCGGCGCGTCCCAGGAATAGGCCTTGTCGATACGGATCGGCGTGCCGGCGTCATCGACCAGCAGATCGTCCGGCCCGCAGACGAAACCGAGCGGCATGCCCTGGAGCGGCGTCATCGGTCTGACGTCCTTGCCAGCCGGCTTCGGACCTGGCGGCGTCGAACGAGGATAGGGCGGCTTGAAGCGAAACCCGCCCGGCACGTCCACCGTGCCGAGCAGCACCTGCAGCAGATGGATGGCGCGGCAGGTGTGAAAACCGTTCGAATGGGCTGAGATGCCGCGCATCGCGTGCATCGACACAGGCCGCCCCTTGATCGTCTCGTGGCGGCGGCCGGCCCAGTCGGTCCACGCTATCGGCAGTTCGATTGCTTGCTCGAAAGCGACATGTGCCAATTCGGCAGCGATCCGGCGGATGGTGTCGGCAGGAACGCCGCAGCGTTCGGCGACCGCATCGGGAGAATAGCTCACGTGCAGATAGCGGTTGGCGATCAGCTGGAAGACCGGCATGCAGCGGCGACCATCGATCATGAAGCTGCCGGTCAGCGCCGGTTTTGCATCGGCATCGGTGGCGTTGACTTGCGTCTTCGCCACTCTGTCCCAGGCCAGAAGATTTCCCTCACCGTCGCGCGCGAACAGTCCGTCGTCGGCCGCACCCGGCTGCTGGATGACGAGGACATGGGCGTTGGTGTAACGCAGCAAATAATCGAGGTCGACGCGGCCGGCGTTCAGCAGTTCATGGATGAGGGCAAACACGAACAGGCCGTCCGTGCCGGGCCGGATGCCGACCCAGTCATCGGCGATGGCATTATAGCCGGTGCGGCACGGATTGATCGAGACCACCTTGGCGCCGCGCGCCTTGAGCTTGCCGAGGCCGATCTTGATCGGATTGGAATCATGGTCCTCGGTAACGCCGAACAGCATGAAGTATTTGGTGTTGTCCCAGTCGGGTTCGCCGAACTCCCAGAACGAGCCGCCGATCGTGTAGAGGCCGCCGGCCGCCATGTTGACCGAGCAGAAGCCGCCATGGGCGGCGAAATTCGGTGTGCCGAACTGGCTCGCCCACCAGCCGGTCAGCGATTGCGACTGGTCGCGCCCGGTGAAGAAGGCGAGTTTCTTCGGGTCGGTCCGGCGGATTGTCGAAAGCCGCTCCGTGGCGATGGAGAACGCTTCCTCCCACTCGATTTCACGGAATTCTCCCGAGCCGCGCGGACCTGTACGCAGCAATGGCTTCTTCAACCGGGCCGGACTGTAGTGCTGCATGATGCCGGCGCTGCCCTTTCCGCAGAGCACGCCGCGATTGACCGGATGGTCCTTGTTGCCGTTGATGTAGCGGACCTTGCCGTCCTTTATGTGGACGTCGATGCCGCAGCGACAGGCGCACATGTAGCAGGTGGTCTTGGCGATGCTGTCGGAGACGTCAGGCGACGTGTCGACGCCATCGCCCTCGTCTGGCGCGCGCGTGTTAGCAAGCGGCCGTTGGGACGGTGCGGAATTGGCGCCGCGCAGCGCTCCGTGGCTCATGATCTGGTGCTTTTGCGGTCCGTGGATTTGGCTCTCGTCTTCGGCCCGGGGCCGCGCATGTAGTGCTCTTCCGGATGATAGCGCTCGCCGGTCAGCCGGCGTCGCAGGCCGCGGGTCCAATGGGCAAACAGGGATTTGAACCGCCCGACCACTTTCTATCCTTTACCGCCTAGCCGCGATATTTTTCCAAATTCCTCCAAAAACGTAGAACAAAGCAATCGATCTGTCTAACAAGTTGCTCTTGTAATTCCAATCGAATTTGTTTCTTAATTCTCCCATGACCCTGGACCAATTGCGGATTTTCGTTGCTGTCGCAGAACGAGGGCACATGACCAAGGCGGCCGAGCTGCTGGGCATTTCACAATCGGCGGCTTCGGCCGCCATCCGCTCGCTCGAACAGCAGCATGGCGTCCAGCTCTTCAACCGGGTCGGCCGCAACATCGAGCTTGCGCAGACCGGGCGCAGGTTCCTGCCCGAGGCCAAGGCCGTCCTCGAACGGGCGGCTGCCGCCCACAATGTGCTGGACCACGTTTCGCAAACGATCACCGGCAGCCTTTCGATCGCCGCCAGCCAGACCATCGCCAGCTACTGGCTGCCGCGCCGGCTGGCCTCCTTCCACGAGGCCTATCCCGCGGTCAGGCTGAGCGTGACCATCGGCAACACCAGACATGTCGAGACCAATGTCCTCGACGGCACGGCGGATTTTGGCCTGGTAGAGGGGCGCACCGAATCCGACATATTGCGGCGCGCCAAACTCGATGTGGATCGCCTGATGCTGGTCGTGGCGCATTCGCATCCCGAAATAGCGGAAGTTTCGTGCGGACATCCCGACATCAGGGGGCTTCGCTGGATCATCAGGGAAGGCGGGTCGGGCACGCGCGAGGTGCTGGAAGACCTTGCCCGCCGCGAAGGGGTCTCGTTCGCGGACCTGCAGATATTCCTGGTGCTGCCGAGCAACGAGGCGGTTCGCCAGGCGGTCGAGGCCGGTGCCGGCGCCACCATCATTTCGGAGCTCGTCGTCGCGCGCGCGGTTGCCGAAGGCAGCTTGCGGTCCGTGCCGATCGATTTGCCGAAGCGCGACTTCGCCATGATCACGCATCGTGACCGGCAGGCAAGCCTGGCTCAGATGGCGCTCAAGGCGCATCTCGGTGCCAAGGCTGGCGAGACCGTTCCGGGGTAGGCAGAAGTCAGCCGAATTTCCGCTGCGCGTCGAGTGCCAGGCCGAGCCCGACCGAGCCGAACATGTCGCCTTCGATGACGGACGCCTGCGGCACCAAGGCCAGGATCTGCTGCCTGGCCAGCGGGATCGCGGTCGATCCGCCGGTCAGGAACACCGCGGTGATGTCGGACGGTTTCACCTGCGCGTCGCGGATAGTCTCATCAACCGTGGCAGTAACCCGTTCTATGTCCCTGGCGATCGTGGCGTCGAGCCCGGCGCGCGTAATTTCGGCCGCGAATTCCGCCCCTGGCAGCGCAACCACGACATCGGCGGACAATTGCTCCGTCAGCGCGATCTTTGCCTTTTCGACCAAGGCGGCCAGCGCATGCCCGTAGCGATGCTCGACGATGTGGATGAAACGGTCGACCAGGTCGGCGCGTTCCGCCTCGTAGCGGATCTGGCGCAGATGTGTCATCGCCCGGGCGGTGTAGACCAGATTGATGCGCTGCCACGTCGCCAGGTCGATGAAGTAGCTGGCCGGCAAGTTGCGCTTGCCGTCCTTGGTCGGCGAGAGATAGCCGAGCTGCGGCATCACATGGGCGATGCTCAACTGCCGGTCGAAGTCGGTGCCGCCGATGTGGATGCCTCGGCTCGCCAGAACGTCGTCCTTGCGATCGAGGGAGCGGGCACGCTGCGGCGAGACCCGCACGATCGAGAAGTCGGACGTGCCGCCGCCCATGTCGACGATCAGGGCCAGTTCTTCCCGCATCACTTTTTGCTCGTAGTCGAGCGCCGCCGCGATCGGCTCGAACTGGAACGCAATATGCTTGAAGCCCTGGGTGCGGGCCGCGTTTTCGAGTTCACCTTCGGCCTTCGCATCGGCCTCGGCATCGTCGTCGACGAACTGCACCGGCCGGCCGAGCACCACGCTCTCGACCACGTCGCCGGCATCCTCTTCCAGCCTTTTCCTGAGATGGCCGACGAACAGGCCGATGATCTCTGTAAAGGCGATCGACCGTGTCTTGATCCGCGTCTTTTCATGGACAAGCGAACTGCCGAGCACGCTCTTCAGCGAGCGCATCAGGCGGCCTTCGATGCTGTCGGTATAGTCGGCGATGGCGCGGCGGCCGAAATAGGTGCGATTGTCCTCGAAGTTGAAGAATACCGCGCTGGGCAGCGTGACCTGGTCGTCTTCCAGCGCCACGAGCCGCGGCTGCCCGTTCCTGACCACCCCCACGGTGGAGTTCGAAGTGCCGAAGTCGATACCGCCGAATGCTGGTCGCATCGCAAATGTCCTGGTGATTTTGGGGGAGCAACAGCTCGTGTACGGCCAAGCCGGTGGGTCGCGATCTATCGCATGCCCCTGAAAAGGGAAACCACTTTTATGAGAGCTTCAGTCTTTCCTGAAGATCAGCCTTCCGAGCCAACCTGTCAGCATGGCCAGCAACACGGCGAAGAAACCGTAGAGGAAGGAATAGTCGTGGGCGACGCGGAAGATCGACTGTTCGAAACCGGACTTTCGGATTTCGAGTTGGGCGGAGCTTTCCTTGATGAACAGGCCGCCCTTGAACAGGAACGCGCGTGCCTTGTGGGTGCCGACCGGAACATTGGGGGCAAGCCTGACGGTGGCGCGGAATAGGTTCTGCGACAGAAACCGCACGCCGCCGACATTCTCGCTGTAGAGGCCGGTCGCCGACTTGCGGTCGCGCAGCGCTGCGGTGAATTCCTGGATCGTTGCCGGACTGTCGCCGTCATCGGCCGGCTGCATGTAGATGTTGGCGGCGCCGAGCGACAATTGCTTGTAGCTGTTGGGATCGGTGACGTCCTGCAGCGGGCGCGTCGTCGCCACCGAATAGGACACCGGCACATTCTCGAATGTCTCCGACTCCAGATTGATCCAGACGCCGAGCACCCGGTCCTTGCGGCGCACGACGACGGGCCGGGCTGGACCTTCCAGCACGACGATGACGTCGTAGCGCCCCTGGCGCGCGACGAGCGGGTTGGCATTTTCCAATGAGCCGAAGATGGTGAGGTCGGCACCGGAAAAGCCGGCGGTGATCGAGACATGGTCGGTGGACAGGCCGATCTGGATGTTTTCGGTCGGCGGCGTCTGTGCTCTTCCCGGTGACGAGGCAGCAAACAGCGACAGCGAGGCAACGGCCAAGAACGCCCTCAAGCCCGCCATCAGGTCAGATCCACGCCGGACAGGGAATAGAGGTTGGGCGGCGTTACGAACAGGTCGATGGCCAGCCGGATGGCGACCGCCAGCACCAGCAGTGCCAGCAGTGCCCTGAGCTGCTCGCCGCGCAGCCTTTGGCCGGCTTTGGCGCCGTATTGCGCGCCGGCGACGCCGCCCGCCATCAACAGGAAGGCGAGCATGACGTCGACCGTCTGGTTGGTGGTGGCATGGACCAGCGTGGTGTAGGCCGAGGTGAAGATGATCTGGAACAGCGAGGTGCCGATGACGACGTTGGTCGGCACTTTCAAGAGATAGATCAGCGCCGGCACCATGATGAAGCCGCCGCCGACGCCCATGATCGACGACAGGAAGCCGATGCCGGCGCCGAGGCCGAGCACCGGGATGACGCTGACGAAAAGCTTCGAGGCCCTGAACCGCATTTTCAACGGCAAGCGATGGATCCAGTTGTGCTGGCCGGATTTCTTCAGCACCGGTGCCGCTCCGCTGCGGGTGGCGCGCAGCGCATTGACGCTCTCGACCAGCATCAGCCCGCCAACGGTGCCAAGCAGCACGACATAGAGCAGCGAAATGAACAGGTCGAGTTGGCCGAGCCGGCGCAAGAAGCCAAAGACAAAGATGCCGCCGGTCGAGCCGACGATGCCGCCCGCCAAAAGCACCCCACCGAGCTTGAAGTCGAGCGTGCCGCGCTTCACATGCGACAACGCGCCGGAGAAGGAAGAGGCGATAACCTGGTTGGCGCCGGTGGCCACCGCGATCGCCGGCGGTATGTTGTAGAAGATCAGCAGCGGCGTGATGAGGAAGCCGCCGCCCACTCCGAACATGCCCGACAAGAAGCCCACCGCCGCGCCCATGGCCAGCAGCACGAAGATGTTGACGGAAATTTCCGCGATCGGGAGATAGATGCCCACCCGTCAGTCTCGATCAGTATGCCTCTCGGCGAATGCAACCGTTGCGGGCATTTTTGCGCCAAAAAGCTAAATTGTTCTTGCGCCGGCAGGACGGCGAAGTCAAACCCCGCCGTACAGCCGAAACAAAAAACAACTCAATCAGTTAACAGGCAAATGTGTGGCAAGGGCATCGTGTAAACGACGCATCTGCCGTTATTTGCGCGCAAGCAGCGCCTTGACCAGCTTTTCGTCGACCGAACCGGTCGCCTTCATGTCGTTGTCGGTCTGGAAAGCCATGATCGCGGTCTTGGTTTTTTCACCCATCACGCCGTCGGCATTGCCGGCCTCATAGCCGTTCTTGTTGAGAATGCGCTGGATGTTCTGAACCGCCTTCTTCATGTCAATGCCGGCGGTCGTCTGCGGCGTGCCATCCTGCCACGATTCGGGAATGTCGGCCGAATTGGCCGCGGGATCGAGCGGCTTTGCCTTCCACAGTTCGGCGGCGGCGCGTGCGCGTTCGAGCTGCTCGGGCCTGAGCGCATTGGCGATCTCGTCGCGCTTTGCCGCCGCGTCCTTGTCGCCGGTCTTGGCGACGAGGGCGAACCATTTGTAGGAGTCCTCGAGATTCTGCTTCATGCCGACGCCCTTCGCCGCCAGGATGCCGAGATTGAACTGGCTGTCCTTGACGCCGAGATCGGCGGCCGCCTGGAACCAGTGCGCGGCCGATTCATTGTCGGTCACGCCGTCCGCCGCCATGGCAAAGAGCACGGCGAGATTGTGCATGGCGCTGGCGTTGCCCTGCTCCGCGGCGAGCTGGTACCAGGTCTTCGCCTTCTTGACGTCGCGCGCGACGCCGATGCCCTTCTCATAGAAATTGCCGATGCGGTATTCCGCCGGTGCGAAGCCGAACTCGGCGGCCTTCTCATACCATTTGGCGGCCGCTGCCATGTCTTGCTTGACGCCGCGCGATTCGGCGTAGCGCGAGCCGATCTCGAACAACGCCTTGGCGTCGCCGTCGGCCGCTGCGTCACGCAAGGCAGCCGGGCCGGCGTCGGCTGGGATGTCGATCTTGGCAGTTGCCGCCGTCGAAGCATCCACGGGCGTAACCGTGCCGGTCATGTCCGGGGTGGTATCCCGGGCCGCCGCGGTGTTGGCCGGCGCTGCGGCCACTGGGTCGGTGTCCGTTTCTCCAGGTGCCGGGGCCGTTGCGTCCGTCGCCGGATCAGGCGATGCCGTTGAAGCCATGGGCGCAGGAAGAGGTTCGGCCGCAGGGCCGGTGTCCATCGGTGTTTCGGCGTCCATCGGTGCGGCGACGACGGTCTGCGCCGGCATGTCGTCCTCGGCTACCGGTTCGGAGGGTTCTGCCTGTCTGACGGCGCGGGCCGGCTCGCTGTTCTGCGCTGCAGTTTGCACATCCGCCTTCGGCTCGCTGGCGACACCGGCCGACGCGGTATCCGCCGGCTGCGCGGCCACAATCGGCGCCGCGTCGTTGCTGGCTATTTCGACGGAGTCGGAGAAAAAGGCCTTACCCAGCTGCAGGCCGGCGAGCGCCAGCATGACTGCGGCGGCCGCCATCAGGATCGGCTTGCGCCGTGCCTTGAGCAGGTCGCCGATCCTCAGCGCCTTCACCGGGCCGCTCTTCGTTGACTGGCGCTTGAGAACCTCGGCCTCAGCGGCGGCCGCTTGCGCCGCGCGTCTGGCTGCGGCGATGAAGTCGGATTTCGATGCATCAGCATCGCCGGTCCTGACGGGCGGCCCGCGTTCGTCGCGCACGCGCTTCATGATGGCATTGAGGTCGGGTGGGCCGGAGCCGGGCTCCAGCGGCCGGTTGGCAAGCTTCGGATCCAGCGGCTCGTCGAGATCGGCACTCGGTATCTCGACATCAGGCGCCGAGCCGGCAAGCGGCGGAACGTCCGCCTCCTTCTTGCTCTTGAAGGCGCGCGCCAGTCCGCCGAGCATCGACTTCCGGCCGCCGCTCTGCTCGCTTCTCTCCGGTGACGTGTCGGAACCAAGCGCCGCCATCGCCGCAGCCGCGGCGGCTTCGGCCGGCGTGCGCGGGCTTGGCTCATTGCGCATGATGGCGGCGGCACGGCTGTCGAGGTCGGCCATGTCCCCCGTCAGCGGCAATGGCTGGTCGATATCCATGGACGGCGCGTTCCGAACGGCCATCTTTGACGATCGCGCGCCGCGCCAGCTGTCCGGCGCGGCAGGTTGCGCGTTCAGAAGTTCGCTCACCACGTCGGTCGGCTCGCTGGTTTCCAGCGACCCTAGTCGGTCGACGATCTTGAGCAGCGTGTCGTGGATGGCCTCGAAAGTCCTCGAATTGCGCTCGTCGGAACGGCGTGTCAGTGCTTCCAGCGTCTTCAGATCCTGGGCGAGCCCGGAAACGGCCGCCGTATTGGCGCTGGAGTCGGCCAGCGAACGGACGGCGCTCTCGGCTGCCTCGCGCGCCGCGCTGAGGATGGAATCGCGGGTTCCAGCCAGTGATTTCTCGATCTCATTGAGACGCGGGCTGATGTCCTCGAACTCCGGCAGTGGCGTGCCGGGTTTCGAAAGATGCGCCGACAGACCCGCGACCTGCGCTTCCAGGCTGCGGATCAGGGCCGGGTCGATGCCGGCGACTTGTGCCGCGGACGAATCCAGCCGGCTTGAAATGTCTTCGAGCCGGCTTTCCAGGCCACGGATTGCCGCTTCGCCCGCGGGATCGGGAACGCGTGCTTCCATGCGCTTGGCCAGCGCGCTGAAACGGGCGTCGATGGCGTCCATGATGCCGGCGCCGTCGACCTGCGGCATGCGCTGGTCCAGTCTGTCGGCGACTTCGTCCAGCCGGCGCTCGAGATCGCGAAACAGCATGTTGCCTTGTTCGATCGCGTCGCCCTGGCGGCGCTCCAGCATGCCGGACAGCACGTCGAAACGCTGTTCCAGCCCCTGGAAAATATAGTCGGCATCCGGCATGGCAGGCGCCCTGTCGATCTTGTCGGCAATAAGCGCGATCTGCTTGTCGAGCCGCTCCATCGCCTGCTCAGGCAGATTGGCGCGGCCGGCAAGATCGTCGACCCGGCTCGACAGCATGTTGAGGCGATCGATGACCTCGCCGCTCGGGGGAACCTGCGTGACTTCCTCGATCTGTTGAGCAAGCGAGGCGATCCGCTTCTCGATGCGCTCGAAGGGTTCCGGGTCGAACGAATTGGCCTGCGCGACGACGGTCGAGGCGACAATGGCGCGGGAAATCTCATCCAGCCGCTCGTCGATCATGCCGAATGTGCCGCTGCCGCGATTGTCCTGCTGATTGGCGAAATGATCGACGGCGCTGGCAAGCGTGCGGACCTTGTCTTCGAGCGAACGCAGCGACAGCGATTCCGGCAAATTGTTGACGGCATTGCTGATCTGTTCGAGCCGGTCGGTCAGCATCGAAAGGCCGGGCGCGTCCGACCGCTTGCGCTGATCGGCATCGACGCGGTCCTCGAAAGCGGTCCAGCGGCGGTCGAAATCGTCCCAGCGGCGGCCGACCGCCTGCACGCTCTCCTCGCGCGCCAGCGTATCGAGCGCTGCCTTGACCTGCTCCAGTTCGAGCCGAAGCATGTTGACGCTTCTGTCGTCGCTCTTTTCGGCCAGAGTCTGGATGGCGCCGGAAAGCCGCTCGAACTCGACGCCGAGTTCGGCGCTGCCTTTGCTGCCGCCCGACTGGCCGCCCGGCTGAGCACTTGCCTGGAAGGCCCGCTCGATGTCCTTGCGCAGCGCTTCGAATTCGCGCTGCAGGCCGGCGGTCATCTGGTGGCGCAGTTCCTCGCGCAGGCCGCGCAATTCGCCGGCGATCTTGCCGACCACGGCGACGCCGTCTTCCTGGCCGCGCACGCGGTCGATGTCGCGGGCGATCGCCTGATAGTTCTGGTCGAAGGCAGCCGGCGCCGGGCTTTTCGGCGGTCGCGCGGGGCGCGGATCCTCATAGGGCCGGGCGCTGGCATAGCGCGGATCGGGACGCTCGCTTATGTCCTCGCGCGTGTGCTCCAGCCGCTGCTCCAGCGTTTCCAGGGAACGGTTGAGTTCCTCAAGCGTGGTATGCGGCCTGCGCTGCCTGCCGGCGTTGAGTGTATCGAGATAGGACCGCTTGCTGTTCATCGATGCGCCCGTTTCAGAATTGCTGGTCCGTATGTTGCTGGCTTGTGACCAGTTTCCCAAAGTCCTGCCGGAAACGAAGGCGGCCGCGCGGCTTTGCTGCGGTGGAAGCCGAACTTCCCGGGATTTCACCCGCGCTTCGAAAAACCGTGAAAAATTCGCTACAGGATAAACACGGGGTACCGACATGCCCACATTTCGCCCAACGTGGTAAACAACGCGTTAACCAAACTTAAGAAGTTGCAACTTGTCGGCGGACCACCTAAGCGCCGCTGGTGCACGCGCTGGTGGATGCGGCAAAAAGTTCCTCCCGCACAACGCCCTTGCTTCGTGAGGCGGCTATCGGTATAGAATTGACGTAAACGTAAAGGGTGCACAGACCGTGCCGTTTGCGATTTTGTTTGTTGAAACCACGACTGGGAGCACGCCCCTGCTTCCACTCAGGCGACGCAAGGTCCGGGACCGCGACGCCACCAGACGGGGAAAGCCAGTGACCATGAAACTTGTTTCGCCCGGCGAAGCCGCGGCCAATACCAATGATATGTCTGATAAAGCCGGCGAGGATCTTGTCCGCATCGGCGAGATGGCCAAGAAATATGGAGTAACGCTGCGCACGCTGCGTTTCTACGAGGACAAGGGCCTTCTCAATCCGCAACGCGACGGCTCGACCCGTCTCTATACGCGCCGCGACAAGGCGAGGCTGAAGCTGATCCTGCTCGGTCGCAAGGTCGGATTCTCGCTGCGCGACGTCAAGCAGATGATGGATCTGTACGACCCGACCGGCTCCAACACCAAGCAGTTGCGGCTGGCGCTCGACAAGTCGGAGAAGCAGCTTGCCCGCCTGCAGAAGCAGCGGGCGCTTATCGAAGACGCCATCAACGAGTTGGGCAACTCGATGGCGGCGGTGCGCCAGATGCTGGTCGAGCGTTCGGCGCCGCAGGCCAGCGCCGCGGGATAATTTGGCCTCGCCGGCTTCCGGTGAACGGCCTTCTGACGAATGAGGAGCCGCGTAGCCTTGGCTGCGCGGCTCTTTGCGCGTCTTCCGGCTGCGTCGGGAAGAAGACATTTCAATCTGTTCCGCACTGGCTTCAAGGGCGTGGCGCCGCTACGCTCCGGGGCGAGGCATCGGGAAAATTTGTCGCACTAAAAAATTGACGTTTACGCAAACGTCAATTTTTGCTATCTCGATTTCAACATTGGTCCGCCTGCCGTGCGCGGCTTGATTCCGGGCCAAGTCCGCATGGTGGAGGAAAAGCATGCCGATCTACAAGGCGCCGGTCCAGGACACGCTGTTCGTGCTGAACGAGGTTCTGGGCTACCAGCGCTATTCCAATCTCCCGGGCTTTTCCGATGCGACGCCGGACGTGGTCGAGGCGATCCTCGCCGAAGGCGCCAAGCTCGCCGAAAATGTCATGCAGCCGCTGAACCGCATCGGCGACATGGAAGGCTGCGTGCGCCACGATGATGGTTCGGTGACGACGCCGAAAGGCTTCAAGGAGGCCTTCGACCAGTATCGCGAAGGCGGCTGGATGGGGTTGGCCGCGCCCGTCGAATTTGGCGGCCAGGGCCTGCCTTACGCGGTGCATACCGCCGTTTCCGAATATATGGTGTCGGCCAACATGTCGCTGATGATGTATCCCGGCCTGACGCAGGGCGCGATCGCGGCGATCATCACCCACGGCACCGACGAGCAGAAGGCGACATGGTTACCGAAGCTGGTCGAAGGCGCCTGGACCGGCACCATGAACCTGACCGAGCCGCATTGCGGCACCGATCTCGGCCTGCTGCGCACCAAGGCGGTGCCCAACGGCGACGGCACCTACAGGATTTCAGGCCAGAAGATCTTCATCTCGGCCGGCGAGCACGACATGTCGGACAACATCGTCCACCTCGTGCTGGCCCGCATCGAAGGCGCGCCGGAAGGCGTGAAGGGCATTTCGCTGTTCATCGTGCCGAAGCTCAAGCTCGATGCATCGGGCAATCCGGGCGAGAAGAACACCGTCTCCTGCGGCTCTATCGAGGAGAAGATGGGCATCCATGGCAATTCGACCTGTGTCATGAATTATGACGAGGCCGAGGGCACTTTGCTCGGCGAGGCCAATGGCGGGCTGAAGGCGATGTTCACGATGATGAACGAAGCCCGGCTCGGCGTCGGACTGCAAGGGCTTTCGCTGTCGGAGGTCGCCTACCAGAACGCTGTGTCTTATGCCAAGGATCGCCTGCAGGGCCGCTCGCTGTCCGGACCGAAGGCGCCGGACAAGAAGGCCGACCCGATCATCGTCCACCCCGACATCCGCCGCAGCCTGATGACCATGAAAGCCTTCAACGAGGCCGGTCGCGCGCTGGCGCTGTGGACGGCGATCAAGTCTGATATCGCCCACCGCTCGGACCACGACAAGGACCGCCAGGTTGCAGACGACTATACCGGCCTGATGACGCCGGTCGTGAAGGGCGTGCTCACCGACAAGGGTTTCGATCACGCGGTGATGGCGCAGCAAGTGTTCGGCGGCCACGGCTATATAGAAGAGCACGGCATGAGCCAGTTCGTGCGCGATGCCCGCATCGCCATGATCTACGAGGGCGCCAACGGCATCCAGGCGCTCGACCTCGTCGGCCGCAAGCTGGCCTTGAATGGAGGTCGCGCCGTGCAGGCCTTCTTCAAGGAGGTCGGCGAGTTCTGCGAGGAGAACCGCACCGATGAGAAGATGGCGCCTTTCACCAAGGCGCTGAAGAAGGGCCTCAACGATCTGCAGGCCGCGACGATGTGGCTGATGCAGAACGGCATGGCCAAGCCCGACAACGCCGGTGCCGCCTCGACCGACTACATGCATCTCTTCGGCCTGGTGGCGCTGGGCTATATGTGGGCGCAGATGGCCAAGGCAGCCGGAGCGAAATTGGCGAATGGCGCCAATGGTTCATCGACCTTCTACGACAGCAAGCTGGTGACGGCGCGCTTCTTCATGGAGCGGGTCATGCCGGAGACGTCGGCGCGTCTTGACTGGATTTCCAGCGGCGCCGAGGCGATGATGGCACTGCCGGTGGAAGCGTTCTAAGCTCGACAGGGTCGGTACAGCCGGCCTTAACCTGTCGATACGCGGAGGAAATCGTGGCGACAAATCCTGCCGAAGTGCTTGCTTTGCCCAAACCCGCCTGGGCGGCGGACGAGGTCGGCATGCTCTACGACATGGCGCACCGCTTCATGTCGGAAGAGATCGCGCCGCGCTATGACGAGTTCGAGAAGAACGAGATGGTCGACCGCGAGAGCTGGCTGAAGGCAGGTGCCGCCGGTCTGCTCTGTGCCTCGATGCCGGAGGAATATGGCGGTTCGGGCGGGACATTCGCGCATGAGAGCGCGATCATCGAGGCGATCGGCCATGTCGGCGTCGACGGTTTCGGCATCGGCCTCCACAATTCGATCGTTGCCCCTTACATCCTTCACTACGGCTCCGAAGAGCAGAAGAAGAGATGGCTGCCGAAGCTGGCGATCGGCGAGTTGATCGGCGCCATCGCCATGACCGAGCCCGGCGCCGGCTCCGACCTGCAGGGGGTCAAGACGCGAGCAGAGAAGGATGGCAACCAATACAAGGTCAACGGCTCGAAGACCTTCATCACCAACGGCCAGCTCGCCAACTTCATCATCGTCGTCACCAAGACCGATCCGGAGAAGGGCGCCAAGGGCACTTCGCTGATCGTCGTCGAGACCGACGAGGTGGAAGGGTTCGAGCGCGGCCGCAACCTCGATAAGATCGGTTTGAAGGCCAACGACACGTCGGAACTGTTCTTCAACGATATGCGCGTGCCGACCTCCAATCTGCTCGGCCACGAGGAAGGCCAGGGCTTCGTCCAGCTGATGCAGCAATTGCCGCAGGAGCGGCTGCAGATCGGCACCGGCGCCATCGCCATGGTCGAGCGGGCGCTGGCGCTGACCATCGACTACGTCAAGGAGCGCAAGGCCTTCGGTAAGGCGATCATCGATTTCCAAAACACCCAGTTCAAGCTGGCCGAACTGAAGACCGAGGCGACCATCGGCCGCGTCTTCTACAATGACTGCGTCACCCGCCATATCAATGGTGGCCTCGACTCGGTGACGGCCTCGATGGCCAAATATTGGCTGTCCGACCTGCAGGGAAAAGTCGTCGACGAATGCCTTCAATTGCATGGCGGCTACGGCTACATGAATGAGTACCCGATCGCCCGCATGTTCCGCGACGCCCGCGTCCAGCGCATCTACGGCGGCACCAACGAGATCATGAAATTGCTGATCGGGCGGAGCCTTTAGGAGGTCGCATGTCGAAGCATTTGGCCGAGCTGCGCTGGAAACCGGGGTCAGGGGACGATTTCCTGTCCGGCCGCTATTCCCGGGTCCATGAACTTCATTTTGATGGCGGCGCGGTCATCTCCGCTTCCGCATCGCCGACGATCGTGCCAGCACCTTTCAGCGACGCAAAGAGCGTTGATCCGGAAGAGTTGTTCGTCGCTTCGGTTTCTTCCTGCCACATGCTCTGGTTCCTGGACCTTGCGAAACGTGCCAAGCTCGATGTCCGATCTTATCGCGACGAAGCCGAAGGCCTGATGGCCAAGAATACTGAAGGGCGCACAGCCATCACGCATATCACCCTTCGTCCGCTCGTGGAATGCGACGCGGACGTAGCTACGATCGAGAGTATTCACCACAAGGCGCACGACGCCTGTTTCATCGCCAATTCGGTGCGGACCGAAGTGGTGGTCGAACCCCGGTTCTAGATCACAGGAGATCACCAATGGCCGAAGCTTATGTCTACGACGCCGTGCGCACGCCGCGCGGCAGGGGCAAGAAGGATGGCTCGTTGCACGAGGTGCCGGCGGTGCGGCTTGGCGCCAAGGTGCTCGAGGCGATCCGCGACCGCAATGGGCTGGACACCGGCACCGTCGACGACATCATCTTCGGCTGCGTTGATCCGGTCGGCGAGGCGGGTTCTGTCATTCCGCGCGCCGCCGCCTTCGAGGCCGGCTACGCGACTTCGGCGCCCGGCATGCAGATCTCGCGTTTCTGCGCCTCGGGTCTGGACGCCATCAATTTCGGGGCCGCCAAGATCGCGCAAGGCGCCGACGAGATCGTCATCGCCGGCGGTGTCGAATCCATGTCGCGCGTCGGCATGGGCGCATCCGGCGGCGCCTGGTTCATGGACCCCTCGGTCGGCCTGCCGGGCTGGTTCGTGCCGCAAGGCATCTCGGCCGACCTGATCGCCACGAAATACGGCTTTTCGCGCGACGACGTCGACGCCTATGCGGTCGAAAGCCAGAAGCGCGCCGCCAAAGCCTGGGGCGAAGGCCGCTTCAAGAAGTCGGTGATCTCGATCAAGGACCAGAACGGCCTGACCATCCTCGATCATGACGAGCACATGCGGCCTTCGACCGACATGCAGTCGCTGGCGGCACTCAACCCGTCTTTCATCATGCCTGGCGAAATGGGCGGCTTCGATGCCGTCGCGGTGCAGAAGCATCCCGAGGTGGAAGAGGTCAACCACGTCCACCACGCCGGCAATTCTTCGGGTATCGTCGACGGCGCGGCCGCCGTCCTGCTCGGTTCGAAGAAGGCAGGAAAGACGCTCGGCCTGAAGCCACGCGCACGTATTCGTGCATTCGCCAACATCGGATCGGAACCGGTGTTGATGCTGACTGGCCCGGTCGACGTGACCGAGAAGCTGTTGAAGCGCGCCAGGGTGAAACTGTCGGACATTGACTTGTTCGAGCTCAACGAGGCTTTCGCCTCGGTGGTGCTGCGCTACATGCAGGCGTTCGACATTCCGCACGACAGGATCAACGTCAATGGCGGAGCCATCGCCATGGGCCATCCGCTCGGCGCCACAGGTGCGATGATCTTCGGGACCGTGCTGGACGAACTGGAGCGCCGCGACTTGAACACCGCACTGGTGACGCTCTGCATCGGCGCCGGTATGGGCACCGCAACGATCATCGAACGCGTCTGACGGGAGAGAGACCGATGAGCTACACCAATTTCACCCTCGACGTCGACGCCGACGGCATCGCGCTGATCACCTGGGATATGCCCGACCGGTCGATGAACGTCTTCACCGAAGAGGCGATGCTTGAGCTGAATTCCATCGTCGACAAAGTGGCGAGCGATGCAGCGATCAAGGGCGCGGTGATCACCTCCGGCAAGGACACGTTTTCCGGCGGTGCCGACATCACCATGCTGCAGAAGATGCTGTCGAAGTTCGCAGCCGAAAAAGTCAAGGACCTGGACAAGGCGACCAAGGCGCTGTTCGACAACGCCGGCTATATGACGGGCCTGTTCCGCAAGCTGGAAACCTCAGGCAAGCCGTTTGTTTCGGCGATTAACGGCACCTGCATGGGCGGCGCGTTCGAGCTTTCGCTCGCTTGTCATGGCCGTGTCGCGGCCGATTCCGACAAGGTCAAGATGGCGCTTCCCGAAGTGAAGATCGGCATCTTCCCAGGCGCCGGCGGCACCCAGCGCGTGCCGCGGCTGACCGACCAGCAGCAGGCGCTGCAGATGCTGACCTCCGGCCAGACATTGTCGCCGCAGAAGGCCAAGTCGATGGGCCTGATCCACGAGATCGCCGAGCCGCGGAAGCTGGTCGAGACCGCCAAGGCCATGATTAAAAATGGCTTGAAGCCGGTGGCGCCGTGGGACGAGAAGGGCTTCAAGCTGCCCGGCGGCCCGATCTATTCGGTGGCCGGCGCCAATCTGTGGCCGCCGGCAATCGCCATCCTGCGTCGCGAGACCTATGGTAACTATCCTGCTGCCGCCGCCATCCTGAAATGCGTCTA
This sequence comes from Mesorhizobium tianshanense, assembly GCF_007830515.1. GTDB lineage: Bacteria > Pseudomonadota > Alphaproteobacteria > Rhizobiales > Rhizobiaceae > Mesorhizobium > Mesorhizobium tianshanense. The sequence goes on from NZ_VLKT01000007.1 coordinate 101,256, forward strand.
TGAAGGGCTGCTGGTGCCGTTTGACACCGCCTTGCGCATCGAGCAGCGCTATTTCACCGAGATCATGCAGACCAGGGAGGCGGCGGCGATGATCCGCTCGCTGTTCGTGTCGCTGCAGGAACTGAACAAGGGTGCGCGCCGTCCGGCCGGCGTGCCGGAGACCAAATTCAAGAAGATCGGCGTGCTCGGCGCTGGTTTCATGGGCGCCGGCATCGCCTATGTCACGGCCAAGGCCGGTATTCCGGTGGTGCTGCTTGATCGCGACATGGAAGCTGCCGCCAAGGGCAAGGCGCATTCGGACAGCCTGATCTCGGATCAGGTCAGGAAGGGCCGCGCCAAGCCGGAGGACAAGGACAGGCTGCTGTCGCTGATCACGCCGACGGCGGACTATGCCGACCTCGCAGGCTGCGACTTGGTGGTCGAGGCGGTATTCGAGGATTCGGGCGTCAAGAAGGACGCCACCGAAAAGGCGGAGGCTATACTGAAGCCGTCGGCGGTCTTCGCGTCGAACACGTCCACCATCCCGATCACGTCGCTGGCGAAGAATTCGGCGCGGCCGAAGAATTTCATCGGCATCCATTTCTTCTCGCCGGTCGACAAGATGATGCTGGTGGAGATCATTCTGGGCAAGAAGACGGGCGACAAGGCGCTAGCCACCGCGATCGACTTCGTCCGAGCCATCAAGAAGACGCCGATCGTCGTCAACGACACGCGCGGCTTCTATGTCAACCGCTGCGTGCTGCGTTACATGTCGGAAGCCTACAAGATGCTGATCGAGGGCGTTCCGGCGCCGATGATCGAGAACGCAGCGAAGGCCGCCGGCATGCCGGTCGGTCCCTTGGCGCTTACGGACGAAACAGCGATCGACCTCGCGCAGAAGATCATGAAGCAGACCATGCGTGATCTCGGCGAAAAGGCGGTTGACCCGAAGCAGATGGCGCTGATCAACACGCTGGTTGACACCCATGGTCGCTTCGGCCGCAAGAACGGCAAGGGTTTTTACGACTATCCACAAAAGCCTGCCAAGAAGAAGTTGTGGCCGGGCCTGAAGGATCTCTATCCGCAGCTTGCGCCCGAAAAGGTCGACTATGAGGAACTGAAGCAGCGGCTCTTGGTCACCATCGCATTGGAGGCGGCGCGGGTGATGGAGGAGGGCATCGTCACCGATCCGCGCGAGGCCGATGTAGGCTCGATCCTCGCCTTCGGCTTTGCGCCCTTTACCGGCGGCGCGCTGTCTTACATCGACGGAATCGGCGCGAAGAAATTCATCAAGATTGCCAAGGCCCTGCAGAAAAAATACGGCGCCGAGTTCAAGGCGCCCAAGCTGCTGCTAGACATGGCGGAGAAGGGCGAGACCTTCTACCAGCGCTTCGATCCTTACGCGAAGGGCGAGGTGAAGAAGGCAGCCTGACACACCTGACCTATGTCTGACGCGGCCGATGGACAAATCAGCGATCGAAGACTAGAAAGAAGAAGGTATTTTTTCCTGTTTTGAAGGAGAGCAAAAAGTGCTCTCGCATGACCGCGTATGGGCCGCCATCGACGCTCTCGCCGAGCGCTATTCGCTCTCGGCATCCGGGCTGGCAAGGCGCGCGGGCCTTGATTCGACCGCCTTCAACAAGTCGAAGCGGCTGTCCTCGGACGGGCGGCCGCGTTGGCCGTCGACCGAATCGCTGGCCAAGATCATCGAGGCGACAGGCGCCTCGCTCGACGAATTCACGGAGCTCGTCGAAGGCCGAGGCAAGCCTGCTCCTGGATATCTGCCCGCGCAGGGGTCTTCGGTGCCCCTGCTCGGCTTCGCCCAGGCCGGCGCCGGCGGCTTCTTCGACGACGCCGGCTTTCCGGCAGGGCAGGGCTGGGACCTGATCGAGCTTCCCGCGCGAGCGACCGAGACCTCCTACGCGCTGCAGGTCCAGGGCGATTCCATGCTGCCGCTCTACCGCAACGGCGACGTGCTGATCGTCGAGCCGGGCGCTGCAACCCGCAAGGGCGACCGGGTCGTCGTCAAGACCAATGCCGGCGAGGTGATGGCTAAAGTTCTGGACCGTCAGACAGCGAACTCGATCGTGCTGGTCTCGCTCAATCCCGATCATCCGGATCGCGACATCCCCATGCGTGATGTCGAATGGGTGGCGCGAATTGTCTGGGCAAGCCAGTAGGGCCGCCGGTGCGTCCGCTTCATGCAGCCGCCGCGGTGTTGACGATCCTGGCGATTGCGGCCGCGATCGTCGCCGGTGGCCGCGCCGTGCTCCATGGCGAAAATTACGACGCCGCAGTGTGGGCGCAGCCCAGTGTGGCGGCGCAATCCGAAACGTCCGCCACCGCCGCGATCCCGCGCCCCGACGCGGCAAGGCCGGAGGCGCATTCCAGGGCGATCGATCCCGAGGTCGTCGCGCCGCCGCAGCTTCAGGCCGAAGAGCTTGAACGGCTCGAGCCGCGCGCGCCGCTGAGTGACCTGGCGCTGGCTGGACCCAAGCCGCCCAAAACGAAAATGCCCGACGACTGGAACGGGACAAAACTGTTCCAGCCTCTTGCGTCGGCCGCAGGGGTGATCGAGGCCAACGGCTACTCGGTCGCGATTTCTGGTATCGACATCGTCGGGCAGGACGAGACTTGCACCGACGGCGGCAAGTCCTGGGCGTGCGGCACCCGGGCGCGAACGGCATTCCGTGCCTTCCTGCGCGGCCGGGCGGTGGTCTGCACGGTGCCGCCCGAGGGCGGCCGCGACCTGATCGCCGCCGAATGCCGCGTCGGCAACCAGGATGTCGGCCAGTGGTTGATCGAAAACGGCTGGGCGCGCGCCGCCGAAAGCGGCCCTTATGTCGAGGCCGGTGAGAAGGCGCGTGCGGCGAGAAAGGGCATTTTCGGGCCGGCGCCAAACCTCTCGGGCCTGCCTCCGGCACCAGCGCCCGTCGCGGCCTCATCGGAGCCGACGCAGCCGATTCTCGATCCGTCGGCGACGACGGTTACGCCACCAGCAGACCAGTCAGCGCCTTCTGAATGAGCGCGCGGGTTTCTGCGATGCCGTAGAGCGCGGCGAAGGAACCGAAGCGCGGGCCGCGCTCCTGTCCGATCAGCACCTGGTAGATCATCTGGAAGAATGCGACCGAGACGCCCGGCCCGCCTTCCGGGCTCTGCTTCGAATGGTCCTGATAGCGCTCGATCTTGCGCGCGACGTTGAGAGCGGCATTCTGGATCGCCTCGCCATCGGCGTCTGGCGACAATGCGGTGAGCGCTTCGGAGAGCTTCGTCAGCGCCTCGCGCTCGACCGCGTCGGCTGCCCGGTACACCTTGGCCGGCTTCACGAAATCGTCGAAATAGCGGATCGCATATTCAGCCAGCCGATCGAGCTCAGGGTGGGTCTTCGGCGTCACGCCCGATGTATGGCGCGAAATGAACCCCCACAGCACGTCCCTGTTCTGGGCGTTCGAGGCGCTGACCAGATTGAGCAGCAGCCCGAACGACACCGGTAGGTCGACTACAGGCGGATTGCCGTCATGCATGTGCCAGACGGGATTTCCCAGCCGCTCCTTCCACTCCTGCCGGCGATAGGCGGACAGAAAGGCGTAATACTCGTCCACCGCCTTCGGAATGACATCGAAATAGAGCTTCTTGGCCTGCCGCGGCCGCTGGTACATGTAGAGCCCGAGGCTTTCGGTCGGCGCATAGGTGAGCCACTCGTCTATGCTCAGTCCGTTGCCCTTCGACTTCGAAATCTTCTGGCCGTTCTCGTCCAGGAACAGCTCATAGACGAAATGCTCCGGCGCTCGCCCACCCAGGATGTTGCAGATACGGTCGTAGATCACCGCATTCGTCTGGTGGTCCTTGCCGAACATTTCGAAATCGACGCCGAGCGCCGCCCAGCGCATGCCGAAGTCCGGCTTCCACTGCAGTTTCACCTTGCCGCCAGTTACGGAAAGCGTTGTCTCGGTACCGTCATCATCGAAGGTGATGGTGCCAGCCTTAGCGTCGACATGCTTCATGGGGACGTAGAGCACGCGGCCACTTTTGGGGGAAATCGGCAGGAACGGGCTGTAGGTCGCCTGGCGCTCTTCGCCGAGCGTCGGCAGCATCACGTCCATAATCTTGTCGAAACGTTCGGCGGCGCGCAGCAGAACTTCGTCGAAACGGCCAGCCTTGTAGTATTCAGTCGCGCTGGCGAACTCGTAGTCGAAGCCGAACGTGTCCAGGAAGCGGCAAAGCATTGCGTTGTTGTGGTCTGCAAAGCTCGCATAATTGCCGCCGAAAGGATTGGGGACAGATGAGAGCGGCTTGTGCAGGTGCGGCTCGAGTGCGGCGCGATCGGGGACGTTGTCCGGAATCTTGCGCATGCCGTCCATGTCGTCGGAAAAGCACAAGATCTTGGTCTTGACCGTGTCCCCGGTGAGGACGCGGAAGGCGTGGCGCACCATCGAGGTGCGTGCGACCTCGCCGAAAGTGCCGATGTGCGGCAACCCTGACGGACCATAACCTGTCTCAAACAGCACGGTCTCGGGAAAGTCGGTGCCCTTGTAGCGCTCGACGATCTTCCTGGCTTCCTCGAACGGCCAGGCTTTGCTTTCGGCCGCTGCCGCAAGCACCTCGGGATTGAGATCGATGATGTTTGATCCCGCCATGTCACTGTTTTCCAAATCATTCGCCGGCATCGCCGCAAGAAAGGGGCCGGAAGAGGTTTTTTCAACCGGTCTCTAGGCGTGCCTGACCGGAGCGTCAACGATCGTGGCACTTTTTCCTTGCGGCACAGATACCACGTTCCTACGTTCGGGAGCTGTTCGAGGAGTTGTAAATGCCATTGTCACCGCACGAAGCCCTTATCTATCTGATGGTCATCACCTCGGCGTCCGACCGCGACATGACCGATGTCGAACTGGCACGGATCGGCGACGTCGTCCGCACGTGGCCGGTGTTCGAGGATTTTAACGACGACCGAGTGGTCGGCATCGCCCAGGACTGCCAGAAGATGCTGCATGAAAAGGACGGGCTGGAAGGTGTCCTGGCGCGCGTCGCCGAGGCGCTGCCTGAGCGGCTCCACGACACCGCCTATGCCGTCGCTTTCGAGGTTGCGGCCATAGACTTGGAAATGCGGATGGAGGAGGTGCGGGTGCTGCAGCTCATTCGCCGCCAGCTCGATCTCGACACGCTGACCGTCGCCGCGATCGGCCGCGCCGCCAAGGCTCGCCTTCGCACGCTGACTTGATCCAGGCCCTGGAGGGTCAGAAAAACTGACCCGGACCGGATCAGAAAAAACTGACTGGGAAATAGCGCAGATAGAATTCGGCGAAGATGCCCTCCACCGAAATCTCCTGCAACGCGTAGTCGAATGCCGCGGCCAGCACTGGGTCGTCGGCCCTGGTGGCGATGGCCATGCCCGAGCCTAGATATTCGGGCGCCAGATAGGGACCGCCGGCAAAGCGGCAGCACGCTGCGGCATCGGAACCGCCCAGCCAGAAAGCGAAACGCATGCCGTCGCCGAAGGCGGCGTCGACCTTGCCGGCCTTGAGGTCATCGTAGAGCGCTTCCGGCCGGTCGAAGGGGACCACTTGGACGGTGCCGAAATAATCGCGCAGCATCCGTTCATGCGCGGAGCCGGCGACCACGCCGACGCGCTTGCCGCGCAGTCTGTCGAAGATCGGTTCCGTGAGCGCCTTCGTCCTCGGCATGATGAAACGCGCCGGGAACTGCAGGTAGGAGCGTGAGAAGGCATATTTCGACCGCGACTCCGCGGTGGCGGCGATGCCGGCAATAATCGCCTCGCCTTCGCCCTTCTGCAGCGCCCCTTCGAGCTCGGCCCAGGGCAGCGCCTGGATCTGGCATTTTTCCGCAATGCCGAGTTCGGCGCAGATGGCGCGCGCCAAATCGATATGGAAGCCGGACAACCGGCCTGCCCCGTCGAGGAAATTGAAAGGTGGGAAATCGGTGGTGGTCAGGAATCTCAGACGCGGCAGCGCGGAAAGGTCTGGCTTCGGCAGCCGCTCCTTGGCATCCCACAGCACCGGCACTTGCGGCTCCGCGGCGCGCGCAACGCCGGTGAGCGGCTGTGCTCCCATCATTGCCAGCATCAAGACGATGGATATCCAGCGAATTGCCACGATCAGGCTCCGCCCTGTTCTGTCCAGATTGGCTTTTGGTACGAAAATGGCAGAGGCACAATGGTTTTTGATTTCATCACGCCGATTTAGGGATATGGTTAGGCGGAGCTTGCAAATGACTGAGCGGGGCCGGCTGGAGGGGCGGCCGCAGGGCACTGCAAACAGGGAGGCAGATTTGCAATCCGGGTCGATGGTAAAGGTGCAGGCCAGCACTGGACCGTTGAGCTCAATGCGGAAGGCAACATGGGGTTGATGTTGCGATGAGTCAGTTCGATCGCACTCTGGAATTCATGGATCAGCTGCAGCATGCCAACACGGCAGCTGCGGTCTGCGAGAAACTGCTTGGCGTCACGTCGAGTTTCGGGCTGACGGCACTGATGGCTGGAACTGTTCCGCAGCCAGGCACGCCGCGAGGTCAGCAAAAGGACCATGTGCTGCTCTGTGACTGGCCGGGAGAATGGCTGGAGCGCTATGTGGCGCGCAACTATGTCGACCATGATCCCGTCGTCAGCCACATGAAGCAGCTGCAGGCGCCGTTCCAATGGCGGGAAGCGTCTCAGGGCATTCGCATCGACAAAAGCAGCGGCGAGGTGATGGGCGACGCCAGCGAATTCAAACTGCGCGACGGCATGGCCTTCCCGCTGGTTACGCTCGATGGTCAGATCGTCATGGTGTCGCTGGGCGGCGAGGCTGTGGAATTGTCGGAAGCCGAGTTCGGGCAGGTGTCGCTGGTATCGACCTATGCGATCGGCCGCGCCATGCAGCTCCATACGATGGCGGAAAAGACCATAGATCACATCGAATTGACGCCACGCGAGCGCGAATGCCTGCAATGGGCCGCCGTCGGCAAGTCCGAATGGGAGATTTCGCAAATCCTCGGCATCTCGGAACACACGTCCGAGAAACACCTTCTTAACGCCAAAGGCAAACTCGGTGCCGTCAACCGGGTTCAAGCAGTCGCGGAAGCGATAAGGCGCGGCTATATTAGCTAGCTCGGCCGCGCCGGCCTAGAAATTCTTGCCTACGTGATCACGTAATTTTCTCGGGAAAGCCCGGCCGTATCTTCCTCTTGAACCCAGGAGACGGCCAATGCTTTTTTCCCTCACCACACAAGAATTGATGGAACGCCCCGACCTTTGGGAGGCCGTTCATCGTTTACGCTACAAGATCTTCGTCGAGGAGATGGGGTGGAGCGATCTGCAGCGCCCCGATGGCCTCGAGATCGATCAGTTCGATCACGACGAGGCGGTCCATCAGATCGTCATCCGCAACGGCGAGCTCGCCGGTTATCAGAGGATGTTGCCGACAACGCGGCCGCATCTTCTGACCGAGGTGCTGGCGGACCTCTTTGAAGGGACGCCGCCGTGCGGGCCGAACGTCTGGGAACTGACCCGCTATGCGGTGGCGCCGGGCTTTCGTGACGGCAAACGCGGCGTATCGACGGTCGGCACCGAGCTCATTGCCGGCTTCGTAGAGTGGGGGTTGAGCCGGAACGTCAATCAGGTGATCATCGAGTTCGAGCCGATGTGGGTCCTGCGGGCACTGCAGTTGCACTTCCTGGCGAAACCGCTTGGCTACCAGCGCACTTATGGCAACCAGCAGGTCGTCGCCACGCTGCTCACCTTCAACGAGCACACATTGCAGGTGGTGCGTTCGCGTCGCAACTATTCCGCGTCAGTTCTGGCCAAGGGATATCCCGACAGGCTCGGACTGAGGCGGGCCTCGTGAGATTGGAGGCAGTCATGAACGTCCACACGCAAACAGAGTTCCGCAACCATACGCTGATCGTGACGGTGTCGTCCGATGACGGCCGGCCGGTGCTGGACAGGCGGGCCTATGAAAGCCTGGCCAAGACCTTCCATGAAGCCGCCGTAGACGACGACGTACGCGTCGTGGTGCTGCGCGGCCTCGCCGGCTGCTTCTGCCTCGGCGGCGACTTTTCCGAGTTCCTCGATGCCACCAAGCATCAACGACTGATCGCCGCCGTCACCGACATGTTCCGCACGCTGGCGACGTTTCCAAAACCGGTCCTTGCCTGTGTCGATGGTGACGCGGTCGGTGTCGGCTGCACCATCCTGTTCCATTGCGACATGGTGATCGCATCTGATGAAAGCACGTTCCGGGTGCCGTTCGTCGATTTCGGCCTGGTGCCGGATGCGGCGACCAGCATCCTGGCGCCGCAGAAACTCGGTTATGCCGGCGCTTTCCGCTTCTTCTGCCTGGGCGACACGCTCAGTGCCGAGGACGCCAGGATGCTTGGCCTGGTCACGGAGATCATTGTGGAGGGCAGCGTCGAGGAAGCGGCACTTGGCAGAGCCAGGCAACTCGCCAAGAAGCCGGCCGCTGCACTGCTGCAGACGCGCGACCTGCTCAAGGGCGACACAGGCGCGCTCTGTGATCGCATCGACCAGGAGATTTCGCTGTTTCAGCAGGCCTTGCAGGACGACACCACGCTGCGGCGGCTGCAGCGGATTGCCCGGCTGGCGGCATGAGAAGTCATTCGGAAAGATGACAAGAGCAATCGTGCCGCGCGCCCTTCGGGCGTGCGGCAATGCTTCAGGCCCCTGTTCCCAGGAACGAAGGCCCTTCCCCGATGATCTTCTTGTCTTCCTTGCCGATGGCGTCGAGATCGCGGCCCTCATAGGGAAGCGACAACAGGATGCGCTGTATGACGGCCAGCCGCGCCCGCCGCTTATCGTTGGCCCGCACGATGATCCAGGGCGCGCACTCCTTGTGCGTGCGCTCGATCATGAGACCGCGCGCCCTGGTGTAGTCGTCCCATTTCGTGATGCCGGCAATGTCGATCGGCGAGAATTTCCAGCTCTTCAACGGGCTGTGGCGGCGATCGTGAAATCGTTCGAGCTGCGTTTCCTGGCCGATGTTCAGCCAAAACTTGAAGAAATGGATGCCCTCGTTGCAGATCATCCGTTCGAAATACGGCGTCTCGTCCAGGAATTTCTCATGCTGCTCGGGCGTGCAGAAACCCATGACCGGCTCGACGCCGGCGCGATTGTACCAGGAGCGGTCGAAGGTGACGAACTCGCCGGATGTCGGAAAGTGCGCGACATAGCGCTGGAAATACCATTGTCCTGTCTCAGTCGGTGTCGGCTTGGTCAGGGCCACGTTGCGCGCTGTCCGGGGGTTCATGTATTGGCGCAGCACGAAGATCGTGCCGCCCTTGCCGGCGGCATCACGTCCTTCGAACAGCGACATCACCCGCTTGCCCGTCGATTGCAGCCATGCCTGCGCCTTGACCAATTCGATCTGCAGCCGCTCGAGCGTCTCGTCATACTCGTCGCTTTTCATTTTCTTGTCGTATGGGTAGCCGCCGGCGATCAGCTTGTTGTTGTCGACCCAGTCCGGAAGCTTGGGATCCTCGATGTCGAAGGTGAACGCCTTGCCGTCGATCCGGACCTTCAGCGGACCTGCAACGGGCGCGGCGGCATTTCCCCCAGGGTTTTTCATCGAGACGAACCTTTCCAGCTCCAGGACTCATGCTATTGGGAGCCTTACTGCATCGGCCCGAAAATCGGAATCGATTTTCGGAAAGCACGATGCAGCAGATTGAAAGTGGTAGAGCGTCCTTTGTGCGTCCAATCGGACGCTCGGCGTTCTAGCGCCGGTCCAGCGGGAAGTTTCCAACCGGCCGGCCGACTGAGGGCGGAGGCACGGCGCGCGCGAATGGCTGACAATGGCTGACAATGGCTGACAATGGCTGACAATGGCTGACAATGGCTGACATGGGGGCTGACATGGGCGCAGAGCAGCGAAGCACGGTGCAAGCCGTCGCCATCCGGCTGCGGAACAGCCGCTGGCTGCTGGCGGCCGGCATCGTTGCGATCCTGACGGTCTATGTTTTCGCAGACATGTCCGGCTATGTGGTGCTCCTGGCATGTGCCGTGCTGCTGCTTGCCGCCGCGATGCCGCCGGCCGGTGTTGCGCGCCAATCCGCCGAGGATGCTGCGGCGATCGAGGCAGGCGGGCTGCAACACCTGTCGGGAGAATATCTGGCGGCGGCCGTTGCCGATCCGCTGATTATCTTCGATCGCACCGCCACGCTCGTCCATGCCAACGCCGCCGCCTTCGCCGCCTTCGGCGGCATCGCGCCGGGCATGTCGCTGTCGCTGAAATTCCGTGCGCCCGAAATGCAGGCCTTGCTAGACAATATTCTGTCGGGGGCCGCCGCTTCGGATGTCGTCGACTATACCGAAAAGCTTCCGGTCGAGCGGGCCTATCGGGTGAGTGCGTCCTCGGTCGGCCACGGCACCGACCTCTATGTGCTGGTCTTCAAGGACCAGAGCGAGGCGCGCCGGATCGATCGGATGCGCGCCGACTTCATCGCCAATGCCAGCCATGAGCTGCGCACACCACTCGCCTCGATCTCCGGCTTCATCGAGACGCTGCGCGGCCCGGCCCGCAACGACCCGGCGGCGCGCGAGCAGTTCCTGCAGATCATGCAGAACCAGACCGGCCGCATGGCGCGCCTGATCGATGACCTGCTGTCGCTGTCGCGACTGGAGATGAAGCCCTACCTGAAACCGGGAACCAAGGTCGATCTCCGCCAGATCCTTGACAGCGTCATCGATTCGCTTGGGCCGCTTGCCAAGGAGAACGGCGTCGCCATCGAGCGGGATTTCGCGGAGGGGCCGCTCGACGTGCCCGGAGATCGCGACGAACTTTTCCAGGTTTTCGAGAATCTGGCGGAAAACGCCTGCAAATACGGACAGTCGGGTGGACGTGTCGTGGTGACGATTGCCCACAGCGACGACGGTCCCGAACCGGGCGTCGACGTCACCATCCGGGATTTCGGCCTCGGCATCTCCGAGGAACACATCCCGCGCATCACCGAGCGCTTCTACCGCATCGATGTCGAAAACAGCCGGACCCAGAAAGGCACCGGCCTTGGCTTGTCGATCGTCAAGCATATCCTGACGCGCCACAACGCCAGGCTCTCGATCAAGTCGGAGGTAGGCAAGGGGGCAGCTTTCACGGTTCATTTGCCGGCGCACTGACGCCGTACTATGTTTTAACCGGCTTTTTCTTTTTTCTGTCATCCGGCTAGCGTATCAGCGGGGATTCGAGGAGACGACTCAGGATCAAAGACCCCGGGAAGGCATTTCCATGCAGTCCGTGCACATCGTCAGCGCCTATGACGAGGAGCTGAAGTATCTGTCGAAGCGCATCGCAGCGATGGGCGGGCATGCCGAACGCATGGTCGAACAAGCGATCACGGCCCTGGTCAACGCCGACCCCGGCCTTGCCCAGAAGGTCATCCATGACGATCTCGTTCTGGACGAGGGGCAGCGCGAGATCGATGACAAGGCAATCGTCATCATCGCCAAGCGCCAGCCGATGGCGACGGATTTGCGCGAGATCGTCGGCGCGATCCGCATCTCGGCGGATCTCGAACGGGTCGGCGACCTCGGCAAGAATGTCGCCAAGCGCGTGGTTGCCGTCATAGAAGGGCGCCAGCCGACCAGCCTGTTCCGTGGTATCGAGGCGCTGGCCGACCTGGCGTTGACGCAGCTCAAGGAAGTGCTCGACGTCTACGCGTCGCGCTCGGTGGAAAAGATCGGCTTCGTACGTGATCGCGACGACCAGATCGACGCCGTGTACACCTCGCTGTTTCGCGAGTTGCTGACCTACATGATGGAAGATCCGCGCAACATCACGCCTTGCACGCACCTGCTGTTTTGCGCCAAGAACATCGAGCGGATCGGTGACCACGCCACCAACATCGCCGAGACGATCTACTACATCGTCACCGGCGACCAGATGCCGGCCGAGCGGCCGAAGGGCGACAAGACAGACAAGATTGTTATCCCGGGAGCGCTACCCGCGAAATAGTCTGAGTTCATCTCGCTCGGCCTCTCGAACGCTTCATGAAATTGCGCTAAACTATCCGGACGTTAAGCTTCTCAATTCCTCGATGACGGCCATGCTTTCAGGAGGCTGCGATGGAATATGTTCGGGAGTTCAAGCCCGCGTCGCCGACGTCCAGCATCATCGCTTCCAGTGTCTACACGGCCGGCCGGCGTATCGCCGACATTCCGATCGAGGAGGCTGGCGAATGGGCCAGGAAGCCAGGCCATGTCGTCTGGATCGGCCTGCTGGAGCCCGACCGCAACCTGTTGCTTCGCGTCCAGGCGCAATTCAACCTGCACGATCTGGCGATCGAGGACGCCGAGCATCCGCATCAGCGGCCTAAGATCGAGCAATATGGCGACGCCTTGTTCATCGTTGCCCGCACGGCTCAACTGATCGATGGTCGTGTCACCTTCGGCGAGACCCATCTGTTCGTCGGTGCCGGCTACATCGTCAGCGTCAGGCACGGTCCATCGACTTCTTATGCCGCCGTTCGTCAGCACTGGGAAAGCTGCCCGCATTCGCTGGCCAAGGGCGAGGATTTCGTCCTCTATGCCATTCTTGATTTCATCGTCGACAACTACATGCCAGTGCTCGAGCAGATCGAGGATGAGGTCGAGGCGATCGAGGACAAGATTCTGCTGAAGCCGATGACCGGTTCCGATATAGAACGGCTCTACATGCTGCGCCGCGATCTCTTACGCCTGCGCAATGCAGCGCTTCCGCTGGTGGAAGTCTGCCGCCGGCTGACCAGCGCCGACCTGCCGCAGATCCATGCAGCCATGCACCCTCTGTTCCGCGACGTCACCGACCACATCCGCACTGTCCAGGAAAAGATCGACAGCTTGCGGGAGGTTCTCGCCTTTGCCTTCGAGGCGAGCCTTCTGGTTGGCCAGAGCCAGGAAACGGCGATCACCAAGAAGCTCGCCTCATGGGCTGCCATCCTGGCGGTGCCAACGGCGCTCGCCGGCATCTATGGTATGAATTTCAACGACATGCCGGAGCTGAGGATGGAATATGGCTATCCGATCGTACTGGCGGCGATTATTTTGGTCTGCACGTTTCTCTACTGGCGCTTCCGCACGAGCGGCTGGCTGTGAAAATGAGCGAATAGGACAAGAACGGCCTTGCTCCTCATGCACAGAGGATCAAGCCATTCGCTATTTGCTCACCTGCTGCGGCGCCGCTCCGAAGCGGGCTGGAACGCAATGCGGGCGTGGTACTTGCAATAGGGGCCGGTTTCGGCCGCGTCGTTGCCGCAGAAATGGAAGTCTTCCGAAAGCGGGTCGCCATTCGGCCATTTGCATGTCCGCTCGGTCAACTCGACCAGTTGCAGATGCCGCGAGATCGGCACGACGACGTTCTCGACCGGACGGATGTAATGACGCGCCACTGGTTCGACGTTGAATTGCGCCTGCAGCGCGGTCGCACCGATCGACGTGGTGATATGCCGCGCAGTGCTTGCCGCCCGCGACACCGATTTTTGAACGCTCGATCCCTGTACGCTCTTCTTCTGGCGTGCCGGCGCGGCGGTCGAGCGTCCGCGGCCCGACAGTTTCAGCCGATGCACCTTGCCGATGACCGCATTGCGGCTGACACCCCCAAGCTGTGCGGCGATCTGGCTGGCGCTCAGCCCCTCCGACCACAATTTTCTAAGAAGTTCGACCCGCTCGTCAGTCCAATTCATGAGACCGCGCTCCTGCTGAAACATGCGGCGATCGGAATCCTTCCACGATCCGGCTTTCGCCGGGCAGACACCACATATATCGGGTGATTAGGTCCGCCGCACGAAATCTAGTTATTTCTCGACTACAAATACCTTATGCGCTGACTCGGTGACAAGAGTCCGAGGGCCAACACGAATCGGTTTTTTAGGTTTTCCCCAACTTGCCCGGTCGCTTATGAGCCGGCGCCTCGCTGGAGGGCTTGCCGCGCGTCCTTGCGCGACGTTTTCGTTGACTTCATGGCCGAAAAACACGATAAGCCGCAAAGGCCGCCGCTTTGGCGGCTTTTTGATTTTCCGGTTCCGGAGACGCATATAATGAGCGGTTCGGCGCTTTACGAGACTTTTGCCCGCGCACCTCTGGTCTTCGACCATGGGGAAGGCACTTGGCTCTTCACCGACAAGGGCGAGCGATATCTCGATTTCGCTGGCGGCATCGCCGTGAATTCGCTGGGCCACAGCCATCCGCACCTGGTAGCGGCGCTCACTGAACAGGCCGCCAAGCTCTGGCATGTTTCCAACCTCTACGAGATTCCAGAGCAGAGCCGGCTGGGCGAGCGGCTGGCCGACGCCACCTTCGCCGACAAGGTGTTCTTCACCAATTCCGGCGCCGAGGCGCTGGAATGCGCCATCAAGACCGCGCGGCGCTACCACTTCGTCAAGGGCCATCCCGAGCGCTTTCGCATCATCACCTTCGAAGGCGCCTTTCATGGCCGCACGCTGGCGACCATAGCCGCTGGCGGCCAGCCTAAATACCTGGAAGGCTTCGGACCCAAGGTCGAAGGCTTCGACCAGGTCGGTTTCGACGACATCGACGCCGCCGAAAAGGCGATAACGCCCGAAACCGCCGCGATCCTGATCGAGCCGGTGCAGGGTGAGGGCGGTATCCGCCCGGTGCCGACGCAGTCGCTGAAGCGGTTGAGGCAACTCTGCGAGCAGCATGGCCTGCTCCTGATCTACGACGAGGTCCAGTGCGGCATCGGCCGCACCGGCAAGCTGTTTGCGCATGAATGGGCTGGCGTCACGCCCGACATCATGGCGATCGCCAAGGGTATCGGCGGCGGCTTCCCGATGGGTGCGTGCCTCGCCACCGGCGAGGCGGCCGCTGGCATGACTGCCGGCGTGCATGGCACCACTTTCGGCGGCAATCCGCTGGCGATGGCGGTCGGCAACGCCGTGCTCGACGTGGTGCTGGAAGACGGCTTCCTGGAGGATGTCCAGCGCAAGGCGTTGTTGCTGAAGCAGGGGCTGGCGGGTATCGCCGACGAATTTCCCGATGTCATCGAAGACATCAGGGGCACCGGCCTGATGCTCGGCCTGAAATGCGTCATGCCCAACACCAAAGTGAACGCGGCGTTGCGCGACCAGCATCTGCTGGCTGTTCCGGCTGGCGACAACGTCATTCGCCTGCTGCCTCCGCTCACCGTCACCGACGCCGAGATCCGTGAGGCGCTCGACCGCATCCGCGCCGGCGCCCGGGGCTTGGCCGATGCCATCGCCGCGGCTGCCGCGAAGTAATCCTGGAACCAGCCCTGATGAGCCTTCGCCATTTCACCGATCTTTCCGCCGTTTCCGAGGGCGATCTGCGCTTCATGCTGGACGATGCGGTCGTGCGAAAGGCAAGGCTCAAGGCTGGCGAGCGGACAAAACCGCTCGAAGGCAAGGTGCTGGCGATGATCTTCGACAAGCCGTCGACGCGCACGCGTGTGTCCTTCGACGTCGGCATGCGCCAGCTCGGCGGCGAGACCATCATGCTGACCGGCACCGAGATGCAGCTCGGTCGCTCCGAAACCATCGCCGACACGGCCAAGGTGCTGTCGCGCTATGTCGATGCGATCATGATCCGTACCACATCGCATGACCGGTTGCTGGAGCTAACCGAGAACGCCACCGTTCCGGTCATCAATGGGCTGACCGACGACACCCATCCCTGCCAGCTGATGGCCGACATCATGACCTTCGAGGAGCATCGCGGTCCGGTTGCCGGCAAGACCATCGCCTGGACCGGTGACGGCAACAATGTGCTGCATTCCCTGCTGGAAGCCTCGGCACGATTTCGGTTCAATCTGAATGTGGCGGTGCCGGAAGGGAGCGAGCCGGCACAGAAGCATGTCGACTGGTCGAAGACGCATGGCGGCAAGTTGAACTTCACCCGCTCGCCCGAGGAGGCCGTTCACGAGGCCGATTGCGTCGTCACCGACTGCTGGGTGTCGATGGGCCAGGAGCACCGCGCCCGCGGCCACAACGTCTTCTTGCCCTACCAGGTCAATGCGGCGCTGATGGCGAAGGCAAAGCCGGACGCATTGTTCATGCACTGCCTGCCGGCGCATCGCGGCGAGGAGGTGACTGACGAGGTCATCGACGGGCCGCATTCGGTGGTGTTCGACGAAGCCGAGAACCGGCTCCACGCCCAGAAGGCGGTTCTGGCCTGGTGTCTGGGCGCTTGATCCGGGCAACCTTGATCCGGCAATACGTGATGCCTATCTCAGGCGCATCACGCAAATCGAGCGCGTTTCGACGCATGCGCCCCGGAGGGCGGCATGGCCGCGCCCCGGAGCTTTGTCATGTTGGAAACTCATCAGTTGGCTGAACATCAACCCAAACTCGGCGAATTCGGCTACGCCGGCGACGATCACGTGGTGCCCTTCGAGGTCGGCCCGCTCGACGTGCGCGGCCGTACTGTCCAGCTCGGGCCGATGCTCGATGCGATCCTCAGCCGCCACGACTATCCCGAACCGGTCGCCCGCCTCCTCGCGGGAGCCTGCGTGCTGACGGTGTTGCTTGGCACCTCGCTCAAGTTCGAGGGTAAGTTCATCCTGCAGACCCGCACCGACGGGCCGGTCGACATGCTGGTCGCGGATTTTTCCACGCCGCATGCGCTGCGCGCCTATGCGCGCTTCGATGCCGACCGGCTTGAGGCCTTGACTGCTGCCGGCGAGACGTCGCAGCAGACGCTGCTCGGCAGTGGCGTCCTGGCGCTGACCATCGACCAGGGCGCCCACACGCAGCGCTATCAGGGCATCGTCCAACTCGATGGCGAGACGCTGGAGGAGGCCGCGCGCACCTATTTCCGCCAGTCGGAACAGATCCCGACCGATCTTAGGCTTTCGGTGGCCAAACTGTTGACACCCGGCGCCGGCGGCGCTCGCGAGCAGTGGCGCGCCGGCGGCATCCTGGCGCAATTTCTGCCGCAATCGCCGGAACGCATGCGTGTGCCCGATCTTCCAGGCGGCGACGGCGATCCACGCGAGGAGATCCACGATCCGGCCGACAATTCCTGGCAGGAACTGCTGGCGTTGCTTGGCACCATCGAGCCGACCGAACTGATCGACCCCACGATTGGCACCGAGCGGCTGCTTTACCGGCTGTTCCATGAGCATGGTGTTCGCGTCTTCGGCGGCGTTCCGGTCGCCGACCAGTGCTCATGCTCCAAGGAGAAGATCCGCGGCATCCTCGAAGGCTTTTCCGCCGAGGAGATCAGCGACAGCACCGAGGATGGAGGCATTCACGTCGCCTGCGAATTCTGCTCGAAGCAATATGACTTCGACCCGGCGGAGTTTGCAGCGGCTCAATAGCGAGCGTCAGTTCACAGTGCGCCGCGTGCCTGGCAGGTCCAGCGAAAAGGCGGGGATGGCGATGTCGAACGTCTCGCCCCGCTTGTTTCGCATCGTGTAGTGGCCGACCATGATGCCGGACGGCGTCGAGAGCGGGCAGCCAGACGTATATTGATAGCTGTCGCCGGGGTTGAGTTCGGGCTGATCGCCGACAACACCGGCGCCGCGCACTTCCTCGACCCGGCCGGTGCCGTCGGTGATGTGCCAGTAGCGTGACATAAGCTGCACGAATTCGTCCGACTGGTTGTCGATCGTCACCTGGTAGCCCCAGACGTAACGGTTCTCCGACGGTTCCGAGCGATCCTCCAGATAGAACGGCCTGACCTGCACTTCGATGTTGCGCGTAACGGCGCGATACATGGGCTACTCCAAAACAATGCGAACGGGACCTTCGGCGCTCTCCGTGGCTTGGTCAACGGGACGCTTCCTGTCGTTGCCGACCTCAAGGGCAGGTGCCGAAGAACAATGTCATTTAAGTGACACATGACAATGATGGTGTGCAGAGCCGGGCGACTCAGCGTTCTCCCGAACTGCTGAAGACGGCCATCCTGCGGCCGGTCTTTCCGGAGTGACCAGATATCGATGGAACTGACAGTCACAGCCGCCCTGTTTTCGACAGCTCTGCTTCTTTCAAATCTCGCCAGCATCCTGCTCGCCTCGCTGAAGCTGAAGCGGCCAAGCAAGGTTGCGCCGCCTACCGGCAAGGCGCCGCCCGTGTCGATCGTCGTACCGTCGCGCGGCGTCGAGCCGTTTACCGAAGAAACGCTTGCGCGCGCTTTTTCGCTCGACTGGCCGCGTTATGAACTCATCTTCTGCGTCGCCCATGCCGACGATCCGGTGGTCGAACCGATCACCATGGCCATCGCCCGTTTTCCGGCCGTGCCGGCCCGGCTGCTCGTCGGCGATGACCGCATCAGCGGCAATCCGAAACTCAACAATTGCGTCAAGGGTTGGCAAGCGGCGCGTCACAAATGGGTCGTTCTTGCCGATTCCAACGTCCTGATGCCGAGGGACTATGTTCAGCATCTGATGGCCGCATGGCGGCCGGACACCGGCCTTGTCTGCTCGGCACCGATCGGCTCGCGGCCGGACGGGTTCTGGGCGGAGGTCGAATGCGCTTTCCTCAACACGCTACAGGCGCGCTGGCAATACACCGGGGAGGCACTCGGCCTCGGTTTCGCCCAGGGCAAGAGCATGTTGTGGAACAAGCCCATGCTCGACGCCAATGACGGTATCCGCGCGCTTGCCGCCGAGATTGCCGAGGATGCCGCCGCGACCAAGGTAGTCAACGGGCTCGGGCTGCGCGTCAATCTCGTCGCCTCGCCCTTCGAGCAGCCGCTCGGTTTGCGCACATTTGGCGAAATCTGGTCGCGCCAGGCCCGCTGGGCACGCTTGCGCCGCGTCACGTTCCCGCTGTTCTTCGCGCCCGAAATCCTGGTCGGCGCGACGCCGCCGCTGGTGCTTGCGCTGGTTGCGGCGGCCGGCGCCGGCTTTAGCCTGCCGGCAACCGCCCTTGCCGTGCTTGTGGCTGCCTATCTCCCGGAATGCGCCCTGGCCTCGGCCAAGGGCTGGCACCTGTCGCTGCGCATGATCCCGGCGATGATCGCGCGGGATGTGATGCTTCCCGCCATTTGGGCGCGAGGCTGGCTCGGCGGTGCCGTCGACTGGCGCGGCAACGCAATGACCATCCAGACCAAAACCGTCGCGGAGCTGGAAGAGACGCCGTCTGGCGCCTGAAGCCGCCCTATCCCTATTTGGCGGCGTTCAATGCCTGCTCGATATCCGCGAGCAGGTCGTCGGTGTCCTCCAGACCGACAGACAGCCTGAGCGTGCCCGGCCCGATGCCGAGTTCGGCGCGCGCCTCATCGCTCAGATTCTTGTGCGTCGTCGTCGCCGGATGGGTGATCAGGCTCTTGGCGTCGCCGAGATTGTTGGAGATCAGCACGATATCCAGCGCGTTCTGGAAGGCGAAAGCCGCCTGCTTGCCGCCCTTGACGTCGAGGCAGATCAGCGTCGAGCCGCCCGACATCTGCTTCTTGACGACGGCCGCCTGCGGGTGATCGGCGCGGCCGGGATAGATGACACGGGCAATCTCCGGGCGCTCGGCGAGGAAGTCCGCGATCCGGCCGGCACTTTCCGTCTGCTGGCGCACGCGCAAAGGCAGCGTTTCCAAGCCCTTCAGCAGCGTCCAGGCGTTGAACGGCGACAGGCTGGGACCGGTATGGCGGAAATAGTCGTGCAGGTTCTCGTCGATCCACTTCTTGTCCGACAGGATGATGCCGCCGAGACAGCGCCCCTGGCCGTCGATGTGCTTGGTCGCCGAATAGACGACGATGTGGGCGCCGAGTTGCAACGGCTTCTGCTGCAAAGGCGTGGCGAAGACATTGTCGACGATCAGCCGCGCACCGATCGAATTGGCGAGCGAGGCGACGGCGGCGATATCGACGACTTCCAGCGTCGGATTGGTCGGGCTTTCCAGGAAGAACAGCTTGGTGTTTGGCCGGACTGCCCTTTCCCAATTGGCGATGTCGGTGCCGTCAACCAGCGTCGCCTCGATGCCGTATCTCGGCGCCAGCGTCTCGACCACCCAGCGGCAGGAGCCGAACAGCGCGCGCGCCGCCACGATATGGTCGCCGGCCTTGGCGCTGCACAGCAACGCCGCCGTCACCGCAGCCATGCCGGATGCCGTGGCGCGGGCATCTTCGGCGCCTTCCAGCGCGCACATCCGCTTTTCGAACATGTCGACCGTTGGATTGGCGTAGCGTGAATAGATGAAGCCTGGTTCCTCGCCCTTGAAGCGCGCTTCCGCCGCTTGCGCCGTGTCGTAGACATAGCCTTGCGTGAGATACATCGCCTCGGAGGTCTCGCCGAAGCCGGAACGCAGCGTTCCCGCATGCACGAGTGCAGTCTGAGGCTTCCAGTTGCGCTTCATGGTCGTCATCGCCTTGTTCCAAACACCAAAAGTGGCCCAAACACAAAAAAACCGGTCGCGAAAGTCGCAACCGGTCCATACGGCCCTTCGGCCCGACGGTCCTTTAGCGACTTGTTTAACGTGGCTGCAAGCCGACCGGCCAAATCACCACGGGATAATGACCCTTTAGACCTGCTCCGCGCTTGCGTCAATTGCCGGCATGATTAAGAGGTTTGTACCAAGCTTTGCGGCAGAACCCTGCGACAAGCAGGACCTCGCCCGGCCTTCGAGCGGAGCCAGACTTTGCGGCAGACAGGCATTCTCCCCGATCAGGATATTTCCGCGCTGTTCCAGTCGGGCGCGCTGAAGTCGCCGCGCGCGCTCGATGCCGACCAGATCCAGCCGGCCAGCCTCGACCTCAGGCTTGGCGACAGGGCTTGGCGGGTGCGCGCCTCCTTCCTGCCCGGCCCGAACCACAGGGTTGCTGAAAAGCTCGACCGGCTGAAGCTGCACGAAATCAATCTCGCCGACGGTGCGGTGCTGGAGACGGGTTGCGTCTATATCGTGCCGCTGCTCGAGAGCCTGGCGCTTCCGGCAAACATTTCGGCCTCGGCCAATCCGAAGAGCTCGACCGGACGGCTCGACATCTTCACCCGCGTGATGACCGACCGCGGCCACGAGTTCGACAAGATCGCTGCCGGCTACAACGGCCCGCTCTATCTGGAAGTCAGTCCGCGCACCTTTCCGATCGTCGTCCGCGCCGGCTCGCGGCTGTCGCAGATCAGGTTCCGCACCGGCAATGCGCTTTTGTCCGAGAGCGAGCTGCACGAATTGCACCGCGCCGAGACGCTCGTCGCCACCGAGCCGCCCAACATTTCCGGCGGCGGAATCGCGCTGTCGATCGATCTCGATGGCGACAAGGACGGCCTGGTCGGCTACCGCGGCAAGCATCACACCGGTCTGGTCGATGTCGACAAGCGCGCCGCACAGGATGTCGTCGATTTCTGGGAGCCGCTCTACAAGAGCGGCGCCGGTGAATTGGTGCTCGATCCCGACGAATTCTATATCCTCGTCAGCCAGGAGGCGGTGCACGTGCCGCCGCTCTACGCCGCCGAGATGACGCCCTTCGATCCATTGGTCGGCGAATTCCGTGTCCATTATGCCGGTTTCTTCGATCCGGGCTTTGGCCATTCGGCGACCGGCGGTACCGGCAGCAGGGCGGTGCTCGAAGTGCGCAGCCACGAAGTGCCGTTCATCCTCGACCACGGCCAGATCGTCGGGCGGCTGGTCTACGAGCATATGCTGAAGCGGCCGCAGGCACTCTACGGCACCGATCTCGGCTCGAACTATCAGGCACAGGGCCTGAAACTGTCCAAGCATTTCCGCGCCGCGCGCTGATCGCTCATCACAATCAGACCGTGCTTGCCTGACCTTGCGGGTCGTGCTTGGCTGTGCTCAGCCGTCAAGGTGACTGGAAAAGGGAACAAAAATGCAGATTTCAAGATGGATCGCATCAGCAGCAACAGCTGCCATGCTGGTGATATCGGCCGGGTCCTTGTCGGCGCAAGCACAGGAAAAATTGAAGATCGGCACCGAAGGCGCCTATCCGCCATTCAACACCATGACCGCGGATGGCAAGCTTGTCGGCTTCGATATCGACATCGCCGAGGCGCTTTGCGCTCAGATGAAGGTCGAATGCGAACTTGTCACGCAGGACTGGGACGGCATGATTCCGGCGCTTCAGGCCAGAAAGTTCGACGCCATCGTCGCCTCCATGAGCATCACCGAGGAGCGCAAGAAGCAGGTCTCCTTCACCAACAAATACTATACGACGCCGCTTTCGCTGGTGGCCCTGAAGGACACCGATATTGCCTCGACCGAACCCGCCGCACTCGCCGGCAAGATAGTTGGCGCCCAGGCTTCGACCACCCAGGCCGACTTTGCCCAGGACGTCTACGGCAAGGCCGGCGCGGAGGCGAAACTCTATCCGACCCAGGAAGAGGCGGTCGCTGATCTGATGAACGGCCGCCTCGATGCCGTCCTTTCGGACAAGTTCGTGCTGATGGATTGGATGAAGAAGTCGAGCGACGGCTGCTGCAAGATGGTCGGTGACGTCAAGGGCACCGAGACAGAAGCCGGCATCGCCGTGCGCCAGGAAGACAATGCGCTCCGCGAAAAGCTCAACGCCGCCATCGATGCGATCGTCGCCGACGGCACCTACAAGAAGATCCAGGCCAAGTATTTCGACTTCGATATCTATTGAGGTCTAAGCTGCCGATCTCCCCACAAGGGGGGAGATCGAGCTGTCATAACCGCTCAAAGCGCCTTCACCACCACCTTCACCGGCTGCTCGATTTCGAGCGGGTTGCGCAGCGGCAGGCCGAAATCCTTGGCCTCGATCTCGAAAACGTCGCCGGCCTCCGTCCTGATGCCGTCGGCGAACGACAGCGTCGCCGTGCCGAACATATGCACATGCACGTCGCCCGGCTGGCGGAAGGCCGAATATTTGAAGTGGTGATGTTCGAGATTGGCGATGGTGTGCGACATGTTCGCTTCGCCCGACAGGAACGGCTTTTCCCACAGCAGCGTGCCGTCGCGGATGATGCGCGAGGAACCCCTGACGTCGGACGGCAGGTCGCCGATCAGGATCTCCGGTCCGAATGAGGCGTTGCGCAGCTTGGAATGCGCGAGGAAAAGATAGTTCACGCGCTCGGTGACGTGGTCGGAAAACTCGTTTGACAGCGTGAAGCCGACGCGGAACGGGGCGCCGTCGTCGCCGATGACATAGATGCCGGCGATTTCCGGCTCCTCGCCGGCATCCTGGGCGAAGGCGGGCGACAGCAGCGCCGCACCGGGCGCCACCGCCATGGTGCCGTTGCCCTTGTAGAACCATTCCGGCTGCACGCCCGTCTGGCCCTTGGCCGGCTTGCCGCCCTCCAGCCCCATGCGGAACATCCTCATGGAATCGGTGAGCTGCTCTTCGCCGTCGGTGTCGAGCTTCTTGTGCATGGAATCGCGGGTCGCGGCGGAGCCGAGATGCGTCAGCCCGGTGCCGGTGAGGTGGAGATGCGCCGGGTCCGGATGGTTGATCGGCGACAAGAGCCGCCCCTTCTTGTAGGCGGCATCGAGATCGACCGCTTCACCGAACCCCTTGCGCTCGATGAGGGCGGCGAGCCCGGTACCGGTGCGCGCGGCCTCCATCGCCAGCGAATAGACGCTTCGGGCGCCGTTGATGATCCGGGTCTTGCCGCCGTTGCGGGCGACGACGCGGATGGTCTCCGCGTCGTCGAGGATCTGGGAAATCAGCATGATGTACCCTCTCTCAATTGCCTTGGCCTGGCTACCGGTCGGCAAGCCCTGCCTCGCGCAGCGCGGACGGTATCCGCGCCACGGGTGAAATTCTTCGTTCGGATTGCGCTCGCGAGCCTGGTCCTTCAGGGACTTCTTTGCGCCGTTCTGCCGCGCCGCGATGTGACCCGTTTGTCTTCCTAAAGCGTGCCGCGTTTGAAGAGAGGCGCGCTTTGCCCATTGCTTTTATGCATGTTGGGCGACATGCATTCGTTTCCTCGCTCGGCTCAACCCTTGTTCTTGTTGTAGACGTCGAAGACCACGGCGCCGAGCAGCACCAGGCCTTTCACAACCTGCTGCCAGTCAACATTGACACCCATGATCGACATGCCGTTGTTCATGACGCCCATGATGAAACCGCCGACCACCGCGCCGATGACTTGTCCGACGCCGCCCATCGCCGAAGCGCCACCGATGAACACGGCGGCAATGACGTCGAGCTCGCTGCCGAGGCCCGCCGCCGGCACCGCCTGGCCCAGACGCGCCGCGATGATCAGTCCGCCAAGCGCCGACAGCACGCCCATATTGATGAATACCATCAGCGTCAGTCGCTCGGTCTTGATGCCCGACAGCTGTGCCGCCTTGGCATTGCCGCCCATCGCGTAGATACGTCGGCCGATCGTCATGCGTTTGGTAGCGAAGACGAACAGGGCGATCAGCACGCCCATCACCATGAGGACGATTGGCAGGCCTCTGTAGGTGGCGAACTGGTACACCAGGAACAGCGCCAGTACGCTGATCACCAAGGTCTTGACGACGAACAGCGAGAAGGGTTCGGCTTCGTAGCCATGCCGTTCGCGGGTGCGCCGTGCCCTCAGCCCGAAATAGGCGTAGGCGAGCACGGCGACGAGGCCGATCAAGAGCGTCGTAATGTGCAGCGTCAGGCCGCTGCCGACTATGGTCTTGCCAGCCGCGTTCACGGTCGGCGGTATCAGCGTCAACGGGCCGATCACGTCCGGGATGAAGCCGGAGCTGAGCGCCTTGAAGCCGACTGGAAGTGGCCCCACGGAAGATCCGCCACCCAGCAGTGCCTGGCAGATGCCACGGAAGATCAGCATGCCCGCCAGCGTGACGATGAAGCTCGGTATTCGGTGATAGGCAATCCAGTAGCCTTGAGCGGCGCCGATCGCGCCACCCACGATCAGGCAGATGATCGACACCACCAGCGGATTGCTCAAGGGGCCGAGCGGCCAGATGACCATCATCATCGCCGCCAGCGCGCCGATGAAGCCGGCGACGGAGCCGACGCTGAGATCGATATGGCCGGAGACGATCACCAGCAGCATGCCCAGCGCCATAACGATGATGAAGCTGTTCTGCTGCACCAGATTGCTCAGGTTCACCGGCTTGAACAGCGTTCCGGATGTCGTGAACTGGAAGAACACCATGATGGCGATCAGCGCCAGGATCAGGCCGTATTCGCGCAGATTGGTGACCAGCGCCGAGACGGCAACGCGAGGTGTCTGTTGTAGGTCCTGGGCGACACCGCTCTGCGGCCCGGGAGCGCTCTCGGTACTCATGATGCTTTTTTTCCTTCTCCGCGAACGATGGCGCGCATGATCTTTTCCTGGCTGGCGTCGCTCGCCGCCATTTCGCCGACGATGCGCCCTTCGTTCATGACGTAGATGCGATCGGTGATGCCAAGCAATTCAGGCATTTCCGATGAGATGACGATGATCGCCTTACCCTCCGCGGCGAGACGCGCAATGATGGTGTAGATTTCGTACTTGGCGCCGACATCGATGCCGCGCGTCGGCTCGTCGAGGATAAGCACCTCCGGATTGGCGAACAGCCATTTCGACAGCACTACCTTCTGTTGATTGCCGCCCGACAGATTGCCCGTCATCTGATAAACGCTGGACGAGCGGATGTTGGTCTTGGCCTTGTAGTCGTTGGCGACAGCGAGTTCGCGCATGTCGTCGATCACGCTATGACGCGACACACCGGGAAGGTTGGCCAAGGTGATATTGTGCTTGATATGATCAATCAGATTGAGTCCGTAAGTCTTGCGGTCCTCGGTGACGTAGGCAATGCCGTGCTCCACCGCCTTGCTCACCGAAGAGATATCGATCGGCTTGCCTTTGAGGCGCACCTCGCCGGTGATGTGGCGGCCATACGACCGGCCGAACAGGCTCATCGCGAATTCGGTGCGGCCGGCCCCCATCAGCCCCGCAATGCCGACCACCTCGCCTTTGCGGACGTCGATATCGATACCCTTGATCACCTGCCGCTCGGCATGGATCGGGTGGTAGACCGACCAGTTCTTCACTTCGAGCACGGTCTCGCCGATCTTGGGCTCACGCGGCGGGAAGCGGTTATCGAGCGAGCGGCCGACCATCGAGGTGATGATGCGGTCTTCGCGGATGTCTTTCTTGATCAGCGTCTCGATGGTCCGCCCGTCGCGGATGATTGTGACCTTGTCGGCGACCCGGTTGACCTCGTTGAGCTTGTGCGAGATCAGGATCGAGGTGATGCCCTGCCGCTTGAATTCGAGCAGCAGGTCAAGCAGCGCCTGGCTGTCCTTTTCGGACAGGCTCGCCGTCGGTTCGTCGAGGATCAGCAGCTGCACTTGCTTGCTGAGCGCCTTGGCGATCTCGACCAGTTGCTGCTTGCCGACGCCGATATTGGTGATCAGCGTCTTCGGATCCTCCTTGAGACCCACCTTCTTGAGCAGAGCGCTGGTGCGCGTCTCGTTGGCATTCCAGTCGATGATGCCGTATCTGGCGTGCTCGTTGCCGAGAAAGATGTTTTCGGCGATCGACAGCATCGGCACCAGCGCGAGTTCCTGGTGGATGATGACGATGCCGTGGCGCTCGCTGTCGTGGATGCCTTTGAAATGGCACTCTTCCCCGCGATAGATGATTTCGCCGTCATAGGTGCCGGATGGGTACACGCCCGACAGCACCTTCATCAGCGTCGATTTGCCGGCGCCGTTCTCGCCGACCACGGCGTGGATCTCGCCTTCCTCGACGCTGAGGTTGACATTCGACAGCGCCTTGACGCCGGGAAACGTCTTGGTGATGTCACGCATCTCCAAAATCGTCGAGGCCATCGGGAACACCACTCCTCCGAGGTCCGGAAACAATACCGGGCTCGCTCGCTAACGAAAAGGGGTCCTGCGTTGCGCAGGACCCCGGGCTTTGCAACTGCGGTTACTTCAACTCGTCGGCCTTGATATAGCCGGAGTCGACCACCAGGGCCTGGTAGTTCGACTTGTCGACATCATGCGGCGTCAGCAGGATCGAGGGAACGACCTTGACGTCGTTGTTGTAGGTCGTAGTGTCGAGGCCTTCCGGCTTGCCGCCCGAGAGCACCTTGTCGACGAGTTCGACCGTCGCCTTGGCGAGTTCGCGGGTGTCTTTGAACACGGTCGAGTACTGCTCGCCGGCGATGATCGCCTTGACCGAAGCGGTCTCGGCGTCCTGGCCGGTGACGATAGGCCATGGCTGATCGGCCGTGCCGTAACCGACGGCGCGCAACGAGGCGATGATACCGCGCGAGAGGCCGTCATACGGCGAGAGCACGCCATCGACGCGGCTGCCATCCGAATAGTTGGCGGAGAGCAGATTGTCCATGCGGGCCTGCGCCGTTGCCGCTAGCCAGCGCAGCGTGCCGACCTTGTCCATGCCCATCTGGCCGGACTTCACGACGAGGGTCTTGTCGTCGATCAGCGGCTGGAGAACCGACATGGCGCCGTCGTAGAAGAAGAAGGCGTTGTTGTCGTCCGGCGAACCGCCGAACAGCTCGATGTTGAACGGACCCTTGTTCTCCGGATAGCCGAGGCCCTTGAGCAGCGACTTGGCCTGGATGACGCCGACGCCGAAATTGTCGAAGGTGGTGTAGTAGTCGACGTTCCCGGTCTTCTTGATCAGGCGGTCATAGGCGACGACGACGACGCCGGCATCAGCCGCCTTCTGCAGCGCGTCCGACATCGTGGTGCCGTCGATCGAGGCGATGACCAGCGCCTTCGGGCCCTTGGTGATTTCGTTTTCGAGCTGGCTGAGCTGGTTCGGGATGTCGTCCTGCGCATATTGCAGGTCGACGGTGTAGCCCAGAGCCTCGAGCTGGGACTTGACGGCGTCGCCGTCGTTGATCCAGCGCTGCGAGGTCTTGGTGGGCATCAGCACGCCGACGAGGCCTTCGCCTGCCTGCGCCGGGACCGTCATGGCCGCGATGCCAAGAGCCGCGACGGCGGCCAGTGTCTTGATGATCTTCACATTATTCTCCCTGGTTGATGGACGCGCACCCTGGGTTTCGTGGGCCGCGCGATCGTGCAGGAGCGTCAAAACGCACCGCTGCCGTCATATCGATCTCCGGTATCCTCCCAATCGGCCCTGAGACTCTGGTTCCGATCGATGCGATTTTTTCGCTGGCGACGGTCAAGCTTCAGGACGCGCAAAGGGTGTGGTCCTTTGCCATAACTGTCAAATGCGATCTTTGATGGTTGCTATATCGAAACTGATATGTACTAGGGCGGATGGAACTTGGCCGGATTGCGGCCGACCATGCGCGGGGAGCAAACGAAGACCCATGACGGCGCTACGAAATCCTGCTGGACTTTCAGTCGGTTACGAAGAAACGTCCGGTAACGGCGAGGCCCTGCTGCGCAGCGGCCTCAGCCTGCGTCACATGCGCATGATCGCCGCCCTCGACGACCATGGCCGGGTGAGTGCGGCGGCCCAGGTCATGAACATTTCACAGCCCGCCGCCTCGCGCATGATCGCCGAGATGGAGGCGGTGCTCGACGTGAAGCTGTGCGAAAGGCTGCCGCGCGGTATCACGCTGACGCCTTATGGCAAAGCGCTGGCGAGGCGCGCGCGTTCGATCCTGCTTGAGATGCGTGAGGTCGACCGCGAGATATCCGAGCTCAAGGCGGGCAAGGGCGGCTCGGTGTTCCTGGGCGCGGTGACGGCGCCGGCGATCGAGCTTGCCGTACCGGCGATCCGCGAAATCCGGCGCATCTATCCGCGCATCGAGATCACCATGCAGGTCGAGACCTCCAATGTGCTGGCGCGCGAGCTGATCGCCACGCGTCACGATTTCATCATTGCGCGCATCCCCGACGACCTCAATCCACGGCTGTTCGAGGCCCGCGTCATCGGCGTCGAGAAAGCCTGCCTGATCGTGCGCCGTGGCCACCCTCTCACCAAAGGCAAGGCGGTGCGGCTGGAGGAGACCGCCGCCTACGACTGGGTTTTTCAGTCGGGCGGCTCGCCGCTGCGCCAGGCGATGGAAAGCAATTTCCTGAACCGCAACATCGCGCTGCCGGACCGCATCCTCAACACCAGCTCCCTGCTCCTGACCCTGGTCATGGTCGCGCAGTCGGACGCCATCGCGCCGGTGTCGGTCCAGGTGGCGAAATTCATCCAGAACCCCGAGGGGCTGGCCGGCGCAATCGACGTCGTCCAGACCGAGTTCGACATCGAGGTCAGGCCCTACAGCCTGATCACCGTGAAAAACCGCGTGCTGTCGCCGGCGGCCAAGATGCTGCACGACTTCATTTTGAGGGAGGTGGGCTGAAGGCTGGAGCGGGTAGCGGGAATCGAACCCGCGCGTTCAGCTTGGGAAGCTGACAAGCTACCATTACATCATACCCGCGCAGCAGCCTCGTTACCACGCAAGCCTGCGTTCGGGCAATCGTTAAGCGCGCACTCGTGCCTTGCCAGGCGCCCGACCGTTACTCCGTCGTGGCAAGGGCGTTGTCAGCGGCAAAAGCCGGCCAGTATTTCGAAATCGCCAGCGTGGCCCCGATCGAAGAGAAATGGCCATAGTCGAAATAGAGAAACTGGCCCGCGTCGGTATAGGAGCAGCGTCCTGCGTTGCAGAGGAATTTCAGCGGATCGATGAAGGTGGCGCCTTTGGTGAATGAGCGCACACGTTCGTTGATGTCGGGATCCATGGCCATTGGCCAGGATGTATCGTCGAGATTTTCGCGCTTTGCGAAGAACGCGATTTTCCGAACGTCGGTTATGAACTGCGGAGACTGGCCGATGACGAACACGCGCACGCCCATGCCGCGAAGCGTATCGATCGTTTGCTGGAGGCCGTCGAAACTTCTGGCCTCGTAGTCGGTCCACCGACCGCTGAGCACAACCGTCTTCATGCCGGCGTCCCGGATGACCTTCAGAGCCTGCTGATTGAATCGCTTACAATCCGGGCGCGCATAGGAGAAGTAAGAGAGAATCGGCGGGCAGCCTGCGTAGGTATATTCCACGATGTTGGCTTGAAGGTGATTTACGTTGGCCTCCAGGCCCGAAACATAGTGGGCGGCGAACGAGTCGCCCCACAGCAAGACGGTCGTAGGAAAGCCGCTAGTGAGCGTGCAGTCCTTGATATTCCAGCTTTCGATCCGGCTGGAGCCCTCGTTGAAACAGATGCCATTACGCCAGTCCCCGACAGGAATCCGCTGCTGGGCATAGTCCGGGAACCGTTGCGGGAAGCCGTTGCCGAGCGCCCCGGCCGTCCCGCCAACGCAAAGGAGAGCGATCGCGCCCGCTGAAAATGCGAAGATGGGCGCCGGGGCGGTGAAGGTCCTTTTCTGCCGAAACGGCTGCTCGATGTACTTCCAGGAGAATGCAGCCAGTGCGAAGCTTGCAACCGTCATCGCGACGGTCACTGATGGGTCAAGTTTTTGTAGCGACAGATAGTGCGCGAACGCATTGATCGGCCAGTGAACGAGATACAGCGAATATGAGATGAGACCGATCCAGACCAGCGGCCGGACTTCGAGTATGCGGGTAACGGTCACCGAGGGGGTGTTTTGGCCAACATAGATAAGGAGAGCCGTCCCGAGGCACGGATACAAAGCGTTGTAGCCCGGGAATGGATCGCTCTCCGAAATCGTGAAGAATCCGATGGCGAGAAGGCCAAATCCGGCCAACCCGACCAGTTCCATAAGAAACCGGTTGCTCAAGGGAGGGGGGCGTTTCAGCATGAGCACGGCGCCCAGCATAAGTTCCCAGATCCGTGTCGGCAGCAGGTAGAAACCCGCATTTGGCGCCAGCCATGTCGCCATGATTGCCAGCACGAAGCTGCCGAGAATGATCGGCAGCAGTATCGTCAGCCAGCGCTTCGCAAAGTAGCGATAGATCAGGAACATCAGGATTGGGGCAAAGATGTAATACTGTTCCTCGACCGAAAGCGACCAGGTGTGCAAAAGCGGTCGGAGCTCGGCATCGATGGAGAAGTAGTTTGAGGTTTTCCAAAAGTAGATGTTCGACCAGAACGTCGAGGCCGCTATGACGCTGAGACTGAATTCATGCAGATCCGACGGCAGAAGAATGAACAATGCCGCAATGGATGCGAGAAGCGTGACAAAGATCAAAGCCGGCAGAATGCGTCGGGCACGGCGCCAGTAGAAGCTGACGATCGAGAACTGGCCGCGTTCAAGGTCGTCCAGAAGGCTTCCGGTGATCAGGTAGCCGGATATGACGAAGAAGATATCGACGCCGGTAAAGCCGCCGGGAATTGCCGAGATTCCGAAATGGAAGAGTACAACCGGCAGCACCGCAACGGCCCGAAGGCCATCGATATCGCGCCTATACTTCATTCAATAAGTCCTATTTTTGCAGATTACGGCAAGTCGGCGCAGTTCGTCCACAACCGGGCAATACGAGTGTATCTGGCAGATCGATATCAACTGGTTACCCTCTGCCGTCCCAATTTTGCTGCGCTGCAACATAAGTGTCAAGGCTGGCGAGCAGACAATCCGGCAAACAGCCATCCGGGGCAACTGGATTCGGGCGGCCGCCTTGATGCTAGCGCGGCAAGTGCGTATTTCTGAACCTGTACCCGAAGAATCGGGCAACCGAATCTGGAGACAGGCCTTGTCCTCACTGACGCGCTTTCTCGGCGATACGCCGCTCCGGGTGATCCTGAAGCTGCTGGTGGTGTCATTCCTCGTAGGTCTCGTCATGAACGCCTTCGGCTGGTCGCCGATGGATGTGCTCTACGGCATCCGGGAGTTCTTCGTCGACCTCTGGAATCTGGGCTTCCGCGCCATCGACCGTTTCCTCGGTTATATCCTGTTGGGCGCGGCGATCGTCGTTCCGGTTTTCATCTTGCTCAGGATCGCCAACTACCGGAAATAAAGCATGACGCCGAACCGAAGGTCCGCGTCAGGATCATGCCCAAGCGGCAAGGCATGATCCCGAAAAGTGGAAACCGGTTTTCGGAAATGATCATGCCCAAACGACAGGACGATCAGGCGAAGCCTGAAGCCACTTCGAACAGGATGGCATGGCGCGCGGTGAGCGCCGCCACGTCAGTCGAATAGCCACCGCCGATAACGCCGCAGACCGGGATGCCGAGGGCGCGGAAATGACGGATCACCATGTCGTCGCGGGTCCGCACCCCCTCGTTCGACAGCGACAGCCTGCCGAGCCGGTCCTCCACATGGACGTCGACCCCGGCATTGTAGAAAACGATGTCCCAGCGCGCCCTGGCGGTGAGTTCCGGAAGGATGCCGCCCAGCCGTTCGAGATAGGCAGCATCGCCGGTGCCGTCGGGCAGGGCGATGTCGAGGTCGGAAGCGATCTTGCGCGCCGGATAGTTGCGGTCGCCATGCATGGAAAAGGTGAACATGCGCGGCTCGTCGCCGAGAATGTCCGCCGTGCCGTCGCCCTGATGCACGTCGAGATCGACAATCAGAATGTTGCGGGCGGCAGCTTCGGCAAGCAGCACCAGCGCGGCCACGGCAACATCGTTGAAGGTGCAGAAGCCGGCACCTTGCGCGCGCCGCGCATGATGGCTGCCGCCGGCGGTGTTGCAGGCGATGCCGTTCAGCAACGCCAGCCGCGCCGCCAACACGGTGCCGCCCGTTGCGAGCTGCGCCCTGAGCGAGACGCGCGGGCTCACTGGAAAGCCGATCTCGCGCTCGATTTTTGCAGGCACTTCGCAGGCCAGCACCTGGTCGACATAGCCGGCAGCATGGGCAAGCTTCAGCCATGATGCCGGCGCCGGTTCGGGCACGTTGAGCGCAGCGGGCCCAGCCAGTCCGCGTGCGCCCAGCGCTTCCATCAGCAGCTTGTATTTGCTCATCGGGAAGCGATGGTTGACGGCGAAGCCGGCGTCGTAGTCGGGATGATGAACAATCTGCAGGGGCATGAGGTGGTGTCCGACAGGCCTGCGCCAGCTCTGGAATTCGGTTGGCCGCGGCGCGATGAGTGGTTGCGCGGCGTCCGGAAACTGAGGCACATCGGCTGTTCGATCAAGCCGCATGGGGAAGCGGATTCTGGATCAGGTGTCAGCAACGGCCAACGGCCGATCCTTCATCGTCACCAACCGCTCGGTGCTCGCCATCGCGGTGCCGATGACGCTTGCCTATCTGACGACGCCGCTGCTCGGCATCGTCGACACCGCGGTCGTCGGGCAGTTCGGCGACGCTGCCCTTCTCGGTGGCCTGGCGGCAGGCGCCCTGGTCTTCGACGTCGTCTTCACCTGCTTCAATTTCCTGCGCTCCGGCACCACCGGCCTCGTCGCCCAGGCTGTGGGGCGCGGTGACGAACTGGAGGAACAAGCAGTGCTCTGGCGCGCCGTGCTGATCGCCGTCGTCGCCGGTATCGTTTTTGCAGCCCTTGCGCCACTGGTCGCCATTGCCGGACAATGGTTCATCAGTGCCGAGCCGCGCGTCAGCGAAGCGATGGCCGTCTATATCCGCATCAGGCTGCTCGCCGCACCGTTCTCGCTGATCAACTACGCCATCCTCGGCTACGTGCTGGGGCGCGGCGAGGGCGGGCTGGGACTGATGCTGCAATTGGTGCTGAACGGCATCAACATCTCGCTCTGCATCCTGCTTGGGCTGAAGCTCGGCTGGGGCGTTTCCGGTGTCGCCTGGGCCACCGTCATCGGCGAATTCGTCGCCATGCTGCTTGGCCTGGTGATCGTCATCAGGCGTTTCCGCGCAGCACCCCGGCTGCCGCGCCATCGCCTCCTCGACCTGTCGGCATTCCTGCGCATGCTGTCGCTCAACCGCGACATCATGATCCGGTCGTTTTCGCTGCTCGCCGCCTTCGCGCTGTTCACCCGTCAGGGCGCACAATTCGGCACGGTGACGCTGGCCGCCAACGCCGTGCTGATGAATTTCTTTCTCATCGCCGGCTATTTCCTCGACGGTTTCGCCACGGCGGCCGAACAGCTTGCCGGACGGGCTGTCGGCGCACGTACCGCCGTGCAATTCCGCCAGGCGGTGCGGCTGACCCTGTTCTGGGGCTTCGGGCTGGCGGCCACGGCGACGCTTGTCCTTTTGCTGGGCGGTACTGATCTGGTCGCCCTGATCACGACCTCAAAAGACGTTCGCGCCGTTGCCGATATCTATCTGCCCTGGGCGGCGTTCACCGCGCTCAGCGGCGTGCTGGCGTTTCAGATGGATGGGGTCTTCATCGGAGCGACCTGGTCGAGCGACATGCGCAACATGATGCTCCTGTCGTTTCTCGTCTTCAGCGCCGCGCTGCTCATCCTGGCGCCGGCCTTCGGCAATCACGGCCTGTGGGCGGCGCTGCACGTCTTCCTGCTGGTGCGCGGCTTCAGCCTGCTTGCCATTTTGCGCTTGCGGATGCGGACGGCTTTTTAGAGCGACTTTCGGTTAGAGCAGCTTGGACGCCCACTGGTCGAGGCTGGTATCGCGCAACTCGCGCAGCGACTTGATCCGTTGCATGTCTGCGAAACGCACCATCCCGGCGAGAATGCCCCCCGGCAGAGCCGGCCCGGCGTAGATCATGCCGGTGTAGAGCTGGACGAGATCGGCGCCGGCGCGGATCTTCTCCAGTGCCGTCTCCGCGGAATCGACGCCGCCGACGCCGATGATGGCGCGGTCCGGGCCAAGCAGTTTTCGCATCTTTGCCAGCACGATGGTCGAGCGCTCGAACAAAGGTTTTCCCGAAAGCCCACCGGCCTCGCCGGCAAGACCGGCGCTACGCAGCCCCGGCCGCGCAACGGTGGTGTTGGAGACGATGACGCCGTCTATTGCCTTCTCTGTAACCTCGGCGGCGATGTCCTCCAGCTCTGCTTCGAGCAGGTCTGGCGCGATCTTGAGGAAGATCGGCGGCTGCGCCGAGGCTGCCGCACGTGCGGCCATGACGCGCGAAAGGAGTTCGCCAAGTTGCTGGCGCGCCTGCATGTTGCGCAGGCCCGGCGTGTTCGGCGAGGAGATGTTGACCGTCAGATAGGCGGCGTATGGCGCAAACCTGATAACACCGCGCCCATAGTCACTGACGCGGTCGGTGCTGTCCTTGTTGGCGCCGATATTGACGCCGACGATGCCGGCGCGGCCCTTGCGGGCGGCGAGCCGTCTTTCGGCGGCCTCGTGACCCTCATTGTTGAAGCCCAGCCGGTTGATCACCGCTTCGTCCGATGTCAGCCGGAAAATGCGCGGCTTCGGGTTGCCGGCCTGCGGCAGCGGCGTGATCGTGCCGACCTCGGCAAAGCCGAAGCCGAGGCCGAGCAATGCATCGGGAACTTCGGCGTTCTTGTCGTAGCCGGCAGCCATGCCGAGCGGATTGGGGAAATCGATGCCGCGGACGCTGACTTTCAGCCTGTCGTCGCGAACGGGGCGCCGGGCGACCGGCAGCCCGCATTTCAGCGCTGCGATCGACAGGCCGTGGGCTGCTTCAGGATCAAATGCGAACAGGAACCTCTGGCCGAGCCGGTCGAGCACGCTCATTCGGCCTCCAGCGCCGGGAATTGGTGCAATCCATCGGTGCCGAGCGGCAATGGTTGCACCCAGACTACGGCCTTGAGGTCGAGCGGGCCGTAAAGATGCGGGAACAGCGCGCCGCCGCGCGAGACCTCGTATTTCAGCGCATCACCCAGCTTTGCCCCATCGATGGCGACCAGCAGCAGCCCGGCCCGGCCGGCAAAGTGTTTTGCCGCCGTTTCCCTGGCCTGGCCGGCGGTGGAAAAATGGATGAAGCCGTCGGCGATATCGATCGGCGCGCCGGTGAAGCGGCCATTTCCTTCGGCCTCGCGCCACAGCGCTTCAGGCACTATCTTGTAGATAATCTGAGACATGGTTGCGCTATAGTCCGAACCAACCATACGGGGAAGGGTGCGCCAGGGTTCTTCCCCATTTCCGGCGCAAATATGCGATAGATTGCGCTTACTGGCCGATGGAGGACACTATGCGTCCGCAACACGTCTTGATCCCCGCAACACTCGTCTCGCTCGTTGCGGTATCAGCCTTTTCCCAGGAAACCGACCGCTACCGGCTGGAAAAGTCGCCCAACGGCTATGTCCGCATGGACACGCAGACCGGTGCGATGTCGATCTGCGAGGAGCGCTCCGGCCAGCTCGTCTGCAAGATGGCGGCCGACGAACGCGCCGCCTTCCAGGACGAGGTCGACCGGCTGCAGAGTTCGGTGAAGGCGCTCGACGAGCGCGTCGTCAAGCTCGAAAACTCGCTGTCCGCCCGCCTCGAATCGACCTTGCCCAGCGAGGAGGATTTCAACAAGACGATGAGCTACATGGAACGCTTCCTGCGCGGCTTCATGGGCATCGTCAAGGATATGGAAGAGGACAGCGGCGAGGATGGCGCCAGGCCCAATTCGCAAAAGACCTGAGCACGTTCGCCGGGGAAAACCCGGCGCATGAGCTTTGTGCTTGAAAATGGCTGATATCGCCGCATAATCGTTCGACTGATCCCGCAAGAAGCAGACAATCAATGGGATTCGGGGAGGGACATGTGCCGTCAGGCTACACTTTCGTCATCGCCGACGACCATCCGCTTTTTCGTGGCGCGCTGAGAGAGGCGCTTGCCGGCATCGGCGATGTCGCCGGCATTCACGAGGCCGGCGATTTCGAAAGCGCCAAGGCGTTGGTCGTGGCCAATGAGGATGTCGATCTGGTGCTGCTCGACCTGTCCATGCCGGGCGTGAGCGGGCTTTCCGGCCTGATCTCGCTGCGCGGCATCCATCCGACGGTGCCGCTGGTGGTGGTGTCGGCGCATGACGACCCGGTGACCATCCGCCGCGCGCTCGATCTCGGTGCTTCGGGTTTCATCTCCAAATCGGCCAGCATGGAGCAGATCCGCAGCGCGGTGCAGTCGGTGCTTGCCGGCGATATCGCCGCGCCCACCGGCATCGATCTCGGCGTCGAGCGCGATCCCGAGATCTCCGATCTGATCAAGCGGCTGCAGGCGCTGACGCCGCAGCAGACCCGGGTGCTCGGCATGCTGGCCGAAGGGCTGCTCAACAAGCAGATCGCCTACGAACTCGGCGTCTCCGAAGCGACGATCAAGGCGCATGTCTCGGCCATCCTGCAGAAGCTTGGCGTCGACAGCCGCACCCAGGCGGTGATCCTGCTGTCCAAGATCGGCAGCGACCCGCTGCCGGCGGCGGGCTGAGCTCGGCGTCCGGGTCAACAGAACGATATGATCGCTACTCGGCCGCCGACGCCAGCGGCCTGACCCTGGCCATCATCGAGCGCAGCACCGCTGGTTTGAGCGGCTTGTTGATCACCGGCACGTCCAGCTTGCCGGCAGCAGTGCGCACCTCGCTCGAGCGGTCGGCGGTGACCAGCACGGCCGGCAGGTCCTGGCCATGGATCGCGCGCAGTTTAGCGATCATTTCGAGACCGGTTTCGCCGTCGAGATGATAGTCGGCAAGCACGATGTCGGGGCGATGCATGCTGGAGCCCTCGAGATCATCCGAGCCGGAAAAAGTGTCGACGCTGCAGCCCCAGCCCTCGAGCAGCAGCCGCATGCCGCCGAGGATGCGGGCGTCGTTGTCGATGCAGAGCACACGGAGGCCGGCAAGCGAAGCAGCAGTGCGGACCGGGGCCTTCGCCTCGACCTCGCGCCGCGGCTCCTGCACCGTCGCGACCGGCAGGACGACGGAGAAACGCGTGCCTTTGCCGGGGTTTGAAAAGATCCGGAGCTCGAGGCGCAAGACGCGAGCGATGCGGTCGACGATGGAAAGGCCGAGACCGAGGCCCTCTGCCTCGCGCACGCCCTCGTCGAGCCGGGTGAATTCGTGAAAGACCGTGTTCAGCTTGTCGCCGGCAATGCCGATGCCGGTATCGATCACCTGTATCTCGGCCAATTCGCCGCGCCGCCGCACGCCGACCAGTATGCGGCCATGGCGTGTATATTTGATGGCATTGGAGACGAGGTTCTGGATCAGGCGGCGCAACAGATTGCGGTCGGTCGTCACGCTGAGCGACGATGGCATGATCGTCAGTCCGAGTTTCTTCTCGGCGGCAAGAGGCTGGAAGTCGTTGCCGATCTGGCGCAGCAGTCCGTCCAGGCTGAAGGCCGTATCGTCCGGTTTCATCGCACCGGCATCGAGACGGGAAATGTCGAGCACCGCTCCGAGAATGGTCTCGACCGATTCCAGCGAGGATTCGATGTTGATCGCGGCCCGGCCGGCAGCGCCCTTGCCGGCCTTTTCGATCAGCGATGAGCAATAAAGGCGGGCAGCGTTCAGCGGTTGCAGGATGTCATGACCGGCGGCAGCGAGAAAGCGCGTCTTGCCGAGATTGGCCTCCTCCGCCAGCATCTGCGCCTGCGCCAGCTCCTCGTTGACACGGGTCAGTTCGACGGTGCGGTGCTTGACGCGTTGTTCCAGCGATTCATTGGCGCGCTTGAGCGCCAGGTCCTGCTCGACGCGACCCGAAATGTCGGCATAGGTGGCGACGATGCCGCCGTCCGGCATCGGGTTGGAGCGCAGTTCCAGGATGCGGCCGCTGGTCTTCAGTTCCATCTGCCACGGGCTGACGAAACTGGTGAGGCGGTTGAGCATTGTGACCCGCTGATCTGCCGGAATGTCGCCGCGCTCGGCAAGGTGGCGCAGAATGCGGTCGAGCGAGACGCCGACCTGGCCCATCTCGTCGGGCAGGTCGAACAGCGCCCGATACTGGCGGTTCCAGCAGATCAGCCGGAAATCCCTGTCGAAGACGGTGATGCCTTGCTCCATCTGGTCGAGCGCGATCTGCAGCAGGTCGCGGTTGTGCTGCAGCGCCTCGGTGGCGTCGTCGAGCAGGCGGAAGGCGTCCTTGGATTCGCGGTCGTTACGGCGCAGCAGCAGCGACAGGATCAGCCGGGCCGAGGAGGAGCCGACGGCACTCGCCAGAAGCTGCTCGGAGAAGCGGATGACGTCCATGCTGGCCTGCTCGTTGCCGTGCAGCGAAGTGCCACTGCTCTCTTCGAACGACTGGAAGGACCGTTCGGTGCGCTCGACGCCGAGGTATCGTGCGATGGTGTCCTTGAGATCGTTGACGGTGACGGTGGTCCGGAAGCGGCGCAGGCTCGGCATAGGGCTCGCCTCGCGTGGCACGAAAATCGACGCCTGGATGCGCTCCAGCGGCACCGACGCGCGTGACAGCGAGCCGAACACGAAGAACAGCGTGTTGATCGACAGGCTCCACAAGACGCCGTGGTTCAGCGGCTCGGCGACGGCGCCGAACAGCGCTTGTGGGCGCAATGCTTCGAAACCGAACAGGCCGTGGACGACGATACCGGTATCCGGCACGGCAAGCGAGGGGAGCAGCAGCGTGTAGCTCCAGACGACGATGCCGGCAACCATGCCGAGTACGGCGCCCCTGCCGTTGGCGCCGCGCCAGATCAGTCCGCCGATAAAGGCAGGCGCAAACTGCGCAATCGCGGCGAAGGACATAAGGCCGATGGAGGAGAGCCGCGCGCTGTCGGTGCTCTCGCGATAGTAGAGGAAGGCGATGAACAGCATGATGAAGAT
Source organism: Mesorhizobium tianshanense (assembly GCF_007830515.1). Lineage (GTDB taxonomy): Bacteria > Pseudomonadota > Alphaproteobacteria > Rhizobiales > Rhizobiaceae > Mesorhizobium > Mesorhizobium tianshanense. The sequence goes on from NZ_VLKT01000007.1 coordinate 140,489, forward strand.
CGCCGCCCGCCGCACGTTGAGGATGAGCGTCGACCAGTCCTCGTTCTCGGACGTCGTGGTCTTGAGGAGGCGGCGCACGAACAGCGGAATGACGAGGTCGTTGGAGATCATGATCGACAGCGCGACGCTTTCGACGATCACCATCGCGGTCGCCGCTGACAGACCGCCGATGAACGCAGCCATGGCCAACACATCGTGGCCGCTGAGCAGCGGCAGTGACAAGACGTAGAGATCGCTGCTGGTTCTGGTGCCGACCAGCGCCAGGCCGGCGAGCGCGATCGGCAGCACGAAAAGGTTGATCGCCACCAGATAGAGCGGAAACACCCATGTCGCGGTGCGCAGCTCGGCCTCGCTGCGGTTCTCGACGATGGTGACGTAGAACTGGCGCGGCAGCATGATGATGGCGAAACCGCTCAAACATGTCAGCACCAGCCAGGTTGCAAGCGACGTGCTGTAACCCATCGCCTGCCTTACTTGCGAATTCTCCGCGAGCTTGTCGACCATATCGCTTGGGCCGCCGAAGATCAGGAAGGTCACCAGCAGGCCGATCGCCAGGAAGGCGGCGAGCTTGACCACGGTTTCGACCGCCACCGCCAGCACCAGCCCGTCCTGATGTTCGGTGGCGTCGGCGTGGCGCGTGCCGAACAGCACCGCAAACAGCGCAAGCAGCATGGCGACGACCAGCGAGATGTCGCTGACAAAGGGATCGAAAGACGGCGGCGAGCCGGTATAATGCTCGACCATCAGGCTGACCGAGCCGGAAATCGCCTTCAATTGCAGCGCCATATAGGGCACTGCGCCGATCGTCGCGATCAGCGTGGCGATCGCCGCAACGGTAAAGCTCTTGCCGTAGCGGGCGCCGAGGAAATCCGCGATCGAGGTGATCTTCTCGGTCTTTGCCAGCCTGACGATGCGCCGAAGCAGCGGAAAGCCGAACACGAACACCAGCACCGGTCCGGTATAGATGCCGAGGAATTCGAGGCCGCGCTCGGAGGACAGCCCCACCGAACCGAAGAAGGTCCAGGAGGTGCAGTAGATCGCCAGGCTGAGCGCATAGATGAAGGGTCGGGCCAGGTCGGGCCCGGATGTCGTCGAGCGCCGGTCGCCGAGGCTGGCGATGGCGAACAGCAACGTCACATAGGCGATCGCGATGATGACGATGAACCAGCCCTGCACGGCCTGAAAATCCTCCCTTGCCGGTTTTGCATCCGGCCTGCTGAGACGCAATCACAGCTTGGCGAGCAAGTCCATCGCGGCTTTCGGCGCATGATGGCTGCGGCTTCGGGCCATCATGGCCGGTGGAAACCGGCTTTTGCTCCTGTTGCAACCGCAGGTTTTTGCTATCTTGCCTGTGGGGCGGCGGCGGACGGCTGGAAACAGCACGTCATGACAAGGAGGGTCGAATGCTGAAAGAATTCCAGGAGTTCATTTCCAAGGGCAATGTGATGGACCTGGCGGTTGGCGTCATCATCGGCGCTGCCTTCGGCAGGATCGTCGATTCGCTCGTCAACGACATCATCATGCCTTTCATCGGCGCACTTGGAGGCGTCGATTTCTCAAACTATTTCATAGGTCTGTCGTCCGCGGTAAACGCAACCAACCTCGTTGACGCGCGCAAGCAAGGCGCGGTGTTTGCCTATGGCAATTTCATCACCGTGGCGCTGAATTTCATCATCCTCGCGTTCATCATCTTCCTGATGGTCAAGGCGGTGAACGATCTGCGCAAGCGGCTGGAAGCCGAAAAGCCCCCTGCGCCTGCGGCTCCGCCGCCGGCCGATGTTGCGCTGCTCACCGAAATTCGCGATCTCCTCGCCAGGAAATAGTCCGAAGGCAGGTTCCCTGGACCAAAACCCCGGTCGTTTCCGGCCGGGGTTTTCTGTTTTCGCCTGTCGTAAAACACGCTAGCAGTCCAGAAGACGAAACGGATTTATCCATGACCCTGATCGAGAATCTGCGCGCCGAGGCCCGGGCAGCGCCTGAAAGCGGCATTGTCGCCGTGATGAACCGCGGCCGCGGGCGCGACGGCATGATCCCGCTTTGGGCGGGCGAGGGCGACCTGCCGACGCCTGCCTTCATCACCGATGCCGCTGCCCGGGCGTTGGCCGGCGGCGAAACCTTCTATACCTGGCAGAGGGGTATTCCCGAACTGCGGCAGGCGCTTGCCCGCTATTACGTCAGGCATTTCGGCAAGTCCTTCGTCGAGGAGGAGTTCATCGTCACCGGTTCGGGCATGCAGGCCATAAAGCTGGCGCTCGACGCGGTCGCCGGCAAGGGCGACGAGGTCGTCTATCTATCGCCAGCCTGGCCGAATTTCGCCGCTGCCGCCGGCTTGGCGGGCGCCATCCCGGTCGCTGTCACGCTCGACCAGTCAGGCAATGGCTGGTCCTGCGACGTCGGCAAGATCGAGGCGGCGATCACGCCAAGGACAAAGGCGCTGTTCGTCAACACGCCGTCCAACCCGACCGGCTGGACCGCCGACAGGGAGACGCTGCAGGCGATCCTCGACCTTGCCCGCGAAAGGGGCCTGTGGATCATCGCCGACGAGATCTATTCGCTGTTCCACTACGGCCACGGCCGCGCGCCGTCGTTCATCGACGTCATGGCCGACGAGGATCGCATCCTGTTCGTCAACAGTTTTTCCAAGAACTGGGCGATGACCGGCTGGCGCATTGGCTGGATCAAGACCCATCCTGATCTGCAGCAGGTGTTCGAGAACCTGGTCCAGTATTCGACCTCGGGCGTCGCCCAGTTCATGCAGCGCGGCGCGGTCGTCGCCCTCGATGAAGGTGACGCCTTCATCGTCGAGCAGGTGGAGCGGGCAAGGGCAGCGCGCGACCTGGTCTGTGCGATCCTCGCCGAGACCGGCAGGGCGCGTTTCACCGTACCGCAGGGCGCGTTCTATCTGTTCTTCGCGGTCGACGGCATCACCGATTCACGTGCTGCCGCCTTCGACATTGTCGACCGCGCCAATGTCGGTCTGGCACCCGGAACCGCATTCGGTCCCGGCGGCGAAGCCTTCCTCAGGTTGTGTTTCCACCGCCGCCTCGACCAGCTCGAGGAAGCGGCGCACCGGCTGGCGAAGTGGATCAGAACTGCTTGAAGCGAGTTCGCTCCGGCGGGTCAGATCGCCGTCGGAGCAGAGTTTCAAACGGCTTCAGCCGCCGGACTTCGGCACCAGCAACGAAATGACGCGGTCGCTCTCGGCCACCGAAGGCCGGCCGGCCGAGCCATAAGGGATGCCCAACGCATCCCAGGTCTCGACCAGCGCGTCCTGAAGTTCCGCGATCAGTTGATCCGAATGGAACGGCGTCGGCGTGATGCGCAGCCGTTCGGTACCGCGCGGCACGGTCGGGTAGTTGATCGGCTGGATGTAGATGCCGTGGACGCCGAGCAGGCGGTCGCTGGCCATCTTGCAGAGCTCGGGATCGCCGACGAGCAGCGGAACGATGTGGGTGGCGGAGTCCATCACCGGCAGGCCGGCGGCGGCAAGAACCTGCTTGGTCCGCGCCGCCTGGCGCTGCTGTGCGTCGCGCTCGGCCTGCGAGCGCTTCAAATGGCGGATCGACGTGGTCGCCGCGGCGGCAATGGCCGGCGGCAGCGCCGTGGTGAAGATGAAGCCCGGCGCATAGGAGCGCACGGCGTCGATCACGGCACTTGTGCCGGTGATATAGCCGCCGAGCGTGCCGAACGCCTTGGCCAGCGTGCCTTCGATGATGTCGATACGGTCGGCCAGCCCTTCGCGTTCGGTGATGCCGCCGCCGCGCGGTCCGTACATGCCGACGGCATGGACCTCGTCGATATAGGTCATGGCGTTGTGGCGCTCGGCAAGCTCGACGATCTGCTTGATCGGCGCGATGTCGCCATCCATCGAATATACGCTCTCGAAGACGATTAGCTTGGCGCGCTCGCGGCCCGCCGCCTGCAGCAGGCTTTCGAGGTGCGCAACGTCGTTGTGGCGGAAGATCTTCTTCTCGGCGCCCGAACGCCGCACGCCTTCGATCATCGAGGCGTGATTGAGTTCGTCCGAGATGATCAGGCAGTTGGGCAGGAGCCGCGCAATGGTCGAGATCGAGGCTTCGTTGGAGACGAAGCCGGAGGTGAAGACCAGTGCCGCTTCCTTGTCGTGGAGGTCGGCCAGCTCCAGTTCGAGCTCGACCAGCGGATTGCTGGTGCCGGAAATGTTGCGGGTGCCACCGGCGCCGGATCCCATCTTGCCGGCGGCGTTCTGCATCGCCGTGATGACGTCGGGATGCTGGCCCATGCCGAGATAGTCGTTGGAGCACCAGACGGTGATTTCCTGGGCGCGGCCGTTGGCGCGCCAGATGGCGCGCGGGAATTTCCCTACGATGCGCTCGAGGTCGGCGAAGATGCGGTAGCGACGCTCTGCATGGATCTGGTCGATCGCGTCCTCGAAGAACCGCTGATAGTTCATTTCGGCTTCCCAATTTTTGCGTGGGATCATAATCACTGCCCTATTCGACGTCCACCTGGGCTTTTTGGTCAAAATGCCACGCCCCAAGCCTGTTCCTAACGACCACGGATCATGGCCTATTCCCTTGATGTGGATCAATTTTGTTTCAGGACGATGCCATGCGCCGATGAGACTGGTTACCGCAGATACCAATGGGCATGTACTAATGGCCTAGCGGCAGGCTTTCCAGTAAGGCGGGTGTTGAGACAGTTTCCGATAAATCTTGAGCAGCGAGGACGCGGATGACGGTTTTGGTGACAGGCGGTGCCGGCTATATCGGCAGTCACATGGTCTGGGAGCTCCTGGATGCCGGCGACAGTGTCGTCGTTCTCGACCGGCTTTCGACCGGTTTCGAATGGGCGGTGGCGCCGGAGGCGAAGCTGGTCGTCGGCGATATCGCCGACAAGGAGCTGGTCGGTTCGATCATCCGGGACAATCATGTCGACGCGATCATCCATTTCGCCGGCTCCATCGTCGTTCCCGAATCGGTCGCCGACCCGCTCGGCTACTACGAGAACAACACCTGCAAGACGCGCACGCTGATCGAGACAGCGGTGCGCGAAGGCGTGCCTAATTTCATCTTTTCCTCGACCGCCGCCGTCTACGGCGGCGCCGGGCTGGAGCCGGTGCGCGAGGATGCCCGCCTTGCACCGGAATCGCCCTACGGCCTGTCCAAGCTGATGAGCGAATGGATGCTGCGCGACGCCGCAATCGCCTATGGCTTGCGTTACACGGCGTTGCGCTACTTCAACGTCGCCGGCGCCGACCCGAAGGGCCGTACCGGCCAGTCGACGCCAGGCGCTACGCATCTAATCAAGGTCGCCAGCGAGACGGCGCTCGGCAAGCGCCCCTTCATGCAGGTGTTCGGCACCGACTATCCGACACCCGACGGCACCTGCATGCGCGACTACATCCATGTCAGCGACCTGGCGGCGGCGCATCGGCTGGCGCTGGAGCGGCTGCGCGCCGGCGGAACAAGCCTCGTCGCCAATTGCGGCTACAGCCACGGCTATTCGGTGCTCGAGGTGATCGACAGCGTGCGTCGCGTCTTCGGCGATGATTTCGAGGTGCGGATGGGCGAACGCCGTCCGGGCGACGCCGCGGCGGTGGTTGCCAATTCGGAGCTGGCGCGCCGCGAGCTCGGCTGGATCCCGCAGCGCGACGACCTCGACCTGATCGTCGCCGATGCGCTGGCCTGGGAGCGCATCCTGACCGGCAAGAATTCGGCGCGGGGCTGAGTCTCTTAGGCTCGAAACCCCCACGCAGAAGCGCTATTGAAGGAGCTGCGCGGCAAGCGTGGACGCATTTGGCCGCGTGTGACCTTTGGGGGGCGGCATGAGAATATTGGTGCTCGGAGCCGGTGTCGTCGGCACGGCGGCCGCCTATTATCTGGCCGGCGATGGCCACGAGGTCACGGTGATCGAGCGCCATCCGGCAGCGGCGCGCGGCACCAGCCGGTCGAATGCCGGCCTGGTGTCGCCCGGCGACGCCACCGCCTGGGCCTCGCCTGCCGCATTGCGGACATTCCTGCGCGCGCTCTATAACCACGATCTCGGCATCAAGGTGCGGCTGCGCTTCGATCCTTATTTCTTCGCCTGGAGCCTGCGCTTCCTGCGCCAGTGCACGCATGCGCGCCTGCGCGCCAACACCGACATCAAGCTGCGCCTGGCGCTCTACTCGCGCGACTGCATCAACGCCATCTCCGCCGACACCGGCATTCACTATGACGAGCGCAAGAAAGGCATTCTCTATTTCTTCCGCTCGCAGCAGAGTCTTGATACCGGCACCGACAATTACCGCTATCTCGCTGAGCACGGTCTGCCGATCGAGATCGTCGGCCGCGATCGGCTGGTCGAGCTCGAGCCCGGCCTTGCCGGGGCGAAGGACAAAATAGCCGGCGGCGTCTATTCGCCGATCGACCAGACCGGCGACTCCAGCCAATTCACCCGGAACCTCGCTGCCCATGCGGCCGAGAAGCTCGGTGTCCGCTTTCTCTACGACACATCAGTTGAAGGCCTCGACATCGAAGGCGACCGGGTGCGCGCGGTGATGACCTCGGCCGGCCCGATAGCCGGTGATGCCGTGGTCATCTCGATAGGGCCGGAAAGCGGCCTGCTCGGTCGCCGCTATGGCATCGACCTGCCGGTCTATCCGGTCAAGGGCTACACCGCGACCGTGCCGCTGGAGGACGAAAGCAAGGGCCCGACCATGGGCGGCGCCGACGAGGATCAGCTGATCGCCTATTCCAGGCTCGGCAACCGGCTGCGGCTCGCCTCGACCGCCGAGTTCACCGGCTTCGACCGCACCCACAAGCCGAGCGATTTCGCCGCCATGTTTAGGACCGGCAAGGAACTTTTCCCGGGTGCCTTCGACGAGAAGAAGGCCGAGCTTTGGGCCGGCTTAAGGCCGATGATGCCGAACTCGGTGCCGGTCATCGGCCGGGCGCGGTACAAAAACCTCTATCTCGACACCGGCCATGGTCATGTCGGCTGGACCATGGCCTGCGGTTCGGGAAAATTCCTGGCCGATCTGGTCGCCGGCCGCAAGCCGGACATCGATCCGCAAGGACTGGTCTACAGGGGCTAAAATGTCGGGACCGCAAGTCGCCATCGACCTTGGCCGTATCGAGCGCAATGCGCGCACGATCGTCGAGCGCTGCGCCCTGTCAGGCATCAAGGTCTTCGGCGTCACCAAGGGCACCTGCGGCATGCCGCAAGTGGCGCGCGCCATGCTGCGCGGCGGCGTCGCCGGCATCGCCGAATCGCGCTTCGAAAACATCCGCCGGCTGCGCGACAGCGGCATCACCGCGCCGATCATGCTGCTGCGCAGCCCGCCGATGGCGCGCATCGAGGAGGTGGTACGCACCGTCGACATCAGCCTGCAGTCCGAACTCGCCACCATCCGCGAGCTATCGCGCATCGCCGAACGCATGGGCCGCGTCCACGACATCATGCTGATGATCGATCTCGGCGATCTCAGGGAAGGCATCTGGCCGAACGATCTCGTGCCCACGGTCGAGCAGATCCTGGCACTCAAGGGCGTGCGCATCGCCGGCATAGGCACCAATCTCGGCTGCTTCGGCGCCATCATGCCGACGGAAGAGAATCTCGGGCAACTCCTCGCCCATGCCTACAAGACCGAGCGGCTCTCCGGCAAAAGCCTCGACTGGATCTCGGGCGGAGCCTCGTCGTCGCTGACGCTGCTGCTCGAAGGCAGGCTGCCTGCCGGCATCAACAATCTGCGCGTCGGCGAGGCGATCCTGCAGGGTGGCGTCGAAACTTTCCGTGAGACGCCGTGGGCCGAACTCGAACCCGACGCCTGCCGGCTGACCAGCGAACTCATCGAGGTCAAGCTCAAGCCGTCGCGACCGATCGGCCAATCCGGCTACGACGCTTTCGGCAACCAGCCGGTGTTTCCAGACCAGGGCGACAGGCTGCGCGCCATCGCCAATATCGGCCGCGAGGACGTGCTGGTCGAAGGGCTCACTCCGATCGCCAAGGGCGTTCGCGTGCTCGGCGCTTCCAGCGACCACTTGCTGCTCGACGTGCATGACGCCGATCCGCCGCCCGCCGTCGGCGACCGCGTCGCCTTCCGCATGAGCTATGGCGCCATGCTGCTGGCGATGACCTCGGAATATGTCGAAAAGGCCCCGATGCACGACGTCGAGGACTTTTCCGGTCGCAAGATGGTGTCGATATCGGCCGAACCGGCGGCCGCCGGCATCCTCGCCAGGGAAGCGACCGGCGCGCGGCTGGAGGCGATGAATTTCGATGTCGTCGAACTGGCCGATATCGAACGGCCACCGTCCGGCTTGATCCGGCTCGCCGCCGGGAGCGACCGGCGCATCGCCCACAAGGCCCTGACAGCGACCGCGCGGGCGACGCACTCCTTCGGCCTGATCTGGATCGATTCCATCGCAGCACTCATGCCGGAAGGCGAAGACAGCATCGACCTGCCGGAGCGTTCGGTGCTGGCGCGTGCGCTTGGCCTCGACCACAAGCCCGGTGCCTTGCTGCCGCAGCTGTCGCCGGAAAACGTCGTCATCGTCGGGTTGCGCCATGCCGATCCAGCCGAGGCCCGGGTGCTGAAGGATTCGCGCGTCTCCGCCTTCACCATGGCCGATATCGACGCCATGGGCATGCGCGACCTCATGCACGAGGCGATCCGCATCGCCACCTCCGGCACGCAAGGCTTCCATGTCAGCTATTCCCCTGATGTCACCGAATTCGCCGGCTGGGCGGCCGGGTCCGGCGGTCTCACCGTGCGCGAAACGCATCAGGCGATGGAGGCGATCGCACTATCGGGTCGGCTGTTGTCGATGGACGTCTCCGGGTTGACGTCCGATCTCGAACCGCGGTTGGCGGCCGAAACGGTGAATTTCGTCATGTCGGCTTTCGGCAAGCGGATTCTCTAAGCATGATCCCGAAAAGTGGACACCGGTTTTCGGAAAAGATCATGCTCAAGAAATGTCAGCTCTGCGCCTCGACCGCCGCGCGCCATGAGCGCGCACAATCCGCCCAGGCTGGATCAGCCGGTGGCTCGATCCTTTCGCCTTTGCCCAGGACCATTCTTTGGTCCGACGCCAGCAAGGCAGCGCCGATGCTGGTGCCGGTCGCGGCCTCGGACGCAATGACGGCACGCGTCGTGGCCGCTGCGAGCATCTGCGTGAAAAGCGGGTTGCGGGCGAACGGGCCCTCGACGATGGCAGGGCCGTCGGCACCGATCAGATCGAGGCAGGTTGCCGTCATCAGCGCCAGGTAGAAAGAGATGGCGGCAAAGCGCTGGCCATTGCTGATCCCGTCGGCGTTGAGCCATGCGGCCGCATGATGCGGAAACGGCCCCGAACCCTGTTGGGTCGAAGGCAGCAGCAGGGCTGTCCTGGCGAACACCGCCTCGACATCCTGTGCTGCCCAGTCTTCCGATTGGCCTTCCGTCAGCAGCGAAAACTCGCGGCCGCCCATGAAGCGCGCCGACGGCACCGGATAGCCGAGCGCGTTGACATTGACCAGCGTGTCGCGCGCCGGGTCGAGTGGGACCTTGTTGCCGCCGACCGCCATCGACACCACCCAGGTGCCGGTCGAGACGACGGCGAAAGGCGGCGCGTCGGACAGGAGATGCGGCAGCAGCGAGGCGTTGGAATCGTGCAGGCCGCACAATACTGGCGTCTGCGGATCGAGCCCGGTTCGCATGGCAAGGGCTGGCAGGATTGGGCCGAGGCGGTCCTTCGCCGGCCGCACCGGCGCCATCAGCCGGCGCCATTGCATCCTGTCGACCAGTGACGAGAAATTCGCCTTCCACGGGTTCCACAGATCAGTGTGGCAGCCGAGCGAGGTCACTTCGTTGGCGGCGACGCCGGTCAGGCGCAGCGCCCAGTATTGCGGGTACATAAGGATCGCGGCGGCCTTGGCGAAATCCGTCGGGAACCGCTTCTGCTGCCAGAAGAGCTGTGCGCCGAGGTTGAGGCCAACCGGCAGGCGCGGCGTGCCCGTCTCGGTGAAGGCCGGACGGATCGCGTCATAGTCCTGGGCAAAGGCGTCAGGCCCGTCGAATTCATAGTCGAGCACCGGCAGCGCCAGTTCGCCGGCGGCGTCCACCAGCACGCCTGTCGCGCCATGCGTGGTGATCGATATCGCATCGATGCGCTGCCTCTGGTTGATCCCGGCGAGGCTGTCGAGGATGAAGGTCCATAGAAGCTCGACATCATGGTGTGGGTAGCAGCCGTCGGCAACGGGCGCGTTCGCAACGCGGCGCAGCGTGACTTCGCGCATATCGGCGAGATCGACCAGCGCGACCTTGGCGTTGGTCTTGCCGATATCGATGACGGCGACGTGGCGGGTCATTCCATATGGAACATTGTTTCCAGCGGCACCGCCACCGGCTCATTGTTAGGCTTCGTTTCCATGACGTCGGCCATCTCGGCCCACCAGCACTGCATCACCGGGTGCTTCGGCAATTCGTCCATGCCATGGCCGTCGCGCCGCCACAGCACGCCGAACAAGGTGTTGGTCTCCTCGTCGAGATGGATCGAATAGTCGGAAACGCCGGCCTGTTTGAGCAGCGCCACCAGCGACGGCCAGATGGCGTCGTGGCGCCTTTTGTATTCGGCCTTCATGCCGGGATTGAGCTTCATCTTGAACGCGTATTTCTCGGGCATCAGGTGAAGCGCTCCCGCCGCACGCGCCGCCACAGGATCGGCAGCGCGATGACGATGATCAGCAGCAGGCCGATGAAGATCGACATGACGATGCCGGGCACGTTGAGCAGGCCGAGGCCGAAGGTTACCAGCCCCATGATGAAGGCCGCCAGCACGACGCCCAGAATGCTGCCGGCACCGCCGAGAATGCTGACGCCGCCGAGCACCACCATGGTGATGACTTCGAGCTCGTAGCCTTGAGCGATCGACGGCCGGGTCGAGCCGAGCCGCGAGGTGATCAGCACCGAGGCGATGCCCGCCATTAGTCCGGTCAGGCAGAACAGGATGAATTTGATGCGGCCGACGCGCACGCCGGAAAATTGCGCGGCGACCGGATTGTTGCCGATGGCGAAGACGCGGCGGCCGAAGCTCGTCCGGTGCAGAAGGAACCAGTAGATGGCGGCCGCGACGAGGAAGAGCGCCAGTTCGAACGACACCACCCACCAGACATAGCCCTGGCCGAAGAAGGCGAAGCTCGGGGGATAGCCCTTGTAGGCCTGGTCGCCGAGGATGATGAAGGCGATGCCGCGAAACAGGCTCATCGTGCCGATGGTGACGACGATCGACGGCAATCCCAGCCTGGTGACGAGCAGCCCGTTGAAGGCGCCGCAGCCCAGCCCGACCAGGATGCCGATCGCCACCAGCACCGGCGTGCCGGCGCCGGCCTGCACCGCCATGCCCATCACCGTCGAAGCCAGCGCAATGATTGCGGCGACCGACAGGTCGATCTCGCCGGAAATGATCAGCAGCGCCATGGCGAGCGCGATCAGCGCCTTTTCGGTGAAGTTGAAGGTCAGGTCCGACAGCGACCACGCGTCGAGGAAATAGGGCGAGGCGAAACTGTTGACGGCAAAGATGGCGACCGCCACGGCAACCAGCAGCGCCTCCCATGAGAAGATCGCCGAGTTGAATGGCTTGTCGAGCCGGTCGGGAATGTGGCGTGGGGCAGGGGTGTCGGTCATGCCGCTTCCGCCTTTTTGAGGATGATGCGGCCCTGCCGGCGTTCGCCGCGCGCATTGAGCACCACCGCCAGGATGATGGCGCTGCCCGAAATCGCCATCTGCCAGAACGGCGAGATGTTGATGACCGGCAATGCGTTGGAGATGATGCCGAGGAAGAGCGCGCCGAGCACTGCGCCGCCGACCGAGCCGATGCCACCGGCGATCGAGATGCCGCCGATGACGCAGGCGGCGATGATGTTGAGCTCGTAGCCATTGGCGACCTCGACCGAGGCGATGACGTAGCGCGAGATCCAGAGATAGCCGCAGAGACCGGCAGCCATCCCCGAAATGCAAAAGACGATGAACTTGGTCCGGCCGACATCGATGCCGGCATAGACCGATGCCGTCGGGTTGACGCCGATGGCGTAGATCGAGCGGCCGAGTGCGGTGCGCGTCATCAACAGGAAGAACAGCGCGATGACCAGTATGGCAATCCACGACAGCACCGGGATGCCGAGGAACGCCGCGCGCTGCAGGCCGATGAAATCAGGGCTCATCTGGTCGGCATTGACCCAGGCGCCGCCGGATATGACGAAGGTGGCGCCGCGATAGATGGTGAGCGTGCCGAGTGTCACCACGATCGACGGGATGTTCAGCCGCCACACCAGCAGGCCGTTGATCGCGCCGAGCACCAGTCCGACCAGAAGCGCGATGACGATCAGCAACGGGATCGGGATTGCCGGATGTGCTGCGTTCAGCATCGCCACCACCATGCCGGTGAAGCAGAGGTTGGATGCCATCGACAGGTCGATCGAGCGGGTCAGGATCACCACCATCTGCCCCAGCGCCAGGATCATCAGGATCGAGGTGTCGTTGAACAGCTGGCGCAGATTGCCCGGGGCGGCAAAGCCCGGAAAGCGCATCGAGATCAGCCCGATCAGCACGACGATTGCCGCGAGCAGCCAGACTTCGCGATACTTGAGAAGAGCCTTCATGCCGCGATCCCCGCTGCCGTCCTGACCAGCGTTTCGGCGTCAAGCCCCTTGTTGTCGTAGACCGAGGCGATGCGGCCTTCGCGCATGACAACGACGCGGTCGGACATGCCGAGGATCTCGGGCAGTTCGGACGACACCATGATCACCGACAGGCCTTGCGCGACGAGCTCGGCCATGAAGCCATGCACGGCGGCTTTCGAGCCGATGTCGATGCCCTTGGTCGGCTCGTCGAGGATGATCACCTTTGGCGCGGTCGCCAGCCATTTGGCGATGACGATCTTCTGCTGGTTGCCGCCGGATAGCGTGCCGACGTCCTGGCTGAGCGAGGAGGCGCGCAAATCGAGCCGCTCGGTATAGGAACGGGCCAGCGCGAACTCCTCCGCCAGCCGCAGCATGCCTGACTTGGACGTGCGCTTGAGCGAAGGCAGCGAGATGTTCTGGAAGATCGGCAGGCCGATCACCACGCCTTGCTTGCCGCGTTCTTCGGGCACGTAGACGATGCCGGCGTCGATCGAATCCGCCGCCGATTTCGGCATGATCGCCTTGCCTTCCAGCGTGATCGTGCCGCTGCTGGTGCGGGTGATGCCTGATATCGCCTGCATCACTTCGCTGCGCCCGGCGCCGACAAGCCCGTAGAAGCCGAGGATTTCGCCTCTGTGCAACTCGAAGCCGATATCGTCGAACTCGGTCGGGTGCGACAGGCCGGAGACAGTAAGCACCGGCGCGCCGATCTCGGCCTTGCGCTGCGGAAAGATGTGATCGACGGCGCGGCCGACCATCATGCGCACGATCTGGCTCTGGCCGGCATCCTTGATCAGTCCCTCGCCGACCATCTCGCCATCGCGGAACACCGTGTAACGGTCGGCGATGCGGTAGATCTCGTCGAACTTGTGGCTGATGAAGAGGATCGCCTTGCCTTCGCTTTTCAGGAATTCGACCAGCAGGAAAAGCTCCTCGATCTCCTTCAGCGAAAGCGCCGCGGTCGGCTCGTCCATGATGACGATCTGCGCATCGATCGACATGGCGCGGGCGACGGCAACGAGGTGCTTGTTGGCGATGCCGAGATCCTTCAGCCGCGCGTCGGCGTCGATATGGCCGGCACGCATCGTGTCCAGCACCTCACGGGCTTGTTTGCGCATGGTGCGCCAGTCGATGGTGCCGAAGCGCGACCGCGGCGCATGGCCGAGAAAGATGTTCTCGGCCACTGTCAGGTCGTCGAACAGCACGGTTTCCTGATGGATGGCGGTGATGCCGTGCCCGAAAGCGGCATGTGCGCTGGGCAGTGTGACGGGCTGGCCATCTATGCTGATGGTGCCCGCGTCGGGCTGGTAGATACCGGTCATGATCTTGACCAGCGTCGACTTGCCGGCGCCGTTCTCGCCGACCAGCGCGGTCACCTGGCCGGGGTAGAGCGACAGGCTGACATCATGCAGCGCGCGCACGCCGGGAAAACTCTTCGAGATGCCGGACAGCGTCAGGCGCGGAGCCGGAGCCAAAGGCTGCTCAGTCGTCGGGTTGAGTTGGGCTGTCGTGTCCATAGTCGTATCAAGCCCTGAAGCAAGGTCCGTTTGAGGCCGCGGCGGGACCTCAGGTCCCGCCGCGCAAGGTTGAAGCTCCAGGATCAATAGATCTTGGAGAACTCTTCGATGTTGGTCTTGTCGAACTGGAAGGGCGGAGCCATCGCAGCCGAGTTGGTGTCGTCGAGCGTGATCTTGCCGACGCGGCCGATCGACAGCGTCGCGCCGGGCTTGGCTTCTTCCTTCTTCACCGCCAGGTCATGGGCGAGGTAGACGGCCGAGTAGCCGAGGTCGATCGGGTTCCACAGCGCAACGGCCTGGCTGGCGCCGTTGTCGATGAACTTCTTGAACTCGGACGGCAGCGCCAGGCCGGTGACGTTGACCTTGCCGATCAGGTTCTCGTCGGTCACCACCTGGGCGGCGGCAACGACGCCCACCGTGGTCGGTGCGATGATCGCCTTGAGGTTCGGATAGGATTTCAGCAGGCCCTTGGCCTCGTCGGTGCTCTTGGCCGAATCGTCATCGCCATAAACGGTGGCGACGAGTTTGATCTTCGGGAATTTCTCCGGCAGAACCTTCTTGGCCGCGTCGATCCAGGCATTCTGGTTGGTCGCGGTGGACGAAGCCGACAGGATGGCGACGTCGCCGCCTTCCGGCAGATAGTCGGCGGCAAGCTTGATGATGGTCTCGCCGATCAGATTGGTGTCGGACGGATTGAGGTGAAGCTGGCGGCCTTCCGGCGCGACGCCCGAATCCCACGAGATGACGGTGATGCCGCGATCCATCGCCTTCTTCAGCGCCGGAACCAGAGCATCGGCGTCATTGGCCGAAATGGCGATGGCGTTGACCTTCTGGGCGATCAGCGAATTGATCACTTCGATCTGCGCTTCGGCGGTGGCCTTGGTCGGGCCGGTGTAGATGATGTCGACATCGCCGAGTTCCTTGGCCGCCTCTTCGGCGCCCTTGTTGGCGGCGTCGAAGAAGCCGTTGCCGAGCGACTTGACCACCAGCGCGATCTTGACGTTCTCGGCATAGGCGGCATTCACGAACATGGCGGCCGACAACGCTGCCGTCACCATCAATTTCTTCAAAATGCTCATTCGAATATCCTCCCTTGAGCGTTGCATTCCATCGCCGCTGCGGCGTGAGTTCGTCTCAGGCCTGCAGCGAAGATTCTTCCTTATTGCCTAGCGTTGTGCGGGCGACGATCAGCGTCACACCAGCGGTCTCGAGCATCTTGGCCTCGCGATCCTCGATGCCATCGTCGGTGATGACCGTGGCGATGCGCGACAGACCGCACAGGATCAGGCTCGAGCGTTTGCGGAACTTCGACGAGTCGACCAGCACCACCAGCTCGTCGGCCTGGTCGATCAGTTTCTGCTCCGCCTGGATCAGCAGCGGATCGCCTTCCATCAGGCCCAACGGCCCGAGCCCCTGCGCGCCCATGAACATGCGGCGCGCATAGAAATTGCGTGTCACGTCGTTGTCGAAGGGCGACAGGATGATGTTCTGCTCGCGGTAGATGGTGCCGCCCGACAGCATGACCGTGTTCTTGGAATGCTTGAGCAGGTGCTCGGCGATCGGGAAGGAATTGGTGAAGATCGGCATGCGGCGGCCGGTCAAGAAATGCACCATCTGGAAGGTGGTGGTGCCGCCATTGACGATGATTGGCTCGCCATCCGTGCAGAGTTCCACGGCTTCCCGCGCGATCGCCCGCTTCTGCGAAGCGTTGATCGTCTCGTTGACGGAAAAGGGCCGGCCGGCAAGGCCGATGAACTGGGGTGGGGTGATCGCCTCGGCGCCGCCCCGCACGCGGCGCAAGCGCTTTTGCACATGCAAGGCGGCGATGTCGCGCCGGATCGTCGCCTCTGACGAGTCTGTCAGGTCGACCATTTCCTGCACCGTCACCACAGGCTTTTCCTGGACGGCGGACAAAATGATCCTGTGGCGCTCTTTCTCGTGCATGGTTCCTCCCTGCCTGCACATCTAGGCACCCAAAACGCGCAGTGTCAATCATTTCCGATCACATAATTTCATTGTGCAGCGCAATATGATCAGTATTGATCGTTTATGATTGACAATGCCCTCGCTTCCGTGGACAGTCGACCAAAATTGACCGCATTGTTTTGCGCGTCTCATCTCACGGGAGGATTACCCATGCTCGACAAGCGCTCCGGCACGCGCCTCGCCAATCTTTGGGATGAGGCAAAAGCCCAGGGGATGAGCGAGCCGGAACGTCTCGTCTATCGTTCGAATGTTCTTGGCTCCGACAAGCGCGTCACCAACTATGGCGGCGGCAACACCTCTTCCAAGATCTGGCAAAAGGATCCGCTCACCGGCGAGAGCGTGGAGGTGCTGTGGGTGAAAGGCTCGGGCGGTGACAGCGCCTCGATTAAAACAGACGGTTTCGCCACGCTCTACATGGACAAGCTGCGCGCGCTGAAGGGTCTCTATCGCGGCCTCGATCACGAGGACGAGATGGTCGGCTATCTGCCCCATTGCACATTTAATCTCAACCCACGCGCGGCCTCGATCGACACGCCGCTGCACGCCTTCGTGCCGAAGCCCTATGTCGACCACATGCATCCCGACGCCATCATCGCCATTGCCGCTGCCAAGGATTCCAAGGCGCTGACCAAGGAGATTTTTGGTGACACGATCGGCTGGCTGCCATGGAAGCGTCCGGGCTTCGAGCTCGGCCTGTGGCTCGAAAAATTCTGCGTTGAAAACCCTGAGGCCAAGGGTGTCGTGCTGGCAAGCCATGGCCTGTTCAGCTGGGGCGACACGCCGAAGGAATGCTACGAGACGACGATTTCGGTGATCAACCAGGCGATCGAGTGGTTCGAGCGCCGGTCCGAAGGTTTGCCGATTTTCGGCGGCGAGGCGGTCAAGTCGCTCGACGCGCCGGCGCGTCGAGCGGTGGCGGCGAAACTGATGCCAAGGATCCGCGGCCTGATTTCGGAGAAGAGCCACAAGCTCGGTCATTTCGACGATTCGCCCGCCGTGCTCGAATTCGTCAATTCGAAGGATTTGCGCCCGCTGGCAGCGCTCGGCACCTCCTGCCCCGACCATTTCCTGCGCACCAAGATCCGGCCGCTGGTCATCGAGTTCGATCCCGAGAATCCCGATGTCGATGCCGTCATTGCCCGTCTCGCCGACGACATTGCGGACTATCGCGTTGGCTATCAGGCGTATTACGACCGTTGCAAGCACGCGGATTCGCCTGATGTGCGCGATCCGAACGCCGTGGTCTATCTGATGCCCGGCGTCGGCATGTTCACCTTCGCCGGCGACAGGGCGACGGCGCGCATATCGGGCGAATTCTACGTCAACGCCATCAATGTCATGCGCGGCGCCTCGACGGTGTCGACCTATGTCGGCCTGCCCGAGCAGGAAGCCTTCGATATCGAGTACTGGCTGCTCGAGGAGGCAAAGCTGCAGCGGTTGCCGAAACCGAAAGCATTGGCCGGCCAGATCGCGCTGGTCACTGGCGGCGCCGGCGGCATCGGCCGGGCGACGGCCAACCGGCTGCTGCGCGAAGGCGCCTGCGTCGTGCTGGCCGACATCGACGAGACGGCCCTTGCCAGCGCCAATGACGAGCTTGCCAAAGCCTATGGCAAGGATTTCGTGCGGCCGGTGGTCATCAATGTCACCGCCGAGGACCAGGTGATATCAGGCTTCGCCGAGACGGCGGTCGAGTTCGGCGGCATCGACATCCTGGTGTCCAATGCCGGCCTGGCAACCTCGGCGCCGATCGAGGAAACCACGCTGGCGCTGTGGAACAAGAACATGGACATCCTGTCGACCGGCTATTTCCTGGTTTCGCGGGAAGCATTCCGGTTGTTCCGGGCGCAAAAGATCGGCGGCAACGTCGTCTTCGTCGCCTCCAAGAACGGTCTTGCCGCATCGCCCAATGCCGCAGCCTACTGCACGGCCAAGGCCGCCGAGATCCATCTGGCGCGCTGCCTGGCGCTGGAGGGCGCCGAGGCGCAAATCAGGGTCAATGTCGTCAATCCCGACGCCGTGCTGCGCGGCTCGAAGATCTGGGCCGGCGAGTGGAAGGAACAGCGCGCCGCCGCCTACAATATGTCGACCGACGATCTGGAAGAGCATTACCGTTCGCGCTCGATGCTGAAGCGTTCGGTGTTCCCCGAAGACATCGCCGAGGCGATCTATTTCTTCGCCTCCGACATGTCGGCCAAGTCGACCGGCAACATCGTCAATGTCGACGCGGGCAACGCCCAGAGTTTTACGCGATAATAGCTTGAAGGCGGCGCTGCCCCTCACCCTTACCCTCTCCCCGTAAGGACGGGGAGAGGGGGTCGCCAACGCCGGAACCCTTCTCCGTCACTATACGGGGAAAAGGTGCCGGCAGGCGGATGAGGGGCAGCGCCGACCGAACGCACTTGGGAGGAAACGCAGTGTCCGAAACCATCATCTCCACCGATGTCGTCCAGAAAGACAACGCCGCGCGCGAGGCCGACCTCACGCGCGATTACGACTCGCTCGGCGAGCGCCTCGACCGTCGCGGCATTGCCATCGACACTATTCGCGGCAAGGTCGAAAAATTCGCCGTAGCGATCCCGTCCTGGGGCGTCGGCACCGGCGGCACCCGCTTTGCCCGCTTTCCCGGCGCCGGTGAGCCGCGCGACATTTTTGACAAGATCGAGGATTGCGCCGTCATCCGGCAGCTGACGCAGGCCACACCCACCGTCTCGCTGCATATACCGTGGGACAAGGCCGACCCAAGCCGGCTGAAACAGGCGGCGTCGCGCTTCGGCCTCGGCTTCGACGCCATGAACTCCAACACCTTCTCCGACGCCAAGGACCAGACGCTTTCCTACAAGTTCGGCTCGCTGTCACATGCCGATGCCGCAACGCGCCGGCAGGCGATCGAGCACAATCTGGAATGCATCGAGATCGGCAGGACGCTGGGTTCCAAGGCGCTGACGGTGTGGATCGGCGACGGCTCGAATTTTCCCGGCCAGGTCAATTTCGCCAAGGCGTTCGAGCGCTATCTCGATGCGATGAAGGAGATCTACGCCGGACTGCCGGACGACTGGAAGCTGTTCACCGAGCACAAGATGTACGAGCCGGCCTTCTATTCGACCGTCGTGCAGGATTGGGGCACCAACTACATGATCGCCACCGAGCTCGGCGACAAGGCCTTCTGCCTGGTCGACCTCGGCCATCATGCGCCCAACGTCAACATCGAGATGATCGTGTCGCGGCTGATCCAGTTCAAGAAGCTCGGCGGCTTCCATTTCAACGATTCCAAATATGGCGACGACGACCTCGATGCCGGCTCGATCGATCCTTACCGGCTGTTCCTGGTCTTCAACGAACTGGTCGATGCGGAGCTTGCCGGTGCCGAAGGTTTCGATCCGGCCCACATGCTCGACCAGAGCCACAACGTCACCGATCCGATCGAAAGCTTGATGCTGTCGGCGGTCGAGGTGCAGCGCGCCTATGCGCAGGCGCTGCTGGTCGACCGCAGGGCGCTGGAAAGCTACCAGGACGCCAATGACGCCTTGATGGCGACGCAGGCGCTGAAAGCCGCCTATCGCACCGATGTCGAGCCGATCCTCGCCATGGCGCGGCTGAACACCGGCGGCGCCATAGATCCGGTCGCCGCCTACCGCGCCGCCGGCTACCGGGCCAAGGTCGCGGCGGAACGGCCGGCGGTTGCGAGCGGCGGCGGCGGGATCGTTTGATGTCGGCCTGAAACGAAAAACCCGCCTGAGGCGGGCCGTTGGCGCGAATTAGCACCATACCCAAATGCATAACTGACGGCACAAAGCAAGAACAAAGTCGCCTGCCTTCAGCGTTGGGTAGCGGCTTCATTGAGCTCTGGGTTCCTCGCCCCACGAAGTGGGGGAGAGGTGGCTCGGCGAAGCCGAGACGGAGAAGGGGAACCGCGCTCTACGAATGCCCCCTCTCCGGCCGCGGAGCCTGTCCTCGGGCTTGCCGTAGGTAAGACGCGTGGGCGGCCACCTCTCCCCCGCTTCGCGGTGGGCGAGGAACCCAGGTCTTGGTAGAAGGTGCAAGCCTCGCCGAATCTTCCCATTAATGTCAGTAGACTCAACCTCTCCAAGCGGCTTTCCTAGGCGCGTCCAACGCCTCGGAGAACGCCCATGCACCGCCGCACCCTAATCGCCGTCAGTCTTTCCCTCACCTTGACCTTTGTGCCGCTGGCGGCCGTATTCGCCGCCTCGCCGCAGCCGGCGAAGGGCGAGCACGGCATGGTGGTGACCGCCCAGCATCTTGCGTCGGAAGTCGGCGCCGAGGTGCTGAAGAAGGGCGGCAATGCCGTCGATGCGGCGGTCGCCGTCGGCTATGCGCTGGCTGTGGTCTATCCGAACGCCGGCAATATCGGCGGTGGCGGCTTCATGACCATCCGCTTCAAGGATGGTCGCTCGACCTTCCTCGATTTCCGCGAGCGCGCGCCGCTCGCCTCGACGAAAACCATGTATCTCGACAAGGACGGCAAGCCGGTGAAGGGCGCCAGCCTCGACGGCTATCTCGCGGTCGGCGTGCCGGGCTCGGTGGCCGGCTTCGAGACCGCACGGGAAAAATACGGCACGCTGACGCGGCAGGACTTGATGGCGCCGGCGATCCGCTATGCCAAGGACGGTTTCATGCTGGAGCAGGGCGACGTCGCCTCGCTCGAAGGCGGCACCGAGCGGCTGGCCAAGGACCCGGCCGCGGCGGCCATCTTCCTGAAGCCGGACGGCAAGCCTTATGCCATCGGAGAGCGCCTTGTTCAGGCCGATCTCGCCGCCGCGCTCTCGGCCATTTCGGAACAAGGTCGCGATGCCTTCTACAAGGGGACCATCGCCGACGGCATCGTCAAGGCGAGCGCGGAAAAGGGCGGTATTCTAGCCAAGGCGGATTTCGAGACCTATGCGGTCCGCGAACTCGAGCCGGTGACCTGCAACTACCGTGGCTATGAGATCACCTCCTCGCCGCCGCCGAGCTCCGGTGGCGTCATCATCTGCGAGATCCTCAACGTGCTGGAGGGCTACCCGCTGTCCTATCTCGGCGCGGGTTCCGCCGAAACCGTTCGAATCATGGTCGAGGCGATGCGCCATGCCTATGTCGACCGCAACTCGGCGCTCGGCGATCCCGACTTCGTCGACAACCCGGTCGAAAAGCTGCTCGACAAGAATTATGCGAAGGAAATCCGCGAAAAGATCGATCCGTTCCGGGCCGGCGTGTCGCAGGAATTGATGCCGAAGGGTTTTGGCGAGAGCCAGGAGACGACGCATTATTCGATCGTCGACAATGACGGCAACGCCGTCGCGGTGACCTATACGCTGAACGGTTCGTTCGGCGCCGCCGTCGTCGCCGACGGCACCGGCATCCTGCTCAACAACGAGATGGACGATTTCACCCAGAAACCGGGCGTGCCCAATCTCTACGGCCTCGTCCAGGGCGAGGCGAATGCGATCGAGCCGGGGAAGACGCCGTTGTCGTCGATGAGCCCGACCATCGTCGCCAAGGACGGCAAGCCGTTCATGGTCATCGGCAGCCCCGGCGGCTCACGCATCATCACCATCACACTGGAAGCGATCGTCAATGTCGTCGATCACGGCATGAACATCCAGGAGGCGATCGACGCACCGCGCATCCATCACCAGTGGCTGCCCGACACGGTCTATATCGAACCGTTCGGCCTGTCGCCGGACACCGAAAAACTGCTTGCCGGCATGGGCTACCACCTCGATGTCGCCGATGCGACCTGGGGCCAGGCGGCCGGCATCCTGGTCGGCGGCCAGAGCCTGGCCGACATCGAGAAGGGCGGCGGCGCCCGCTACAACGGCGCCATCGACAGCCGCGCCGCATCCGGCAAGGCTATCGGATATTAGATTTCGTGCGCTCCGGGTCTGTTGAGATTCAGGTGATGCCGACACCACCTGAATATCGGCAGACCCGTCAGATGACCAAGGTGATCGTGGACGCAATCAGCATCACGGCCGCGATGCCGACGAACAAGGCATAGATACGCGGCCGGTCGAGCAGGAGCGCATTTCCCGATATCCACGCCGCGGTGGCGCCGCCAAGCGCGTAGAGGAAGCCGTTACGATGCCCAAAGGTCAGGGATGCGGCCATCAGGCCGCCAATGACGAGGGCGCCGAACACGATGATCACGGCGACCGCGTATTTCTCGAAGTCGTTGCTGCCCACAGCCGGACCCATCACGTTCAACGTCGACAGGTCGTCCGGGTCGAACGGGTTGGCCGACCCATACTCGTCTTGACCGACAGGCTCGCGCATCATTCATTCTCCTTGAAGCGGCAACAAATCATCAAGCCTTGCCGAGCGCAACCGGATCGCGCCGCGTTCAATGCGATAGGCACGGTCTTCAACACTTTCTGGCGGCGGCTTACCATCGTTTTTTGGATTTATCCGGATCGTCCTTTCGCTCCAGGCGACCGACTGGAATCGCCAGCCTGTATGATTCGGCTTGAAAGTCCGCCGCTCTGGAGGCGGATTCGAACCGCTGCCCCTAGAACTTCATACTGAGGCTGCCCTTGACGACGCGGCCTTCGCCATAGATGCAGCCGGAACCGGGAAAACAGGTCGAGTAGTAGGTCTTGTCGAACAGGTTGGAGACATTGAGCGCGGCCTGCCAGCCATTCTTCTTGTAGCGGAGCGCTGCGTCGACCAGCGTATGGCCGGGCACGCTGACTGCGTTCGCATTGTCGCCGAAGCTTGCGCTGCCCTGGCCTATGGCCCCGTTTCGCGCTGCACGATATGCATTCGACTTCATCTCGATACCCCTCAATGCCTGCGCACAGTGCCATTTCAGTCGGCGCAACAAATGTTGACTCTTTTAGTCATCTTCAATGTTGACTATTAAGTCATGTTTCATAGTCAACCGGGCATCGGCGGCGATAACCAGATTCTGGAAACACGGGTGCAATGAGCTGGAGAGAAATCTAGGACCGTGACCAAGACTCACATCCAGACGGCCATCCGAATGACCCGGCGCGGGGCGCTCGGACTTTTCGCGCTGCCCTTCACCGGCATTGCGTCCTCGACGGCCGAGGCGAAGCCGCTGCGCATCGTCTGCCTGGATGACGGGCTGGCCGAGACCTTGCTGATGCTCGGCGTCAACCCAGTGGCCATTGCCGGTCGCGACGTCTGGGAGAACTGGGTGGTCGAACCGCCGCTGCCGCCGGAGATCGCCGATGTCGGCACCTTGCTGGAACCCAATCTCGAACTGCTGCAGCAGCTTGCCCCGGACATCATCCTGGCCATGCCGTATCTCGACGGCATCAAGCCGCTGCTCGAACGCGTCGCGCCGGTGACGACGATCGGGCTCTATACCGAAGCGGGACAGCCCTATAAGCGCGCCGTCGAGGCAACCCGCCAACTGGCTGGGCTTGTCGGTAAGGAAAGGGAAGGCGAAGCGCTGATCGCGGCGACGGATGCGTGTTTTTCAGAGATTCGCCAGGAGCTGGCGCCACTTTCGGCGCGGCCGATCTATGTCGTCAGCTTCATGGATCCGCGCAATGTGCGCGTCTATGGCAAAAAAAGCCTGTTTCAGGAGGTGTTCGATCGCATCGGGCTGCGCAACGCCTGGACGGGCGAGACCAACTATTGGGGGTTTTCGACCGTCGGCATCGATGGCCTGGCGACATCGAGCGACGCACGCCTTGCCTATCTCGAACCCTTGCCCGAGGGTGCCGGCGGCACGCTGACCGAAAGCCCGGTCTGGAACGCCATGCCCTTCGTGCGCAACCGTTCGATCATGCGTCTTCCCGCCGTCCTGATGTTCGGCGCGCTTCCGTCCGCCACCCGTTTCGCCCGCGTCCTGGCCAAGGCGATGACCGGGGAAGCCGCCCGTGACTGAGGACGGTGCGGCCTTGGCGGCGGACGGCAAGCTGGCCGGGCGGACATGGCCGCGCGGCATGTTCGGCAATCAGCCGGTGGGCGCGATCCTGCTCTGTGCTGTACTATCGGCGGCAGCGGCGGCGGCAACGATCTCCAATCTCACTGTGCAGCTGCCGTCGGCACTTTGGCTGCAATCGCTCACTGCCCCCGACATCGAGGACATGCGGCAGGTTCTCGTCCACTATGCCTTCCTGCCCAGGCTTGCGGTCAGCCTTTTGTGTGGTGCCGCGCTTGGGCTTGCCGGAACCGTCCTGCAGCAGGTTCTGCGCAACCCGCTGGCGTCGCCGGAAACCGTCGGTGTCTCGGCCGGCGCCCATCTGGCGCTGGCCTTGGCGACGCTCTTGGCACCCTCCTTGCTCGCCTTCGGCCGCGAATGGGTGGCGCTGGCCGGTGCCCTCGTCGCCATATCGGCCGTCTTCGCCCTGTCCTGGCACAAGGGCCTGTCGCCGCTTTCCGTCGTGCTGGCAGGGCTGGTCGTCAGCCTCTATGCCGGCGCGATCGGGGCGGCCCTCATCGTGCTGCAGCACGAATGGCTGGCCAGCCTGTTCATCTGGGGTGCCGGTTCGCTCGGCCAGCAGGACTGGACAACGACGCTTTGGCTGTTGCCGCGCATCGGCGCTGCGGCTTTGGCGATCGGCCTGATGGTCCGTCCGCTGACCCTGCTTGGCCTCGACGATGAAGGCGCGCGCAGCCTCGGCGTTCCGCTTGGCGTGTATCGCTTCGCCGGGCTGGCTGCTTCCGTCGCGCTCATCGCCTTCGTCGTTGCCGCTGTCGGCGTGATCGGCTTCGTCGGTCTGGCGGCCGCGTCCCTTGCCCGCATCGGCGGCGCGCGCCGGCTGAGCCAGCGGCTGGTCATGGCGCCGCTCATCGGTGCAGCGCTTCTGTGGGCCGCCGACCAGGCGGTGCAATTGGCGACCGGGCCGCAGGGCGACCTGCTGCCGACCGGCGCGATCACAGCACTTCTCGGCGCGCCATTGCTGCTGTGGCTGCTGCCCCGCCTTGCCCTTGGCCTGGAGGTCCCGGCGCTCACCGCGGCGCGCCTGCCCAGAATAGGCCGGCCCGGCCTCGTGCTGGCGGCAATCGGTCTGTCCCTGCTTCTGCTGCTCGGGCTTGCCTTGCTCTATGGGCCGGGGCCGCATGGCTGGACAATCGCCTTCGGCGATCAACTGCAGCCCTTGCTGGCATGGCGGTGGCCCCGCGTGTCCGCCGCGTTTGCCGCCGGCGCGATGCTGGCGCTTGCCGGGCTGATGATGCAGCGGCTGACCGGCAATCCGATGGCAAGCCCCGAGGTGCTCGGCATCAGCGCCGGGGCGGCGTTCGGCATGATGATGGCGCTGTTCGCGCTCTCCGATGCGGGCCGCCCGACCCAGACCGCGGCGGCGACCGTCGGCGCCTTCGCCGCTCTGCTGGTGACGCTGGCCAACGGGCGGCGCGCCGCCTATGCGCCAGAGCGCCTGCTGCTGGCCGGCGTGGCTTTGACGGCGCTGTTCGACGCGCTGATCCTGGTGCTGACCGCCACCGGCGACCCGCGCGCCGTGAAGCTCCTCAACTGGCTCACCGGCTCGACCTATGGCGTCGATGCCGGTGCCGCGCTTCTGACCGGAGCCATCGCCTTTTGCCTGCTGCTTTTCGCTCTTTTTTTCATGCGCTGGCTGGAGATGCTGCCGCTCGGGTCCTCCGCCGTTCAGGCCCTTGGCATCGATGTGCCCAAAACCCGGCTTCTCGTGCTGCTGATGGTCGCTGCGCTGACGGCCGCGTCGACGCTGATCGTCGGGCCGCTGACTTTCATCGGCCTGATGGCGCCGCATCTCGCCCGCCGCCTTGGGCTGGCCCGCGCGCTGCCGCAAGCCGCCGGCGCGGTACTGGCCGGGGCGCTGATCATGGTCGCCGCCGACTGGATCGGCCGCACCGTCATCTTCCCGCTTCAGATTCCGGCCGGGCTCGTCGCCACGCTGATCGGCGGCCCGGTGCTGATGTGGTTGCTGCGCCGCCGCTGACGCCCTCATTCCAGTGCAAGAGATGCCCATGGCCGAACTGATTTCGACGCCCGCTTTGATCGCCGACACCACGGTCCACGATCTTGCTCCGGCGCATGGTGGCGAACCCTACCGGATATTTCTGCACGTGCCGGCAAAGCCAGCGCCGCAGGCCGGCTGGCCGGTTCTCTATATGACCGATGGCAACGACGTGATCGGCACCGCCGTCGATGCCGT
The DNA here is from genome assembly GCF_007830515.1 of Mesorhizobium tianshanense. Taxonomy (GTDB): domain Bacteria; phylum Pseudomonadota; class Alphaproteobacteria; order Rhizobiales; family Rhizobiaceae; genus Mesorhizobium; species Mesorhizobium tianshanense. The sequence continues at coordinate 166,719 of NZ_VLKT01000007.1, forward strand.
GCGCGCGCAGGCGGGTTATCCGCTCGGCACCAATGTCGAGGATGGTGTCATCGTCGCCATCGGCTATCCCCTGGCGGGCGCCTACGACCCGCTCAGGCGCTCATGGGATCTCGGCCCGCCGCCGGGCAAGACCTACCCGCCATTCCATGATGGCGGCCCGGAGGTTCGGACCGGCGGGGCGGAAGATTTCCTCGCCTTCATCGAGGGCGAGCTGAAGCCGTGGGTGGCGGGCCGCGCCAGGATCGATATCGGCCGGCAGGCATTATACGGCCACTCCTTCGGCGGCCTGTTCGCGCTCTATGCCCTGTTCACTCGCCCTCTCGCTTTCCGCACCTGGGTGGCGGCCAGCCCGGCCATCTACTGGGAGGATCGCGCCATCGACCACTTTCTCCACGCGTTCGAAGCCGCCGTACCGGATGGCTTGCGAATGCAGGTGATCCTGTCGGCCGGCGAATACGAGACGGAAAAGCTTGCGCCCTTCCAGATCGGCGCTGCGGGACGAGGCGCAACGCCTGGAGCACAAGAAGCTGACGCGCACCGACGAATTCGCGCGCCTGATGGCAGAGCGCCTTGGCGCCATTCCCGGCCTGAGCGCCAGTTTCGAACTGCATGCCGGCGAAAACCATATGTCCATCCTGCCGGTCACGGTCAACCGAGCGGTGCAGGCGGCGTTCGCGGTGCATCATCATCATTAAACGCAGGGGCTTTGAGCGCGCCAAGTGCCGGCGACAAGGATTGCTCGATCACGGTTCGCCTGTGCTCGGCAGAGGACGCACAGCTTCCTATCGGACCTGACGACGATCGCACGCAAGCCGCCCAAGGCAGGCTGACGCCTTTGGCGGAGAAGGGTGGCCGGCGCCACTTTTGGGGGGGCGTTGGGGTAGGTTGCCTGATCGGCGCCGGCCTAGCGGAAATCAGGTCCGCCGCAGGAAAACATAACATGCACGACAAAGTGTGACAGTGGTGTGATCACGTAAGACCGTTCGCGCTTTCCCAATGCGGTGCGCCGCAGTGGTTTCATTCAGTGTTCAGCCAATGCGGGACTGTCCATCGCTGGACCCTGGTAGAGCTTGCGCTCCATGGCGGCTTTCGCCTTTGGCCAGTCGTCGGCCGTTATCGCATATCGTGCGAGGTCGCAGTCTCTTCCGTGGACCTGTCTCGCGCTCCTGGCGATGCCCTCCAGAGTGAGTCCGGATTTTTCCATCGACCGCCTCGCGGCGATGTTTTCCGCGGACGTTTCGGATTCCCAGCGGCGAAAGCCGCATTCGTCGAAGGCGCGGACCATGGCGAGGTAGGTTGACTCCAGCGAAGCGAGTGTCCCGGCAAGTGATCGGGATTTGATGACGCGGCCGGATTCTACCGTTCGGTGGTTCAGATCGATCGAGCGGTAAGCGCGGATGCCGAGCGCTCTGCCATCCCGCACGATCGCATAGATATCCGATGTGGCCGGGCGGGAGAGCAATCTGTCGATCAGAGACCGTTTTCCGCCAGACTTCGTCATCTGGTTCAAGTGCCCGACGAACTCGCTCTCCGACGAGATGATCGGCCAGTTCATGAATCCCACATAGTCATTCAATTCGGTGCCGCCTAATGCCTCCCAAAGCTGCGGGCCGTGCGTCTTCGGGATCAACATCTCGTTGGTAACGTAACGACCCATCATCGGGGTTCGCGGTAGCGGCAATGCTGCTGTCATTGTCGAATCTAACCCTAGTTCCGCGTCAGAGGGAAGCCGGGTACAAAACACGACAACATCCGCGTCGGCGGCTATCCGCAATTTGGGATCGGGAAACGCGCCTGAGCAGCGCAACGATTTCTTCTGCAATAGGGTCTGGCTCGGATGAAAACATGTCTTTCATCCGTAGGGCAGGCTCCTTCGGTAATGGTGCTTGTCCGCGAGCAACTCCTGCGCCGGGTCGGTTGGGCTGTTCGCGTCCGCAACGTCAAGTTCTTGAAGCCGGGTTTTCCGAGTCGGAAAGGGCCTGTTCGACGATGGTGCCGATTGAGCAGGGCTGACACGCTGAAGATCGCCGCCACCAAAGCCCTCAGTGCGTGGTGACGGCCGACTCCAGGGCAGGTGACGCTCACAGGAACCTTTTGGCGCTGGCGGGACAGCGCCCCTCTTCCCTCGCGCTGGCCAAGAAAAGCCGCCGAGGCGAAACCCGGCGGCTTGATCGTTCGACTGGGTCGTTTCAGCCGCTATCGGCTTTACGGCGCCGGAGCCAGCTTGGCGGCCACCTGGTCGATCTTGTCGGCAAGCACACCCTTGGCCCAGTCCGTGACCTCGGCGTCGACGGGCTTGTTGGCCATGTCGGCCAGTGCCGCGTCGAGCGATGCATCGTCGGTGCCGACAGCGGCCTGGTCGGCAGCCGTCTGGGCCGCGGCAGCCGCTGCATCGGCATCCGAGACCGTGGTTTCCTGAGCCGCGACCTGCGCTTCCAGATCCGCGATCTGTCCCGGCAGGGCCGCCTGTTCCTCGGGCGTCATGGCAGCAATCTGGTCAGGCGTAAGCGCGTTCAACGTGTCGAGCTGCGCGTTCAGGGCATCCAATTGGGCCTGAGCGTCGGCCGCCGCCGCGGCCGCCTTGTCAGCTGCGGCCTGTGCGATCTGGGCGTTCGCGGACGCCACCACAAAAGCCTGTACGGCAGCGAACTTCTTGCTCTTGGAGTTCATATAGGCGTTGACGTTGCGTTGCAGCGAGTTCAACCGGCCGAGCTTGGCATGGATATTCTTTTCCTTGGACACGGAGGCGGTCTGCTCAGAGTCGTCAACAGCAGTCTCCGTTTTGGCCTTGGCCACCTGCCCCTTGGCTGACGCCGACTTGCCATGCGAACCGCTATTGCCGGAATTGCCGCCAGCATTGCCGTTGCCGCCGTTACCGTTGCCGCCGCCGTTACCGTTGCCGCCACCATGGCCGTTGCCGCCACCATGGCCGTTACCGCCACCATGGCCGTTACCGCCTGCCCCGGCCAGCGCCGGAGATGCCAGAAGCGCGAACACGGCAAACGCGGCGAAAAGAGTCTTTCGGGATGTCATGATTCCTCCTTTTTGAATCGCACCTTCGAAAAATCAATATAACCACCAAATATGACGAAGAGCTAATTTATGTCTGAGAAACTTTAGGCAAAATGCGGAAATCCGGCTGGTTGCGACACCGACCTGCACCGAGGCCCTCGCATCATCCGGCGACACAAAATCCCTATCAGCACCTCGCTCTTCGACCGCCCTGGCCATCGACACGACCCGGCGGCGCAGCCGATACCGCCATGCTCGAGGAGGGGCCGCACCTCTGTATACCCCCGTGTGGCAACGACTCCGATCCAGATCACTGATGCAGCAAATTCGGAGGAGCCCTCGCGGCAGGTTCATCTTCCCCCTCCCATGTCGCGTTCATGTCGCGTGGAGCTGCCGATAGTCGAAGGAAACCCTTGGAAATCAACGGTAGCAGTTTGCAACATGGCGCGACATGAACGAGCTGGGGTGGCCAAGTTTGCCGCCTCGCAAGGCATTGATTTTATTGGGGATTTTATGGTGCCCAGAGGCGGAAACGAAGCATAGAAAATTATACATACTTATCAATTAGTTAGAAAGGCACCAAGTCTGCCCGATACCAACATCGATACCAACAAAATCTCTCTGTGGATAAGTGCCATTTGGCAAGCACCGATGCCAGTTCGGCAATCAGAGCCGCGTTCTGGATGGAGAATTCTTGCCAACCAAGACCGCCGGTCACCATGAGGTCAGCAGCTGAGAAGACAAGAATACAGACGATAATGCCGCTCTGGATTGGTCCGACCAGCCGTCGGCGCGGCGCATCCGATGCTTGCGCGACGGCGATCGGTACAAGCAGTTGGACTTACGGGTGACGCCACAAAAGCCAAGGTGACCGACATAGCAGACACCAGTTGTTGGTGAGCTAAAACCGATCCATACGGCAGGAATAATTCCTCCAACGGCGATGGTCGCCGCAATGTCAGTCAGCTTCAAGATCGGATTGGCCGGCGTCTCGACAGGGATAAGGTGTGATCTCGGGGAGCATGAGGAACTGTGGGGCAGTAACGTTGCGGCCGACCAAACGGGCACTTTCTGTGGCGCGGTTCAGGCCCGTTCAGAGAGCCTCCGCCAACAACCGCCCCACAGTTCCTCATGCTCTCCGATAACGAGGCACGTAGCAAGAACGTGAACCCCTGAGCCAACCAGGAGGCCTCCCCTATGGGTCAATACGGTCAGGTGGCCTGCCATCATTCCAGGACAGGACAACTGATAAAGAAGTGTCGCCGGTCTGACGACCGTACTATCCGACACTGTTCTGTCGCCTTTGTTGGGTCCGCGACACCGGCCTATTTCGCCGAGCTCTTGTCTGGCCTCAGGCTAATCCGCTGAAAAGCAATCACAATGTTTTTCTTCTGCTGGGTCGGCCAAATTGGCACGAGTTTTGAAACTCCTTCGTTGCGAGCCGGGAGCCGCCGACCGACCTTCATTTCGTGGATGACACCGCGATCGATGGAACGAAGAAAGAAAAGCAAAATGTCAAATCCGCATCAGATAGCATTCTATGGGAAGGGGGCCTCGGCGAAACCGCCACCCTTGCGCAGGAAATCTTGATGGCCGGCTGCGACTCAAAGGCCCACCACACTCGCCTTATCCTGAACTCGAAGGCGCAGGATAAAGTTCTGCATCTCGCCGCGCGGTATGCCTAGACAGTGATCATCACTGGCGGGTTCGAGGAGTTCCCGGTGCTCTGTGATGCGCGGACGCCGCCGGTAATCGCGATCTTCTCCGCAATTTGCCGGCGCGCCTGGCGCGCGCCGGTCAGATCAGCCAGCCAACAGGTAACCAAGATGGACGTGCAAGAAACCACTGCAGCATGCCGGGACGCCTTCGCCGAACTGGCGTCGCCAGCGTGCATCCACGACCCGTATCCGTTCATGCGGTGGTTGCGCGAGCACGATCCGGTGCATCGCGCGGCGTCGGGCCTCTTTCTGTTGAGCCGCCACGCCGACATCTACTGGGCGCTCAAGGCCACGGGCGATGCGTTTCGGGGACCGGCGCCGGGCGAACTGGCGCGCTATTTCCCGCGTGCGGCGACCAGCCTGTCGCTCAATCTGATGGCGTCCACGATAGCGATGAAGGACCCACCGACGCATACGCGTCTGCGCCGGCTGATCTCGCCCGATTTCACCATGCGCCAGATCGACAACCTGCGGCCGAGCATCGCGCGCATCGTCGCAGCGCGCCTGGACGGCATGGCGCCCGCGCTGGAGCGACGGGAGGTGGTGGACCTGCATCGGGAATTCGCGCTGGCCTTGCCCATGCTGGCCTTCGCCGAACTGTTCGGCCTGCCCCAGGACGACATGTTCGGGCTCGCCGCCGGCATCGGCGCCATTGTGGAAGGCCTGGGCCCGCACGCCAGCGATCCCCAGCTCGCCGCGGCGGACGCGGCCAGCGCCAGGGTGCAGGCCTACTTCGGCGACCTCATACAGCGCAAGCGCACCGATCCCCGCCATGACATCGTGTCGATGCTGGTCGGCGCACACGACGACGATGCCGACACGCTGTCGGATGCGGAGTTGATCAGCATGCTGTGGGGCATGCTGCTGGGCGGCTTCGCCACCACTGCTGCGGCTATCGACCATGCGGTCCTGGCGATGCTGGCGTATCCCGAACAGCGGCACTGGCTGCAGGGAGACGCCGTGGGGGTGAAGGCATTCGTCGAAGAAGTCCTGCGCCGCGACGCGCCCGTCCTGTTCAGTGCCACTCCGCGTATCGCCCAGCGCGATATCGAACTGGGCGGCGTGGTGATCCCGAAGAACGCGGACGTGCGCGTGCTGATCGCGGCCGGCAACCGCGACCCGGACGCCTTCGCCGATCCCGACCGCTTCGATCCCGCGCGGTTCTACGGCACGAATCCTGGCATGTCGACCGACGGGAAGATCATGCTGAGCTTCGGCCATGGCATCCACTTCTGCCCCGGTGCGCAACTGGCCCGGATGCAGTTGGCCGAGAGCCTGCCGCGGATCCAGGCGCGCTTCCCCACGCTGGCATTGGCCGAGCAGCCGACCCGGGAGCCCTCCGCGTTCGTTAGGACGTTCCGCGCGCTGCCGGTGCGGCTGCATGCGCAGGCGGGGGGCTGAGATGCGCGTCGTGGTCGACCAGGATCTGTGCGGAACCACCGGGCAGTGCGTGCTGACGCTGCCGGGCACCTTTCGCCAGCGCGAACCGGACGGCGTGGCCGAAGTGTGCGTGGCGACGGTGCCGCAGGCGTTGCACGCCGCCGTGCGGCTCGCGGCCAGCCAGTGCCCGGTCGCCGCCATTCGGGTCATCGAAAGCGACGCTGGCGATCACGAGCGCGCCAGCGCCGACCCTGCGCCTTCTCCGGCGGAACCCGAGCGGCATGCCGCGAATGACCAACGCAATCCAGGAGGACACGATGGGACGGTTTGAAGGCAAGGTGGCCGTGGTGACCGGCGCCGGTGCCGGCATCGGCAAGGCATGCGCCCTCGCCATCGCGCCCGAGGGCGGCAGAGTGGTGGTGGCCGACATTGATGGCTCGGCGGCCATCGCCTGCACCGCGCAGATCACGGCCGAAGCGGGCCACGCGCTGGCCCTGGCCATGGACATCGCCGATGCGCAGGCGGTGGCAGCGCTGTTCGAGACGGCGGAGCGGCACTTCGGTGGGGTCGACTGCGGTGAACAACGCGAGCCATGCATCTGACCCCGCACGACCGCGCGATCCTCGACCTGGACCTGGCGGTCTGGGATCAGACCATGGCGACCAATCTGCGCGGCACGCTGCTCTGCTGCCGGCAGGCCATCCCACGGATGATCGCCCGCGGCGGTGGCGCGATCGTCAACATGTCGTCGTGCCAGGGGCTCAGCGGTGACACCGCGCAGACGTCCTACGCCGCGTCGAAGGCGGCGATGAACATGCTGTCGGCCTCGCTCGCCACCCAGTACGGTCATGCGCAGATCCGCTGCAACGCGGTTGCGCCGGGTCTCATCATGACCGAGCGTCTCCTCGCCAAGCTGGACGAGTGCATGCAACGGCATCTGCGCCGGCACCAGCTCCTGCCGCGCGTCGGCCGCCCCGAGGACGTGGCCGCGCTGGTGGCGTTCCTGCTCTCCGACGATGCTGCGTTCATCATCGGCCAGGTCGTGTGCATCGACGGCGGCATGCTGGCGCATATGCCGACGTACGCCGACGGTGGCAACAGCCGCGCCGCGCGGCCTGCCGGCGACACCGCCGAAGCGGCCGCGGCGCCGAGCTGCTGATGGAGCTGATGGACATGCTGCTCAACCCGCTGAACCGTCGCCACCGGCTCCGGCACGACATCCCGGTCGTGCCCGGCGCTTTCCCCCTGGTCGGGCACCTTCCCGCCATCGTCTGCGACCTGCCGCGCCTGCTGCGGCGCGCGGAACGGACGCTGGGCAGCCACTTCTGGCTGGATTTCGGCCCTGCCGGACACCTGATGACCTGCATGGATCCGGACGCGTTCGCACTGCTCCGGCACAAGGACGTGTCCTCGGCGCTGATCGAAGGGATCGCGCCCGAATTGCTTAGTGGAACGTTGGTCGCCCAGGACGGCGGCGCGCACCGGCAGGCGCGCGATGCGATCAAGGCGGCGTTCCTGCCCAAAGGGCTGACCCAGGCCGGCATCGGCGACCTGTTCGAGCCCGTCATCCGGGCGCGGGTGCAGGCGTGGCGCGACCGCGGCGACGTAACCATCCTGCGCGAAACCGGCGACCTGATGCTAAAGCTCATCTTCAGCCTCATGGGAATCCCCGCGCAGGACCTGCCGGGATGGCATCGCAAGTACCGGCAACTGCTGCAGTTGATCGTCGCGCCCCCGGTCGACCTGCCCGGACTGCCCTTGCGGCGCGGCCGCGCCGCCCGCGACTGGATCGACGCGCAGTTGCGCCAGTTCGTCCGCGACGCGCGCGCGCATGCCGCGCGCACCGGGTTGATCAAGGACATGGTGAGCGCCTTCGATCGCAGCGACGATGCGCTCTCCGATGACGTCCTGGTCGCCAATATTCGCTTGCTGCTGCTTGGCGGTCACGAGACCACCGCCTCGACGATGGCCTGGATGGTGATCGAGCTGGCGCGGCAGCCTGTGCTGTGGGACGCCCTGGTCGAAGAGGCGCAACGCGTGGGCGCGGTGCCGACCCGACACGCGGACCTAGCGCAGTGTCCGGTCGCCGAGGCGCTGTTCCGCGAGACGCTGCGCCTGCATCCGGCGGTCACGCTCCTGCCGCGTCGCGCGCTGCAGGAATTGCAACTCGGCCAACGGCGCATTCCCGCGGGCACCCATCTGTGCATCCCGCTGCTGCATTTCTCGACCTCGGCGCTGCTGCACGAGGCGCCTGATCAGTTCCGCCTGGCGCGGTGGCTGCAACGCACGGAGCCGATCCGGCCGGTGGACATGCTGCAGTTCGGTACCGGCCCACACGTCTGCATCGGCTACCACTTGGTATGGCTGGAACTGGTGCAGTTCTGCATCGCCTTGGCGCTGACCATGCACAAGGCCGGGGTGCGGCCGCGGTTGCTGAGCGGCGTCGAAAAAGGCCGGCGCTATTACCCGACCGCACATCCGTCCATGACAATCCGCATCGGATTCTCATGAGCTGGCATCGCCATGCCCCGTGTGGCGAGGCAGCGGCGCCGGCGACGCGCGGCATTGCTGCACTCAGCGCGTGCGCTCGTGCGACTGCGGCAACACCGCGGCGGCTCGGCGCTCGCCGTGGCCGTCTCCTGTCAGGTACACGGACATGAACAACATGCAGGCCGGTTCCACGCTACACGACGACCGAACTGGCGTTTCCGCGCTCGGCGGATTGAGCGCGCAGGCGCGCGGCACATCCGGCAGGCTGCTGCCGGAGATCTGGATGCAGGACGGCGCAAAGAGGGTCGAACAGGCGCTGGCGCGTCTTCTCTGCGCCGAAGACGACGGTGAGACCGAGCTGATGGCGGCGATGCGCTACGCCACCTTGCATGGCGGCAAGCGCACCCGCGCCTTGCTCTGTCTGGCTGCCGGCGCACTGGCCGACACGCCGGCGCACATGCTCGACGACGTCGGCGCCGCCATCGAGATGATGCACGCCTGTACCCTGGTCCACGACGACCTGCCCGCGATGGACGACGACGTGCTTCGCCGCGGCCTTCCGACCGTGCACGTCAAGTTCGGCGAAGCCACTGCGATCCTGGTCGGCGATGCGCTGCAGGCGCACGCCTTCCTGACCCTGGCGAGCCTGGATGCGCCGGGCGACAACCGTATCGCGCTCGTGCGCGAACTGGCGCAGGCGGTGTCCGCCGAGGGTGCCGCAGGCGGGCAGGCCATGGATCTGTCGCTGGTCGGAAAGCACGTCGAGCTGGACAGGATCGTGGCGATGCACCGGATGAAGAGCGGAGCGCTAGTGCGCGCGTCCGTTCGCATGGGCGCGCTATGCGCCATCGTGGAGGATGCCGCGCACGCTGCGCTGTACTGTGCGCTAGATCGCTACAGCGCCTGTTTCGGCCTGGCGTTGCAGGTGGTCGACGACATTCTCGACGTGACAGCGGATACCGCGACGCTGGGCAAGACCCCCGGTAAGGACGCGGCGGCGCAGAAGCCGACCTGCGCGTCGATCATGGGGCTGCAGGCAGCGCGCCAGTTCGCGCTGGATCTGTTGCGCGACGCCGGGGAGGCCATCGTCCCGCTGGGGCCGCGGGCGGAACGGTTGGCGCAGATGCTGCAGCGGGCCAATGCGTATCTGTTCAAGCACGCGCCATGCGCATGAGCGTGCCCGTCCGCATGGAGTCGCCCCTGTGCCGCTGCGATCGGCCGGCGGCAGCGGTGCATGCTGCACTGTGTCCGAGTCCGCGGCGCCGATCGCAGCGGTTGCCCAGCACGGCCGCGGCGCACGCGGCGCAGCTGCGCGCAAGCCTATGCAGCGGACCGGCGCCAGCATCGGGGCGCGTCGCCGCGCCGGAGCAGGGCGGCCGTCCGGCGCTGCCCATGCGCCGGGCCGCGACGGGGCTGCGGCGACGTGCGCGGCGTCTGCCCGATCCTGGCTCTCGTCAACCGTCTGCAGAAGGAACATCCCGCGTGAACGCGCTGTCCGAACAGATCCTTTCCGAATTGCGCCACCTGCTGAGCGAGATGAACGACGGCGGCAGCGTCGGTCCGTCCGTCTACGACACGGCGCGAGCTCTACAGTTCCACGGCAACGTCACCGGTCGGCAGGACGCATACGCGTGGCTCATCGCGCAGCAACAGGCCGATGGCGGATGGGGAAGCACGGACTTCCCGCTGTTCCGCCATGCGCCCACGTGGGCGGCGTTGCTGGCATTGCAGTGTGCCGGCGCTGCCGACGCAGTCCAGGCCGCAACCCGGTTCCTCGAGCGCCAGCCCGATCCCTACGCGCATGCGGTGCCGGAAGACGCGCCGATCGGCGCGGAGCTGATCCTGCCGCAGTTGTGCGGCGAGGCCGCATCCTTGCTGGGCGGCGAGGCGTTTCCGCGCCACCCGGCGCTGTTGCCGTTGCGGCAAGCGTGCCTGGTCAAGCTGGGGGCGGTGGCGACGTTGCCGAGCGGCCATCCGTTGCTGCACTCCTGGGAAGCCTGGGGGACGTCGCCGACCACCGCATGCCCGGATGACGACGGCAGCATCGGCATCAGTCCGGCGGCCACCGCCGCGTGGCGTGCGCACGCTGTGACACAGGGGAGCACGCCGCAGGTCGGGCGCGCCGACGCGTATCTGCAGGCGGCATCGCGGGCGACGCGCAGCGGCATCGAAGGTGTCGTTCCCAACGTCTGGCCGATCAATGTGTTCGAGCCATGCTGGTCGCTGTACACCCTGCATCTGGCCGGGCTGTTCGCGCATCCCGCGCTCGCCGAGGCGGTGCGCGTGATCGTCGCGAAGCTCGACGCCCGCCTGGGCGTGCGCGGTCTGGGCCCGGCCTTGCACTTCGCGGCCGATGCGGACGACACCGCCGTTGCGTTGTGCGTCCTGCGCCTTGCAGGCCGCGACCCGGCGGTCGATGCGTTGCGCCATTTCGAAATCGGCGAGCTGTTCGTCACCTTCCCCGGCGAGCGCAATGCCTCGGTGTCGACCAACATCCATGCCCTGCATGCGTTGCGACTGTTGGGAAAGCCCGCCGCCGGCACCAGCGCCTACGTCGAGGCCAATCGCAACCCGCACGGTCTATGGGACAACGAAAAATGGCACATTTCGTGGCTGTATCCCACCGCGCATGCGGTCGCTGCGCTGGCGCAAGGCAAGCCCGAGTGGCGCGACGAGCGCGCGCTGGCGGCGCTGCTGCAGGCGCAGCGCGACGACGGCGGCTGGGGCGCCGGTCGCGCGTCCACATTCGAGGAAACCGCCTATGCGCTGTTCGCGTTGCACGTGATGGACGGGAGCGAAGAGCCGACAGGGCGCCGGCGCATCGCGCAGGCGGTGGCGCGTGCGCTGGAGTGGATGCTCGCCCGCCATGCGGCGCATGCATTGCCGCAGACGCCGCTGTGGATCGGCAAGGAACTGTATTGCCCCACCCGGGTCGTGCGCGTGGCCGAACTCGCCGGGTTGTGGCTGGCGCTTCGTTGGGGGCGGCGCGTCCTGGCCGAGGGAGCAGGAGCGGCGCCATGATCCAGACCGAACGCGCGCTGCAGCAGGTGCTGGAGTGGGGGCGTTCCCTGACCGGGTTCGCCGACGAGCATGCCGTGGAAGCGGTCAGGGGCGGCCAGTACATCCTGCAGCGCATCCACCCGAGCCTGCGCGACACCAGCGCCCGCACCGGCCGCGATCCGCAGGACGAAACGCTGATCGTGGCGTTCTATCGCGAACTGGCGCTGCTGTTCTGGCTCGACGATTGCAACGACCTTGGCCTGATCGCGCCGGAGCAGCTCGCCGCGGTGGAGCAGGCGCTGGGGCAGGGCGTGCCGTGCGCGCTCCCCGGATTCGAGGGCTGCGCTGTGCTGCGCGCTTCGCTGGCCGCACTCGCCTACGATCGTCGCGACTATGCTCAGCTTCTCGACGATACCCGGTGCTACTGCGCGGCGCTGCGCGCCGGACACGCGCAGGCGGCAGGGGCGGAACGCTGGTCCTACGCCGAGTACCTGCACAACGGCATCGATTCGATCGCCTACACGAACGTGTACTGTTGCCTGTCGTTGCTGTGGGGGCTGGACATGGCGACCTTGCGCGCGCGTCCGGCGTTTCGCCAGGTCCTGCGGCTCATCTCCGCGATAGGGCGCCTGCAGAACGATCTGCATGGACGCGACAAGGACAGGTCGGCCGGCGAGGCCGACAACGCGGCGATCCTGCTGCTGCAGCGCTATCCGGCTATGCCTGTGGTGGAGTTCCTCAACGACGAGCTAGCCGGCCATACGCGCATGCTGCACCGGGTGATGGCGGAAGAACGCTTTCCCGCGCCGTGGGGACCGTTGATCGAGGCCATGGCGGCCATCCGCGCGCAGTACTACCAGACCTCGACCAGCCGCTACCGCAGCGACGCTGCGTGGGGAGGCCAGCGTGCGCCGGCCTGAACGCGCGGGAGGCGGCGGCGTGCGCGCGCTGCCGTCGGTCCGATCCGATGCGACGCCGTCGCCCAATGCGACGGATGGAGCGAGCATGAGCGACACCGCCCTGAGCCGGCGCAAGGACGACCATCTGGACATCGTGCTGGATCGGCGAACGGCGCCGGCCACGGTCGCCGCCGGCTGGGAGTACATCCGTTTCGAACACTGCGCATTGCCCGAGTTGGATCTGACGCAGATCGACCTGCGCGCCTCTCTGCTGGGCAAGACCATGCGCGCGCCGCTGCTGATCAGCTCCATGACCGGCGGCATGCCACGCGCCGAGGCCATCAACCGGCATCTGAGCGAGGCAGCGCAAGCCTTGGGGATCGCCATGTGCGTCGGTTCGCAGCGCGTGAGCCTGCAATCCCGCAACTCCCAGGGGCTGACGCGCGCGCTGCGCCGCCTGGCCCCAGACATTCCCTTGCTGGCCAATATCGGCGCCGCGCAACTGCGCGAGGCCAACGGCCTGGACCTGGCGCGCCGGGCGGTGGATGCGCTGGAGGCCGATGGACTCATCGTCCATCTCAATCCGCTGCAGGAAGCGGTACAGCCGGAGGGCGACCGCGACTGGCGCGGCGTCCTAGCGCAGATCGCTCGCGCCGCGCGCAGCGTGGGCGTGCCGATCGTGGCCAAGGAAGTGGGGTCGGGCCTGTCCGCCTCGGTGGCCTGTGCGCTCGTCGAGGCGGGCGTGGCGGTGATCGATGTTGCCGGCGCCGGCGGCACCAGTTGGGCCGCGGTGGAGGGCGAGCGCGCCCGCGATACCGCCGACCGTGCAGTGGCGATGGCGTTCGCCGATTGGGGGATTCCGACCCCGGCCAGCGTGCAGGCGGTACGTCGGGCGCTGCCAACGGTGAAGCTGATCGCGTCGGGCGGGATCCGCGACGGCGTCGACGTGGCCAAGGCCATCCGCCTGGGCGCGGACATCGCCGGGCAGGCGGCCGGCGTGCTGCGCGCGGCGACGGTGTCCACCGAGGCGGTTGTCGCGCATTTCGAGATCGTCATCCGCCAGTTGGCCGTCGCCTGCTTCTGCACCGGCTCGGCTGATCTGGCGGCGTTGCGTCAGGCGCGCTTGTTGCCCTCGGCGCATCTGCCCGCCGGCTGATGCCGGCGTCGCCCCCACGTGGCGGCGGGCGCCTAGCTAGTTTCCATCCACAGTGTGCTGCAGCAAGCAAAAGGAGGTTCGATGGTGAACTGACAACATGCTGAGAAGCTGCGTGAAAGATGAGGGTAGGCCCCTCGGGATCGGCTTTCAGGAGCGGGTCTCATTTGGGCGCCGGCAACGGCGTTCGTGAAGCGTAGACAGCGGATGCTGAAGCCCGAGGTTGAGCCTCGAAATGCTCTATACGCTGGAGCCTTTGGTGTTGGGACCACTGGGGGCAGCATCGGCGGGACCGTGATAGGCGAGGTCTTGTCGATCCGGCCGGGGTCTGAGAACCGGGCAAAGGCATGGGATGGATTGCCAGGAAACACGAGAGATCCCGCTTGCGTCCACGGACGCGGCGCGCCGGAGGAAGGAACGCCGGCTGATCAAATGTTCCAGGCCCAGTGCGCGTCCTCCACGCGCGTTGGGAGCGCTGCGGCGGACACGAAGGACGGAGGAGCGTGTGGAGCCTGCGACCGAAACCATAAGGGACCAGGCATGCGCGGGCGGGAAGTCGTAGTGCCTTCATAGTACCGGCGAAGGCGGGGAACCGGGACCCGGCGGAGGGAAGGGAGGCATCATGAAGAGAGAACCGTTGACCTGAAACAAGGGAGGGGGCACTGAACCCTACAAACCTGTCCACGAACCGACAACGGATAGCCGAACTGGCGAGGACGAAAGATCGCCATGACAATGAAATTCCCCCTTGTTGAAGACACACTTGGAAAGAAACTCGAGGCCGGGACAGGGCTGTCGGTCGACTGCCTCACGTGCAATCGGAAAGCTGTCCTAGACGTGGCCGAACTGGTGAAACGTTTCGGGCCGGATCAGCCATGCTTGCACTGGGACCTGGTGAAACTGATCTTCTGCCATGAGTGCCGCAGCGCCGGCCGAGACGATCGCAATCTGCAGTTCACCAACCAGGCGAGGATGCCTGAGAGCGTCGCTAAACCTCGTGACGATCAAAACGACCATCTATCCCGCGGCTGCCATAGATCCACCGGCGTTCGCCAAAGGCGGTACCGGGCGGCTTTTGCGATCTGGTGGGCGACCGGCTCAAAGAAATGGGTCGACGAACCATCCTCTAACGTATTGATTCCAATAAAGAAACCTTGACCTTCCGGGCCCAAAATTCGCCAGTACGGTGCGGCCTAGCATCGTCAAATCGAAACGATCAGTGATTGTCGGCATCGGTGGTTGCGTGTCCCCGCAACCAAATGCCGAAAACGGCCCGCCCTGTGCGGGCCGTTTTTTTATTCGGCTGTGCCGGCCGGTTGATTTTGAAAGCCGACGTAGCGGGACAGAAAAAGTCAAATCCTGTCAGGGCAGCAACCAATTTCGGGTTGTGTGCGTCAAGTTCTGCAAAAAGGGGCGGCCATGGAGCTGGTCATGCGGCTTGGCGCAGAGCGAGCTTCTTGTGCTCGCGCAGGTCGTCCATGTTGATGTAGCGGTTGGCCTCCATCCAGTTTTCGTTGGTTTCGACGGCCAGTGCCCTGACGAGGCGCAGGCAACTCTGTGAGTTTGGAAAGATGCGCACGACATAGGTGCGCCGTCGGATTTCCTCGTTGAGCCGTTCAAGCATGTTGGTGCTCTTCAGATGTTTGTGGTGCTGGCGTGGCAGACGAAAGAAGGTCAGCGTGTACTCGATGGTCTCCTCCACCCATGTCGTCAGTCGTGGGTAGCGGGCCGACCATTTGGCAAGCCATGCGGCGAGATCGGCCTTGGCCTCGGCGAGATCGCGCCGGTCGTAGAGCCAGCGCAGTTCCTGCAGGCAGTCGTCGCCATGCTTTCTCGGCAGGTGATCGAGCGCGTTCCTGAGGAAGTGCACGTAGCAGCGCTGCCATGCAGCTTCCGGGATCACCTCGCCGATCGCCGCGACCAGGCCGGCATGATCGTCGGACACGACCAGTTCGACGCCCCTGAGGCCGCGTGCCTTCAAGCCGACGAGGAAGTCCCTCCAGGCCGAGCGGCTCTCGCGATTGGCCATCTCCACGGCCAGGATCTGGCGGCGACCGTCCCAGTCGATGCCGACCGCGATCAGCACCGCCTGGCTCATGACGATGCCGGCTTCGCGCACCTTCTCGTAACGGGCGTCGAGGATGAGGTAGGCAAACGGCTCTTGAAGCGGGCGCTCGGCAAAGGCCTTCAGGCTCTCGTCCAGGCGTTTGTTGATGGCCGAGATCGACGAGGCCGAGAAGGCATGGCCACACAGCTCTTCCGTGATCGCCTTGACCTTCCGGGTCGAAACGCCCTGCACATACATCTCCGCAAGTGTGGCCACCAAGGCCCGCTCCGAACGCTGGTAACGCTCGAAAAGCTCGGTGGAGAAGCGCCCGGCCCGGTCCTGCGGAACCCGCAGCTCAAGCTTGCCAACACGGGTGACAAGAGTGCGGCCATAATAACCCGAGCGATAGCCGAGCCGCTCCGGTGTGCGCTCGCCTTTCGAAGCACCCAGAGCCTCGTCCATCTCGGCCTCGAGCACCTCCTGCATCACCGCACGGATCACTTCATGCAGACCTTGCGGGTCCGAAAGCAGAATGTCTTTGACGGCGGCGCTGGCGGTCTTACTTTCAGTCTTGGTCATGGTGGCGTTCCTTCGCGGGAATCAGGTGACGTTGAACATCACCAG
>NZ_VLKT01000008.1 GCF_007830515.1 Mesorhizobium tianshanense
GACAGAATCACGCCGCCCGCCAAACCGCCACCCTCTCTAACCCGATACACCCGAGTCATAACGCCGCGTCCGCCACCGGTTTTGCCCCGGTTACGCCGCGAATCCGCTAAGTCATTGAAAATATGGCGCGCCCGAAGAGATTCGAACTCCTGACCCCCAGATTCGTAGTCTGGTGCTCTATCCAGCTGAGCTACGGGCGCGCAACGGGCCATGCTTTGCATGGCCCCGCGATCCGATCCTGGCGACCGGCCGCGAATGTGACGTGTTCCCTAGCGACTGAATTTCCGAAAAGCAAGCCGATCCCGCAAAAGTTTTGCTGTTCATGTCTTGGCCAGGATCGGAGAGGGCGAGGATCGGAGGGGACCGGGCCAAGGCGAGGATCAGGCGGGGCGACGATCAGGCCGGGCGGCGCAGGCCGTTGCGGGCCTGGTCGAGCCGGACCGGCTCATCGGGAATGGTGACCGCGAATGTGGTGCGGCCGCCTCTGCTTTCGACAAGCTCCACCGTGCCGCCATGGGCGCGGATCAATTCATAGGCGATCGCCAGGCCAAGGCCGGTGCCGCCGCTGCGGGCCGAGCCGCGGAACGCCGCGAACAGGTTCTCGCGCGCCTTCGGCGGCAGGCCGGGGCCGGTGTCGGTGACCGTGATGCGGCTGACGCTGCCCAGACGCTCGGCCGACACCGCCAACCGGCGCACCACCGCACTTTCCGCGTCCGCCGCCATCGCCTGCACGGCGTTGCGGCAAAGATTGGTGAGCACGCGAAAGAGCTGATCGGAATCGGCATCCACCTCGAAGGCCAGATCGACGGCATTGACGAATTCGATGCCGCCTTCGGTGTCGAGCAGGCCGTGGACGTCGTCGACTAGTTGGTGCAGCCTGAGCCTGCGGCGCGACGGCGGCGGCTCCTGGGTACGGCCATAGGAGAGCACACCTTCCGAATAGGATACGGCACGATCGAGCGCGCGCAGCAGTTTCGGCGCAAAGGCCTGCACGGTCGGGTCCTGGACCTGACGCAGGCGATCCGACATCAGCTGCGCCGACGCCAGGATGTTGCGCATGTCGTGATTGATCTTCGACACGGCGAGGCCAAGGTCGGCTAGGTGTTTCTGCTCGGCGAGCATCTTTTGCAGCCGCTCCTGCATCTGCGAAAGCTCGCGCTCGGCGACGCCGATCTCGTCGGCGCGGGCGGCAGGGCGGATGATCCGCCCGGGGTCGTCCGGTGCCTCTGAGAAGGCCAACATCGAGCGCGTCATCGTCCGGATCGGACCTATCATGATCAGGTCTATGGCGGCGTAGACCAGCATGGCGGTGAACAGCGAGATCAGCAGCGAGACGAAGGCGACGTTGCGCGAATAGATGAGCATGGCATTGCGCAGGCTGTGATCAGGCATGATCAGCTCGAATTCCTTGTCGCTGTCGCCGACCGGCCCGAAAACGCGCAGCATCCGCTCGCCGCCGAAAAACAGCGTGTCCAAAGCGCTGGTCATGCCCTCGACCAGGCCGACATTGGCGATGTCGATATGCTCGTCGACCTGCGGCGGCATTTCGGCCACGACCAAAAGGCGCGAGACGCCGCCGTCGCGTACGGCGATCGCCTTGGCGCCTATCGCCGTCAGCACGTCGTTCTGGGCGGCGCGGGAGAGCGAGGCGGGCTCTCCCTGCACCAGCACGATCGATACGGCCGCGGCGGTGCTCAGCCTTTCCTTCAGCCAGCTCAGTTGGTAGCTGGCGATCCAGGGCAGAAAGATAAGGACTTCGGCCAGGAGCACGAAGACGATGGTGAGCAGCAGGAGCTTTGTCGACAATCCACGCGACAAAGGCACCGTCCCGGCGTCGGCCGCCGCCCGATCGATCCTTTCATCCGCGGGTGGTATTTCACTCATGCTGCTTTTGTCTTCACGATCACTTGATCAGCCAAGATTAGGCCATTGCGGCATTTTTGCCAATTTCGTCCTTCGTCCCAACATGGGGTAAGACCGCCAAGACTTCAGCCATCGGCCCGACGGCGCCGGATGCCGGCGCCGGATTGACTTCCAAAACCCTTCTTTCTATAAGCCCGCTCACGCTCGGGCCATTCGTCCCGGCGCGGTTTCGATCGCGCCAAACCGGCCCGGCAAAGCTCCTGTTACAAAGTGACAGAATCAAGAAGGGCCGCACCCCGCGGTATTAAAACAAATGAAGCGTACCTACCAACCGTCCAAACTCGTCCGCAAACGCCGGCACGGGTTCCGTGCCCGCATGGCCACCAAGGGTGGTCGTGGCGTCGTCGCAGCCCGCCGCAACCGCGGCCGGAAGCGGCTCAGCGCCTGACCCGAGCGAAAGACGAGATCGTTGCCCGCAACCGGCAAGCCAGCGGGAGCACATCCCAAACGGCTTCTGAAACGCGCGGAATTCCTGGCTGCCCGGCGTGGCGAGAAGCGCCGCGGGCGGCTTTTTCTCGTCGAGGTTCTGGACCGCAGCGACAGCGAGGCGCCTCGCGTCGGCTACACGGTCACCAAGAAGGTCGGCAACGCAGTCGTCCGCAACCGCATCCGGCGGCGGCTGAGGGAAGCCGTGCGCACGCATGCAGCGGGTGACATGGCGCCTGGCAATGACTATGTCATCGTCGGACGCGAAGATGTGCTTACCATTCCATTCGGCCAGCTGAAGGCCGAACTCTCCCGCCGACTGCGCGGAACACGATAGGCCAAGGCTTTCGATGGAAAACAACCGGAACTTCTTCATCACCATCGCGCTGTCGGTGCTGATCCTGTCGCTTTGGCAGTATTTTTACGTGCTGCCGCGCAGCGAGGCGCAACGCGAGGCGGCCCGTATCGAAGAGCAGCGGGTAGCGGAGCAGAAGAAGGCGGCCGAAAGCGCCAGTCCGGGCGGCAGCGAAACGCCGGTGCCGCAACAAGGCGCCATTCCCAATGCACCGGGAACCGACGGCACGACGCCGGCCGGCCGCGAGCAGGCGCTGGCGTCGACAAAACGCGTCAAGATCGACACGCCGAGTCTGGAGGGTTCGATCAACCTCACCGGCGCGCGTCTCGACGACCTCAAGCTCAAGCACTACACGCTGACGGTCGACAAGAACTCGCCCGAGATCGAGTTGCTCAACCCGGCGGCGCTGCCCACTGGCTACTATGCCGAGATCGGCTTTGTCGGCAGCGAAGAGATCGGCGCGCTGCCAGGGCCGGCAACAGTGTGGACCGTCGACGGCAATGCGACACTGACGCCGGCGACACCGGTCACGCTGACCTTCACCAACGACAAGGGCCTGACCTTCAAGCGCACCTTCTCAGTCGACAGCGACTACATGTTCACGGTCTCGGACACGGTGCAGAATTCGGGCTCGGCCGCCGTCACCCTGTCGAACTACGGTCGTGTCACCCGCTTCGACAAGCCTGCCGTTGCCAGCATCTATGTGCTGCATGAGGGGCTGATCGGCGTCACCGGCACGGAAGGCCTGCAGGAACACAAATACGCGGCCATCGAGGACGACAAGCAGTACACGCCGGGCAAGTCGACCGACGGCTGGCTGGGCATTACCGACAAATACTGGGCGGTGACGCTGGTGCCGACCGAGAAGCAGCCGTTCCAGCCGCATTACGCCTATTTCGAGGACGGCCGCCCTCGCTACCAGGCCGACTTCCTCACCGACCCGATCACCGTTGATGCCGGCCAGTCGGCGACGGTCGAGACCGAAATCTTCGCCGGCGCCAAGGAAGTCGCCAAGGTCAACGCCTATGCGCAGGACCGCAACATCAGGCTGTTCGACCGTTTGATCGACTGGGGATGGTTCATCTGGATCACCAAGCCGATGTTCTATCTGATCGACACGATGTACAAATTCTTCGGCAATTTCGGCCTTGCCATCCTAGCCACCACCGTGGTCGTCAAGGCCGTCTTCTATCCGCTCGCCAACAAGTCCTACGCGTCGATGGCGAACATGAAGAAGGTGCAGCCCAAGATGCTGGAGATCCGCGAGAAATACGCGGACGACAAGATGAAGCAGCAACAGGCGATGATGGAGCTCTACAAGACCGAGAAGATCAATCCGCTCGCCGGCTGCTGGCCGGTGGCGCTGCAGATCCCGGTCTTCTTTGCGCTCTACAAGGTGCTCTACATTACCATCGAGATGCGGCATGCACCGTTCTTCGGGTGGATCCAGGATCTGGCGGCACCCGACCCGACCTCGCTCTTCAATCTGTTCGGCCTCATCCCTATCACCCTGCCGCATATGTTGATGATCGGCGTTTGGCCGCTGATCATGGGCGTGACCATGTTCCTGCAGATGCGCATGAACCCAACGCCGCCGGACCCGACGCAGGCCATGATCTTCACCTGGATGCCGGTGGTCTTCACGTTCATGATGGCGGGCTTTCCGGCCGGCCTCGTCATCTACTGGGCCTGGAACAACCTGCTTTCGATCATCCAGCAAGGCGTCATCATGAAGCGCCAGGGCGCCAAAATCGAGTTGTGGGACAATCTGGTCGCGCTTTTCCGGAAGAAACCGTCGCCGGCGGAATAGCCGGCGAGCCCTTTTTTGCGAATCCAGGAAAGCCCCGGTCCGACCGGGGCTTTTTCGCAGAAGCCGAGCTGCCGGCGAACGGCGAATCCAGTCGGCCCGGCGGTAGACGCCGCCGCGACACATCCCTATAAGCACGCTCTCGTTTCAGGAGCGCTCCGTCGATGAACAGGTAAGGATGATCCGCTCCGCGCGCGGTTGGTGCTGCCGAGCGGATCGCGCTATTTTGCCCTTGCCTGTTTATTCGCCGATGGAGCCAGACCATGATCGGACCCAACCCCAACATCAAACACCCGATCCCGATGCATACGCGCGTCGGTTTCCTGAAGGGATTGGTCACGGCGCCAAACATCGAGATCGGCGACTTCACCTATTATGACGATCCGGACGGGCCGGACAAATTCGCCGAGCGATGCGTGCTGCATCATTATCCATTCATCGGCGACCGGCTGATCATCGGCAAGTTCTGCGCCATCGCCGAGGGCGCGCGCTTCATCATGAACGGCGCCAATCATGCCATGTCCGGCTTTTCGACCTATCCGTTCAATATCTTCGGTCATGGTTGGGAAGAGGGTTTCGATCCGGCGACCTGGTCGAAGGAATTGCGCGGCGACACAGTGCTCGGCAATGATGTATGGATCGGCATGGAAGCGGTGATCCTGCCCGGCGTGACGATCGGCCATGGCGCCATCGTTGCGGCAAAATCGGTGGTGACGCATGACGTGCCACCATATGCGATCGTCGCCGGCAATGCGGCCAAGGTGGTGAAGATGCGCTTCGACGACAGGATCATCTGGCGGCTTTTGGCGGTGTCGTGGTGGGACTGGCCGGTGGAAAAGATCAGCCGTAATCTCAATGCCATTCGTGGCGCCGATATTTCTCTTCTGGAGGCAGCGGTTTGAACGCGTTGAACAAGACTGTAATCGGCACCGAGCTGTTCACGCGACCATGGATATTCATCCGTGGTGTGCCGGCGATGAAGTTCCTACCGCCGGAAGGACCGCCGGAGATCGCCTTTGCCGGCCGCTCGAACGTCGGCAAATCGTCGCTGATCAACGCCCTGGTCAACCAGAAGGGGCTGGCGCGCACGTCCAACACGCCGGGGCGGACGCAGGAACTCAACTATTTCGTTCCGGATGGATTTTCCGGCGAAGGCGCCGATCTGCCGCCGATGGCGCTGGTCGACATGCCGGGCTACGGCTACGCCACCGCGCCCAAGGAAAAGGTCGACGACTGGACGAAACTCGTCTTCGACTACCTCAAAGGCCGCGTCACGCTGAAGCGCGTCTACGTGCTGATCGACGCCCGCCATGGCATCAAGGCCAAGGATGACGAAGTGCTGTCGCTGCTCGACAAGGCGGCGGTCTCCTATCAGATCGTGCTGACCAAGACCGACAAGATCAAGACGGCCGGGGTACCGCGACTGATTGAAGAAACGCTTGCGAAGATCAAGAAGCGTCCGGCCGCGTTTCCGTTCGTTCTCGCCACGTCTTCGGAAAAGACCGAGGGCCTCGAGGAATTGCGCGCGGCGATCGTGCTGGCGGCCAATGGCGGCTAGGACTTCGCCTCTAGTGCAATCATCTGGTGGCTTTCTTCCGTGGCAAGCCTTTCGGTGCCGTAAGCCTTCAGGAACATGCCGACGCCTGACCTGACGATGTGGTCGATTTCATCGTGGCTGGGGGCCTTGGTGCGGTAGGCGAATATGCACTGACGGAAAAGACCGGCCAAGCATAGTTCGGTGAACTGATAGGCGGCAAGATCAACGTCGTCGATCTTCAGCAGGTCGCGCTCGATGGCGGCATTAAGAAAGGCCACGACCTTGTCATGGCCGCGTTTCGGGCCGCGTTCGTAAAAACGTGCGCCCAGTTCGGGAATCCTGTCGGATGCGCCGATCACCGTGCGCTGCGCCTGGATGACCTTGGCCGACGTGATCTTGAGGGACAGCACCTTGCCGAACTTCACCAGCGTCTCGCGAAGGTCGTCGGCGCGGTCGAGCATATCGTACATGTTCTTGAAGATCGTGCCGCGCTCTTCCTCGATCAGCGCCTCGAACAACTCTTCCTTGTTGGCGAAGTAGACATAGATCGTGCCCTTGGAAACCCCGGCCTCGCGGGTGATGTCATTCATCGACGCAGCTTCGAAGCCCTTGTCGATGAAGACACGGCGCGCGCCGTCGATGATCTGGCTGCGCTTCACCGGATCCTGTCCCGCTGCCGGGCGGCCGCGACGCAGGCTGTCCAGCAAATCGCACTGGTCCTTGCCAGAGTCAGGCAATGGGCCAGTGTCGGGCAGTGGGCCAGCGTCAGGGTCGGTCATAAGGTCACACCTCGAAAAATATTCGAACCGATCGGTTCGATCACCCTTGATATGGGCCTCTCTCAGCGCTAAGTCAATGCTCACATCGAACCGAACGGTTCAGTCTGACTGATCTTCCAGAGATGTTCCCAGAGAGATCCTCAATGTCCTCGAAAGCGCCTGTCACCGCCGAAGTCCGTCCATTCCCCAACGCCAAGGTCGCGCCAGCAACCGAGGCGCCGAACGCACCGACCGAGCCCGCAATCAGCCCTCCAGCCGAGGCGCCGGCCAAAAAGAAGCGTTCGGCGCGCTCCTTTCTGTTGCCGATCATCGCGCTTGGCTTACTGGGCGCAGGCGCCTGGTACGGCTACGACTACTGGACCGACGGGCGCTTCATGATCTCAACGGACGACGCCTATGTCCAGGCCGACATGGCGTTCATTTCGCCGAAAATCTCCGGCTACGTCGATCAGGTCAAGGTGATCGAGAACCAGCAGGTGAAAGCCGGCGACCCGCTGCTGATCGTCGACAACGGCGACTACAAAATAGCGGTCGCCCAGGCCGAGGCGCAGATCGCCACCTTGAGCAAGACGCTCGACCGCATCGACGCCCAGACCGAGGCGGCGCGCGCAACGCTCAAGCAGGCGCAGGCGCAGAAAACCGCCGATCAGGCTGCCGCCGACAATGCGGCGCGTGTTCAAGCGCGCGCCGCCCAATTGCTGAAGACACATGTCGGCACCCAGGCTCAGCTGGATGATGCCCAGACCGCGGTCGAGCAGGCCAATGCCGCGCTTGCAGGTGCCGACGCCCAGATCGCGGCGGCGCAGGCCAATATCGGTGTGCTTCAGGCGCAGCGCGCGGAGACGGCAAGCACGCTGGCGTCGCTGCAGCTTGCCCGGGACAAGGCCGCGCGGGACCTGTCCTTCACCGTGCTGCGCGCGCCCTATGACGGTGTGGTCGGCAACCGCTCCGTCGAGCAGGGCGACCTGATCAGCCCCGGACAGAAGCTCGCCGTCATCGTGCCGATGGACAAGCTCTATATCGTCGCCAATTTCAAGGAGACCCAGCTTGCCCAGCTGGTGCCTGGCGAAAAGGTCAGGATTTCGGTCGATGCGATCGACGGCGAGGATTTCGAAGGCACCGTCTCGTCGCTGGCGCCGGCTTCCGGCGCGGTGTTCTCGCTGCTGCCGCCGGAAAACGCCACCGGCAATTTCACCAAGGTCGTGCAGCGCGTCCCGGTTCGCATCGACGTGCCGGCGGACGTGCTGAAGACAGGCAGGCTGCGCGCGGGCTTGAGCGTCGTGGTCGCCGTCGACAGCCGCACTGCGCCCTCGGCGTCGAAGTAAGCGGCCCGGAGCAGCGTCATGGCGACCGCAACCCTGACCGCAGGATCGGCGCCGGCCAAGCCGGTCGACCACATCGAGCCGCGTCGCATCATAGCCTTCCTGGCTATGGTGTTCGGCATGTTCATGGCGATCCTGGACATCCAGATCGTTTCGGCCTCGCTGTCCGAGATTCAGGCGGGCTTGAGCGCCAGCTCCGACGAAATCCCCTGGGTGCAGACCGCCTATCTGATCGCCGAAGTCATCATGATCCCGCTGTCCGGTTTTCTCAGCCGGATGCTGTCGACGCGTGTGCTGTTCACCGTCTCCGCGGCCGGCTTCACCGCCGCGAGCGCACTTGCGGCGACCGCCACCAACATCGACCAGATGATCGTCTACCGCGCCATCCAGGGCTTCATCGGCGGCGGCATGATCCCGAGTGTCTTCGCTGCCGCCTTCACCATCTTTCCGCCGTCGCGCCGCGCCATGGTTTCGCCGATGATCGGTCTGGTGGCGACGCTGGCGCCGACCATCGGTCCAACCGTCGGCGGCTATATCAGCCATGCCATGTCCTGGCACTGGCTGTTCCTGATCAATGTGGTGCCTGGCATCCTGGTCACTGCCGCGGCGTGGTCGCTGATCGATTTCGACAAGCCCGATCTCAGCCTGTTCCGCAAGTTCG
Organism: Mesorhizobium tianshanense; assembly: GCF_007830515.1. Classification (GTDB taxonomy): domain Bacteria; phylum Pseudomonadota; class Alphaproteobacteria; order Rhizobiales; family Rhizobiaceae; genus Mesorhizobium; species Mesorhizobium tianshanense. The sequence goes on from NZ_VLKT01000008.1 coordinate 8,811, forward strand.
ACTGGTGGGGCCTTGCCGGCATGGCGGCCTTCCTCGGTTCGCTGGAATATGTGCTCGAGGAAGGCCCGAACAATGACTGGCTTCAGGACCAGGCGGTCTTCATCTGCGCCATCCTGATGACGGCCGGTGCGGTGCTGTTCTTCTGGCGCGCCTTCACCGCCGAGGAGCCTATCGTCGACCTCAAGGCTTTCACCAACGTCAACTTCGCCTTCGGCTCGCTCTTCTCCTTCGTCATCGGCATCGGCCTCTACGGCCTGACCTATCTCTATCCGGTGTTCCTCGGACGCATCCGCGGCTACGATTCCCTGATGATCGGCGAGGCGCTGTTCGTCAGCGGCCTGGCGATGTTCGCCACCGCGCCCATTTCCGGCATCCTGTCGCGCAAGATGGATCCGCGGCTGATGATGATGATCGGCTTCCTCGGCTTCGCAGCCGGGACCTGGCGCATGACCTATCTGACCGCCGACTGGGATTTCTGGGAACTTTTGGTGCCGCAGATCCTGCGCGGCGCCTCGATGATGCTGTGCATGGTGCCGATCAACAACATCGCGCTGGGGACGCTGCCGCCCGAGCGGTTGAAGAACGCTTCCGGCCTGTTCAACCTCACCCGCAACCTCGGTGGCGCGGTCGGCCTTGCCGTCATCAACACCGTGCTGATCGACCGCAACGCTTTCCACTACGCAAGGCTGGCCGAGCATGTGCAATGGGGTAGTGCCGAGGCGCAGACCAAGCTGCAGAACATGACGCTCGACTTCGAGCAGAATGCCGGCCTGGACGCCTCCAAGGCGGCGATCTCCAGACTGTCCGCCATGGTCCAGCAGCAGGCGTCGCTGCTGTCCTTCATGGACGTGTTCTACCTCTTGACGGCGCTGTTCGCCACGCTGGCGATCTTCGTCCTGTTCATCCGCAAGCCGGCGGAACCGGGCGGCGGAGGCGGCAGCGGACACTGATAGGGGGATCGAACCATCGTTCGGCCCGACGTCTGCTGCATGGCGTTGCCGGAAGCCGACAGGAGCCATCCTACCTGGTTTCGGCTAGAATTCCGGCATGAACATCCTGATTCTCGGCGCGACCGGCTTCATCGGTTCCGCCGTTACAAGAAAACTCGTGGACGAAGGTCATCAGGTCACGGGGCTTGGGCGCTATCCCGCGCGTGCCGCGCTGAAGATGCCGCATGTTCGCTGGCTGGCTGCTGATCTTGCCGGCATGACGCAGAGCGACAATTGGCAGCAAGTGTTGGAGGGCCAGCACGTTGTCGTCAATTGCGCCGGCGGGCTGCAGGATGGGCTTTCCGACGACCTATATGCCACCCAGGAAAGGGCGATGCTGGCGCTCTACGAGGCAGCGCGGGATCGGGAACTGCTGATCGTCCAGATATCGGCGGAAACAGAAACCCTTGGCCGCGACATTGCCTTTCTTAGCACCAAGCGGCGGGCAGACGCGGCTCTCGCCGCAAGCGGCATACCCTATGTCATCCTTCGTCCGGCGCTTGTCCTCGGCCGCAATGCGCATGGTGGCTCCGCATTGCTGAGGGCTCTCGCAGCCTTTCCATTGGCGATCCCGCTGGTGTACGCCAACAGCCTCGTCACGACAGTTGCCCTTGACGATGTCGCGAGCGCCGTCAACGCGGCCATTCAGGGCACCCTGCCACCCGGATCCGATGTTGCTCTCGGCAGCGATGAAAGGCTCACGCTGAAGGAACTAGTTCTATTACACCGTAGCTGGCTCGGCCTCCCTTCAGCTCCGGTAATTGCCGTGCCGTCCGCGGTCGCGCGACCGGTGACATGGCTCGCCGATATGGCCGGCAGGCTCGGGTGGCGTTCGCCGCTCCGCTCGACAGCAATGGCGGTCATGTCAGGTGGTGTCGAAACCCGGCGGCCACGGGACAACGATCCGCCTCTCTCGTCGGCGGCCGAGTCCCTGGCCGCCGCCCCTTCAGGGGTCCAGGATATCTGGTTCGCCCGCCTCTATCTGCTGAAATCGCCAACCATCATTGTCTTGTCGCTGTTCTGGTTGATCTCCGGCCTGGTGCCCTTCCTCAGGTTCGAGGCGGCGCGAAACCATTTCGCCACCCTTCTGCCTGATCGTCTTGCAAGCATCATGGTGGTCGCGACATGCCTCGCCGATATCGTTCTCGGGCTTACCGTCCTATACCGACCGTGGACAAGACGCGCGCTTGTCGGCATGCTTTTCCTGACGCTCGCCTATCTTGTTGCCGCAACGCTCACCGAACCCGCACTTTGGCTCGATCCGCTCGGAGTTCTCGTCAAGGTGGTGCCGTCGATTCTGCTGACGCTTGCAGCTCTTGCCACTTTGGATGAACGCTGATGGCGGTCGAAGACTTTCTTCGGCTTGTCCACCTACTCGGCGCGACAGTGCTGTTCGGCACCGGCGCCGGGATAGCCTTTTTCATGGTTATGGCAGTGCGAACCCGCGACCCTCGCATTATCGCCCATGTCGCCGGCATCGTTGTCATCGCCGATGCCGTCTTCACGGCAACAGCTGTTGTGCTCCAGCCGTTGACAGGATACGGGCTGGCGCGTGTTATCGGCTGGCCGCTCAACGAAGGCTGGCTCATCCTGTCACTGGTGCTTTACGTCTTCATTGGCCTTTTCTGGTTACCGGTGGTCTGGATCCAGATCCGCTTGCGCGACATGGCAAGTATGCAGCCGCCGAGGCGGCCACCCTGCCACCCGGCTTCCATCGGCTCTATCGCATCTGGTTTGCTTTCGGCTCTCCAGCCTTTTTCGCGGTGATCGCGATCTTTTGGCTGATGTTGACCAAACCCAGCATCACCCTGTTAGACCTCAACTAGGGCCAAGGTTAGGAGACAGCTCGCAGGCCATCAGGCGGTGGCCGGCTTGAAGGTCAAGGCGACGCCGTTGATGCAATGGCGCAAGCCGGTCGGCGGCGGGCCATCGTTGAAGACATGGCCGAGATGGCCGCCGCAACGGCGGCAGTGGACCTCGGTTCGGGTCATCCCGAGAGACCTGTCCACGGTCTCGCCGACAGCATTGGGAATCTCCTGCCAGAAGCTCGGCCAGCCGGTGCCGGAATCGAACTTGGTCTCGGACGAGTAGAGCGGCAGGTCGCAGCCGGCGCAGGCGAAGATACCCTTGCGGTGTTCGTTGAGCAGCGGGCTGGTGCCCGGATATTCGGTGCCTTCCTTGCGCAGCACATTGAAAGCCGCGTCGGACAGGATGGCGCGCCACTCGGCCTCGGTCTTGGTGATCTCGAAGGTTTCGGCCGCGTGTGCATCCTGCGGCCGGCCCATGCGCATCAGAGCGGTGGCGCCTGCAACAGCGCCAATGGCGGCCGCGCCGCTCAAAAGAAGATCGCGACGATTCATGACCATTCCTCCTGTTATTTCTTTGCCAGTTTCGACCGCCATACGGAAATCAAAAGCCGGTGACGATCAGCATCGCAAAACACTCCGCGCCGGTCCACATTTGGTGGAAACGGCGCGAAGTGTGTTCGGAGAGCCTCAGCAATATCTTCGCTGGCAGAAGGCCCTTCGTTACATCTTCGGCAGCAGAACCTTGTCGATGACGTGGATGACGCCGTTCGACTGCTCGACATCGGCGACCGTCACATTGGCGACATTGCCGTTTTCGTCGGTCGCGGTGACCTTGCCGTCATCGGCCTTGAGCGTCAGCTCGCAGCCGCCAACCGTCTTGACCTTGTGCGCGCCACCATCGTCCATGGCCATCTTGGCGACGTCGGCGGCCATCGCCTTGGCACCGATGACGTGGCAAGTCAGGATCTTGACCAGCTTGTCCTTGTTTTCGGGCTTGAGCAGCGTGTCGACCGTGCCGGCTGGAAGCGCGGCAAAGGCGTCGTTGGTCGGCGCGAACACGGTAAAGGGACCGGCACTCTGCAGCGTCTCGACCAGGCTGCCGGCCTTGACGGCTGCAACCAGCGTCGTGTGATCCTTCGAGTTGACGGCGTTCTCGACGATGGTCTTGGTGGCATACATGGCGGCGCCGCCGACCATCGGGTTTTCGGCATAGGCGGCGGTGGCGAGCGCGGAGACGGCGACCGTGCCGGCAAGCAAAAGAGTGGCGAATTTACGCATTATCTCAATCTCCTTAGTTTATATTTTCCCCCTCTTTTGGGGGCGCAGGAGATACGCTAGATAAGTGCGTGAGTTTCGTCGTTCAGCAAAAAAATATTTCGCAGCGTCGAACTGCGCGCTCCATACCATTCGAGGACTTAAACCTAAATGCTTCCTGGGTTCGCGCCACTGCGGGAGATCGATTATGAATCTCCTTGAAGAGAATGGGTACCAGCGGTCAGATTCCCTTCAGATCGCCCGCAGCGACCACAGGGCCTGTCGGCTGGCCGGTCGGCGAACCGCCGGCCGGCTCGAGGCTGACCGCAAGCACGGCGCCCCGGGCAAGTTTCTCCTGCACGGCCGGCGCAATCGTCATATGCGCGGTCTGACCGGCCGGGATGACGCCCATAGAGACCGGGGTATTCTTGCCTTCGATCATCCACAGTTCGAAATCCTTGCCGGCGGCACGTTCGCCGGAGACATGCGACAAGCCGACTTCGCGATCGGCGGCGTCGTAGACGACAAGGTATCTGACATCGCTGCCGTCGGCAGCCAGCGAGGCGACGAGCCGCGGTTGCTCGAGCGGCGGGTTGAGGTAAGGCACGGCGACATAGATCGCCAGCGCCGCAACGGCAGCGGCGGCAAGACCGCGCCAGAAGGCAAGACTTGACCAGAGGCCCGCGCGAGGCTCCGCCACAAATAGCCGGCTATCTATTGCCTCCTTGACCCTGATCGGAGGCTCCGTCTCCGGACAGGCGGCAATCATCGGCGAAAGATGTACCTCCCAGGCATCGACAAGGTGCGCGAAAGCGGCGTCCGCGTCGATGCGGCGCGACGCGATCTCGCGTTCGTCCGCATCCAGCACGCCGAGAACGTATTCGGCGGCGAACAGGTCGTCGCCCTCAGGTTCCGGTCCGTTATCGTCTGCCAGCGTCATCTTTCCAGACACTCTCTGAGCTTCAACAGGCTGCGCCGCAGCCAGGTTCGCATCGTGTTCAGCGGCACGCCATGGCGTGCGGCCAAGTCGGCATAGCTTTCTCCGTCCAGATAGGCACCCCGGACGGCGGCCGCCCGGTCTTTTTCCAATTCATCGAGACAATGATGGATGCGCCCGGATTCACCTCCCGCAACAGCCGCCGCCTCCGGTCCCGCTGCCGGATCGGCCACGTCGAGCGCGGCATCGATGTAGGCAGCAGGCTCTCGCCGCGCCCTTATCCGATCGATCGCATGATTGCGCGCAATGGCCACCAGCCAGGAAATCGGGCTTAGCTCCGAGACGGCGAAACGGTCCGCCTTCGTCCATATCTTGACGAAGACCTCTTGAAGAGCCTCTTCCGCATCCCCCCGATCCTTCAATACACGAAGACAGACGCCGAAAAGTTTCGCGCTGGTCTGCCGGTAGAGCAGATCGAACGCAGCTCGGTCCTTCATCGAGGTCCGAACGATCAGGTTGCTGATGTCCCGCGGCGTCATCGGCCGCCAAATTAGGCGATTGGAATGTATTTGCAACGGCAGAAGTGTTCTTGAGGGCGGGATCATCGCGGACTTCGACTGCCAAGAAAGTAGCCGACCATTTTGGCAACCGGATTTTCCCAAAGCCGGTTTTCCACGTTTGGGTCCGATGGCTCTAGCTGTGGAGCCTCATCCGCGCTCGCCTGCGGCGCCATGGACCCGAAGGGCGCCGACGCGTTCATAGAGGACGTGCTCGACAAACTGCACCTTGCCCGCCTGCTGAAAATCAAGCCGCTGTTCGGCCAGCTGATGGACAAGAGCCTGTGGTTCACCCACTGGCCGGCTATCCAGAACGTCAGCGGCCAGCCGTCGACCGCGCTGCCCATTTATGTCACCGATGCCGGCCTGCCGCTCGGCGTCCAGGCCGCCGGCCGCCCCGGCGACGAATAGACGCTTTTGTCGTTTGCCGCGCAGATGGAAAAGATTTCGGGATGGCTGAAGCGGCAAGCGCCGCTCAAGGTGCCGGTATATAGAAGCGGCCCGATTTCACCTGATGTGACAGCAAAGTCGTTTGCGGCCCGGCGCAATTCCCGCTAAGACGCCGCCGTTCATGCCAAGCTGGGAAACATGCCGATGACGGACCTCGCCGCCACCGCCGAAATGCAGGCCGCGCTGCTTTCGAGGGCGCTGCCCTACATGCAGCGCTACGAGAACAAAACGGTCGTGGTGAAATATGGCGGCCACGCCATGGGCGACAATGCTCTCGGCAAGGCCTTCGCCCGCGACATCGCGCTTCTGAAACAATCCGGCGTCAACCCGATCGTCGTGCATGGCGGCGGGCCGCAGATCGGCGCCATGCTGGCCAAGATGGGCATAGAATCGAAATTCGAGGGCGGCCTGCGCGTCACCGACCAGAAGACGGTCGAGATCGTCGAGATGGTGCTGGCCGGCTCGATCAACAAGGAGATCGTCGCGCTGATCAATGCCGAGGGCGAATGGGCGATCGGCTTGTGCGGCAAGGACGGCAACATGGTTTTCGCCGAGAAGGCGCGCAAGACCATGATCGACCCGGATTCCAACATTGAGCGCGTGCTCGATCTCGGCTTCGTCGGCGAGCCGATCGAGGTCGACCGCACGCTGCTCGACCTTCTGGCGCGGTCCGAAATGATCCCGGTGCTGGCACCGGTGGCGCCCGGCCGCGACGGCCACACCTACAACATCAATGCCGACACCTTCGCCGGCGCCATTGCCGGCGCCTGCCAGGCGACACGCCTCTTATTCCTGACCGATGTGCCCGGTGTGCTCGACAAGGACAAGAAGCTGATCGACGAGCTGACCGTGGCCGAGGCAAAGGCCTTGATCAAGGACGGCACGGTGTCGGGCGGCATGATCCCGAAGGTCGAGACCTGCATCGAGGCGATCGAGCGCGGCGTCGAAGGCGTCGTCATCCTCAACGGCAAGACGCCGCATTCGGTGCTGCTCGAGCTGTTTACCGAACACGGCGCCGGCACGCTGATCGTGCCGTGAGCGAAGGCTGACGGATGTTTCGTAGCCGGAGATCCAGGGCTCAGGCGTCCGGCAGGCTCATCGCTTGAGGTGCCCAAGCGGGACGTGGCCCGGCCCCTTGATGTTCTGCAGCACAAGCTGCGTGTGAACGTCGCGCACACCATCGAGCCGCATCAGCCGGTGCATGACGAAGGCATTGAGGTCGTCGACCGACGGCACCATCACATGCAGCAGGAAATCGTGGTCGCCGGTCATCGTCCAGCATGACGAGACCTCGTCCATGCGCTGCACGGCGGCGATGAAGGTTTCGGGCGAGCCGTCGCTGTGGCTCACCAGGCGCACCTGGATGAACACCTCGACCATCAGGCCGACAGCGCGGCGACTAAGCAACGCGGCAAAACCCTTGATGATGCCGGCGCCCTGAAGGGCCTCGAAGCGACGCGCGCACGGCGTCGTCGACAGGCCGATCTCCTGCGCCAGTTCGGATACCGGCTTGCGCCCATCGCGTTGCAGGATATCGAGCATCTTGATCTCGAAATCGTCAAACTGAGGCATTTTCACCTCTCCAATAGCGTTTCGGTGACGACTTTTACCTCCAATCCTGCATTCGGACCATCATCAAAGCTGATTTGCCTCGCCGCATTCAGCTATCTCTTAGGAGAATTCGCCGGTTCATGAGTTGCGAGGAGAAGAGCCATGACGATAAGCGTTGCCGACTATGCAAAGGAATGCGCGGCGCAAGGCCTTCGCGGCGACTATTCGGTCTGCCGTGCCGACTTCACCGTAGCGCAACACTACGATTACAGCGCTGACGAGCAGGCCGTGTGGCGCACATTGTGCGACCGCCAGACGAAGCTGACGCAGAAGCTGGCGCATCAGTCCTATCTCGACGGCGTCGCCGCGCTTGGTCTGCTCGACAAGATCCCGGATTTCGGCGCGGTCAGCGAAAAGCTGCGCAAGCTCACCGGCTGGGAAATCGTCGCCGTGCCGGGTCTTATCCCGGCCGCCCCGTTTTTCGACCATCTCGCCGATCGCCGCTTTCCGGTCACCAACTGGCTGCGGACGCGGCAGGAGCTCGACTACATCGTCGAGCCGGATATGTTCCACGACTTCTTCGGCCATGTGCCGGCGCTGACCCAGCCGGTCTTTGCCGACTTCATGCAGATGTATGGTGAGAAGGCCGAACATCTGATCGCGCTCGGCGGCGACGAGATGATCAGCCGCCTCTACTGGTACACTGTCGAATACGGGTTGATTCAGGAAACAGGCCAACCGGTGAAGGCTTTCGGCGCTGGATTGATGTCATCGTTTGCGGAACTTCAGTTCGCGATCGAAAGCAAGGACGCGCACCATGTCCCCTTCGATCTGGAAACGATGATGCGCACCAGCTACGAGATCGACAAGTTCCAGCGCGCCTATTTTGTGCTGCCGTCCTTCGACGTCTTGCGCGATGCCTTCCAGGACGTCGCCGGCCTGGCGGCGATCGTCGGACGCCACAAGGGAAAGCCGGCGCTCGACCCTGCGGAACTTTAGAACGACCGACGCTCTACTTTTGCTTGAGCGTCGATTGCTCGCCGGCCGGCTATGCGCCGATGACCTTGCCGAGGTGGTCGCCCAGCCGGCAGGCCAATGCGGCGATCGTCGTCGTTGGATTGCATTCGCCGGACGTGCAAAACACCGAGGAGCCGCCGACATAGAGATTATCCATGCCGTGTACCTTTGAGTTGGCGTCCACAACGCTTTTGGTCATGTCCGTGCCCATGCGCGTGCCGCCCATATGGTGGTGGCCAGCCAATTCCTCGTTTGTCGGATAGTCCCCGCCATTGGTGAGCCAGTTGGCGATGCGCACCCGGCCGAGATCCTTCTGGACAAACGTCGTGCCAAACAGCCTCAGGCCCTCCAGGAGCGTGCGGCGCTCCAGTTCCGATTTTTTCCAGTGCAGCTCGATGCGTGGCACGCCGGCGTGGTCGACATCGGTTTTCGACAATAGGATCCGGTTCGAGGCCAGCGGCGCCTGTTCCCAGGTGACATAGAGCTGGGCGGCGCAGCGCAGATTCTGGCTGAGCTGATGGGACACCCACTCGGCCATCTCAGGCACCGTGCAGGCAAGGTCGGCGATGATGCTTTTGATGCCGGGATACGGCGTCTCGATCAGCCTGATGCCGAAGTTCATGATCTCAAGGCGCTCCATGGCCGCCAGCGTCGGCGAGAAGAAGGCCTCGTTGGTGGCGTCGACTTCAAACTCGCTATAATCGGCGAGGATGGCATTGCCGCCTTCGAAGGTCGGATGCTCCATCCAGTAGGTGCCGAGTGCCGCTGCATTCGGCACCACACCGCCGTTCGAGCGCTGGTTCGACCATAGGAGCAACCGTGAGTTTTCCAAGCCACCGGTGCAGACGACGAAATAATCGGCGGTGAAGGAACCGGGATCCTTGCCGTTCGACCACAGTTTGGCGCCGGTCACTCTCTTGCCGTCACCAGCGAGTTCGGTGGCATAGGTGTCGAGCACCACGGCGACGTTCCTGCTCCTGTCGAGTTCGTCGGCAAATTTTTCACCGAAACGCACGGCCGAGCTCTTGATCAGTTGCACCCAGCGAATGTCGTCCGAGACCAGCACATCCGGCCGGAAATCGGGAAGTTCGAGGATTTCGTGGACTTCAGGCAGATAGGGCTCGATGTCGGCGCGGCTGATTGGCCATCCTGTATCCGGCGCCCATGCCTTCGGCTCGAAATCTTGGCTGTCGAGCACGCGGCACCAGCCGGCCCAGTGATTGGAGCTACCGCCCATGAAACGCAGCCGGGTGATGTCGAGATCGAAATAGGGGTCGCCGACCGTGACGCCACGGTAGAAATCCTGTGAGTCATCGCTGAACTCGCGGGAGCCGGCCTCCAGAACCACAACCGGAATGCCGGCCGCGCCAAGCTTCCTGGCGATCGTGGTGCCGGCCGGCCCGGAGCCGAGAATGCAGACTTTGGCGGTGAAATTCACGGCTCGAAATGCCTCGTAGCTGTCGAAGATCACGTGAGGTCGCCTCGCTTGAGGATCCAACCATTGACCTCGACGATCGCCTCCGGATCGGCAACGGGCAGCTTGCGGACCAGCGACAGTGCCGGCAACGCGATCAGCGCCTGCATGACCGTGCGGCGCGATATCTTCCTGGTGAAGAAACTCATGACACGCTCTCGATGGGGGCTTCGATCCACGCATGGCGTTCCCTGAAAGGCACATGCTCGCCAAGAAAAGCCAGTTCCGTGCCAAGCCTAGCGGCACACCTGCTTAAGCAGTGTAAACGGTCCGGCTGCGTGCAAACAACGTTAGGATTTTCTTAACGAGCGAGACCGCTCAGGCCGCTTCGGAAACGTCCCTGTCCAGGATGGTCCGATTGCGGCCGCTGTGCTTGGCCTGGTAAAGGCGCTGGTCGGCGGCACGCATCAGATCCGATACGGCGGCATCTTCGCCGCAGGTGACGCCGCCGATGCTGACGGTGAGGGGGATGGTCCGCTCATCGACGGGGCGGAAGCGGATCAGTTCGACTTCACGGCGGATGCGCTCGGCGACGCGTTTGGCTTCCTGTTCGGTGGCGCCGACCAGAAACGCGCCGAATTCCTCGCCGCCGATGCGGCCGATCACGTCGCCGCTACGCACGCCGCGCTCGATCGCGTTTGCGATGAGCAGCAGCGCGTCGTCGCCGGTCAGATGACCGTAGCTGTCGTTGATGATCTTGAAATGGTCGGCATCGATGATCAGCAACGTACCGCGATCGGATTTACGCCGGGAGGCGTCGAGCGCCGCAAAGAAGCTCTCGCGGTTGAGCATGCCTGTCATGTCGTCGCGGCTCGCCTTTTCGGAAAGGCGCCGATGCGCGGCGGCGAGTTGCGCATGAGCGCGGGCAAGGTCGCGATGGGCACTTTTCAGCCTTTCGCCCTGCCAGAACGTATGCCCGCTGGCGATCCAAGCAAGCGCGAGCGGGCAGACCGTGGATGTCAGCCACATCGTGCGGTTGAACGGAAAGCCCATCGCCGGGACGACGATCAGCGTCAACAGAAGCGAGACCGCGAGGGAGGTGAAAGCGACGGCGGCGGACTTCAGAAATATGCGGCTCATCGCTTGCTCCCACTGGACTGCCTCTGTGCCAGCAAGCCCTGAATGCCACCTTTCGGCGATGCCTAAAATTTGAATCGTTGCGCCACTTTGGCGCCTCGCAACGCGCATAAGTTGTGGATAAAGCCTCTGCCAAAAGCACCGTTTCGTGCCATAAGGAATGCATGACCACGTTCCCGGAACCCGCCCGCTTTGCCCATGTCACCGACTGGGTGTTCGACCTCGACAACACGCTCTATCCGCACCATTCGAATCTGTTCTCGCAGATCGACGTGAAGATGACCGCCTACATCGGGGAACTGCTGACGCTGCCGCGCGACGATGCTCGCAAGCTGCAGAAGGAACTTTACCGGGAATACGGCACGACGCTGAACGGTTTGATGACGCGCCACGGCATCGATCCCGATGACTTTCTCGAGAAGGTCCATGACATCGACTATTCCTGGCTGGTGCCAGATCCCGTTCTCGGCACCGCCATCCGCCAGCTTCCCGGCCGCAAGTTCATCTTCACCAACGGCGACCGCAGGCATGCCGAACGCACCGCGCGCCAACTCGGCATCCTCGACCATTTCGACGACATCTTCGATATCGTCGCCGCCGGGCTGAACCCCAAGCCGGCGCGCCGGACTTACGAGAAGTTTGCGGAACTCCACGCCATCACCGGCCACAATGCGGTGATGTTCGAGGATCTGGCCCGCAACCTGTCCGTGCCGAAATCGCTGGGCATGACCACGGTGCTGGTCGTGCCGCGCAACTTCGAGCCCACATTCTCGGAAATCTGGGAACGTGACCCGGCCAACGAGGACGACGTGGATTTCGTCACCGACGATCTTGCCGAATTCCTCACCGCGATCGTCGAGATTCCAGCCTGAAGCCGCCTCCCGCCTGATCGGCGCTTGTTTCATCGGGAAGCTTGACCACGCCAGGGCAACCGCTTCAAACAAGAAAGATAGCCCGGTCGGCCACGCGACCGGCAGCCCTTAGAGCTCGTAGAAGCGGCTGATAATCCCCCAGGCTTCGTCGGCGGTGTCGACCAAATCGATGATGTCCTGGTCACCGGGGGTGATCGTGCCTTGCTCAGCGAGGAAGTCGAGGTCAATCGCCTTTTTCCAGAAAGCCTTGCCGAACAGGATCACCGGCACGCGTTCCATGCGGCCGGTCTGGATCAGGGTCAGCGTCTCGAAGAATTCGTCCATCGTGCCGAAGCCGCCCGGAAATACCGCGACAGCCTTGGCGCGCATGACGAAATGCATCTTGCGGACCGCGAAATAGTGGAAATTGAAACAGAGTTCCGGCGTTACATAGGCATTCGGCGCCTGCTCGTGCGGCAACACGATATTGAGGCCGATCGACGGTGCGCCGACATCGTCGGCGCCGCGGTTGCCTGCTTCCATGACGCCGGGTCCGCCGCCTGTCACCACGACGAATTCGCGATAATAGGAGGCGGCCGACTGCTGCGAGCAGAGGCGGGCGAACCTGCGCGCCTCCTCGTAATATTTGCTGTTTTCCTCGAGGTTCTTCCTCTGCGTCTCGTTCTTGGCCGCCCAGGCTTCACCGCCCGGCTCGGGGATACGCGCCCCGCCGAACAGGATGACGGTCGAATGGATGCCGCGTTCGGCCAGGATCATCTCCGGCTTCAGGAGTTCGAGCTGCAGCCGCACCGCACGCAATTCGCGCCGTGTCATGAAATCGGGATCGTTCCAGGCCAGCCGGTAGGTCTCGGCGCGCGTCTGCGGCGTGTCCGGCACGCTTTTCGACCGCTCCAGATCCTCGTCCGAATGCGGCAGCGGCGTCCACCCCGCCTTTTCCATGGGGTTCATATTACCTACCCGTCCAAATCATTCACTTGCGCCGTCCCGTGACGCAGCCGCGATTGACCCCTACTCGACCTTCACATAGGGTCCGCGCGACTTTCAAACAGGTTAAGGCGCGGCACCTTAACAGCTTGGTAATGGAGCGAATTCATGTCGAACCCCGATCTGGCGAGCCTCGAAAACACCATCGAAAAAGCCTTCGAGGAACGCGACGCGATTTCGACAGCAACCCTGGGCGCGACACGCGAAGCCATCCAGTCGGCGCTCGACCTGCTCGACCGCGGCATCGTCCGCGTCGCCGAACGCCAGGCCGACGGCACATGGCATGTCAACCAGTGGCTGAAGAAAGCGGTGCTGTTGTCGTTCCGGCTCAATCCGATGGAGATCATCGAGGGCGGTCCCGGCCAGGCCGTGTGGTGGGACAAGGTGCCGTCGAAATTCGACGGCTGGAGCGCCGTCGATTTCGAGAAGGCAGGCTTCCGCGCCGTGCCGTCGTCGATCGTGCGGCGTTCGGCCTATGTCGCGCCCGGCGCCGTGCTGATGCCGTCCTTCGTCAATGTCGGCGCCTATGTCGACAGCGGCACCATGGTCGACACATGGGCCTCGGTCGGCTCCTGCGCCCAGATCGGCAAGAACGTGCATCTGTCGGGCGGCGTCGGCATTGGCGGCGTGCTGGAGCCGATGCAGGCCGGCCCCACCATCATCGAGGACAATTGCTTCATCGGCGCGCGCTCCGAAGTGGTCGAAGGCTGCATCGTGCGCGAGGGCTCGGTGCTCGGAATGGGCGTCTTCATCGGCCAGTCGACCAAGATCGTCGACCGCGCCACCGGCGAGGTCTTCTACGGCGAAGTGCCGGCCAATTCCGTCGTCGTCGCCGGCTCGCTGCCCAGCAAGCCATTGCCCAGCGGCGAGCCCGGGCCGGGCCTCTACTGCGCCGTCATCGTCAAGCGGGTGGATGCCAGGACCCGTTCCAAAACCTCGATCAATGAACTGCTTCGCGATTGATCCTTGAAAAAAGGACGCACCCGATTGCCCGACAGACCGCGATTTCTATGGCTTTTCTTCAGCCTTTCCGGGCGAGTGAACCCCAGTGCCTATGTTTTGGCTGGTCTTTTGCCCCTCCTCGTTCAACTTTTCCTGCTCTACCAGTTCTCGCGAACGCCACTCGGCACGGCCGCAAGTCAGTACTGGGCGCTCGCCTGGTGGATCGCCGTGATTGTCTCGACATGGTCGACCTTTGCGCTGACGGCGAAGCGGTTCCATGATTTCGGCAAGCCTACCTACTACGCATTGATCTCTCTCGTTGTCGGCGCCATTCTCCTTGTCATCCTGGCCTTTTTCAAAAGTGATCCCGGACCCAACCGCTACGGCAAACGCACCAATGCACCGGCCGAACGCTGAGGGTCGGTCGGGTATCTCATCATGCGCTACCGCACGCTTGATTCGAAGCTGATCATCGAAACCGCCGAGCGATTGGAAAAACGCGTCGCCGACCGTTTTCCCGATGCAGGCTTGCGTGGCGTCGCCATCGAGCTTGTGTCGCTGTCGCGCGATCTGGCCAAGGCGGCGAAGGCGCTGGAAGCGCCGATCTGGTGGCTGCGCGGCATCGTCATCGCTTCCATTGCCGCCGGCGCGATGATGTTCCTGTTCGTCGGCACCATCCTGCCGCTCGGTCGTATTTCGGGGAACCACGATGCCATCCAATCGGTGCAAGGCATCGAATCCTCGATCAACATGATCATCCTCGCGGTGCTCGGCTTCCTGGCCTTGATCCGAACCGAGGAGCGTATCAAGCGCAAACAGGTGTTTCGCAAGCTTCACGGCTTGCGATCGCTGATCCACGTCATCGACATGCATCAGCTGACCAAGGATCCGGCAGTGCTTTCAACCAATTTCAAGCCGGCGTCGCATTCACCGGCACGCATAACCGACCGTGGCGATCTCGCCCGCTACCTCGACTATTGCTCCGAAATGCTGTCGATCACCGGCAAGATCGCCGCGCTGTTTGCCCAGTCGGTCAATGACAATGTCGTCGTCGATGGTGTCAACGATATCGAGACTCTCGCCTCCAACCTGTCGCGGAATATCTGGCAAAAGATCACGCTGATCGACGGTCCCTCGCGGTCGGCACATCCAGATACCTAAGCGAATCTTAATCACCTTGGTCCAGCATGCCGGTGGAGACTGTGTCGACCGACACGGAGCACTCGACTGGCACACGAGGAACCCCTGGCCAACCCAAGAACGCGCGGAAGGCGAAGCGCTGGCGCGCGGCTGTTCGCCTGGTTTTCTTCGCCGATGAGAGCGGAACCGGAAGCTGTCCGCGCGCGGCTTCTCGACACCACCTTCGACCGCAAATTCGCTGTCCTGTTCGGCACCATCAGCGTCCTGGTGCTGGCAGTCAGCGCCGCGATCATCACCGGAGACCGGTGGCCTTATGCCTGGATCGCGGCCGACCTCATCCTATTTGCCGTCCGCTTCCTGCTGATGCGGGAGTGCGAGCAGGCCCGCAAACGCAGGGCAAAGGGACCGCTGGCAGTCCTGATGGCCGCCGGCGGCGTGTGGTCGGTGATTTTCGGCCTCGGCTGCTATGGCTGCGTCGCCAGCGGGCATATGGCGCTCGCCGTGCTGGCTGGCTTGAACGTCGCAGGCGTCGTCGGCGTGGTGTCGTCACGCAACGCAGCGACCCCACGCTACGCCATATTCGTCATGCTTGCCGTTAGCCTGCCCTATCTGGTTGGCGCGCTGTTTTCTCCGGCCTCGGGGATGTCGATCGTCGGAATTCAAATGCCGTTCTATGTGGCCGGCGTCATCGTCGTGCTGCTTCAGAACCATGCGATCAACGCCCGCATGATCCGCGCCGAACTGGACAATCGCGATCTGGCGATCAAGGACGCGCTGACCGGCCTGCCAAACCGCATCTTCCTTCAGGAGAAACTGCGCGAAATGTGCGGCGAGCTTGCGGCGCCGGCCGCGAATGGCGGCAGGCCGTTTGCCGTTCTCAGCATGGACTCGACGGCTTCAAGCACGTTAATGACCGCTTCGGCCACGCGGTCGGCGACATGCTGCTGCGCAAGGTGGCCGAACGATTGAAACGCGCTTTCCGAGCGGGAGATGTGGTCTTCCGCATCGGCGGCGACGAATTCGTCATCCTGCTGCCCGGCACATCCGAGATCGAAGCCACCTATCTGGCAAAGCGGGCCATCGAGAAGATTTCGGTACCTTTCGACCTTGGCGTGGGCATCGCAATACGCATCGGGTTGAGCATTGGCAGCGCCTTCGCGCCTGCCGACGGCGGCGAGCCGGAAGTTCTCCTCACCTGTTCCGATCACGCGCTCTACGAAGCCAAGCGCACCGGCAAGGGCCGTTACCGGGCGCATGTGCGGGCCGCGAACTGACAATCCACCGATCATTGGGGCCTGCCCGCCGCCATGATGGCCTCCGGCGTCAGGCCGGGCGATCCACGCCTTTCCTGCTCTGCCTTGCGCACCAGCGCCGTGATCCGCTTTATCAGTGGTGCCGGCGTGCCCGCTGTTCGCCAGGCGCAGGATCGCGCCTTGCAATTCGTCGATCTCGGTCGGTCGGCCGCGCTGCAGATCGTCCCACATCGACGAGCGCGCTTCGGGATCGATCGCGAGCATACGCCGCGCCAGAATCTTGAACAGCCAGTCGGGCAGACGGAGCACTTTTGGCAACAGCGCGGGACGCAGGCCGGCGATCCGTGCCGGCTCAATGTTCGAAGCCCGCATTGCGGCCAACGCCTCGTCGATCTGGCCGGCCAAAATCAGCCGCCAGCGGCGGTCTGTCAATTGCGCTGCCAGCGGCAGGCCGCAAAGCGCCACCAGCGCGTTGTTCAGGTTGAGCAGCAGCTTGCCCCACAGCACCGCTGTCATGTCGCCGTGCTCGGTTACGGCAAACCCGTCGACATCGAGGAGATCGACGAGGCCAGCTACCCCGTCTTCGATCATCACCTTGCCTTCGCTGGCGCGATGCACGCGAAGCGGCAATTCGCCACCCGGCGACTGGACCACGTTGAACGGCACCATGCCGGCGAGCACAAACCGCCCGGCGAGCCCGGCCCGCAGCCTGTCGGCATTGTCGACGCCGTTCTGCAGGCTGACCACCACCGCGTCCGGGCGGGCATGGGCGGCAATGAGCGCCGCCATCTCTTGCGTCGCGCCGCTCTTGACCGTTACCAGGATCATTTCGGCACCGGGCAAGGCGACCGCCGGATCGGTGGTGACCGAAGTTGCATCAGCCCTGATGAGGCGGTCACGGCCATCAAGGTCGGTGACCCGCAACCCATGCTTCCGCAAGGCCTCGCCAATGCGCGACCGAGCCAGCAGAATCACCTGCCGTCCGGCGAGCGCCAGGCAACCGCCGGCATAGCAACCAATGCTGCCGGCTCCGGCAACGACGATCGTTTTATTCTCGTTGGCCATCCGATAGTTCTGCCTTGGCCTGCAACTATACGACATGAAACCATAATGTCGGCGGCATGACTGGCCCTCATGTCTGGCCGTGACAGGCCTTCCGCTTTCGACTATCGCTTTTGCCCATGACCTTGCCGACCGACCCCGCCGCAAACCTCGCCGCCCTGATCCGCTGCGCCTCCGTGACGCCTGCCGAAGGTGGAGCCCTGGGCGCGCTGGCGACAATGCTGAAGCCACTCGGCTTTTCCGTCGAGCGCCCGGTGTTTTCCGAGGACGGCACGCCCGATATCGAAAATCTCTATGCGCGCCGCTCCGGCAACGGGCCGCATCTGATGTTCGCCGGGCACACAGACGTAGTGCCGGTCGGCGACGAGGCCTCATGGACGCATCCGCCTTTCGCCGCCGAGGTCGCCAAGGGCGAGATGTTCGGTCGCGGCGCCGTCGACATGAAGGGCGGCATCGCCTGCTTCATCGCCGCGGTGGCGCGCCATGTCGAGTCGAAAGGCGGCCCGAAAGGCTCGGTCTCGCTGCTGATCACCGGCGATGAAGAAGGACCGGCCATCAACGGCACGATAAAGTTGCTCGAATGGGCGGCTGCCAGGGGCGAGAAATGGGACGCCTCGATCGTCGGCGAGCCAACCAACCCCGACGCGCTCGGCGACATGATCAAGATCGGCCGGCGCGGCTCTTTGTCCGGCAGCATCATCGTCAATGGGCGGCAGGGCCACGCCGCCTATCCGCAGCTTGCCGACAACCCGGTGCGCGGGCTGATGACGCTGGCCGACGCCTTGCTGCATCCCGTCTTCGACAAAGGCACAAAGGATTTCCAGGCGACCAACCTGGAGGTGACCTCGATCGATGTCGGCAATCCGGCCACCAACGTCATTCCGGCGAAGGCGACCGCCATCTTCAACATCCGCTTCAACGACACATGGACCGCCGAGACCATCCAGGCGGAAATCCACAACCGTCTCGACAAGGCGGCCAAGCGCAAGAAATACCGGACCGGCAAGACAACGGCTGTCGACTACGAGCTCGTCTGGCGCGACCGGCCGAGCCACGTCTTCCTCACCCGCGACGACCGGCTGATCGAAGCGCTCAGCGGTTCGGTCAAGGCGGTGATCGGCAGGAAACCGGCGCTTTCCACCTCCGGCGGCACCTCCGACGCGCGCTTCATCAAGGACTATTGTCCGGTGGTCGAGTTCGGGCTGGTCGGTAAGACCATGCACATGGTCGATGAACGCGTCGCGCTTGCCGACCTGGAGACGCTGACACAGATCTATCGCCGCTTCATCGAAGACTGGTTCGAGCGAGGCGTATCGTAGTCATGCTTTCGTCGGATGAAACCTATGCTTCGCTGACCGGCGCCTGGCGACTGATGCTCGGCAAGCCCGACGGACTGCGCCTGCTCGATCTTTCGGCCGACGGCTTCTGGAATTCCTTCTTCGCCATCGTCGTCGCAGCACCGGCGCTGATTGTCGGTTGGGTCGGCCTTGCCAACGAGATCGGCGATCCGAATGCATTCGCGGGGCGCTTCAGCATGCTGGT
Organism: Mesorhizobium tianshanense; assembly: GCF_007830515.1. Lineage (GTDB taxonomy): Bacteria > Pseudomonadota > Alphaproteobacteria > Rhizobiales > Rhizobiaceae > Mesorhizobium > Mesorhizobium tianshanense. Next base: position 27,720 of record NZ_VLKT01000008.1, read on the forward strand.
CCGTCTGGCGACGGTCGACATCGGCACCTGGGTGTTGCCGCTTGTCGGCCTTGCCTTTGTCGCACCGCGTGCCGGCATCGGCGGGCGCTTCGTCCACTATGTCGTCGCCAGCAACTGGGCGTCGGCGGTCATCGCCTGGATGATGCTGCCGGCGGCGTTGATCAGACTTTTCCTGCCGTCCACCAACGAGTTCGCCGTGCTGACAGCGCTGCTTTTGTTTGCGCTGTCAATGGTCATGACCTGGCGGATGACGAACGTCGCCATCGGCAGGGGCGCCGCCGTCGGCACCGCTGTCTTCGCCGGCATGTTCGTGGCGTCGCTGGCGGTTTGGTTCGGCATGGAGGCACTGCTCGGGATCGGTGCACCAAATCAACCGTCCGTCGGATAGTCCACACCGACGAGAAAAAGCCCGTCGGGCGGCGCCACCTGGCCGCAGGCTGCCCGGTCGCGCGCATCGAGCGCCGCCTTCAGGTCGGCAATTGTCCAGCCACCTTCGCCGACGCGCTTCAGCGAGCCGACCATGGAGCGCACCTGATTGTGCAGGAACGAGCGCGCCGAGGCTCGCACTTCGATCACGTCAGCCAGACGACTGACGTCCAGCCGGTCGAGCGTGCGAACCGGGCTGTCGGCTTGGCATTGGGTCGAGCGGAACGTGGTGAAATCATGCCGCCCCAGCAGCACTTTTGCCGCCTCGTGCATGGCTTCGGTGTCGAGACGCTTCGGCACCCACCAGATCTTGCCCTTGTCGAGCGCCGCCGGCGCGCGCCGGTTGACGATGCGGTAGAGATAGTGGCGGCCGATCGCCGAGAAACGCGCGTCGAAGCTATCCGGCACGACGGCCGCCTTGAGAATGGCAATGCGCGCCTTGGCCGCTTGCAGATGGGCGTTGACGGCATCGCGCACCTTGTCATCAGGCCATGCCTTGATGAGATCGACATGCGCCACCTGGCCGGTCGCGTGGACGCCGGCATCGGTGCGGCCGGCGCCGCGCAGCGAGACCTGCTCGCCGCAGAATTTCTCGATCGCCTGCTCGATCGCCTGCTGCACCGAAAGCTGGTCTGCCTGACGCTGCCAGCCGGCATAGAGGCTGCCGTCATATTCGATGTCGAGGCGAAACCGCGGCATTCCTAAAGCAGGATGAGGTTAGGCGGCGAGCGCTGAGCCAAAGGCCGAAGCGTAGACCAGCCTGCCGGTCTCTGGCGCTTCGCCCCAGGCCAGCGCCTGAAGCGCTTCGCCCTGGTATTCGCTTTCGAACTTTTCGGCGCGCGCATGGCTGTAGCCAAAACGGCCGTAATAGGCGGGGTCGCCAAGCACCACGGCCAGCACCTCGCCGGCGTCCTTCAGGCGGATATGCGCCTCACGGACCAGCGCGCCGCCGATGCCGGTGCCGTGGAACGACGGCTCGACCGCCAGAGGCGCCAGCGCCACCGCTGGAAAGCTCTTGCCGCCATTCTGCACGAAAAGCCGCGAAAACAGGATGTGACCCACCACCTGCCCGTCTTCGTCCGCCACCAGTTCGACGACGGCATCGCCGCCAGTGACCAGCGCGTCGACCAGTCCGGCCTCCGCCTGCTGGCCGAATGCATGTTCCTCGACGAGGCGGATCGCCTCGCGGTCACGCGGCGTGGCCGCGCGTATAGACATCATGCTCATGAGAATTTCATTCCTTTTTCGAGCTTGGCCCCTCGCAAGAACTGCTGCCCGGCAATGGGCCTTCCGCCCGCACGTTGAACTTCGACCAGCCTGATCGCGCCTGACCCGCAGGCGACCGTCAGCCGGTCGTCGAGAATTCCTCCCGGCTCGCCGGCGCCATCCGAAAGCGTCGAGCGAAGCAGTTTCAGCCGTTCCAAGCGGCCGCCAATTTCGGTTTCGCACCATGCGCCGGGAAAGGGCGACAGGCCGCGAATATGATCGTGGACTTCGCCAGCAGGCCGCGTCCAGTCCACGCGCGTCTCCGCTTTATCGATCTTTTTGGCGTAGGTCACCCCCGCCGTCGCCTGTGTGGTAAATGTCAGGGCATCTCTTTCCAGCCGGGCCAGTGCTTCCACCATGAGCGCGGCACCAATGATCATCAACCGGTCGTGCAGGTCGCCGGCCGTCATATCGGGGCCGATGGCGCATTTTTCAACCATCGCCACCGGGCCGGTGTCCAAACCTTCCTCCATCCGCATCACCATCATGCCGGTCTCGGTGTCACCGGCCATGACGGCGCGCTGGATGGGTGCGGCGCCGCGCCAGCGCGGCAACAGCGAGGCGTGGCCATTGAGGCAGCCGAGCCGCGGCGCCTCGATAATGGCTCTGGGCAACAGCAATCCATAGGCGACCACGACGGCGACATCGGCCCGCAAGGCGCGAAACGCCTGCTGCTCGGCCGCGCTCTTCAGCGACACCGGCGTTCGCGCCGCGATGCCCAGCCGCTCCGCCTCGCGCTGCACCGGCGACGGCGTCAGTTCCAGCCCGCGGCGGCCGGCGGCGCGCGGCGGCTGGGTGTAGACGGCCTCTATCTCATGCCCGGCTTCGGCGATCGCCCGCAGCGTCGGCACCGAGAATTCAGGCGTACCCATGAAGATGACGCGCAGGGGCATTTTTCAGCCCTACCCCACCAGCTTGCCCGGCGCCTTGTTGCCCGGTGCCTTCTCCCTGGCGAGTTTCTTGAACTTCTTCACCACCATGTCGCGTTTCAGCTTCGAGATGTGGTCTATGAACAGAACGCCGTTGAGATGGTCGATCTCATGCTGCAGGCAAGTCGCCATCAGCCCTTCGGCCTCGATCTCCTGGAGCTTGCCATCGCGATCGAGGTACTTCACGCGGACAGCGGCGGGGCGTTCGACCTCGGCATAGTAATCCGGGATCGACAGGCAGCCCTCCTCGTAGACCGAGCGCTGATCGGCGCTCTCGAGGATCTCGGGATTGATGAAGACATGCGGCGCCGGCGTCTCGTCCTCCTTGGCGAGGTCGATCACCAGGATGCGCAACGGTTCGCCGACCTGGATCGCCGCCAGGCCGATGCCCGGCGCATCGTACATGGTCTCCAGCATGTCGTCGGCCAGCTTGCGCAAGGCGCCGTCGACGCGTTCGACCGGCTTCGAAACCTGGCGCAGGACGAGATCGGGAAGGATGATGAGCGGCTTGATCGACATGGCGTCTCACCTAAGACCTCGCACGAAAAGCGTCAACCGGGGCGTTTGAAGCGCCGTTCACGTTTTGATCTGTGCCATCAGGCCGAATCATCTATGTTGCCCCATATGAACGACCTGACCACCATCCTGTCCGAACCAATCGCCCGGCTCGGCGCCACCACGATCACGCTCGGCCACGCTCTGGCATTTGGCGCGATCCTGTTCCTGGGCCTGTTCATGGCGCTCGTCGTCGCGCTCTGGCGGTCGGCCAAGGCGCGTGCGGTGGCGGCCGCGGAAGCCGCCGACCATGCCCGCGACGCCGAGGCGCGGATGGCCGGCATCCTGGCAAGCCAGGCCGAAATGCAGGGCCGCATGGGCGCCATCGCCGAAGTGTTCGGGGCGCGGCAGGCCGAACTCACACAGTCGATCGGCCAGCGCCTCGACGCGATGACCGGCCGTCTCGGCCAGACCATGACCGAGCAGACGAAATCGACGCATGAGAGCCTCGCCAAACTGCAGGAACGGCTGGCGGTCATCGATATGGCGCAAGGCAACATCCAGTCGCTCGCCGGCCAGGTCGTTCAGCTTCAGGCTATCCTCTCCAACAAGCAGACGCGCGGCGCCTTCGGCCAATCGCGCATGGAGGCGATCGTCGCCGACGGCCTGCCGCACGGTGCCTACGAATTCCAGGCGACCTTGTCGAACGGCAGCCGGCCCGACTGCCTGGTGAAGATGCCGAACGGCGCGCCGGCGCTTGCCATCGACGCAAAGTTTCCGCTGGAAGCCTGGAACGCCATCCGTGCCGCCGAAGGCGCCGATTTGCAGAAGGTCGCCGCACAGTCGTTTCGGCGTGACATCGAGGTGCATGTCCGCGATATCGCCGAAAAATACCTGATCCAGGGCGAGACGCAGGACACCGCCTTCATGTTCGTGCCGTCGGAATCCGTGTTCGCCGAGATCCACGAGAATTTCGAGGGGATTGTCCACAAGGCGCACCGCGCCCGGATCGTCATCGTCTCGCCGTCGCTGCTGATGCTGTCGATCCAGGTTATCCAGGCGATCCTCAAGGACGCACGCATGCGCGAGCAGGCGCATCTGATCCAGGGCGAAGTCATCCGGCTGATGGAGGATGTCTCGCGCCTCGACGAGCGGGTGCGCAAGCTGCAGAGCCATTTCGGCCAGTCGGCCAAGGATATCGACGATATTCTCGTCTCGACGTCGAAGGTGACCAAGCGCGGCCAGAAGATCGAGGCGCTGGAGTTCGGCGCGCAGCCGACGGAGGGCGCCGCCGGATCGGCCGAGACGACACATGGGGCCGGCGTGAAGGCCGAAGCTGGTGCGCGCGTCGCCGACTCCAAGACCGGTCAGTTGAGACTAAGGGTCGTCGAAGGCGACGACTGAGACATTGAGCCAATCCTAGGGAGCCAAATCCTAGGGGATCGAAGCTTGGGCGCCGGATCTGCCTTTACTGCTCCTCGACGATCGTCGTGCCTTCGAATTCCGGCAGCCAGTGCAGCGCCGAGCGGTGCCACAGCTGCCGCCTCGGCACCAGTTCGTCGCGCTGCCGCGCCGTGCCTACCCTGATGCCGTAGACCTTCGGCCCGTCGCCAACCGACGTGGCGTAGAGATGCGAACCGCACTCGCCGCAAAAGGCCTGGGCGCGCCTGGCGCCGCTCGATCCTGTCTTGATGTAGACCTTCGGCGCGCCCATGGTGATCCGATAGTGATCCTCCGGCGCCGGCACGGTCACTCGAAATGCCGTGCCCGTCAGCTTCTGGCAATCGGTGCAGTGACAAATATTGGTCTTTTCCGGATCGACTTCCGCCTCGTAAGTGATGGCGCCGCAGTGGCACCCACCGTCGATTTTCATCTTCATTCCTCCCTTCAGCCGCGCCTCGGTGCGTTCGAGCTTAACGGTGCACCCGCCGAAGCTCCACAGGCATTCACAACGCGCGAACCATCCAGTCGTTCAACACTGCTGCGCCGACGCCTGTTCGACGACCTCGTCGGTCCAGACCTTGAAACCGGCCAGCGTGCCCGGCCCGAAAATATGGGTCAGCGGCACGTCGGCTGCGTCGCGGCCGGAGGCGATCAGGATGCGGCCGATGCGCGGCGCGTTGTTGCGTGGGTCGAAAGCATGCCAGCGGCCACCTAGATAGACCTCCATCCAGGCGGCGAAATCCATGTCCGACCACGGTTTCGGCAGGCCGATGTCGCTGATGTAGCCGGTGCAATAGCGCGTCGGGATGTTCAAGGCGCGGCAGAAGGCGACCGCGAGATGAGCAAAGTCGCGGCAGACGCCGCTTCGCTCGCGATAGGCTTCGGCCGCCGTGCGTGTTGGCCGCGCATTGCCATAGTTGAAGATGATGTGATTGTGGACGAAATCGCAGACCGCCTGCACGCGTGGGATGCCGAGCGGTGTGTGGCCGAACAGCCGCCACGCCTCGTTCGCCAGCACGTCGCTCTCGCAATAGCGGCTCGGCAGCAGGAACAACAGCGTGTCGGACGGCAGGTCGCGCACTTCGTGCTGCCATGCCATCAGGTCGCCCATCTCGAAGGTTCCCGGATCGCGGATCACCGCGTCCGTGCCGAAGGTGAAGCGACCCGGCGGCGCGACAAGACGGTTGCACCAATTGCCGAAACTGTCGCGGTAGCTCTCGATCGGCACCGGTGGGTTCGAGGTCAGGAAATCCGGCCGCTCGAGATCGGACGCGCGAGAATAGTGGACGTTGAGCATCGCGATCAGCGGCGTTTCCTGCGGAAAGTCGAAGCTCATCTCGCAGCCGATATGGATTCGCATTGTCGTCCTGACCGGCCTGCCGGATCATCACCCGGCGAAGGCACGGGCCGATGCTGCAGTGCGAAAAAGATCATCGCACAGACCGGCGCGGTTTACGAGCGAATTAGAAACCGGTTGACAGCCGCCGGCTGGCGACGGCGCCAGATTATGCCTCTTGCGGTCGGGCGTTTCTCTTGGTTCATTTCGCTTGCCACAATCGGAGGAAACGAATCATGGCTAAAGGTGCGATGAAGGCGGGCAAAGAGGCCCGCAAGCCGAAGAAGGACGCGAAGAAACCCGCCGCTGCCCCGGCCCTGAAGGCACCGCCCGTCAAGGCGATCAAGCTCAAGGACAGGTAAGCTTCGGCGTTTCGACGCAAGGTCATGACCGGTGGCATTTCAGGACCAATCGATAGTCAACGATTGGTCCTGAAATGCCGCCGGTGTTGCTGTTGATTGGGCGCGCGAAATTTCTATATCCATGCAGCGAAGACGGCTTCGCGCTTTCCCCGAAATCGACCGGGACGACCCGCAATCCAATGGAGCGTTCCGATGTCGTGGATTCTTCTCTTCTTCGCCGGCCTGTTCGAGATCGGCTGGGCGATCGGCCTCAAATACACCGACGGCTTCTCGAAGCCGTTGCCGACCGTCCTGACCGTTGCCTCGATGGTCGTCAGTCTCGCCTTGCTCGGACTGGCGCTGAAGACGCTGCCGGTCGGCACGGCCTATGCGGTGTGGACCGGCATCGGCACCGTCGGCACGGCGTTGCTTGGCATCTGGCTGCTCGGCGAGCCTGCGACCGCCATCAGGCTGGCCTGCATCGCACTCATCGTCTGCGGCATTATGGGATTGAAACTCGCGGCCTAGTTTTGCTGCAAGGTCGCAGCACAAACGCCTTCAGGGCCGCTGCTAGGCGGCCCTGAAGGCGATTTGCAAATCGCGCTGTAGGAGCGCTAGCGAGCGGAAAAGCCCGGAGGCGTCCTGCCGGTGCGCTGCTTGCGCGCCGCATAGCGCGCGTCGCGCTTGGCCTTGCGCTCGGCCTCGTCGGCAAGCAAACGAGCGATGCGCTCGTTCTCTTCGGCTTCCCGGATCTTCGCTTCCGCCTGGGCCGCTTCTTCGGCGGCGATGCGCGCTGCTTCGGCAGCAGCCTCGCGCTCGGCCTTTTCTGCCGCCTCGCGCGCCAGCTTTTCCTGCTTCAGCCTAGCCTTTTCTGCCTCGCGTATCGCACGAGCTTCGAGGATTGCCTTGCGTTCGGCCTGCCGTGCCAGCACCGCTGGATCGTCTGCTGCCGGTTTTGACTTGAAGCGCTCCAGAAGCGCCTTCTTTGCCTCGTTCGCGGCATTGCGCCGCTCAAAAATGTCTTTTTCCCTGTAGATAGCCAAGTCCACTTCCCTGAAGTCAATTCGCGACGCTTACATACGCGTGAAAACCGAGAGTTCAAGCGCCAAAACGGTATGCCAGCCATGAAATTCTGGGCTGTTGCAGCCGGGAGACGCCATTCCGGCTGAATTCGGCTGAAACCGACATGCACTGTTCACCATCCGCCCCTCTGGCGATGCGACAACCGGATCGCTACCTGTAGCGCGAAAACGAAACGCCAAGATGACACATTATGGAACTCGGTCTCTACACCTTCGCCGACGTCAGCCCGGAACCGGGCCCTGGAGCCATCGGTGCGCATGAGCGGCTGCGCAACCTGATCGAGGAGATCGAGCTGGCCGACCAGGTCGGCCTCGACGTGTTTGGGCTGGGCGAGCATCACCGTCCCGATTATGCCGCTTCCGCGCCGGTCGTAGCGCTGGCCGCGGCGGCCGAACGGACCAGGCGCATAAAGCTGACCAGCGCGGTCACCGTGCTGTCCTCCGACGATCCGGTTCGCGTCTTCCAGCAGTTTGCGACGCTCGACCTTCTGTCCGGCGGCCGAGCCGAGATCATGGCCGGGCGCGGCTCGTTCATCGAATCCTTTCCGCTGTTCGGCTACGACCTCGAAGACTATGACGAGCTCTTTGCCGAAAAACTCGACCTGCTGCTTGCCATCCGCGATCATGTCAAGGTGACCTGGTCGGGCAGGCTGCGCGCTCCGATCAACGATCGCGGCGTCTATCCCCGCCCCTTCCAGGACAAATTGCCGATTTGGATCGCGATTGGCGGCACGCCGCAATCCGCCGCGCGGGCCGGCGCGCTCGGCCTGCCGCTGGCGCTGGCCATCATCGGCGGCGAGCCGGCGCGGTTCGCGCCGCTATTCGATATCTACAGGGAGGCGGCCAAACGGGCCGGCAGCGATCCAGCCAGCCTCGCCACAAGCCTCAACGTCCACGGCTTCATCGCCGACACCCCCGACCAGGCGGCCGACGATTTTTATGGGCCGCAGGCCGAGGTGATGAACCGCATCGGCCGCGAGCGCGGCTGGGGTCCGACGTCGAGGGCACATTTCGACCAGTCGCGCGGCCCGAACGGCGCGCTGTTCGTCGGCAATCCCGAACAGGTGGCCGAGAAGATTGTTGCCCAGCACAGGATATTCGGCAACGACCGCTTTCTGCTGCAGATGGCGATCGGCATCATGCCGCACGCCAAGATCATGAAGGCGATCGAGCTCTACGGCACCAAGGTGGCGCCGATCGTGCGCAAGGAAACGGCAAAGACCATCCCTGCCGTGGCTGCGCCGGCCGCCTGAATCCCAGTCGCCTGATTCCTGGTCACCTGATTTATCGGCAAGGTCGTGACGGCCTTGCCGCCAATGCATCAACGCCGGCTAACGGAACCTTGAAGCCGCAAAGGCGTTTTCGCAAGCAGCGCACACCAGTCGCGATGTGCCGCCGAGGGCCAGAATGAAAGCCGAACCCGCCGCTTTGGCCGCAGGTGTTGCCGAGAGCACAGATTCGCGCGTCGAGGCGCATAACGACACGCATCTGATGCGTTCGTTGCTCGTCGGCATCTTCATCCTGATGGCGATCTACGCGCTCTACTTCGCCAAAGCCTTCTTCATGCCGGTCATTCTGGCTTTCCTGCTGGCGCTGACGCTGACGCCGATCGTCCGCTTTCTGCGCAAGCACGGCATGCCCGACGTGATATCGGCGACACTGCTGGTGGTGCTGTCGGTCAGCGTCCTTGCGGTGGCCGGCTATCTGCTCAGCGGCCCGGTCATCGACCTCATCAACAACACTTCCTCGATTGGCCAGCAGCTTACAGAGCGTCTGGCGCAACTGCGCCGTCCTTTCGAAAGGATCGTGGAGATTTCGCGTCAGATAGAGGGACTGACGGAGCCGTCCCAGGAACCGGGCGTTCAGAGGGTAGCCATAGCGCAATCCATGGCGCAATCCGGCCTTCTCTCGCAAGCTGCCAGCAATTTGCTGTCGGCGGGCACCAGCGTCCTCATCGTCTTCGTCCTGTCGCTGTTCCTGCTCGCCTCGGGCACGATGTTCTATGAGAAGATCGTCCAGTCCTTCCCCAGTCTCAGCGAAAAGAAGCGGGCACTGCGCGTCGTCTATGACGTCGAACGTGAAATCTCGCACTACCTGCTTACCGTCGCCGTCATCAATACATGCCTGGGCGTGGTCATCGGACTCGGACTCTGGGCGCTCGGCGTGCCCAACCCGCAGGTCTGGGGTGCGGCTGCGGCTCTGCTCAATTTCCTGCCCTATATCGGGGCGGCGATTACGATCACGCTTGTCGCGATCATGGCGCTGATCAGCTTCGACAGCATCTCCTACGCGCTGCTGGCGCCGGCCTTCGTGATTTTGTGCGATACCGTCGAAGGTCAGTTCGTGACGCCGACGGTGGTCGGCCGGCGGCTCGAGATCAACGCCGTGGCAATCCTCATCGCCATCGCCTTCTGGTCCTGGCTGTGGGGTTTTGTCGGCGCGCTGCTTGCGGTGCCGCTGCTGGTCGTCATCAAGGTGTTCTGCGATCACTTCGACGGCCTCAGCCATGTCGGCAATTTCCTGGCGGCGCAGCATACCGTGATTGAGGACGAAGAGATTTCCGACACCGAGAAAGCGGCGGGCGCATAGTCCGGACACCGGGATAAGTTCCGGACGGGATCTTCGAGTTCAAATGTCCTTTGCGCCTACTTGGACGCGCGGCGTCTGTTCAATTTTTTGAATTTGTGGCCGTGGCGGTCGCTTCCTACATCCTACCCGTCCACAGGATCCCCGCCCATGACCGCCCTTTCCGTTCTCGACCTGTCGCCGATCGTCGAAGGCAGCAGCGCTTCGCGATCGTTAGCCAATTCGCTCGATCTCGCCCGTCATGCCGAGCGGCTGGGATACAAGCGCTACTGGCTGGCCGAGCATCACAACATGCCGGGCATCGCCAGCGCCGCCACCTCAGTCGTCATTGCCCATGTCGCCGGCGGCACCAGGACGATACGCGTCGGCGCCGGCGGCATCATGTTGCCCAACCATTCGCCGCTGGTCATCGCCGAGCAGTTCGGCACGCTTAACGCATTGCATCCCGGCCGCATCGACCTCGGCCTCGGTCGGGCGCCGGGCACCGACATGGGCACGGCGCGCGCGCTGCGCCGCAACCTCGAGGCCGGCGCCGACAGTTTCCCGCAGGATGTCGTCGAGCTGATGGGCTATTTCCAGCCGGCCGAAGACGGCCAGCGTATCCGTGCCGTGCCGGGCAGGGGCGAAAAGGTGCCGATCTGGATCCTGGGTTCAAGCCTCTATGGCGCGCAACTTGCCGCCATGCTCGGCCTGCCCTACGCCTTCGCCTCGCATTTCGCGCCGGCAGAACTCGACCATGCGCTGGAGATCTACCGCTCGCGCTTCCAGCCGTCGGAACAGCTCGACAGGCCCTATGTGATGCTCGGCCTCAACGTCTTCGCTGCTCCCTCCGACGCCGAGGCGCGGCTGCTGTTCACCTCGCTGCAGCAGGCCTTCGTCAATCTGCGCACCGGCCGGCCCGGCCGATTGCCGCCGCCGGTCGAGGGATATGAGCGCGACCTCGACCCGATGGCCAAAACCATGCTTGGCCAGGCGCTGTCCTGCACCGTTGTCGGCGTCCCTGAAACGGTCCGGCAAGGCATTGAGGCGTTCGTGCGCCGCACCGGCGCCGACGAGCTGATGGTCACCGCGCAGATTTTCGATCACACAGCGCGGGTGCGGTCCTTCGAGATCCTGGCCGAAGTCCACAAATCGCTGTCGCAAGCGGCCTGATGGTCTTTCTCATTTGATGCATGTCGTTATCCCAAAACCGCTGCACACTTTTGGGCAACATGCATCAGTCGCTAACGCTTTGTGCGATCGCCCCAAAGGGCGCCCCCAGTGGCCGGCATGAATTGCGGATCATCAGGCGTCCCTTGGGCGCCAGCTTGCGCGGCGGCGCGTCCCGGTTCCCGGCGCGCCGGTCGAGGAGATTGGCCGCCTGCTCGCCGATCGCCTTGACCGGTTGTGCAACCGTGGTCAGTTGCGGCTGGAGGGGCAGCGCAGACCGACCAAGGCAGCACTCACGTCAGCTTGGCCAAAAGCCGCATGAAGGTGGCGACCTCCTTGGCGGACAGCGGCGCCAGCGTCTCTTCAGTGATCTCGCGGGCGATCGGGATCAGCTGCTCGATGGCATCGCGGCCCTCGGCGGTCAGATTGACCAGCAGGCGCCTTTTGTCGACCTCATGCTTGGAAAGCTCTACCAGGCCGCGCGCCTTGAGCCGATCGATCACACCTTTCACCGTCGCTGCGTCCATTGCGATCAGGCTGCCAAGCTGGTTCTGCGAGGTCTCGCCGACGTCGTGCAATTTGGCCAGGGCGGCGAATTGCGGCGGCGTCAGATCGGCGATATGCGCCGCGAAGATCGAGACATGGCGCTGGTGCGCCTTGCGCAGGATGAAGCCGACCTGCTCCTGCAAGCGGTAGTCGTTTTCGTCGGGCTCCTCGGCCTCGACGAGCTTGAGCAGATTGTCCTCGCCGCTCACCGCAGCCCGTCCCAAGCCTTGATGTCTTTCGCCGCGAGGCCGCCCATACGGTCGTGCACGCGCGGGCCGCAGGTCATGGCGAGGCAGAACAGGATCTCGTCGGGACGAGGCCCGTCGCTGATGCCGACCTCCATGGCATCGAAATGGCCGCGTACATAGGCGGCATTGATGTGGCCGAGCGGCACGTCGAGCCGCGAGCCGAAGGCGCCGACCTTCTTTGCCGACGGCACGATCGCCTTGGCGTCGCCGAGCCGCTCGCGCATGGCGTAGCCGCCCGGCACATGCCACAGCGCACCATGCTCCAGCTCGCCCGCTGTGCCGACGATGGCGCCCTTGCCGTAGCCGTCAATCTGTTTCACGTCGCCGCCCAACGCCGCGATGAGCTTGTCGGAGAGCAGCAGGCCGAGCGGCTTCAGATCGTCCATGGCGCCCTGCAGCTCTTCCACATAACGCCCGGCGAACGGGTTCTTCACCACCGCCATGGCGGCAGCGCGGCGACGCGGCACCTTCGCCACCGGCCCGCCCTCGTGAAAGATCTCTTCGGTCAGAACCGCAATCTTGCGGATCGCGAACTCAGGCATGGGCAATTTCCTTCCTTGATTTCTCGTTGGGCGCGGCAAGCGCCATGGGACCGGCGATCCGTGCCTGACCGGCAAGGAACAGCGCTGAAGCGGCAATCAGGCCATGTCGCCGAAAATCTTCGGCGACGGCGAACCCGCTGTCCAGCGCAGCGGCGATTTCGCCAGGGGAAAGCGCGCCGACGCTCTGGACGACCAGGCGATCGCCAAGGTCGCTGTCAGGCGCCAGATCGCGCGCCGGCACGCGCTCGATGGCAGGGTGACCGGGCAGGTCGATGGCGTTGGCGATCAGGGTCGCGGCAGCATCGGCCTCTGCGCCTGTCCGCGCCAGCACGGTGACGGCGTCGGCGATGCCTAGCGAAAAGGAACGGCCGCGCCAGCCGCTTGTCGCGACCCCGTGAATCCCATCCCCAGCGCGGATCGTAATGCGGTCCGCCAGCCCATGACCTGTCCCGGCAATGGCGAGGGTCATGGACCGGCCGCTGCCGAGATGGATCGCGCTGTCGCCGCCATTGTTGACATAGGCGCGATCGAGCCGGCGCCCGGCCAGCATAGCTGCAAGAATTTCGTCGGCTACCGAACCGGCAATAGCGGCCATCGGCGTGATGAATTGTTTCGCTAGCGGAACGACCGCTGCTTCCATGCGGCGCGCCGTCGGCCCAGCGAAAGCACGTGGCCGCAGCGAGGCCGGGCGGCTCAGCTCTGGCAGTTCGCCGACGAGTTCCGGCAGGATTGTCTGAAATCGCGCCACCGCCTGCTCATAGGCGGCGCGACATTCGCCCGCATCGCCGAATGCCTCGATGATCAGGTCGATCGGGCCATGATTGAGATGCAGCCGTCTGCCGTCCTCAAGCCAATGCGCCTGCGGGCCGTTCATCACCCGACCCCATTGCCCGCTGCGCGCCGCAACTGCGCCAGCGGCGGCCACGGATTGCTGGCCGGCGCGCCCGTGCCATGACGCGGATTGAGATATTCACCGCCCTTGGCAAGAATGTCCTCAACGCTGCGGATCTCGGCTTCGTAGCCACCGAGCCTGACATAGTCGTCGCGGCGCAGCGTGAATTCGATCGGCGCCACCAGCGCCGGCGTCGGCACATAGCCGAAGGCGTTTTCAGGCACGCGGGTGACGTCGACCATCAGGGTGATGCCGCCGCCCGGCCAGACATAGACCGGTGCACCGCCGACCGTGACATAAGTCGTCAGGCCCTGCACCGAGCGGGTCAGATTGACCGGGTTCTCGGTGACACCGGCGCGCAGCGAGCCGCCGGCGCCGCCTATGAACAGCACGGTGCACAGCGCCGGCTCGCAATTGTCCTCGATCAATCCGACCGACTTCTGCAGCCGCTCCGGGAACGGTTTCTGCACCGGCTTCAACTCGTCGTCGAGCTCGTAATAGGCGAACTGCTCGCCAGTGGTCGAGACCATCAGCAGCGACAGGCCCGGCCGCGCACCTTTCTTCGCATTCCATTCGCCAAGGATCGACAGCGGGTCGGAAATGTTGGTGCCACCCCAGCCGAGGCCGGGCTCCGACACCTTGAAATAGCGGCCCGGCGTCGAACGGCGGCCGATTATCTTGATGCCGGTATCCTGCCAGCCCAGCACCTTGCCTGCCTGATGCTCGGAAACGACGCCGGTGATGTGATCGTCGACCACCACCACCTCGTCGACCAGGCCGCGCCACTGAGTGGCGAACATGCCGATGGTGGCCGAGCCGCAGCCGACGCGCATGCGATGTTCGACCTTGCCATCGATGACCGGCGGCTTGCCGGCTTCGACGATGATCGCAGCACCGCCGTCGATGGTGAGTTCGACCGGTTTGCGGTTGCATAGGTTAAGCAGCCCATCGCAGGTGGCACGACCTTCGGCTTTCGAGCCGCCGGTCAAGTGATGCACGCCACCCAGCGACAGCATCTGCGAGCCGTATTCGCCTGTCGTGACATGGCCGATCGCCTCACCCGCCGCGCGGACCGTCGCCGTTTCGGGACCGATATGACGGTCGGTGTCGATCTTCACCTTGACGCCGCAGTAGGAGAAGATGCCCTCGGTGACCACGGTGACGAGGTCCACGCCCTCGACCTCCTGGCTGACGATGAAAGGCGCCGGCTTGTAGTCGGGATAGGTGGTGCCGGCGCCGATCGCGGTGACGAAGCGGCGGCCGGTGTTGACCAGTTCGCCATCCCAGGCCTCGCCTTCGGCGACAAAGGGAACGACCGCAGCGCCGGTTTCGGCCGCGTGATCGAGGATGGTCAGCGGATCCATCCGCACGATCCTGCCGCCGACATTGCCGTAGCGGTCACAGGCGCCGGTGCGGCCATCGGCGATATAGCACATGACCGGACAGGCATCGCAGCGGATCTTTTCCGCCACCTGCTTCTCGCCGGGATCATGCGTCTCGAAGCGTTCGGCAAGCTCGCTCATCGGCGTGCCTCCTTGTCGCGTATCGCAGCGCGGATGCGGGTCGGCGTCGCCGGAATTTTGGTAACCAGGACGCCGGCGGCATGACGGATGGCGTTGAGGATCGCGGGCGCCGTCGGGATCAGCACATGCTCGCCCAGACCCTTGGCGCCAAAGGGTCCTTCCGGATCCGGAACTTCGATCAGGATGGTCTCGATCGGCGGCACGTCGCCGATGGTCGGGATGAGGTAATCGTGCAGATTCTCCGTGCGGCCGGGGATGTATTCCTCCATCAGCGCCATGCCGATGCCTTGCGCGATGCCGCCCTCGATCTGGCCTTCGGCGAGCAGCGGATTGATCGCCTTGCCGACATCGTGCGCGGCGGTGATCTTGATCAGCTTCACCGTGCCGAGCTTGAGGTCGACCTCCAGTTCGGCGATCTGCGCGCCATAGCCATAGACTGCATAGGGCTTGCCCTGGCCCTTGGCGTCGAGCGGCAGCGTCGGCGGATCATAGCTTTCCTCGGCGCGGAAGACGAAACCATCGGCATCGGCCTTCAGCGCAGACAGATCGATGTGCCGTGTCGCTTCGCCCTCGCGGATGACCAGGCTTGTGCCATCCAGAGCTATCGCTGCCTTTCCGGAGACATTAGCGAAGCGCAGCATGGTCTCGCGCAAGGCGCTTCCAGCCTTTTCGGCGGCCTTGCCGGTCACGAAGGTCTGGCGCGAAGCGGACGTCTTGCCGGCGTCCGGCGTGATTGCCGTGTCGGCGCTTTTCAGACGGAATTTTTCGAGCGGCAGGCCAAGCGCGTCGGCGCAGATCTGGGCGATGACCGTGTTCGAGCCTTGCCCGATATCGACGGCACCCTGATGCAGGACGACATCGCCAGAAGCGGAGATGCCGACCTTGATGGTCGAGGGATTGGGCAGCGAGGTGTTGCCGCAGCCATACCAGCAGGAGGCGACACCGACGCCGCGTTTCCTGTCGTCGTTTGCAGCATTGAATGCATCCGCATCGGCAAGCGCGCGCGCCCAATGCGGTCGCAGCGCTTCAAGGCACTCGGCGATGCCGACGCCCGATTCCAGCCTCTGGCCGGTGACCGTTTCGGAGCCGTTCCGAAGGCAGTTCTTCAGGCGAAAATCGAGCCGGTCCAGCCCAAGCTTTTCGGCCAGTTCGTCATAGAGCGTTTCCTGCATGATCGTCGCCTGCGGCACGCCGAAACCGCGGAAGGCGCCGGAGATCGGCCCATTTGTGTGGATGGCGCGGCCTTCGGCGCGATAGTTCGGCGTCGCATAGGGACCGGAGGCGTGTACCGGCACGCGGTTGGCGACGGTCGGCCCCCAGCTCGCATAGGCGCCGGTGTTGAAATCGCCTGCGAAGACCATGCCGGTGACGCGTCCATCGGCATCGGCGCCGATGGTCGCCTTCATCTCGGCGGGATGGCGCTTGGTCGTCGATATCATCGATTCATTGCGGGTATAGGCGAGTGCCGCCGGCCGCCCGGTCTTCATCGCGACCAGGCCGATCAACGGCTGCAACGAAACGTCGAGCTTGGAGCCGAAGCCGCCACCTGTCGCGGTCGGCACGATACGCACCTTGTCGACGGCAAGGCCAAGCACCTTTGCCACGTCGTCGCGGTCCATGTAGGGCGCCTGCGTGCAGGCGACGACGACGAGCGTGTCGCCGTCCATATAGGCATAGCCGGCTTCCGGCTCGACATAGGCATGCTCGACATAGGATGTGTCGACGGCGCCGGAAACGATGAAGGCAGCGCCGGCAAGGGCGGCCTCCGGGTCACCGCGCTCGACAAAGCCTGATGTGAGCAGGTTTGCCGGCCGGTTGTCGTGAATCAGTTGCGCGCCGCTGGCTTGCGCCTCGCAAGGCTGCAGGACATGCGGCAACTCGGTCCAACGAACAGGAAAATCCGAAAGATCGAGATCGAGGATGGCCTCGCGCTCGCCGGCAACCAGCGCCACCGCCTCGCCGCGAAAGCGCGAAAAACCTCCGGCCAACGCCGGCTGGTCGGCAAAAGGCGCAATGACGCCGAAGCTGTTCTTTCCCGGAATGTCGGCAGCCGTGAAGACGCCGACGATACCAGGATGGGTTTTCGCCCAGGCGTCGAGATCGCCAAAGGCGAAGCGGGCATGATGATGCGGCGAGCGGACCACCAGCACCGCCAGCGCGTCGGCTGGGAAGGAATCGCCACCGAATTTTTCGCCGCCGGTGACTTTCGGCAGGCCGTCGAGCCTGATCGGGGACGAACCAACGGCGTGGCCGGATTGCGGCAAACGGAAATCGAGGTCATCGGCATGGCGCGACGCATCCATCACCGCGGCAATAATCTTTCGGTAACCGGTGCAACGGCAGAGGACGCCGCCCAGCGCATCCTGGGTTTCAGCCTCGGTTGGATTGGGTTTGCGGTCCAGCAGCGCGGTTGCCGCGATTAGCAGGCCGGGCGTGCAGATGCCGCATTGCGCCGCGCCGTGGTCGAGGAACGAGGCCTGCAGCGCCGACAGCCTGTCATTGGCGAGGCCTTCGACGGTCGTCACCGCGGTGCCAGCGGCAGAAGCCGCCGACATCAGGCAGGCGCAGACGGGTTCGCCGTCGACCAGCACCGTGCAGGCGCCGCAGTCGCCGGCATCGCAGCCGATCTTGGTGCCGGTCAGGCGCAATTCGTCGCGCAGCACCGAAGAGAGACGGCGTACCGGCGGCACGCAGACAGAAACGGCAGCGCCGTTGACCTCGAAGGCGATGTCAGCGCGTTCCATCCTTATGCCAGGCTTAGCTTCGCTCATGCTGCCGCCACCTTTTCCATAGGCATATGACCCGCGGCACCGAGCACGGCGCGGGCGACGATCTCGCGCGCGGCGTCCAGCCGGTACTCGGCGCTGCCGCGCACATCGCCGATCGGCGAAAGCTCGTCCATCGGTGCGGACTGGATCGCAGTGGCGAGAGCGTGGCCGACCGGGACGCCGCGCAACGCTGCTTCGACATTTGCTAGACGTTTGGCGACCGCCGAACAGGAGCCGACGGCGACGGCAGCGTTGCCGACGATGCCGTCCTCAATGCTCAAGCGGGCGGCCGCCATGGCGATGGAAATGACGAGATAGCGACGCGCGCCGAGCTTCACGAAAGCCGACGTGCCGGTGGTTGCGTTTTTCGGCACGCGGATTGCGGTGACCATTTCGCCCAGCCGAAGTTCCGTGCGGCGGTTTCCCAGGATGAATTTTTCCAGCGGCAGACGGCGGGCCACTGCCATCGAGCGCAGTTCGACCTCGGCGTCGAGAACAAGCAGCCCCGGCACGCCGTCGGCGGCCGGAGAGGCATTGCAGAGATTGCCGGCGATGGAGGCGACGTTCTGGATCTGCACCGAGCCCACTTCCCGCGCTGCCTGCTTCAGCGCATCGAAGGCCGCCGGCAGGGGATGGCGGACGAAGTCGGTCCAAGTGGTACGCGCGCCGATGACCCAATGGTCCTCGGTCTCAGCGATTCCGCTCAGAACCGCCAGGCCGTTGATGTCGAGGATATTTTCGCGGAAAGGCTTGGCTCCTTGCGCCGGATAGAAATCGGTGCCGCCGGCAAGGATGCGCCACGAGCCCTCGCCCAGCAAAGCCAGCGCCTCGTCGACCGTGGTGGGTTTCGCGTAACGGATCACGCTTTGCCTTCCCAAAAGGGGTCTTCCGGTGGATCCTGCCGGCGTCCGAACCGGGCAAATTCATTCGTATGCAAATGATATCAAGCCGGCTGGAATTGTCAAAGCCGGAGTTTGCGCCGGCCGGTCGCATCGGCGCGGCGGCAAGCCTTTGTATGCCGTTGGAGGTTGACGCAGCCGGCCATCTGGTCAAGTTTCTGCATCCGTTGTGTCAGCGGCATTTTTCCGCGTTCGGCAGACCATCCGTTCGGGTCATGCTTCCGGGACAGACAAGAGGGAGGCTCCATGGCCGACGAAGCGCTTGTTATCATAGACCTGCAGAACGATTTCTGCCCGGGCGGCGCGCTGGCGGTGGCCGGCGGCGACGAGATCGTGCCGCTGGTCAACGACCTGATCCGACGGACAGAACATGTCGTGCTGACGCAGGACTGGCATCCCGCCGGCCATTCGAGCTTTGCCTCCAGCCATCCCGGCAAGCAGCCCTTCGAGTCGATCGATCTGCCTTATGGCCAGCAGACCCTGTGGCCGGACCACTGCATCCAAGGCAGCCTCGGCTCGGATTTCCATTCGGGCCTTGCCTGGACCAAGGCCGAACTGGTGATCCGCAAGGGCTACCACCCGGAGATCGACAGCTATTCGGCTTTCTTCGAGAACGACCGGACGACGCCGACCGGCCTTGCCGGCTATCTCCACGAGCGCGGCATCGACACACTAACCCTGGTCGGCCTAGCGACCGACTTCTGCGTCGCCTTTTCGGCGCTCGATGCGGTCAAGCACGGCTTTCATACCACAGTGCGGCTCGACGCTTGCCGCGGCATCAATCTCAATGGCTCCCTCGAGACAATGCTGAACCGAATGCGCGATGCCGGCGTGACACTGGCTTGAACACCAATCGCATCCGACACAATTCCAAAGGGGGCTTTATGCGGTTTGCGGCGGCTTTGGCGGCGGGCGCTGTGGTGACAGTCGCAACCCTGTTTCCAGAAATAGCGTTCGCAGCCGAGGCCCATGAACTGCCGGGCGAGACAATGTCGCTGTGGTGGGCGCTGCCCTTTGTCGGCCTGCTTCTGTCGATCGCCACCGGGCCATTGCTCTTCCACCGTGTCTGGGAGCATCACTACGGCAAGATCACCGTCATCTGGGCGGCGCTTGCGGTCGTGCCGCTGGCGGTTGCGTTCGGCATGCCTTCGGCCACCGAGGCGGTGCTGCATGCGCTGCTCACCGAATACATGTCGTTCATCATCCTTCTGTTCGCGTTGTTCACCATTTCGGGTGGCATCCTCGTCGCCGGCAACATCCATGGTACGCCGCTGGTGAATGCCGGACTGCTGCTGATCGGGGCGATGCTCGCCTCGGTCATCGGGACGACCGGCGCCTCGATGATCCTGATCCGGCCGATCCTGCGCGCCAACGACAACCGGCCGTTCAACGCCCATGTCGTCATCTTCTTCATTTTCCTGGTGTCCAACATCGGCGGCTCACTGACGCCGCTCGGCGACCCGCCGCTGTTCGTCGGCTTCCTGCGCGGCGTCGATTTCTTCTGGACCACTGCGAATCTCTATCAGGAGACACTGTTCGTCGGCGGCCTGGTGTTGGCTGTCTTCCTGGCCATGGACATGATCCTGCATCGCCGCGAGGCCGGCGCGCCGAAGATCAAGGACCCGACGCCAGACTCGAAGGTACGCATCCGCGGCCTGGCCAACGTCCCGCTGCTGGCCGGGGTGATCGGCGCGATCCTGCTTTCTGCGACCTGGAAGCCGGGCGTGGCTTTCTCCGTCCAGGGCGTGGGCCTCGAATTACAGAACCTCGTGCGTGACGCCATCATCCTGGCGCTTGCCTTCCTTTCGCTCGCGGTCTCGCGCAAGAGCCACAGGCAGGCGAACAACTTCCACTGGGAGCCGATCGCCGAGGTGGCGAAGCTGTTCGCCGGCATTTTCATCTGCATCGTGCCGGTCGTCGCCATTCTCAGGGCCGGCCTCGACGGTGCGCTGGCGCCGCTGGTCGCGCTTGTCAGCTCGCCCACGGGCGAACCAAACGACGTTGCCTATTTCTGGCTGACCGGGGCGCTGTCGTCCTTCCTCGACAACGCGCCGACCTACCTGGTGTTCTTCGAGCTCGCCGGCGGCGACCCACAGCACCTGATGACCACCTTCGCCTCGACCCTGGCGGCGATCTCGGCCGGGGCGGTGTTCATGGGCGCCAACACCTATATCGGCAATGCGCCGAACTTCATGGTGTACGCCATCGCCAGGCATCGCGGCGTCAAGATGCCGGGCTTTTTCGGCTATATGGCGTGGTCTGGCGCGGTGCTGATCCCGACATTCCTGATCGCGGGTTTTCTGTTCCTTGGCTAATCAGCCGACGCCGACATAGCGGCGGACCGCCGACGGATCGGCGCGCAGCTCCTCGACATCGACGGTCTCGCGGTTGCGGCCGTTCTCGATGAACGAGACCCGGTCGGCGACGGACAGCACGGCATCGACCCGCTGCTCGACCAGGATCGTCGAGACGCCAAGGTCGCGCAGCTTCGACACCGTCTCGCGGATCCTGGCGATCATCGCCGGCATCAATCCTTCGGTCGGCTCGTCGAGCAGAAGCACCTGCGGTTCGAGGCACAGCGCCCGTGCCATGGCCAGCATCTGCTGCTCGCCGCCCGACAGCGTGCCGGAGCGCTGCCTGAGCCGCTGGCGCAGCAGCGGGAAGAGGTCGAGCACGTTTTCGCGCGTCGCCTTGCCCTTGCCGCGGGCCATCAGGCCGATCTCGATATTTTCCGCCACCGTCATCTCGGCGAACAGCCGCCTGCCCTGCGGCACATAGGCGACGCCGGCCTTCGGCACGTCGTGCGCCGGCAGGCCGGTCAATTCCCGCCCTTCGAGCCTGATCGAACCGGCGCGTGATGGAACGAGGCCCATGATCGCCTTCAGCGTCGTCGTCTTGCCGGCGCCGTTGCGGCCGAACAGGCAAAGCACCTCGCCCTTGTTCAGCATGAGGTCGAGGCCGTAGAGCACCTGGACCTCGCCGTAGAAGCAGTCGAGCCCGGAGATGGTCAGCGCTTCAGCCCGTGTTTCAGTCATGGGGGCGTCGCTCCGAGATAAGCTTCCTGCACCTCGGCATTGGCGCGGACCTGCTCGGGCGTGCCCTCGGCCAAGATCTTGCCGACGTTGAAGACCGTGATGCGGTCGGCCAGATGCATGACCACCGGCATGTTGTGCTCGATCAGAAGCACGGTGGCGCTTTTGGCGATCTCGCGCACCAGCCCGATGAAATTATCGATCTCGCTGTCGGCCAGCCCCTGCGTCGGCTCGTCGAGGATCAGCAGGCGCGGTTTCAGCGCCAGCCCCATGGCCACTTCAAGCAGGCGCTGATGGCCATAGGACAATTGCCCGGCCGGCATGTGGGCGCGGTCGGCAAGGCCGGTGCGCTCCAGCGCCGCCATGACGCCGGCATGCACGGCGCCTTTCGAGCGGCCATCGGTCAGCGTGCGCTGCACCGGCAGCGCGACGTTGTCGTAGGCGGTGAGATTGGCAAAGACGCTGGTGATCTGGAAGGTGTAGGCGACGCCGAGGCGGACCCTCGCGTAGGCCGGCAGGTTGGTGATGTCGGCGCCGTCGAAGACGATCATGCCCGATGAGGGCTGGATGCGACCGCTCACCAGGCTAACGAAGGTGGTCTTGCCGGCGCCGTTGGGGCCGATGACGGCGCGGATCTCGCCCGGCATGAGCGTGAAGTCGACGCCGTCGACGGCGCGCAGGCCGCCGAAATGGCGGGACAGGCCTTTGGTGGTCAGCAGCGGCATCATGGCAGCCACCCGAGCCAGCGCTGGCGGATGGTGCCGAGAATGCCCTTGGGGAAGAACAGCACCAGCAGGATGAGGGCGATGCCGACGATCAGCAGATAGGCCGAGGTGTAGCCGCTGGTGATGTCGACGACATAGTACATGAACAGCGTGCCGATCAGCGGACCGAGCGTGGTGGCAGCACCGCCGAGCAGCACCCAGAGCAGAGGCAGGATGGAATATTGCACCGAGGCGAAAGTCGAGCCGACATAGCCGAACAGCAGCGCGTAAGCGGCGCCCGAAGCCGCGCAGATGGTGCCGGAGACGACGACCGCGACGAGCTTGTTGGAAAGCGTGTCGTAGCCGAGCATTTTGGTCCGCTCCTCGTTCTCACGGATGGCAACCAGCACACGGCCATATCTGGAGCGGACGATGACGAGCGTCACCAGCAGCACGATCGAGAACAGGGCGAGTGCGCTCATGTAGCGCACGGTCGGTTCGGTGAGGCCGAGCGACGTGCTGCCAACGACGAGGACACGCGCCGACTGCGGCACCACCAGGCCCTGGTCGCCGCCGGTCCAGGACGCGAAATAGAGGATTATGAGATAGAAGACCTGCGCGAACATCATGGTAACGATCATGAAGGCGACGCCGGTGGTGCGCAGCGCAAGCAGACCGATCACCAGCGCGAGAAGCGCGCCGCAGGCGAGGCCGGCGGTGAAGGCGGCCGGCACGCTCCAGCCGAGATGGATGACGGCAAGGCCTGCACCGTAGAGCCCAGCCGAAAAGAACATGGCGTGGCCGAGGCTGAGCAGTCCGACATAGCCGAACAGCATGTTGTAGCCCATGGCGAAGACCGCCAGCACCATGATGCGGGCGAGCAGGCCGTGGTGATACTCCGGCAGGACGAAGCTCAAGGCGAAAAGCAGGGCGATGACGCCCAAATGCAGGGCATAAGCCTTTGCCGGCGAAGCTTCCTTCATCGCGATGCCGTCCCGAACAGGCCTTGCGGCCGGAACACCAGCACCATGGCAACCAGCAGGGTGGCGATGATCTTGGCCAGCGTCGGCGAGAAGAACACCGAGATGATGCCGTCCGACAGGCCGATCAGCACGGCGGCGACGACGGTGCCGCGCAGCGAGCCGAGGCCGCCGATGATGACGACGATGAAGGACAGGAGCAGCGGGTCCTGCCCCATCAGATAATGTGCCTGGCTGATCGGCACGATCAGCACCGCGGCCACCGCCGCCAGCATGGCGCCGAGCGCGAAGACGCCGGCGTAGACTCTGGTGACCGGAATGCCGAAGGCCTGCGCCGTCTCGCTGTCATACTGCGTGGCGCGCATGACGAGGCCGATTTTGGTGCGTGTCAGCACGAACCACGTCGCGACAAGCAGAAGCGCGGACGCGGCGATGATCGACAGCTTGTAGCCGGAGTAGCCGAACCACGGCAAAAGAATGCGGTAGCTGAAGGGCGGCTCCACCGGCCGTGCCTCCGGACCGTAGAAGGTCAGCGCCAGTTGCTGGATGATATAGAGCATGCCGATGGTGGCGACGATGGTGGCTTCCGGATTGTAATTCAGCCGGCGCAGCACCAGCCGTTCGGCGACGAGCGCGATCAGGCCGACGATCAGCGGCGCCAGCACCAGGGCGGCCAGGAAGCCGAGCGACGGATGGCCTGAAATCGCCGTGGTGATCGCCCAGGCAAGCACCGCGCCCAGCATGAAGAACTCGCCATGGGCGACATTGACGACGCGCATGACGCCGAACACCAGCGACAGGCCGAGCGCAGTCAGCGCCAGCACGGCGGAGGTGACGAGGCCTTCAAGGGCGGCAAGGAGAAGATGAGGTCCGAAGGCCATTCAGGGAGCCCTTACCCCCTTTGTGGGGAGGGTGACCGCGAAGCGGTCGGGTGGGGGGAGTGGGGCTCGGATCGTCGCGACCCCCACCCCGTCTCAAACGCGAAGCTTGTGTGCCGACCCTCCCCACAAAGGGGAGGGTAAGGCGCGTCACAGCGGCTGGGTCGTGTAATCCCCTTCCGGCTCGTAGAGGCCGTCCTCGATCTTGGTCTTGTGGACGACATTCAGCCTGCCGCCTTCGACCTTGGAGATGTTCTGGATGCCGAAACACTGGTGGATCTTGCCGTTGAAGGTCTTCGGCCCCTGCGGATGCTCGGGCCCCTCGGCGAACTCGGTCAAGGCCTCGGTCGCCTCGACCAGTTTCGCGCGGTCTTCCGGCCCCTTGTAGCCGGCATCCTCCATCGCCTTCTTGACGACATAGAGCGTTTCCCAGCAGCCGAACATGTGCGCGGCGGTGGAGACGTCCTTCGGATCGCCGACGGCAGCGCCATTGTCATCGATGCCGACGGCGGCGCGATAAGCCTTCTGCGCGGCGGAATCATCTGGTTGGGCGTAGCGCGGCGAGCCCTCCCAGAAATGGCTGCCGTCGAGGAATTCGAGACCGGGGCTGTTGATGTCGGTGGCTTCGAGCGAATCGATGAAGCCGAACAGCTGCGGCCGGTTGGAGCCGTAGAATTCGCCGAGCTCCTTGACGAAGGTGAGCACCGCCGGGCCGACCATGACGTGGTAGATCACCTCGGTCTCGGCCGGGATCTGCGGGAAATATTTGGTGAAGGACGATTCCGTCGGCGGGATGGCGATCTGGGCGATGACCTCGGCGCCCTGCGCCTTCAGCGCCGGGGGCAGGTAGTCGCGATGGTCGTAGCCGAAGGCGAAATCAGGAAAAATCTGCGTCACCTTCTTGCCGGCGTTCGCCGCGATCCACGGCGCCATCGCCTGGATCTGGCTCTTCACGTCGGTGATGCCGGGTTGGAAGACGTAACGATTGAGCTTGGTCGAGGCGACGTGGTGACCTTCGCTGACGACAAAATAGGGCATCTTGGCCTCACCGGCGGCGGGCGCCGAGCCGATGACGACGTGCGAAAACAGCGTGCCGTAGACGATGTCGGTCTTGTGCTGGGTGGCGAACTTGCCGACCACTTCGGCACCGCGGCCGGGATCGGTGCCGTCATCCTCGATGATCACCTCGACCGGCCGGCCGTTGATGCCGCCGGCATCGTTGATCGCCTTGACCGCGGCGGCGGTGGTCTTTTCATACCAGCGACCATAGGCGGCGCCGATGCCGGTGCGATGGGACTGGAAGCCGATTTTTATCGGCGCCGAGCTCTGCGCCTGGCTGTAACGGACGAACCCAGGCGCGACGGCAAGGCCGGCGCCCGCGGCCAATCCCTTCAGCGCCGTGCGGCGGGTGAGACCGGTTTTGGAGAGATCGAAAAACCCATTCTTGTCAGTCACGGCAGTTCCCCTGTTTTTTAGTTTTGACCAATGGCTGGAGCGAGGCGAGCCACTCTTGGCAAGTGGCCGAAATTGCATGTGTACAAACTAAATCACCAAAGCCCTGATGTGGCAAGCGGGCTTTCCCCAAGGATCAATCGACGGGTATAAAGGCCGGCCTTTGTCTCATCCGGCCGCCGGCGTGGCAAGCAACCACAGGCCGAAAACCGTATAGGCGATCATCAGCACGGTGAGCGGAAACTGGCTGAGCGCGGCGCGGGCGGGAACTGGGTGCAACCGCCAGGCGAGGCCATGGGCGACGAGCACGGCGAGCATGTGTCCACCGATGATGACGCCGGCCTGGACATTCCACAGCCACCATGCCGAGCCGGCGCCGGCAACGACGCCGGCTTCGATCTGCATATCGGCGGTGCCGAACAGGTTCCAGCCCAGCGCGAACGGGTCGGAAAGCGCAGCCACCGCATATTGGCCATCGACGAGCAGCGCCGTCAGATAGTGCGCGACATGATAGGCGAGCGCGATTGGCACGATCGACCACACCAGCAGCCCGGCGGCCTGACCGAGGGAATGCTTGCTGCCGGCAAGATGTTGGCCAAGGACGATTGCAAGGATGAACGCGGCTGCGAGCAGGACAAACATCAGAACCAGGCCGAGACTGCCGATGCCGATCACCGCTGTACGTCCCGGAAACTCCAGCGGATTGATGCCGAACAGGCCGAACCAGAAGAAGGTTTTCGACAACCCGTCGAAGGACACCGACGACAGCGCTAGCAGCAGGAAAGCGGTGCCGCTGAGCGACAGCGGCGCGGCATAGATGAGCTTGGCGCCTGGCCAGCAGAAATTGAGCCGGCCGCCTGCGTCGCGCTCGATAACGGCGAACCGCGCCACCATGGTGAAGAAGACGGTCAGGAACTCGCTGCTGCGGCTCCAGTCGCGATAGCCGAACATCATCATGGCGGCAAAACTCAGCAGCCAATAGAGGCCGGCGGCCCAGGCAAGCCGCGCCGGATCGTCGGGCGCCGGGTCGATCAGCTCGAACCAGGCGAAGGCGAAGAACAGCACAAAAGCCGGCCAGTAGCCGAGCCATGCGGGCGGGCGCTTCATTTCCCGCTCCCCGAACAGCCGCGAAACGACACGCCATGGCCCGTACCAGGGGTTTAGCCATGACCAGAGATTGCCGAGCAGCCCCTGCAGCAAAACCAGACCAACCCAAAGCAGCGTCCATATCGCAAGGGGCAGCGGGTTGGAGAGCGGGTCGCGGCTGCCGAACAGGCCGGCGGCAACGAGCATTGCAAAGCCGGCAAAGGATGCCAGGCTGGCGATCGCCCGTGCGCCGTCACGGAATGCGAAAAGCGGCAGGCGCCGCCGCCAGAAGCGGTCGAGGGCGTCTGGCGGCAGCAGCGCCAGGGCAAGGAAGCTGGCGGCAACGGCGAGCGCGCCGCCGGCGACATAGTAGCCGGTGGGCAGCAGCAGAACGTGGCCACGATCGGAGGCGTGGGCTAAGGCGGGGGTGGGAGAGAGAGCGGTCAAAAATGCAACGGCACCTAGAGCAACTATTGCGATCGAATGGTCGCGCTCTACGGCGCCCCCCTCTGTCCTGCCGGACATCTCCCCCACTTGGGGCGAGATTGCGCCGTCATTGCCGCTTTCGCCAATCACCAAAGTTGCAGAGGGAAAGCCGGCGGCGGAACTGCCGATCTCCCCCCTTGAGGGGGAGATGGCCGGCAGGACAGAGGCGGGCGCGAAGGAACTCAGACTATCCAGGAATTCCCTCACACCTTGACCAGCTGCTCCACACGATCCTTTTCGCCAAATATCCTGAGGTACCGTTCGATCTCTTTCTCGTCGCCGGTGGCCTTGGCCGGATTGTCGGAGAGCTTGACCGCTGGCCGGCCATTGGCTTCGGTGACCTTGCAGACCAGCGAGATGGCGTCGAGCCGGTTGGTTTCGGTCGGTGCGCAGCCCTCGAAATCGTTGGTCAGGTTGGTACCCCAGCCGAAGGACATGCGCACCTTGCCGCGGAAGTGGCGGTAGGTTTCCTCGATCGTCTCGACCTCGAGCCCGTCGGAGAAGATGAGCAGCTTCTGCTTCGGGTCCTTGCCCTTTTCGCGCCACCAGGAAAGTATCTTCTCGCCGCCTTCGATCGGCGGCGCGCTGTCGGGGCGGAAACCGGTCCAGTCGGCGACCCAGTCCGGCACGTCACGCAGGAATGCCGCGGTGCCGAAAGTGTCAGGCAGCACGATCAGCAAATTGCCGCCGTAGTAGCGCTGCCAGTCCTGCAGCACCTTGTAGGGCGACTGTCTCAATTCCTTTTCCGAATTGGCGAGCGCGGCGAACACCATCGGCAGTTCATGCGCGTTGGTGCCCAGCGCCTCGAGGTCGTTGTCCATGGCAAGCAGCACGTTTGAGGTACCGGTGAAGGCCTCGCCGATGCCTTCCTTCAGCGCTTCGACGCACCAGCGCTGCCACAGGAACGAATGGCGGCGGCGGGTGCCGAAATCCGAAATGCGGATATCGGGCAGCGCTTTCAGCCGCTCGGTCTTGGCCCACATCTTGGCCTTGGCGCGGGCATAGAGCACGTCGAGCGCGAAGGGTCCGAACGCCCGCATCGCGGCGCGCGAGCGCATTTCGTTGATGATGGCGAGCGCCGGGATCTCCCACAGCGTCGTGTACATCCACGGGCCGCTGAAGCTCAATTCGTACTGGCCATCGCGCCGGGAAAGCTCGTACTCCGGCAGCTGGAAATTTTCGAGCCAGGCGAGGAATTCCGGTTCGAAGATCTGCTTGCGGCCATAGAAGGTGTTGCCGCCCAGCCAGATCATCTCCTTCTTGGAGAAGCGCAAGGTGCGGGCATGGTCGAGCTGATCACGCAGTTCCGTTTCATCGATCTCCTCGGCAAGGCGAACCGAGGTGGTGCGGTTGATCAGCGTAAAGGTGGCATCGACCTTGGGGTACATGCCCCAGATCATCTGCAGCATCAGCAGCTTGTAGAAATCGGTGTCGAGCAAGCTGCGGACGATCGGGTCGAGCTTCCAGGTATGGTTGTAAACGCGCCGCGCTATATCGGTCTTAGTCATGTCTCGATGCCGCCTTCACTGCTCGCTCCCTGCGGAATGCCTCTTAGCATTGAATTCCTGAAAGCGCCCCCGCTTTGCGGGCTGACCCGACAAAAAGAAAACCCTGCGGCAAGCGCGCGATTTCACAGCTCAGGACGCAGTCCTGGCGCGCTTCCTGCAGGAGGTTCCAGAAGCCTGTGACTTTCTCCCGGCAGAAACACTCTAACAATATCAATTGATTTTTCGATGCGGCTACCCGACACTTTGCCCGGAAAAAGCATCTCGACGTCAAATCCGCAGACAGCCCGCGACCGGCCGGACCACGGTCACCGGCATCACCGGCGGCCCTACTGCACCAGCCTTGGAGAACCGACATGGGTTACGATCGCGGCAAGCTCGAAGCGTTGCGCCGCAAATATGGCGAAAGCCATGGCGGCGAAATGTTCGATCCGAAATTCCGACGCGTCGCCGACAATATCTTTTCCAAGAGCGGGACGCGGCTGGCGCCTTACTCCGGCATCCCGACTTTTCTCGCCGCGCCCTATCGGCAAATTGCCGCCGACAATCCGGATTTCGGCGATCTGCAGGTGGCGATGATCGGCGTGCCGATGGATCTCGGCGTCACCAACCGGCCCGGTGCCCGCTTCGGGCCAAGGGCGCTGCGCGCCATCGAGCGCATCGGCCCCTACAACCATGTTCTGGAATGCGCCCCGACGCATGAGCTGAAGGTCGCCGATATCGGCGACGTGCCGTTCCAGAGCCGCTATCGGCTGGAGACCAGCCATGACGACATCGAGCGCCGCACGAACCAGATCGTCGACGCCGGCGTCATTCCGCTTTCGGTCGGCGGCGATCATTCGATCAGCCATCCGATCCTGAAGGCTGTCGGCAAAAAAGCGCCGGTCGGCATGATCCATATCGACGCCCACTGCGACACCGGCGGCCTGTTCGATATGACCAAGTTCCACCATGGCGGGCCGTTCCGCAACGCGGTGCTGGACGGCGTGCTCGACCCGTCGCGCACCATTCAGATCGGCATTCGCGGCTCGGCCGAGTATCTATGGGAGTTCACCTACGAATCCGGCATGACCGTCGTGCATGCCGAAGAGGTGACCGGCCTCGGCGTGCCAGCCATCATCGAGAAGGCGCGCCAGATCGTCGGCGACGGCCCGACCTATGTGACCTTCGACATCGACAGCGTCGACCCGGCGTTCGCACCCGGCACCGGCACGCCGGAAGTCGGTGGGCTGACCACGCGGGAAGTGCTCGAACTTCTGCGCGGACTCAAGGGCCTCAACATCGTCGGCGGCGACGTCGTCGAGGTGGCGCCGCAATATGACGCGACCACCAACACCGCGCATGCCGGCGCTCAGGTGCTGTTCGAGATCCTCAGCCTGATGGTCTTCAGCCCGGCGATATCAGGCAAGAGAGCCTGAAGCATAGCCGCCCGGCAAACCGCCGGCCGCTCGTTCAATGCCCAAAGGAGAGCGGCGGCGCGATACGGTCCCGCCGCAGCCAGCGCGCCAGAAGCAGCGCCGCCACCACCGCCAGCCCCGACGACAGGCCGATCCAGATGCCGACGCCGTTGAGCCCGGAATAGAAGGCGAGCAGCACGCCGAGCGGCAGGCCGATGCCCCAATAGCCGATCGCGGCATAGATCATCGGCACCTTGGTGTCGTGCAGGCCGCGCAGCATGCCGGCGGCAACCGCTTGCGCGCCATCGAAAATCTGGAACAGCGCGGCAAAGGCCAGGAACGACACGGCAAGCCCGATCACCGTGGCATTGGCCGAGTCGCCGAGATCGATGAAGGCGCTGATCAGCAGATGCGGCCACAGGATCATCACCAGCCCCATCAGCGCCATGAAGGACACGCCGATGACGAAAGCGGTCCAGCCGGCGCGGGAAACCCCTTCCGGGTTGCCGGCGCCATGGGCAAGCCCGACACGCACCGTCGCCGCCTGGTTGAGGCCGAGCGGCACCATGAAGCTGACCGAGGCGATCTGGATGGCGATGGCATGCGCCGCGAGCGAGGCCGCGTCGATCAGGCCCATTAGAAGGGCGGCGGCGTTGAAGATCGTCACCTCGAAGGCGAGAAGACCGGCGATCGGCAGGCCGAGCCGCAGCAATCCCGTGAAGCGCGGCCAGTCGGCCCGCCAGAAGCGTCCGAACAAATGATAGCGGCGAAATTTCTGCTCAAGCATCACCACAGCCGCCATGCCGACGAACATCAGCGAGCTGGACAGCGTGGTGGCGAGGCCCGAGCCAGCGATGCCCATCGAAGGGGCGCCGAGATTGCCGAACATGAACACCCAGTTGAAGAAGACATTGCAGGCGACGGCGATGAAGACGATGACCAGCGCCCAGCCCGGCCGCTCCAGCGCCGAAATGAACGAGCGCAGCACGATATAGCCGTAGAAGGGCAGCACCGCCCATTCGAGCCAGCGCAGGTAGATGCCGGCCTCATGCGCCAGCGCCGGTTCCTGGCCCATGGCGAGCAAAATTGCCTCGCCGTGCCAAAGCACGATCCAGATCGGGATGCAGATGAGGATCGCCAGCCACAGGCCTTGCCGCACGGTGCGGCGCAGATCGCGCACGGAATGGCGGCGGCGGCCGAGTTCGGTCGCCATCATCGGCGAGGTCGCCAGCATCAGGCCAAGCCCGAAGATCAGCGGCATGAAATAGAGGTTGGCGCCAAGCGCGCCACTGGCCAGCGTGTCCGGCCCCAGCCGCCCCATCATCATGACATCGGTAGCAGTCATCGCCGTCTGGCCGAGATTGGTCAACACCATCGGCCAGGCGAGCGCCAGCGTCGCCTTGATTTCCTGACGCCAAAGATTTTCCGGCGCGCGAGCGCCGGCTTCGATCGCAGACATTTTTTCGCCTATCCGATTGCGGCGCGTCGGCAAAAACGCCGGAAGCCGCGTCTCAGCGCGGAAAATGGCCGTGATCGGCCCGGATTCCGCATCAACGGCTTGTCTACGAAATGGGCAGCTATGGCAAGAGGCTGACTCAGGGAAGGGTTAAGCCAGCACGGCGGAGCGGCCCAAACCCTGCCATTTGGTCCGGCTACTTGGCCCGGCTATTTGGAGAGTCTGTGGAAGCCGCTATGATTTGCACCGTTGGACGATCTGGCAAAGGCATCAAAAAGGCATGCGGATGAGCGCGTTTCCCGAAATCTACCTGGTTCGGCATGGGGAGACGGAATGGAGCGCATCCGGAAAGCATACCGGGCGGACCGACATACCGTTGATGCCTGTCGGCGAGGAGGCCGCCCGGGGAGTTACTGAGCGGTTGCAGGGCCTTTCGTTCCAGGCTGTCTGGTCGAGCCCATCGCAGCGCGCCTTCAAGTCCTGCGTGCTGGCCGGCTTCGGTTCGGCCGGCCTGAAGACGTCTGACCTGGCGGAGTGGGACTACGGCGCTTACGAGGGACTGACCACGAAGCAGATCCTCGCCGAGCGTCCTGGCTGGCGTCTCTTTCGCGACGGATGTCCGGGCGGCGAGATGGCGCAGGATGTCGGCGCGAGAGCGGACCGGATCGTCAGCCAGTTGCGTGCCGTCAACGCCAATGTCCTGGTGTTTTCAAGCGCTCATTTCCTGCGGGTGCTGGCCGCGCGCTGGCTCGGCCTGCCGCCGCATGATGGCGCCCTGTTCGCCCTGGATACCGCCAGCATAAGCGTGCTCGGCTACGAGCACGATCTTGGCGAACCAATTGTCCGGCGCTGGAATCAGAGATAGCGGCCGCTAACAACCATTGGCCATCCGATCAGCACCCTGCCTTTGCCGGTGCGTCACGCTCCTTCCGACAGAAGAAACGGCTTTCGCCCGCCGAGAATATAGGCGATGGATTCAAGGACTATGCCGTTGGTATTTACGTCGGTGACCCCGATCAATTTGCCGGTCCGCTCAGAAACGCCGGCCGAAAAACCCAAGCCGGGCATTTTGGCTTGCTCTCGAACCAGGGCGATGAGCTTCTCCGAATAATCGCCGGGGCGGGCGGCGTACCAGAGATATGCGCCCTTGGTGCTGACCAGACGCAGCTTATCCGCCATCTTGTCCGCTCGGGCTTGCGACGAGGTTTTCAGCGTGTCGACCACGAACTGGCCGCCATGGTCCGTCAACTGATAGCCTTGGTAGGTGAAGTATGGCGGCCCCGCCATGGCACATTCGGAGACGCAAGTCAGAGTGCCCGTCTCGCGGTAGCGTTTTATCTGTGCAGCGTAAAGAGTGTCGGCCATGAGACGGCCATGCTGCGAGCCGCCCAGTTCGATTTCCTCGGTCACATGAGGTTCGGTTGCAATCCGCCCCCGCCGCTGAATCTCTGCGAGAGAGGCAATCGCAGCGTCCATGCTGCGACTTGGATCCTCAGAGTCAAAGACCGGCTTGATCGATTCTCCCCAAAGGCTGTAACCGCGCCCTGCGTAGCCTGCATAGCTGTTTGCATGCGCAGACGAGACCCTGCCATTCTTGCTGACCATATGCATTTCGCCGCCCTTGAGCACCGGCTTGAAGGTCCAACCTGAAACGAGGTCGAAAATCGGGAAGGCACCGGCCGTATGCTGGTCAAGAATTTTGAGCGCAACCAGCAATCGTCCGGTATCGGCGCTATCGAACCCTTCGCGCTGTCCACCTTGCGATCCCAGAGCCCGTTCGGCGTGTGGCAGCTTCCAACCAGCGTAGCGGAAATTCGATTCCCTGAGGAACGCAACGATCCGCGTGATGATCGTCTCGAACCTGGGCTGATCGATAATCCCCAGACGCTGAGCGGACAGCGTGGCGAGGATCTGCGTGCCGACATCCCACATCGTCGCGAAGGGGTATCCCGCCTGCTTGCCGGACTCGATCCAGGACGTCGCCGGTACCATGCCGTTGAAATTCTTCGAGCCCCAGTCGAAATAGCGCCAGGCCAGTTCGGCATCCGCCTTCAGGATACCGTCATCCAATGGATATTGATCCGGCTTTTTCCAATCGCGAACCGATACGTCCGCCCGCGCGCTTCTGATCCGATCGACGTTTGGCATGGCTGGACTGACCGCCGCATAATATTCGGCAAAGTTTACCAGTTTGGTTCCTCGCTGGGCGGATAACTCTGCGAGCGCGTCGAGTATCAATGCTTTCTTTTCGGGCGAATTGGCCGTTCGGGGATGGATACAGAAGATCGCGTCATTGTCCATCCCAATAAGGTCGAGGACCTGGTCCTTCGTGCGGTAGGGAATGTCGTCGCTCCACGACTTTTCGAACTTAACGGTGTTCGAGACGTGAAGAATACCTCGCTCGTCCATGCCGGCGAACCGGCGCAGGTCACCTTTGTCGGCACTGAACAAAGGTGTTCCGGTGGCAGTCAGTGCATCCAGCGTGTTCTCATCGAAAGCATCATTGGGTGGGATGTAGGAGACGGGGAACCTGCCGGTTGACCGATAAACCTCGCTGATGCCGCCCCTGATCAGGTCGAAATCCTTTCGGAGCGAATTTCCCAAAAGCTCCGACGGCGTGTGGTTCCAGCCATGGGCTGCGATATCGTAGCGGCGATACTCGGACATGGCGCGCAGATATGCCTTGCTCACCTCGTCCCTGGATAGCAGGCCCGCCTGTGGGGCGGGAATAATCCCATCGGTGACGGGGTAGCCGGCTTCGATCAGCTCGTAAACGAATGCGATGTGGCTCGGGTCCCAATCGGGATCAACCCTGAAATCGTCGACGCGAACGACGACCAGCCGATTGCCCGTATCCTTGCTCTGGAGATAGAGCTTTTGCGGGAGGATCGCACGGACGCTGCCGGACGCAACGGCAGCAAGCGCGCTCTGCGCGACTTGCGCTCCATAGTCGGCAAGATCACCGTCGCCGAGGCCGTTGAGCGTCCCGAACGGAATGTCGACAATGATCGGATTGTCGTTAGCGCTCAATGTGGCGATGTTCGAGGCAAGCGTTGCCGGCGCCATCAGCCCGCCGCCGGACGCGACCGGCCTCGTCGAGCTCAATGGAGACGCAAATGTGTTGACCAGGCCGGTTTCGGTCGTCCAGTAGCCACCGTCGGCCGGCTGTAGCATGATTGTGTCCTCGATGCCGCCCGAAAGTCGAATGACCGAACGGATTCCCGAGGCACGCAGGGAGGCACCATCCTGAAGGGAACGCAGCGGCGAGTTGGTGGTCAGGCTCAAAGCCGTTATCACGGCTTGAGACTGATATCTCTGATACTCGTTGATCAGATGGGAAAACGCGGCCTGGATGTCGCTGCCCTGGCGAAGCTGGAGATAGGGGTCTCCGGACACGAGCGTGTCGGCGTGGATGCCAAGTTCGATGCCGTCTGGATTGAGCGCGATTGCCTGGCGAAGCCAGCGGGCCAGTTCCGAATGGTAGTCCAGTGCCTGCCCTGCTGCATCGACCGGCGCGACTGTCAGCGTGACGGGCACCTTGCGGGTCAGGAACGAGGCGACAAGCCCTGCGAGCCTGCCCGGCTGTGCGCTGGCGCCTACATTGCTGATCGTGACGATGACCGGGTTGGGCAAGGGTTCGCTGGCCGCAGCCTTCGAAAGGCCTTTGTTTGCGACCGCCAGCAGCGGCATGCTCAGTGCACCAAGAAGAGCGGAGCGTCGCGTCATGTTCATTTTTACCTCCCGATGGAAACGATTCCCGCATAGCGCTCCGGACTGATCCAGCGGCCATCCGACTTGGCGGAAAACGACTTGAACAATGCCCGCAGGAAAAGCGCCGCATCGAGAAGCCGAATTACTGGAAACGCGACGCCATAGACGAGCAAACTCGGTCGACATTCGATGATCGAGACAACAATAGTGAGCGTGTAGTCGAAGGCGAGAAACAGGACCAGCAGACCGAGCGGCGACACGGGACGCATCGCGAGTTCACTGAGCGAGATTGCCGGCATCTCGAGACTGGTCACCAGATAAAGGAGCGCCGCAAACGGCAGGCTCAGAGCGAATATGGAAATGACAAGCAGTTCCGCCAGCAGGCCACCCAGGGACAGCCAAAAGCGGCTGGGCCAAAATCCGTGGCGCCATACGGTCTGCCAGAAACCGAGATACCAGCGTTGAACCTGCTTGCGATAGTCGTTCAGGCTGAACGGGTCCTCCGACCAGCATCGCGCCTTGGGCGAATAGGCAACGCGACCCAGCCGCTTATGCTGAACCTCGAAGGTCATGTTGAAATCTTCGATGACGAGGCCAGGAGCGGTGATGTCGATCTGGCGCAAGGCGCTGGTACGATAGACGCTGGCGAAACCGGGCGCGATATAGCTCACATTTGTCCATTTCCACGATTGCCCATACTGGAACGCCGTCTGCAGGATCCGGTAGAGACGCGTCCTGTATGCCGCATAGAGCATGTCCATGCCGAGCCTGCGCTGGTCACGCCAGCGCGACAGCACGTGACCTGCGACGACGGCCACCTTCGGGTCGTTGAACAGAGGCAATGCGTGCTCGAAATAGTGCTGGTCGATCTCTGAATCCGCGTCCTGGATCAGCACCGCCTCGTAGCGATCGCAGAGACGATAGTTGCGTATCGCCTTGTCGATCGCCTTGGCCTTGCCTGCATTTGGCTGAATGTCGAGCACCCTGCAGCCATGTGCGCGTGCGATGGCGACGGTGCGGTCGCGCGATCCATCGCTGGCGACATAGATCTGTCTTGCCGGAATGACGGCCGTCAGCGCCTTTATACATTTGGGAAGGGCAATTTCTTCGTTGTGCGCCGGGATGACCACGGCGACATCGGAGATGCCGATTGCCGACCGACCGCCGATTTTTGAGGGCGAGCCGATTTCGCTGATAAACCTGATCATGCCGACCATGCACCAGAATGCGATGTTGACCCCAAGCGAAGCACTGAGGAGCATCATCGTGAGGTTCACGGCGACGGTCTCCGTCATGGCGAGACACGTCGTGCGCGATGGCGATCGGCGGCGGGAGACTGGCGATGTCCAGCAAAGGCAAGGCGATCGAGGGAGGCGCCATTCATCCCGATATGACAGGTTTCAGTCGCGGCCAGGAAATTCCGGTAGCTCTGGCGGATACCGTCAGCGAGCGAAATCCGCTGGCGCCAGCCTAGCGCCTGTATCTTGGCGGTGTCGGGCCAGCGGCCGTGATGGTCTGCCGTGAAATGCTTCTCGAAAACGGCGCTGCCACTTAGTCCTGTTACCGCTCTCACCAGTTCGAACAGTTCGCAAATTGTGATCTGGTCAACGCCGCCGATGTTGTAGACCTCGGCACTGACGCCTCTTTCCATCACCGTCAACAGGCCGTCGACAAGATCGTCGACATGCAGGAAAGTGCGGGTTTGCGCGCCGTCGCCGTAAATCGGCACCGGCTGCTGGGCGATGAGATGCGAAAACATCTGCGGGACGACGCGCTTGTCTTCCGGCGACATTCCAGGACCATAGGTGTTGAAAATGCGCACGATTCGAACGTTGAGATCGTACTTGCGGCCCCAGAAGCAGGTAAGCGCCTCGCCGAAGCGCTTGCCCTCCTCATAGGGGCTGCGCGGGCCGACCGGATCAACCTTTCCGACATAGCTCTCCGGTTGAGGAAATATCTCCGGGTCGCCATACGCTTCCGCCGTGCTGGCAAAAAGATATCTGGCGTTTGATCGACGCGCCACCTTCAGAAGGTTCAGCGATCCAAGGGACGAGGTCATCAACATTTCCTCGCCAAGCAGCGCTATGTTGGGAACGCCCGTCGGGCAGGCCAGATTGTAGATGTGGCTGTAGCGGCGACGCAGCAGCCGGTTGCAGGAACCGGAATCGGCGATGTCGAGCTTCGTGAACCGAAAATTCGGGTATCGGGCAAGGTCCGCGACATTGGCTTTTCGACCGGTCGAGAAATTGTCGACGCAATCTACAGATACGCCCTGTTCAAGAAGACGGCGCGCAAGATTAGTTCCCAAAAACCCTGCCCCGCCCGCGACCAGACACCTGATCTCTTTGGCTTCATAAGTATTCATGCGAGCCATCGATCCCAGCATTGAGCACGAAGGAGATCGCACTCAATCGTTGCGTGCTTTTCGAATGAGAAGAACATTTCCACAGGCAGCGCAACTGATCGTTAACGATATAGTCAACGACTGTGGTTAATTATCGCATTGTAATTATTGTATTTTTTGGACACTCGGCTTTTTATATGAGCTATCTTGCAACAAACATGTTCGAAAATGGCACATGTTGATAGCTTGACAAAGCGGTGGCGCTATCGCAGCCGAAATCACGGTTTCCCACCTCTTGGGCCTTTGCGCCGAGCAAATTGCGTTCAAGAATTGAATTGGCACAAAGGTTGCGATCTGCCCTGCAAGTACAAAGCGCGATGCCGAACAGCTTGTGAGGTTGACGGATCGTCTGTCGCGACTCGCAAAACGTAAGAATACAGTACCGAAAGACCTTCGGCTGTATAGGGTGGGAGACGCAAAATGACCATTCTGGTCGATCGCAGTCGGGGAGCGACCCTTCTTTCAAAATTAGAGGCTCGAACGGCCACGATCGGCATCGTCGGGCTTGGCTATGTCGGCCTGCCCCTGGCGGCCGCGACTGCCCGCGCTGGGTTCAGGGTCATCGGTTTCGACGCGGATCATACCAAGGTTGAAAAGCTGAAAACCGGCCGGTCCTACATCGGCGCGGTAACCGACGAAGCGCTTCAGGCCATGATGGCAGGTGGAGCATTCAGGCCGACATTTGATTTCGCGGACTTCGCGCAATGCGACGTCCTGGCGATCTGTGTTCCGACGCCGCTCACCAAGCAGCGTGAGCCTGATCTTTCCTTTGTCGAAAGCACGACGCGCGCCATCGCCGGACATTTGCGCAAGGATCAACTGATCGTGCTCGAATCCACGACTTATCCGGGCACGACCGACGAGGTGATGAAACCGATCCTCGAGGCGAGCGGATACAAGTCCGGTCGCGACTTTTTCCTCGGATACTCGCCTGAGCGGGAAGATCCGGGCAGCACCGGTTTCGAGACCGCCACCATTCCGAAGGTTGTGGCAGGAGACGGCCCGGCCGCAGCCAGGCTGGTGGCGCAATTCTACGGCACGATCATCGACAAGGTTGTGCCGGTTTCAAGCATCAAGGTCGCAGAGGTGGTAAAGCTGACGGAAAACATTTTCCGCGCGGTCAATATCGCTCTGGTCAACGAATTGAAGGTCATCTACGGCGCCATGGGGATCGACATCTGGGAGGTGATCGAGGCCGCGAAGACCAAGCCGTTCGGTTACATGCCCTTCTATCCGGGGCCTGGGCTTGGTGGCCACTGCATACCGATCGATCCATTTTACCTGACCTGGAAATCGCGCGAGTTCGAAGTCTCGACAAAATTCATCGAGCTCGCCGGCGAGATCAACGTGTCGATGCCGCATTATGTCATGTCAAAGCTGACTGAGGCGCTGGATACGCGGCTGGGCCTGCCTCTGAGCCAGGCGGCTATCCTGATCGTCGGTGTCGCCTACAAGAAAAATGTCTCCGATGTTCGTGAAAGCCCGGCATTGAAGCTGATCGAGCTGCTGGAATCGCGCACGGCCGACATCGCCTATCACGACCCGTATGTCGCCCGCATCCCGAAGACGCGCAAACACCCACGACTGGCTGGAAAAGACTGCATCCGGCTCAGTCGCGATTCCATCGGCGCCTATGATGCGGTTGTGATCGTTACCGACCATGACGGCATCGACTACGGGCTTATCGCAAACCATTCGCGGCTGATAATCGACACGCGCAATGCGATGCAACGCAATGGCATCGTATGTGACCGCGTCGTGAAGGCTTAGGTCGGTCCGAAAGCCGACAGGCGGGGCACAATCTATCTGATCCCGTCCAGCACCTGCCTTTGCCGGTGCATCTCGAGGAATACCCGGTAGTCGCGGTCGAACCGGCCGCTAGCAGCCGGATTTGACGTTCGCTGCCTGCCGCCCTGCTGCATGGCGACGCAAGCGGCGTTCAAGTCGGGGAAGAGCCCGGCGGCGGTCGCGGCGACCATGCCGGTGCCGAGCAGCACCGCCTCGTCGGCCAACGGCTCGACCACCGTGCAGCCGGTGGCGTCGGCATAGAGCTCCATCAACAGCGGGTTCTTGGTGTGGCCGCCGGTGACATGAAGCGTGTCGATCAGATAGCCGTTCTGGTTCAGTGCTTCCAGCACATGGCGTACGCCCAGCGCGATGCTTATGGCGGTCCGCCAGTAAAGCTTGCACAGGCTGTCGAAGGAGGAATCCAGCGTCAGTCCGCTGATGACGCCGACGGCATGCGGGTCGGCGAGCGGCGAGCGGTTGCCGTGGAAGTCCGGCAGCACATACAGCCTTCCGGCAAGATCTTCGCCCTCGATGGCGCGCAGTTCGGCGACACGCCGGGCGATCCTGGCGTGCATGGCGGCGTCCGGTTCACCGCCAGCGCCATGCCAGCGGATGATGTGGTCGAGTAACGCGCCGGTGGCCGACTGACCGCCTTCCGACAGCCAAAGCCTGGGAAGCGCGGCACCATAATACGGGCCCCAGACGCCGGCAAAAGGTTGCGGATCGGGCGACATCGCCATGACGCAGCTCGACGTGCCGGCGATCAGCGCCAGATGCCGGCCGATGTTGGTTTCGTCGCCGGCAAAGCCGCCGAGCACACCGAGCGCGCCGGCATAGGCGTCGATGACGCCGGCGCCGACCCGGCATTTTTCCGTGAGGCCAAGCTCAGCCGCTGCTTGCGAACTCAGCCGGCCGATATCGGTACCGACCGGGCTGGCCTTCGCCGGCAGATTGCCATGCTCGAAAAGGTCGCCGAGGCCGACGGTTTCGAAGAAATCGCGCCGCCAGCCGGTTTCCTCATGCGCCAGATAGGTCCATTTGGCGGTCAGCGTACATTGCGAACGGGCGAGCGAGCCGGTCGCCTTCCAGGTAAGGAAGTCGGTGAGATCGAATAGATAGCCGGCTTCATTCCATGTCTGCGGCAGATTGCGCCTTAGCCACATCAGCTTCGGCGTCGCCATTTCCGGCGACATGACGCCGCCGACATAGTCGAGCACGGCATGGCCGCTTGCGGTGCATTCATCGGCCTCGGCAATGGCGCGGTGATCGAGCCAGACGATGGTGTCCCAGCGCCTTTCGCCCGACACCGATACGCTGAGCTGGCCACCATCCCTGCCCCGCACCACCAGCGAGCAGGTGGCGTCGAAGGAGATGCCGACAATGTCGTCCGCCGCGACGCCGGCCTGTTCGCGGGCGGTGCGCACGGCAACGCACACCGCCGACCAGATATCCTGCGAATCGTGCTCGGCGTGATCGGCCTTCGGCCGGTTCATGGCGATCGGGTGCTCGGCGCGGCCAAGCAACGTGCCTCTGGTGTCGAGAATACCCGCACGGGCGCTCCCGGTGCCGACATCGACCGCGCAAACGAAACTTTTCGTCAAGGTGTTCCTGCTCTCGCTCCCAGGCCTGCAATCAAATCGGGCAATTGCAGCATGTCAGCGAATATAAAGTCCGGCTCACTCGACGCAAGCCGCGCTTTCAATGCCGGGTTGCCGGCATGCGAGCCGCCGGTGAAGGCAAGGACGCGCATGCCCGCCGCCCGCGCCGCCGCGACGCCAGCCGGACTGTCCTCGACGACGAGACAATTTTGCGGCGTAGCTCCCATCCTGGTGGCTGCATGGAGAAAGAGGTCCGGCGCCGGCTTGCCCCGTTCGACCATTGCAGCGCTGAACAGATGCGGCTCCAGCAGCCCGAGCAGACCGGTGATGTCGAGCGCATAGCGGATGCGGTCCAGCGTGCCGGAGGAGGCGACGCAGCATGGCATGACAAGCCTCGGCAGAACCTGCCCGATGCCGGGGATCGGTTTCAGCTCCTCGCGAAATTTGCGCATGAGCTCGGCGCGCATCTCGCTCAGATGCCCGTCGGTGATATCAAGCCCGAACTCGCGGCCGAGGATTTCGCGGACGCTTTTCATGCTCTTGCCAAGGAAATGCTCATAGGCGGTCTCCTCGCTGATCGTGCCGCCGGCGAGGGCGATCATGCCGAGCAGCGCCGCTACTGACAGCGCCTCGCTGTCGACCAGCACGCCGTCGCAGTCGAAAATGACCAGGTCAGGCGTCATTGCGGGGCCTTCATGGGCGAGGCTTCATGGGCATCGAGCCGATTTCAGAGATCGTCGGCGAGATAGCGCGCCAGGGTCGCGCGCGCGCCGTCCGCCCAGAGCGCCTTGAGCGCATGGGCGAAGGCTTCGACAAACGGCGCCGAGCGACCGACATCGCCATAGATGTCCTCCATCGCAAGCCAGGCGGCAGGCGCTTCCTTCGCCGCTTTTGCCGTCGTCTGCAGCCGGTCCCAGCTCGGATCGTTGGGTTCGATGACGGCGCCGCTGTCCGTCGTGCCGAAGCAATAGCGGCACCAAAGTGCCGATTCCAGCGCCAGGCCGGCGACGCTTTTACCGGCCTTCAGCCGGTCGGCGATGGTCGGGATGATGAATTTCGGCTGGCGGTTGGAGCCGTCGAGGCAAAGCCTGCGGATCGTGTCACCGATCTTCGGATTGGAGAAGCGGTGCTCGATGAGCTGATAATAATCCTCCAGCACGGTGTCCGGCACCGGCGGCACGGTCGGAATGATCTCGACATGCTCCAGCTTGGCGAGAAAGCCGCGCACCAGCGGCTCCTGCATCGCCTCGTGGACGAAATGGATGTCCATCAGTCCCGCGGGATAGGCGATGGTCGCATGACCGCCATTGAGGATGCGTATCTTCATGACCTCGTAGGGCGCGACATCGCTGACGAACTGCACGCCGACCTTCTCCAGTGGCGGCCGGCCGTCGGTGAAATGATCCTCAAGCACCCATTGCCTGAACGGCTCGCAGAACACCGGCCAATTGTCGTCGAGGCCGAATTCGCTCGACAGAATGCCGCGCTCGCGGTCGGTGGTGGCGGGCGTGATGCGGTCGACCATGCCGTTCGGAAAGGCGACGTTCTCGCTTACCCAGGTCGCCAAATCCTCATCGATCAGCCGGGCGAGACCGATGACGCCGTCCGAGGTGACATGGCCATTGTGGGGGATGTTATCACAGGACATGATCGTGAAGGGCACGATGCCGTCTTCGCGGCGGCGCATCAGCCCGGCGAGGATGATGCCGAAGACGGTCTTCGGCATTGCTCCCGGCTCGGCATCCGCGACGATATCGGGATGGGTTGGAT
Source organism: Mesorhizobium tianshanense (assembly GCF_007830515.1). GTDB lineage: Bacteria > Pseudomonadota > Alphaproteobacteria > Rhizobiales > Rhizobiaceae > Mesorhizobium > Mesorhizobium tianshanense. The sequence goes on from NZ_VLKT01000008.1 coordinate 70,438, forward strand.
TGAACACACCCGACGCCGGGTCGATGAAATAGCCGCCCTCGGTGATGGTCAGCGAAACGATCCTTATCGCCGGATCGGCAAGCCGTTCTATGATCGCCACTGCGTCGCCCGGCATCAGGAAGTCGATCATGACGCCGGTGACGCGGGCGCTCATATGGCCGGTGTCCTGCTCGACCACGGTGGTCAGCCAGTCTTGTTCCTGCAGCTTGCCGCGGCCGACCTTCTCGCCCTCGAACACGCCGGCGCCGACAAGTGCCCAGTCGTGGCCGACGCCAGCATTGAACAGATCGTCGAGATAGACGGCCTGGTGCGAGCGGTGGAAATTGCCGACGCCGAAATGCACGATGCCAGCCTTGAGCGCGGCGCGATCGTATTTCGGGCCGGCCACCCTGGGGGGGAGGCTGGCGAGGATTGAAGAAGAGAGTTTCACGGTCATCTGCTTTTTACCCTTTGGCGGGACGGCTCTTCCCCCCATGGAGGGGACAGGGGGAAGAGCGCCTTCGCCCCCTCAACTCATCCACTGGCCGCCATCGACATTGTAGGTCTGGGCGACGATGTATTCGGCGTCCTCGCTGGCCAGGAACACCGCCATGCCGGTGAGGTCTTGCGCCGTGCCCATACGACCATAGGGCACTGCTTCGCCGACCAGCCTCTTCTTCTCGCCCTTCGGCCGGTTCTCGTACTTGGCGAACAACGAATCGACATGATCCCAATGCTCGCCATCGACGACGCCCGGCGCGATGGCATTGACGTTAATGCGGTGCTTGATCAGGTCGAGCCCGGCCGACTGGGTGAGCGAGATGACGGCCGCCTTAGTGGCGCAATAAACGCCAACCAGCGCCTCGCCGCGCCGGCCGGCCTGGCTCGCCATGTTGATGATCTTGCCGCCCTTGCCGCGGGCGATCATCGAACGGGCGGCCGCCTGCAGCATGAACAGCGTGCCGGCGACATTGACGGAAAACAATCTGTCGTAGCTTGCCTTCGATATGTCGACGATCGGCGCCAGGTCGAACAAAGCGGCGTTGTTGATCAGAATGTCCAGTCCGCCGGTCCTTGCCTCGACCGCCTTGACCGCCGCCTCGATCGAAGCGAGGTCGGTGACGTCCAGTTTCACGGCGTAAGCGTTGCCGCCGATCTCCGAAGCCGTCTTTTCCGCGGCTTCGAGATTGATGTCGCCGATCGCAACCGTGGCGCCCTCGCGCATATAGGCTTCGGCGAACGCCCTGCCGATGCCGCGAGCCGATCCGGTGATCAGCGCCGATTTACCTTTCAGCCTCACTGCACCATCGCCTTCCCGTCGGCATCGAAGCGATGCAGCTTGGCCTTGTCGGGCGTGAGATAGATCGTGTCGCCGTGATTGACGGCCAGTTCGCCGTCGGCGCGCACCGTCAGCGGCCCGACGCCGTCCGCCTGCACATGCAAGAACGTGTCAGAGCCGAGATGCTCGGCGACACCGACCGTGGCCTTCCAGTCGCCGGCGGTGGTGGAAATGTTCATATGCTCGGGGCGGATGCCGATGGTCCTGGCGCCATACTTGGCCGCCGGCGCGCCTTCGAACAGGTTCATCTTCGGCGAGCCGATGAAACCGGCGACGAACAGGTTCTTCGGCGTCTTGTAGAGCTCCATCGGCGAGCCGACCTGTTCGACGTTGCCGGCATTGAGCACGACGATCTTGTCAGCCATGGTCATGGCCTCGACCTGGTCGTGGGTGACGTAGATCATGGTCGTCTTGAGCTGATGATGCAGTTCACTGATCTCGAGCCGCATGGTGCCGCGCAGCGCCGCGTCGAGGTTGGATAAAGGTTCGTCGAACAGGAACGCCGATGGCTGGCGCACGATGGCGCGGCCGATGGCGACGCGCTGGCGCTGGCCGCCGGAGAGCTGGCCGGGACGGCGATCGAGATAGTCGGTGAGATTCAGGACGCGCGCCGCGTCCTTCACCTTCCTGTCGATGGTCGCCTGGTCCTCCCCCGCCATCTTCAGCGGGAAGGCGATGTTCTTGGCCACCGTCATGTGCGGGTAGAGCGCATAGGACTGGAACACCATGGCCAGCTTGCGCTTGGCCGGCGCCTCGCCGGTCACGTCGCGGCCGTCGATATTGATGGTGCCGGCGCTGGTATCCTCCAGCCCGGCGATCAGCCTGAGCAACGTGGACTTGCCGCAGCCCGACGGGCCGACGAAGACGACGAACTCACCGTTCTCGATGACCAGATCGATGTTTGGAATGATCGTCGTCGCCCCGAAGGATTTGGAGACGTTCTTGAGCGTGATGTTTCCCATGGTTTCCTCCCCGAGGGGTTATTGTCCGTTGTCCGTCGCCTGCGGCGGTATCACTTCACGGCGCCAAAGGTCAGGCCGCGAACCAACTGCTTCTGGCTGAACCAGCCCATGATCAGGATTGGCGCGATCGCCAGCGTCGAGGCCGCCGACAGCTTGGCCCAGAACAGGCCTTGCGGGCTGGAGAACGAACTGATGAAGGCAGTGAGCGGGGCGGCCTCGGTGGTGGTCAGCCGGATCGTCCAGAACGCCTCGTTCCACGCCAGGATGATGTTGAGCAGCATCGTCGAGGCGATGCCTGGCACAGCCATCGGCGTCAGCACGTAGACGATCTCCTTCCAGAGCGATGCACCGTCCATGCGCGCCGCTTCCAGGATCTCGCCCGGGATCTCGCGAAAGTAGGTGTAGAGCATCCACACCACGATCGGCAGGTTGATCAGCATCAGCATGATCATCAGGCCGATGCGGCTGTCGAGCAATCCGGTATCGCGGAAGATCAGGTAGATCGGGAACAGCACGGCAACCGCCGGCATCATCTTGGTGGAAAGCATCCACATCAGGATGTCCTTGGTCCACTTGCCCGGCGAGAAAGCCATCGACCATGCCGCCGGTATGGCGACAAGCAAAGCCAGGATGGTGGAGCCAACCGCCAGAAACACCGAATTGAGGAAGAACTTGAAGTAGCCGTTCTGCGCCTCGACCTGGGAATAACTCTCCATGGTCCCCGACGGGAGCAAGTTGAACCCCTGGATGGCCTCCTGTTCCGACTTGAACGAGGTGATGACCGTATAGAGGATCGGGAAGAAGACCAGCAGGGCGACGATCCAGGCGGCCGCGGTCGCAATCGTCTTGTGCTGGGTGCTGACTGCACGTGCCATCTTATCCTCCCTATTTGTCCAGGTTCTTGCCGACCGCGCGCATGGCGAAGAAGGCGACGATGTTGGCGAGAATGACGGCGATGATACCGCCGGCGGACGCCTGGCCGATTTTGAACTCCAGCAGTGCCTTCTGGTAGACGAGGAAGGGCAAGTTGGTGGAGGCGTAACCCGGGCCGCCATTGGTGGTGACGAGGATCTCGGCATAGACCGACAAAAGGAAGATCGTCTGGATCAGGATGACGACGGTGATGGCGCGCGACATGTGCGGCAGCGTCAAATAGATGAAGCGGCTGACGAAGCCGGCGCCATCCATCTCGGCGGCCTCCTTCTGCTCGCCGTCGAGCGATTGCAGCGAGGTCAAAAGAATCAATGTCGCAAACGGCAGCCACTGCCAGGCGACGATGATGATGATCGCGGTGAGCGGATACTGCCCGAACCAGTCGATCGGCTGCCCGCCGAAGAAGCGCGCGATATCGGCAAAGACGCCGTACTGCGGATGCATGATCATGTTCTTCCAGACAAGTGCTGCCACCGGCGGCATGACGAAGAACGGCGAGATGACGAGGATGCGGACGATGCCTTGTCCCCATATCGGCTGATCGATCAGGAGAGCCAGCGCGATGCCGCCGATCACCGTGATCAAGAGCACGCTGCCCACGAGGATAAGCGTATTGAGGATCGATTGCAGGAATGCCGGGTTGGAATAGAAAAGGGCGTAGTTCGAGAAGCCGACGAACCCGTCGCGGATCGGGTTGAGCGGATTGTACTGCTGGAAGGAGAACCACAGGGTGAATGCCAGCGGAACGACCATCCAGACAAACAGCAGCACCACGGATGGCGCCATCATGAAGCGGGCAAGCGAACGGGTCTGCTGAGTAGCCATGACGGTCACCCTTCAAAGGTCAGCCAAAATTCTTGAGGTGTGAAGGCGGCCGCCCGAACTGGGATTCGGGCGGCCCCCTGCTAGCCGGCCATGATGGGCAACCGGCGTTCGGGCACCGGGAGGAGCCTTACTGGATATAACCGCCCTCGGTCATCGTCGCGGTGGCGGCGTCCTGGGCCTGCTTCAAGGCGTCGTCGACGCTCGTCTGGCCGGCGAGTGCCGCCGAGAAGAGCTGGCCGACAGTGGTGCCAAGGCCCTGGAACTCAGGGATGGCGACGAACTGAACGCCGACATAAGGAACCGGCTTGACGGTCGGATGCGTCGGATCGGCGGCATTGATCGAATCCAGCGTCATCTTGGCGAAGGGCGCCGCCTTCTGGTACTCGGGGTTGGCGTAGAGCGAGGACCGCGTTCCGGGCGGAACGTTGGCCCAGCCTTCCTTCGAGGCAACGAGTTCGGCGTAGGCCTTGCTGGTCGCCCAGGAAACGAACTTCTGCGCCGAATCCGCTTTCTGCGTCCCGGCGGGAATGGCCAGCGACCAAGCCCACAGCCAGTTTCCGCGCTTGCCCAAACCATTGTCCGGCGCCAGCGCATAGCCGACCTTGTCGGCGACCGTGGAATTCTTCGGGTCGGAGACGAAGGAGGCTGCGACCGTGGCATCGATCCACATGCCGCACTTGCCCTGCTGGAACAGCGCCAGGTTTTCATTGAAGCCGTTCGACGATGCACCTTCGGGGCCATTGGCCTTCATCAGGTCGACGTAGAACTGCAGCGTGTTCTTCCATTCGGGCTGGTCGAACTGCGGCTTCCAGTTCTCATCGAACCAGCGCGCGCCGAAAGAGTTCGACATGGCGGTCAGGAAGGCCATGTTCTCGCCCCAGCCGGCCTTGCCGCGCAGGCAGACGCCGTTCACGCCGTTGGCGCGATCCGTCATCTTGTCGGCGGCCTGCTTGATGAAGTCCCAGGTCGGCGCGTCTGGCATGGTCAGCCCGGCCTTCTCCATCAGGTCTTTGCGGTACATGACGAAGGAGCTTTCGCCGTAGAACGGTGCCGCATAAAGCGTGCCGTCGACCGACAGGCCGCCGGCGATGGCCGGGATGATGTCCTTGACGTCATAGTCGTCGCCGAGCTTGTCGAGCGGCAGCAGCCAGCTCTGCTTGGCCCAGATCGGAACCTCGTAGGTGCCAATGGTCATCACGTCGTACTGGCCGCCCTTGGTGGCGATGTCGGTGGTGACGCGCTCGCGCAGCACGTTTTCCTCGAGCGTGACCCACTGGAGCTGGATGTCGGGGTTCTTGGCGGTGAAGTCGTCGGTCAGCTTCTGCATGCGGACCATATCGCCATTGTTGACGGTGGCGATGGTGATGGATTCGGCATGCGCGGCGAACGCGAGGATGCTGGCCGACAACAGACCCAGGGTGAGCGTGCAAAGTTTCATCAAATTCCTCCCTTAAACCAAGTGAGCATTTGCCTTGGCTGTGAGCAATTACTCACTTTGCGTGATTTATGTCAAGCCGGATTCGTTGCTGCAGCGCAACACGCAGTCTCGTTCGACATCCGGTTCCAGACGGCTTCGGGGATATTTGAAGACGGTTGGGATGGGTCTCGGCGCGCGAAATGTCGGATTATCGGCTGGAGATCTCGGCCAGGATCCATTCGCGAAAAGCGCGGATCTTCGGCACGTTGCGCCTTGCCTGGGGATAGACCAGCCAATAGGCGTGGCCGTCGTCGCCGACCAGGTCGAAAGGCTGGATCAGACGGCCGTCGGCAAGTTCGGCACTGAACAGCGCCCTGGTCACGATCGCCACGCCCTGCCCGGCAATCGCGGCGTTCGCCTCATAGGCCTGCGCACCCATGCTGGAGCCGGGGCGCTTGGCCAGCTCCTCGACGGGCAGGCCGGCGGCGATAAACCAGTCCCGCCACCAGATGTCACTGGGATCAAGGATCGGCAAACGCAGCAGGTCGGCCGGCTCCCTGACGCCGCCGATGCTGGCCGCGAGCTGCGGGCTCAGAACCGGCGTGAAATCCGCATTGAAGAGCTTGTGAACCTCGACCCCCGGCCAGGTGCCGCCGCCGGAGCGAATGGCGATATCGATATCCTCGCGTGCGAAATCGACAACGCGGTTCGAGGTGTCGAGGCGCACTGCCAGCGACGGATGCGCGACCTGGAACGAGCCGAGATGGCGGGCCAGCCAGTTGGAGGCAAACGTCAGCAGCGTCGAAACGCACAGCACGCCATCGGCGCCGCTGCGCGCAGCGGCATAGGCTCCGCTTAACAGGGCGAAGGCCTCGCTGACCGCGGGAGCCAGACGCTGCCCGGCCTCTGTCAGCTCGATCTGCCTGGGACGGCGCAGGAACAAAGGCGCGCCGACGCGCTCCTCCAGAAGCTTGATCTGGTAGCTCGCCGCCGCCTGCGTCATGCCGAGCTCGCCGGCGGCCCTGGTGAAGGAAAGATGCCTTGCCACCGCCTCGAACACCCGGATCGCCTGAAGCGGCGGGAGCTGGGAGACCTGCCGGGACTTGAGTTCAGGCATAAGCCCTCCTTATGGGCCGTGATCGACGTTTGATTGGCAGCAACGGCCGATCCTGCCGATATCTGAGCGGACGATCACATGCGCTAGACATAGCGGAGGCCGATGATCATGACCACGGTACAGGAAAAGCTGCTCTTAACTCCAGGCCAAAGCTGGCTTTCGTGGCTGGTGCGTGGACTGGCACGGCGCGGGGCCAGGAAACGGGCCTATCTCGACCTCATGGCGTTGCCGCCGCATCTGCAGCGCGACATGGGTCTTCTGGACGGCAACGATCCTCGCGGCCGGCGCCAATAGCGCGCCGAACCTACCTGCCGAATTTATCGGAGATCAACCCGCGGCCAGCAGGGCGGCGGCGGTCCGCTCATCGGTGATGAGGCCGTTGACCAGCCGCCGGTTCACAGCCGCAAGGATGCCCGGCAGTTTCCGCTCGCCCATGGCCGGGGCGATCACCAGTGACTTTTCGCGCGACGGCAGCGCAGCCGACGATACCCGGTCGTTGGTGATGCCTTCGATCATACGACCTTCGCGATCGAACACCCAGCCAACGATCTCGGCGACGCCGCCCGCCTTTTGCAGCGCCTTCAATTCACTCTCCGAAATGAAGCCGTCCTCGTAAAGCGGCGCCTTGGGGCCGAGATCGCCGATGCCGACGAACGTGACGTCGGCCTCCGCCGCCAACGCCAGTGTCGGCCGGATCATCGGCTGGTTGTGCAGCATCTCGCGCTCCTCCGGCGAGGAGGCGATGACCGGAAGCGGCATCGGGAAGGACCGCGCCTTGACCCTGTCGGCCATGGTGAAGATGACGTTGTAGAAGGCGGCCGAGCCGTCGGGCGAGATGTTGCCGGTCAGCGACACGATCTTGTGCTGCGGGCATTCCATCGGCGGCAGTTGCTCGATTGCCGCCTTCAGCGTACGGCCGGTGCCGATCGCCATGACGATCGGCACCGGCGACCGCAACCGTCTCTCGATCTCGGCAGCCGCCGCCACGGCGATGCCGATGATGGTGGAGGAGGAAGCGGGATCGCTCGGCACTACCTCAACCAGATCGAGCGCGAAGCGCAATTTCAGCCGCGCCGCGAGGTCGAGGCAATTGGCGATCGGATGGTCGACACGCACCTTGATCAGCCCCTCCGACACCGCCAACGACACCAACCGCTGCGCCGTCTGCCGCGAAATGCCGAGCGTCGAGGCGATCTGGTCCTGCGTATTGCCGGCGACATAATAGAGCCAGCCGGCGCGTGCCGCGTCATCCAATCTGCTGCTGCCGCTGTCCTGCCGCGATTTCAAGCCTTTGCCTCCAAGCCCGCCGAGCATTTGAGCGGGCGCTATAGTCTTGCAGGGAATGCGCTTGCGCGCAATTGCCATTCATCAGAGCAATTGCTTGCATGTTTCTGCAAGAACGAGCGAGGATTCTGCTAGGTCGGCACCGCTGACAGCGGCTCGAAGGTTTATCTCCCATCACAAACGCTTTAAGGGGATCGAAAAGGGATTCTTGCATGACGCCGAAAGCGGTTTTCTGGGATATGGACGGCACACTGGTCGACAGCGAGCCCTTGCACGAGGCTGCGCTGGTAGCGGCGCTGCATAGCGTCGGCATCGCGGCGCCGGCCAACCTGCATGAGCGGGTGCTCGGCATTGCCGCATGGCCGGTCTACGAGATGCTGCGCGACGAGTTCGGCCTCGACCTGCCCTTCGACGACTGGATCGTACGCAAATACGACCACTACCTGCCGATGGCCGAGACGCTGAAGCCACGGCCCGGCGCGATCGAGATCTTCAACGAACTGCGCGCGCTTGGCGTGGCGCAAGCGGTGGTGTCCAATTCCGACCGGCTGATCGTCGACGCCAATCTGCGCGCGGTCGGCCTCGTCTATCCCGGCATGAAGACCGTCAGCCGCAATGACGTGCACGAAGGCAAGCCGCACGCCGAACCCTTCCTGCGGGCTGCCTGGCTGGCCGGTGTCGATCCAGCCGATGCCGTGGCCGTCGACGACAGCGCGACCGGCGTTACGGCCGGGCTGGCGGCGGGGATGAGGACGATCTTCTGGCCGGAAGTGCCCATGGATGGGCCGCCCGGCGCGACAAGCATCAACAGCGCCGACGAATTGCGGGCTGAGCTGGGGCTTCCATTTTAAGCATGATCTTTCCCGAAAACCGGGTTCCACTTTTCGGGATCATGCTGGACATCAGTTCCGGTAGACCGGCTCCTGCTCGTCGAGGATCGCCTTCAGTTCGGACAAATGCCGTTCGGCCTGGCCGGGATAATCTTCCTGTTCCCTTGCCGCCTTTTCGGCGATTTCGTCCGACAGGACCCGTAGCGGACGGCCGGTCCACAGCGCCTTGATGTAGGTCTCGGCGGCGCGTTCGAAATAGAACATGCGGTTGAAGGTGTCGGCGACGGTATCGCCGATGACAAGCACGCCATGATTGCCCATGACCATCACCTTGACCTTCGGATCGGTAAGCAGCTGCGCGCAGCGTTCGCCCTCCTCCTCGAAGGCGAGCCCGCCATAATGGCCGTCAACGACATGGCGGTTGAAGAAGATCGCCGAGTTCTGGTCGATCGGCGGCAGCGTCGAGTCGGCGAGCGAAGCGAGCACCGTGGCGTGGATCGAGTGCACATGGATGACGCAGCGCGCATGACGCACATTGCGATGGATGGCGCCATGCAGGCCCCATGCCGTCGGATCGGGTGCATTCGGGCCGGAGAGCGTGTCGGGATCGTTGGCGTCGATCAAAAGCAGGTCGCTCGCCTTGATGCGTGAGAAATGCACCTGGTTGGGGTTCATCAGGAATTGCGAACCGTCATCGTTGACGGCCAGCGAGAAATGATTGGCCACGGCCTCGTGCATGTTGAGCCGCGCCGTCCAGCGGAAGGCGCAAGCCAGATCGACACGCTCCTCGTGGAAGGGCAGGTTGGTCAGCATTTCCTTCTGCAGGCGGGCGATGCTCATCGAAAACCTCCGTGAAAGAAGCAAGGATGCCGCGCGCCGGAGGGGCACGCAACCGGTTTCGTTTGGTGCAGACGAGCGCCGTTGCCTTACGCAGCCGTGCTCGTGGAGGCGCGAACCCTTAGCCCGCCTTGCTCGATGATGAAATCGATCACCTCCTGCAGGCCCTTGCCGCGCGACAGGTCGGTGAAGCCGAAGGGCCGCTTGCCGCGCATGCGGGCGGCGTCTGCCTCCATCACGTCGAGATTGACGTTCACATAGGGGGCGAGATCGCTCTTGTTGATGACCAGGAAGTCGGTACGGGTAATCGCCGGGCCGCCCTTGCGCGGGATCTCCTCGCCCTGGCAGACCGAGATGACATAGAGCGTCAGGTCGGCAAGGTCGGGGGAAAACGTGGCGGCAAGGTTGTCGCCGCCCGATTCGATGAAGACGATATCGAGATCCGGGAATCTTTTGTTCATCTCGGCGATCGCCTGCAGATTGATCGAGGCGTCCTCGCGGATGGCCGTGTGCGGGCAGCCGCCGGTCTCGACGCCGATGATACGATCCTCGGAAAGCGCCTGAAGCCGGGCCAGCATCATGGCGTCTTCCTTGGTGTAGATGTCGTTGGTGACGACGGCGATGGAGAATTCGTCGCGCAGCGCCTTGCAGAGCTTTTCGGTGAGCGTCGTCTTGCCGGAGCCTACGGGGCCGCCGATGCCGATGCGAAGAGGACCGTTGGCTTGTGTCATCTAGGGAACTCCGTGACGGCAAGAATGGCGAAGCCGAGCCCTACAACCAAGCAGAGCGGCGAATAATAGCTGACATCGAACCGCGCGAAAGGCTGTTCCGGCGTCAGCCGGCGCCACCAGGGCGTGAAGCCGGCAATGCCGCGCGCCAGGAAGACGAGCGCGATGAGCAGCGCGGTGGCGACAAGCCCGGCCTTTGGAAAGGGCGTGGCAAAGACGCCTTCAAGCGCCATCGGCCACAGTGTCGCCAGGCCGAGGCATGCGGCAACGGCGAAGCTGGCGAAGGGCGCCGGCATTTCGTCGACGCCGCGAAAGCCGACCACCGCGCGGGCGCAGGAGGCAGCGTCCCGGCCCGGCCAGATGCCGCCAATGCCCCAATAGACATGCAGCGTGGTGATCAGCAGCAGGACGAACGAGAGCGTGAAGGCGAGGATGATCATGAACGGAACAGCCGCGAATATTGCGTTTCGTGCTTCATCGCCATGACATCCGAGACGAAGGCGCAGCCGCCGAGATCGTTAAGCGTCGAGCGCGCGGCGCGAGCGGCGACGCTGAGCGCCAGCGGCTCGAAGCTGGCGAGCAGCGCGATGGCTTCTGTCTGGCCGACGACGCCCAGCCTGATCGCGGCCTGGACGAGGTTGGAGAAGAAGGTCTGAAGGAAGGCGGAGAGCGCGTCTTGCAGCGCAATGCCATTGCCACCGGCCACCGCGCCGACAGCGACGCAATAAGGGCATTCGGCCGGCAGACGTTCCAGCACTTGGCAGGGCCAGGCCGAGGCCGCCTTCAGGAAGGCCGCCCCTTGCAGCATGGTTTCAGTGTGGCGCTCGCGCGAGCCGGCCAAGGCCTCGGCAAGTGCCGCGATCTCATCGAGATCGCCGCCCTCGCGGGCGCGCCGCCAGCTTTCGGCAAACAGCACCGCGTCGTTCCAGCCCGAGCCCATCTCGACCAGCGTCTCCAGCCATGCGGCGAGGTCTTTGCCGTCAGCAACCAGCCCGGCATGCGCGGCTTGTTCCAGACCATGGCTGTAGGAAAAGCCGCCTACCGGGAAGGAAGGCGACAGCCAGGCCATCAGCCGCAACACGGCTATGCTGGAAGGCTGGTCAGTCATGGTTATGGCTGTCGTGGTCGTGCGAATGGCTGTGCGAGTGGGAATGCGACTCGCTATGGGCATGAGAATGCGCCTCGGCATGGCTGTGCGCATGCGCCTCGGCATGAGCATGGCCGGAATAGGCGCCACGCACCGGCACGAACGGTTCGGAGACGTCGCGCACGGTTGCACCCAGGCCTTCCAGCATCGCCTTGATGACATGATCGCGCAGGATGAGGATGCGTTCCGCTTCGATGGCGGCCGCAAGATGCCGGTTGCCGATATGCCAGGCGAGCTCGGCCAGGTGCACCGCGCTCTCAGCACGGATGTCATAGAGCGGCTCCTCAGCCGCGACGATCTCGACATGGCGGCCATCCTCCAGCACCAGCCGGTCGCGGTCGCCCAAGGCAACCGGTTCGGGCAGATCGACCAGCACCCTGTCTCCGCCGGCAAGTTCGATGACCCTGCGGCGCAGATGCCGCTCGTCATGGGCAAGCACGGCACGATCATAGGGCGTGACCGCTCCCGCTTCGCCGGCGGTGAGCACCGAGACGGCGCGCGGGAATTTGGTGAAGTCGGTGCGGATGTCGAGCTTCATGTCAAAACCTGCCTTTTCCGTAACCCTAACCCATCGCGAACATCGGCCCAACGGCGGCGCATGACCCCGAAATCGTATTCGATTTCGGAAAGGATCATGCGCCAAATCAAGTTTCTACAGCGTCCTTTGCGCGTCCGAAAGGACGCGCGGCGCTGTAGTCAGGCGATCGTGTCGAAGAGCCGCAGGATGAAGGATATCTGATAGACCAGCGTGCCGGCGACGAAGGCGATGTGAAAGCGGCGGTCGCGAACAAGTATCGCGACGACGCAAAGCGCGACGAAAACCGGCGTACGGATCAAATATTCAACGCCGAAATGGGCGAAATGCTCCGGCCCTTTCAGCAGCGTGTCGACGACGTCGAGCAGATATGTCGTCGCCAGCAGGCCGAAGAACCAGGCACGGCGCGAATAGAAAAAATCCTCGTAGCTGGTGTAGTCGAGCATCGAGTCCGGGAACAGCAACGCACAGAGCAGGAACAGCGTGACGGCATAGAAGATGATGAACAGGTATTTGCCGAAGGTCCAGGTCTGAAGGGCGTAGAGATCGAATTCCCACCACCAGAAATGCACCAGCAGCAGGAGCATGGAGCCGACCCAGGCCAGATGCACGGGATAGAGCCGGTACTGGCCGGGATGCTGGACGATGCGGGCGAGCCCTGACAGAAGGCGCGTGACGCCGAGGCCAATCACCATGCCCATGACGATGCGGATATGCGGGAAGATGTCATGGGCAGAGACGAGCTGCTGTTCCATGGGCCGCCCTAACATGAAACGCAATAAAGGAAAAAGCGGCTAGTCCCGTAGAAAATCGTCCATCGAAAGTGGACCGCCTGGCCAAAATCGTCCATCGAGCGCCTGTTTGGATGTGAAGGGAGGTTCACTTGGAAAATGGGATTTCTTTAGGCCCGTCTCCCTTACCGCGACAGGCAAAGCGTGTCCGTATGCCTCGTCGAAAATCTGTGCAGGATACCGGCGAAGGCTTGGGCTGTCCTTGACGATGTTGCCGATCCAGATGCGCTGTTCGGAGATTGACGCCTGCCAGCTATGGCATCTGTGACCCGGTTGGAATTCCCATTTCAGGAGATGTGCAATCAACACCTCCATGCGGCTGCGTATCTCCCGCCTGTCCCTCCTCCCCAAGCTTTCGACCTCCTCGGCCAGATTCTCCCGATCAAGGTCGGAAAGACGCCCTTCGCGCAACAACGCGCCCTGCTCCGCGCACCATTGCGCGAAGTCTGTTTCGTAGGGCGTATGAGCCCTGAGGCGATCAATCCTGTTCATGGGCGCATCATGCCCCAATTTCGGGGCAATCGCAAAACTCGCTCGGCCCCTTGGCACAGCGACCGCACAGATCAAAATAGAAAGTACCGTTGCGCCATCGGCAGCACCGTTGCCGGTTCGCAGGTCAAAAGCTCGCCGTCGGCGCGGACCTCGTAGGTTTCGGGATCGACCTCGACATGCGGGGTGGCGTCGTTGAGCACCATTGAATGCTTGCCGATGCCGCCGCGGGTGTTCTCGACGGCGACCATCTGCTTGTCGACGCCGAGCCTGCCGCGCAGGCCGGCATCGAGCGCGGCCCTGGAAACGAAGGTCACCGACGAATTGGTCATCGCCTTCCCATAGGCGCCGAACATCGGTCGGTAGTGCATCGGCTGCGGCGTCGGGATCGAGGCGTTGGGATCGCCCATCGGGGCGGCGGCGATCATGCCGCCGATCAGCACCATGTCGGGCTTGACGCCGAAGAAGGCCGGGTTCCACAGCACCAGGTCGGCGCGCTTGCCGACCGCCACCGAGCCGATCTCGTTCGACAGGCCATGCGCGATGGCCGGATTGATCGTGTATTTGGCGATGTAGCGGCGGACGCGGAAATTGTCGTTGTCGCCGGTTTCCTGCGGCAGCGAACCACGCTGGCGCTTCATCTTGTCGGCGGTCTGCCAGGTGCGGATCGCCACTTCGCCGACGCGGCCCATGGCCTGGCTGTCCGACGAGATGATCGAGAAGGCGCCGATGTCGTGCAGAATGTCCTCGGCGGCGATGGTTTCCTTGCGGATGCGGCTTTCGGCAAAGGCGATGTCTTCGGGGATCGACGGCGACAGATGATGGCAGACCATCAGCATGTCGAGATGCTCGGCCAGCGTGTTGACCGTGTAGGGCCGGGTTGGATTGGTCGAGGACGGGATGACGTTGGGCAGGCCGCAAACCTTGATGATGTCAGGCGCATGGCCGCCGCCGGCGCCCTCGGTATGGAAGGCGTGGATGGTGCGGCCCTTGATCGCGGCGACCGTGTTCTCGACAAAGCCGGACTCATTCAGCGTGTCGGTGTGGATCATCACCTGTACGTCGTAATCGTCGGCGACCGACAGGCAGCAGTCGATCGCCGCAGGCGTCGTGCCCCAGTCCTCGTGCAGCTTCAGCGAGCAGGCGCCGCCGAGCACCATCTCCTCAAGTGCTGCCGGCAGCGAGGCATTGCCCTTGCCCGACAGGCCGATGTTCATCGGGAAGGCGTCGAAGGACTCGATCATGCGCGCCATATGCCACGGCCCAGGCGTGCAGGTCGTCGCCAGCGTGCCATGCGCCGGGCCGGTGCCGCCGCCGAGCATGGTGGTAATGCCCGACATCAGCGCTTCCTCGATCTGCTGCGGGCAGATGAAGTGGATATGCGCGTCGAAGCCGCCGGCGGTGAGGATCTTGCCTTCGCCGGCGATGATCTCGGTGCCAGGGCCGATGATGATGGTGACGCCGTTTTGCGTATCGGGATTGCCGGCCTTGCCGATCGCGGCGATGCGTCCATCCTTGAGGCCGATATCGGCCTTGAAGATGCCTGACGCATCGACGACCAGCGCATTGGTGATGACGGTGTCGACCGCGCCTTGCGCGCGGGATACCTGGCTCTGGCCCATGCCGTCGCGGATGACCTTGCCGCCGCCGAATTTCACCTCTTCGCCATGAAGGGTGAAGTCCTTTTCGACCTCGATGAACAATTCGGTATCGGCAAGCCGCACCTTGTCGCCGACGGTCGGGCCATACATCTGGGCATAGGCGGCACGGGTGATTCTAGCCATCAGCAATTGCTCCCGAAATACGGCCCAAGATCGAGCCTATCGAAGCCCGGCCCCACATTGTCGCCACCTTATGGTCACGCAATGACCCGCTGGGCGACACTTTCCGATCCCATTTAACGTTTGAGGTGGCAGGGTCACCCCAAAACGACCGTTTGCCAATCGATGGAAAGGAAGATCCATGCGCAAAACGATACGTCTTGCAGCCGCCGCCACCCTCCTGCTCGCGACCGCTGCCAGCGCCCAGCAACAGCCTGCGCAGCAACCCGGCGAGCCGCCGGCTTCGCCCGCTCCCGCGGCACCCGGCGCTCAGCCCGCCGTGCCGACGATTCAGACCGTCAACATCGTCGACATCGAGGAACTGCCTGAGGAAACGAAGACGAAGGTCAACGAAGTGATCGCCAAGCGCGGCGAGGACGGCCTGCAGAAATTGCGCGGCTCGATCGACGCGACGCCCCAGGTCAAATCCGCGCTCGAAGCCAAGGGGCTCACCTCGGCGCAAGTGATCGCCGCCAGCATGGACGCCAACGGCGCCCTGACCCTGATCACCAAGAAAGCGAGCTGACGATGCGCTATGGCGGGCCGGCGCAAGGTCGGCCCGCCGCATCGGGGAGGGAACCTTCGCAGGGCAGATTACGTTTCGACTGTTTGGCGTGGCAACGGTTCTCGAAAGGGCCCCTGAGAGCGAGCGATGGCGATCACCACCTTCCCCGACACTAGATGGCTGCATATGATTGCCGCAACTGCGTTTCTTGCGGCGAGCGTTCCTCAGGCCGCGCTGAATGCACAGGGCCTTGAAGGCCCGGACACCGTCAACAAGATCATCGGCTCGGAGGTCGGGCAGGAAGAGACCAACACGGCTGTGGAAGCCGGGAAGGTCACCACGGCGATCGACCGGACGCGTGAAAATATCGGCACGGTGCGCAAGACGTCCAAGCTCGACAAGGTCGATATCGTATTCCTTACCGACGCCGCGCGCACGGAAGGCGGCCTGCCGCCGGCGATCGAGACCAAGGTCGAGCAACATCAGGACGACATTACGGAACTGCGCGAGGAGATCGAGGCGAACGCATTGCTGTTCAACGCCATCGACTCGCGACGCGTACTGACCGAAGACGTCCTCGCCGTGGAATTCGACGATTCTGGAAAGGTCGTCATCTACGCGGCGGCAAAGCCGCCCAGCTGAGCCGAAATTGCTCGACGCCTTGGACCTCACAGCGAGGGATTTCACAGCGCGCCCATGATCTTCTGCTGAAACCCGTAGACCTCGCGCTTGCCGCCGAGCGGCACCAAGGTGACGTCGCGTTCCTGGCCGGGCTCGAAACGCATCGCCGTGCCGGCGGCGATGTCGAGGCGCATGCCCCGCGCCTTGTCGCGATCGAATTTCAACCCCTCATTGGTTTCGAAGAAGTGGTAGTGGCTGCCGACCTGGATCGGCCGGTCGCCGCTGTTGGCCACTTTCATGGTGATGGTCGGCTGGCCCTTGTTCAGTTCGATCTCGCCGCCTGCTGCGATGATTTCGCCCGGGATCATCGCCAGCCTCACAAGACGCCGAAGACGAGGCCGGCGCCGACGGCAGCACAGGCGCCGCCAGCGGCGCGGGCGAGGCCGGGGAACCTGACGCCAAAGCCAAGGCCGGCAGCGATGCCGACGGCATGGAGCAACGCGGTGGCAACGGCAAAGCCGGCCATATAGTCGAGCCCGCCGGCGTTTTCAGGCACCTCGGTGCCGTGGGCGTGACCGTGGAACATCGCGAACAGGCCGATGATGGCGACGCCGGCCGAGACGGGAAGATCGACCGCGAGCGCGACCAGCAGTCCCAGCACCACGACGGACGCCAGTATGCCTGGTTCGACGAACGGCACTGGCACCTGCAGCATGCCGAGCGTACCGCCCGCCAACATGACGCCGATGAAGGCGAGCGGCCAGGCAACAACCGCCTTGCCACCCTTGAGCGCCGCCCACAACCCGACCGCGATCATCACCGTCATGTGGTCGAGGCCGGAGAGCGGATGCAAGAAGCCGGCGCTGAAGGACGAGGTCGTGCCGATGCCGACATGGGCAAAGGCGGGCATCGCCGCGGCCAGAAGCAGGATCGCCGAGAGGGTGGTACGTTTCATCGTTGCGGGGATCATCTGTATGCCTTCCGTTATGGGAATGATGCCGGTCAGGCGGCCTTGCGGGGACCGCAGCCCCCGGACTTGAGCACGCGCTTGGTCGAGGCTGGATATTTCTCCAGCATCGCCGTCGGGCGGATCGGGCGCGGTGCAAAATTGCCGCCACAGTTCGGGCAGACGCCGCCCAGCACATATTCCACGCAATCGGCGCAGAAGGTGCATTCGAAGGTGCAGATCAGCACGTCCGTCGCCTCCGGCGGCAGGTCCTTGTCGCAACATTCGCAGTTGGGGCGCAGCTCAAGCATTTGCCTCTCCTCATCGTATCGGTTCGTGCACGGTCACCAGCTTGGTGCCGTCGGGAAACGTCGCCTCGACCTGGACGTCGTGGATCATTTCGGCGATGCCCTCCATCACCTGCGTACGGGTCACGACATGGGCGCCGGCCTCCATCAGCTCGGCGACCAGGCGGCCGTCGCGGGCGCCCTCGACGACGAAATCGGTGATCAGCGCGATCGCCTCCGGGTGATTGAGCTTGACGCCGCGTTCGAGCCGCTTGCGCGCCACAATCGCTGCCATGGCGATGAGCAGCTTGTCCTTTTCCCTTGGCGTCAGGTTCATGCGTTTCCCTAGAATGGCGTAATCGGAATCAGAGTGACCATAATTTGGGCAGACCCGCCCGTCCGTTGAGCAATTCGACAAGCGGAACCAGCCGCTTGCGGAGCTGGTAGCCGTCCTCGGCAAACAGCCTCGCAAGAAGCTTGCCAGATTTCTTCACGCTCCAGGCACTGGCGTCGCCCTGGCCGCCGATAATGTCCCGAGCCGGATCGAGTAGAGCTTCCACCCGCGGCGAGATCATCAGCACCGTCGCCATGGCGATGGCGCCGCCGGCCACCGCGGAACGGCTGAGAATGGCCGCAATGCCGGGCCCGATGCGGAAATCCTCGGCATGAACGAGCGCTCCGTCCTGGCTGACGCGCCAGCGGTCATGGAAATTGCCATGCGTCGCGCCTTCGCCCATGGCGAGACGGCCGAAGACGGTTGCCTCGAGCACCAGCGCCTCGGCACCGGCGGCAAGCTCCAGGTCGAGCCTGCGGGCAAAGACCGATCGATCAAAGACGATGGTTTCCTGCGGCAGCCAGGCGATTCGGCCGCCAGCGCCGACCGTCAGCTTCACCCGCACCTCGGCGCGATCGGATGCGGCGCGGTAGACCTTCTCGCAGGCCTGTGTCGTGATAGAGGCGGCGGCGCCGGCGCCGACATCGATCTCCCAGCCGAGGCTGTCGCCGCCGGTCAGCCCGCCGGCGGTGTTGATCAAGACCGCTTCGAGCGGATCGGCCGAGACTGCCGGCATGCGGATCTTGGCAGAACCATCCTGATAGAGGCGCCGAAGACGCGTGCGGCCGCCATTCCTGTCGCAGCCGAGCTGCGCCAATCCGGCGGCGCGCTGGGCCGGCGGCGCAAAGGTCAAGTCATGTTCGATCGTGTCCACGGCGCCAACGTTAAGCACTGCGACGGCTTTGTCGATATAGCTTGTTGCTTGACAGCGTTTCGGTTTCTATAGAGGAGCCATCTTGGTACGGTCACGCAGTGCCTGGCGGGTAAAAGGCGACGATGACGATTCGAATCCGGGGAAAAAAGAGGCGCTGATCAGTTGGCGTCGGGAAACGACAAGGTTGGGGAAGGAACCGAATGGCCGATCAGTTGGCAACGGACATTATCGCGAAGATCAAGGCTCATGCCGAACCCGGTGGCGAAGAAATCACCACCAATACGGAACTGACCTCACTTGGCATCCATTCGCTGGAACTGACGGAGATCATCTTCGATCTCGAGGAACAGTACGGCATCGAGATCGAGATGAACACGGTCGATGCCTGGAGCAACCTGAAGAACGTCGGCGACATGGTCGAGGCGGTTCGCGCGCTGATCGCGAAAAAAGCCTGACTGAATGCACAAGCGCGTCGTCATTACCGGCATCGGCGGCATATGCGGCCTCGGCACCAATGCGCCCGCGATCTGGGGCGAGATGCGCGCCGGCCGCTCGGCCATCGGCCCAATCGTCAATTCGGAGCTGCATGACCTGAAAATCAGGGTCGGCTGCGAAATCAGGACGCTTCCCGATCACGGCATCGACCGCAAGCAGGTCGTGTCGATGGACCGCTTCAGCCTGCTGGCGACGATCGCCGCGCGGGAGGCCGCGCAACAGGCCGGATTGACCCCGCAAGAAGCCAACACCTACCGGATGGGCACCATCGTCGGCGTCGGCGTCTGCGGCTGGGAGGCGATCGAAGAAAGCTATCGCGCCGTCCTGCTCGAAGGAAAGAATCGCGTCGGCATCTTCACCGTGCCGAAAGTGATGCCGGGCGCCGCGGCCGGCCATGTCAGCATGAATCTCGGCCTGCGCGGACCGGTCTTCGGCATAACCTCTGCCTGCTCCTCGTCCAACCACGCCATTGCATCGGCGGTCGACCAGATCAGGCTCGGCCGCGCCGATATCATGGTCGCCGGCGGTACCGATGCGCCGCTGGTCTGGGGCATCCTGAAAGGCTGGGAGGCGCTCAGGGTGCTTTCGCCCGACACGTGCCGGCCGTTTTCCGCCGATCGCCAGGGCCTGGTGCTCGGCGAAGGCGCCGGCATGGCTGTGCTGGAAACCTACGAGCATGCCATGGCGCGCGGCGCCACGATTCTGGCCGAAATTGCCGGCGCCGGCATTTCCGGTGATGCGTCCGACATCGTCGCGCCGACCATCGAAGGGCCGGAGGCGGCGATGCGCTTCTGCCTCGCCGATGCCGGGCTCAACCCGGAAGACATCGACTATGTCAATGCGCACGGCACCGGCACCAAGGCCAACGACCAGATCGAGACGGCGGCGATCAAGCGCGTCTTCGGCGACCATGCCTACAGGCTTTCGATCTCCTCGACCAAATCGATGCACGCCCACTGCCTCGGCGCGTCGGGTGCCCTGGAGCTGATCGCCTGCGTGATGGCGATCCGCGAAGGCATCGTGCCGCCGACGGCCAATTTTCGCGAAACCGACGCCGATTGCGATCTCGACATCACGCCGAACGTGGCGCGCGAGCGCAAGGTGCGCGCCGCGATCAGCAACGGCTTCGCCTTCGGCGGCACCAATGCGGTGCTGGCGTTCAAGGCGGTCTGACCGCGGGTTCATCCACATCCCGATAGGGCGGACTTTTCGTGCGCCGCGCGCATCCGCGCAAAAATCCCCCAGGAGTTTTCGATGTCCGACCTGACCGCTTTTCCAATCACCACACGCTGGCCGGCCAGCCATCCCGACCGCATCCAGCTCTATTCGGCCCAGACGCCGAACGGGGTGAAGGTGTCTATCGCGCTGGAGGAACTCGGCCTGCCCTACGAGGCGCATGCGGTGAACATCGGCAGAAACGAAAGCTGGACGCCGGAATTCCTGTCGCTGAATCCCAACGGCAAGATACCGGCGATGATCGATCCGAATGGCCCGGGCGGCAAGCCGATCGGGCTGTTCGAATCCGGCGCCATCCTGCTCTATCTCAGTGAGAAAACCGGCAGGCTGGTCCCCGCCGACCCTATCCGGCGCTACGAAACGATCCAGTGGGTGTTCTTCCAGATGGCCTTCATCGGGCCGATGTTCGGCCAGGTCGGCTTCTTCCACAAATTCGCCGGACGCGAGATCGCCGACAAGCGCCCGCTGGAGCGCTATCGCGACGAATCGCGGCGGCTGATCGGCGTGCTCGAGGCGAGGCTGAAGGGCCGCAGCTGGATCATGGCCGACGACTACACCATCGCCGACATCTCCATGCTGGGCTGGGTGCGCAATTTGATCGGCTTCTATGAGGCGCGGGAACTCGTCGGCTTCGACGACTTTCCCGATGTCGCGGCCTGGCTGGAGCGCGGCCTTGCCCGGCCGGCGGTGCAAAGGGGCCTGAACATTCCGGCGAGAGCCTGACGGGCAGGCCGTGGGGCGGCTCTGCCTATTTTGCCTTGGCCCCGGTTTTTGGGCCGCCCTTGCCCATGACGGAGGCGGCAAGGGACGCGGCGCCCCGGGCCGTGGCGACAACCGCGCCGGCCGCGACATTGGCCGTGGTCCTGACCGTACGCATGGCGTTACCCGCCATGGACCCGCCGCTGGGTGCCGGCTTTTTGGACTTGGCGGGTTTTGGGGTGGGTTTTGCCGTGGCCCTAGCTGCGGCCGGCACCACCTTCTTCGGTGCCGCCTTGCCAAAGGTTGGCTTTGCCGCATCCTTGGACCGCGCGGCGACAGCCGGGCCAGCGCCTGTCTTGGATTCAATTGCCTTTGATCGAGTTGCCCTGCCCTTGGCGGGCGCGGGCTTTCTTGCCTTGGTTGCCATCGGACGGCTCCCTCATGTCAGCATCATTGCCGTAGCTGACATAACGGCCGGAAAGTCTTAAGGTTCCGGCGGCGCTTCCCCGCAAATCAGGCTTGATCGCCGATCACCAGATCGGCAGGGCGGCGGCGGGCAAGCACGCGATCGATGTTGGGCATGTCGTTGGAGGCGATCCAGGCGCGGGCATCCTCGTCGGAGCGGCCATGCTCGTGCCATCGCTCGAGCAGCCGGCGCTCGAGTTCGGCGCGCGGCACATCGACGAAAATCGAGAAATCGAACAGCGGCGCCAGCCGCGACCAGGGTTCCTCGTCAAGCAGCAGGTAATTGCCCTCGACCAGGATGAACTTGGTCTCGGCAGCGACGATCGAGGCGGCGGCGCGCGACAATTCCATGCTCCTGTCGAACACCGGAATGGCGATGTCGGGTTCGGCCGCGCGGATGCGCTTCAGCAACGTTTCGAAGCCGGCAAAGTCAAAGGTTTCCGGGGCGCCCTTTCGCGCGCGCAGGCCGCGCACCTCGAGCACGACATCGTCGTAGTGGAACCCATCCATCGGCACGATTTCGGCCGCGCCTTCCGGCAGCAGCTCATGCAGGCGGGCCGAAAGCGTCGACTTGCCGGCGCCCGGAGGGCCGGCAATGGCGACGACAAAGCGCTGCGCCTTGCCGGCGCGCTTGAAGATGGTGGCGGCGAGATGAGCGACCTCGGACATGGTAGCCTTTCTGGGGAGCCTTTCCGGCTGGGCGTTTCCGATCGCATCTTGGCGGTAGTTCGCGGGAATTTCAAATCCGGGATTGTTGAAGGAACCGCATAAGGAAGTTTGAGTCATTTGCCCGGCCGCGTACCCCCACCCCTAACCCCTCCCCACAAGGGGGAGGGGGACGATGCCGCCGCTATTTCAGCCAGGACCGTCGAAGTTTGCTGCTGGACGGTGCAACCGCAAAGTTCCCCTCCCCCTTGTGGGGAGGGGTTAGGGGTGGGGGTCCTCTTCGCAAGAATCCCTATGCGATTGCCCTGCCTCAAGGAGGGGAGGGTGAGGGCAGCGCAGACCTGAAGCGATTGCCCGGGGCAGCCCGCTCAGGCTGGGACCGACCTGCCGATCCGCAGGAAATCGCTGTCGAAAGCGACGTCCCGCGTCGAACCGTCGACGGCCATGAGGCGCATATGCCCCTGTGCGGTGGCGATGTCGCGCGGCGGCTCGCCGCCGGCTTGTTGGGGCACAGCGCCGATGACGTGGCGGAACGAGACATTGCGGCCTTCGCCAAGCGCAAAGTCGGTCGCCACCCCTTCCCGCTTCAGCCAGTTGTCGCCCAGCGATGCGGCATGGCCGAGCGCGGTGCGGCCGTCCTCTATGCCGAGCACGCCGCGGTGGCGGCCGCTCCACGGCGCGTAGTCGCGGCCGCCATTGCTGACCCACAGCATGGTGACCGGCAGTTCGGCCGGGTTCTTCAGCACCAGAACGAGATCGGCTTCCGCCCGGCGCGCCAGCGCGGTCCAGCCCGGTCCGCCATGATCGGCCTCGACCAGCGTGACGAAATCCTCCCGGCTCTGGTCCATGCGATAGTCGGTCAGGTCGAGCGTGCCGCCACCGGCGGCGGGAAAGCGCGTCAGGTCGGTGGAACGCGCGGGATAGGCAAGCAGGAAACGGCCGCGGGCCGGATCAGGCTCCAGCGGATCATCCGGCGTTGCCGCGAATCGCTTCGGCGAGAAGGCGAGCCTGCCGCCGTCCTTCATCACCGTCATCGGATGATGGGCGACGGAAATCGCGCCCGAACCGCCGGAAAAGACATGTTCCTGGTAGAGAAAGGGATGATCGTCGCGCAGGGTGAGGATCTTGTCGACCGTCGCGCCCATGACCTTGTGCCGCAACCTGAAAACGGCCCGCCAGCCATCGACCGTCGCCGCGCTGCCGACGACATCCCAGGGGCTGTTGGCCGGCCAGCCATGCAGGGGGGCCGCCTCGACATCGCTACGCGAAAACGGCGCGCAGAGAAAATCGCCGGACAGGCGAACGGTGCCGGCGGGCAGGTCCTGCGGCAGCGTCTCGCGCGGTTCGTCGATCCAGGGCGCGCGATGCAACGGTTTTAGCCGGCGCCCGTCGATATCGACCGCCATGTCTGCAAGATGGCCGACGGTGAGATCGACCGTTACCGAAATGCCCTTTGCCTTGATCGTGATCCCGTCCATGGCGCACCTGCTGATTCTGTCGATGCCAACAAAGCCCGCCTGGTGCCGGTTGCGCAAGCCGGGCAGCAGGCATTTCCGCGCCAGGACCTGCGCAGCGCCGGTCCGTCCCAGGATCTGTGGACAGGCGATGGTCCCGCCCACGACCAATGTTAACCAAATGGACGGCGCCATTGCGTTACGCTAGTTTCCGTCCGTTTCAGCAACAGCTTGCGTTCAGTCCCATCTTGTCCAAACTGCGCCTCTTTCCGCTCATCCCAAGATTTGCCGCCGCACTTGCGCTGCTGCTGTTTGTCGCCGGCTGTACGACGACGACGCCGCCGGAGACCATGTTGGCGGTGCCGGCTGCGCCGCAGAAATATGCGGCTGTCGTCATCGACGCCAGCAGCGGCAAGACGCTGTACGAAGCCAATTCGACGGCGCCGCGCTATCCGGCGTCGCTGACCAAGATGATGACGCTCTACCTTCTGTTCGAGGCGCTGGAGTCCGGCCGCATCAGCAAGGCAACGCAAATCCCGGTCTCGGCCAACGCCGCCGGGCAGCCGCCGACCAAGCTGCGCTTCAGGCGCGGCGAGACGATCGATGTCGAAACGGCGATCCGGGCGATCGTCGTCAAATCGGCCAATGACGTGGCGGTCGCCGTCGCAGAATATCTCGGCGGCAGCGAAGACGCGTTTGCCGCGACGATGACCGCCAGGGCGCGCCAGCTCGGCATGCGCAGCACCGTCTTCCGCAACGCGTCTGGCCTGCCGGACGGCGTCCAGCAGACGACGGCGCGCGACATGGCGGTGCTCGGCATGGCGTTGCGCGCCCGCTTCCCGCAGCATTTCCACTATTTCTCCGAAAGCGACTTCATGTTCCGGGGCAGGCTGGTGCGCGGCCACAACGACATGCTCGGCCGCGTCCGCGGCGTCAACGGCATCAAGACAGGCTATATCAGAGCCTCCGGCTTCAACATCGTCACCTCCTACGATGCCGACGGCCGCCGGCTCATCCTCGTGGTGATGGGCGCCGACAGCGCGCGCCAGCGCAACGACCACGTCGAGGCGCTGATCCAGCGCAGCCTCTCGACGGCGACGGCCGCCACAACGCGGCTGCTGTATGCGCAGGAGTGAGGTTCGGCGGGGGCGAGCTCGTGATCGGCGTCAGCGATCCGTGTCAGTTTCAACTTGACAGGTGACGGCAGTTATGCTAGGAATTTATTCATGGTGCTGACTGCGCCAACGACCCGCCCGCCGAGGCGGGTTTTTCTTTTCGGGCTTCGGTGCCATTCTCCGATAGAACCGTGGGTTGTCGGCCTTCGGGCTTGCTCGCACCTTCGAGGATCATGGCCGCTGCAGATCGTGGGCCTCCGTGGAATCCGAAAAATGCGTTATTCCGAGTTCGCAGCCCTGCCGCCGGCCACTTGCCCGTTGAAGCCCGCGCCTGCTTCCGCTAAGAAGCCGTGGCTGGCCGGTTTACCGGCTGGTTCGTTTTCCGGATCACCGGTCCTGAAGGCACCCGTAGCTCAGCTGGATAGAGCGCTGCCCTCCGAAGGCAGAGGTCACAGGTTCGAATCCTGTCGGGTGCGCCAGTATCTTGTGGTCCGTTCCGGACACATGGGTTACGGTTTATACCGGAGACATGGGTAACACTTTTGGCCCGAAGGGGTTTTGGAGTGGTTCGAGCCTGCATGTCTCGTCATCGAAGTATCCCAAATCGTAGTCCATGAAGCTAGCCAGCCAGATGTGGTCCTCGACCTGTTTGATGCCGACGGTCTGGCCAGCAAAGACGAGGCTGAGATTGATCTTCTTGCGATTGTAGCAGATGCGGCCGCATGTGGTGACGGTGACGGCCTTGTCGTGGAACGGATAGTCGAGATCGGGCAGACCAGCATAGGGACGCGTTGAGGGCGCGTAACGCTCTGCCGGACAGTCCATGTCGAGCGCCTGGTGCGGGCGTTCTGAGTTGAACTCGTCGATGAATTCATCGAACCTGGCCTGCTGCTGAAGGAAATTGGCGCCTGCCGGTTTGGTGGTTTCCTTCTTCAAGGTGAGGTGCATGCGCTCATGGCGCCCGTTCTGCTGCGGGCAGCCCGGCTTGATGCGCTCGATGTCGATGCCCAGGCGCAGCCACCAGACCGACAGCTTGCTGAGGTTGAACAGCGCGTTGGGGCTGGCGAAGGGCACGCCATTGTCGGTCCTGATCGCGCTCGGCAGCCCGAACTCCTTGAATACGCTCTCGAACACGGTGAAGGCATAGGCTTCCTTGGTGGTCGAGAGCGCCTCGCAGGCGATGAGATTGCGGCTGGCAAAGTCGGTGATGGTCAGCGGATAGCAATAGCGCCGGTCGGCGAGCATGAACTCACCCTTGTAATCGGCGCACCACAGCTCGTTGGGTCGACAGCCGTTTGAAAGCGCTGTCCCCTTCGCCCTGTTGCGCCGCCGCTTGCGGCGCTCGACCATGCCGTGCCGGTCGAGCACCGCATGCACTGTCGAGATCGCAGGCCTGTGCACATCGGGATACAGCCGGGCCAGCCGCTCGCGTATCTTCGGCGCGCCCCATGTCGGCTTGTCCTGCTTCAGGCGCACAATCAGCTTCTCGATTTGAAACGGAAGCTGATTGGCGTGGCGGTAAGGCCGGCGCGACCGGTCCGTCAGCCCTTCCAGCCCGCTATCGTTGTAGCGCGCGAGGATCTTGTAGCCGGTCTTGCGCGAAATATCGAAATCCCGGCAAAGCATCGCCATCTTCTCACCGTCCAGAAGCCGGGCGATGAACTTCAGCCGCTCTTCCATGACGTTACACTCCTTCCAAGGCACCTTGCTCTCCTTGCAAAGGGCCGAAAGTGTAACCCATCTATCCGGAATGAACTGTCACCCATCTCTCGGGAAGGGCAGTAATATCAATTATTTAAAGTTTTGATAAGTCTTACCAAGTAAATTGCCTTACATTTGCTTGGGGGGACGACATGACAAACCACATATTTTCGGTTGCTATTCATCATCAGCAGCGGGGCGTCGATGGTGCCTATACCGTATTGTCGGGAAATAGCGCTATTGCCGTTAGTCAAACAGCCACACGGCTGATTGACGAACTGCACAAGCTTTACGCGCGGCGAGCATCGAAGGCCTATGGTAAATTCGCGAGTGACACCGTGAACTATCCTACTTCGACTAATCTCCAAAATTACCTCGAAGGAACGACGGATTTTGAAGCGTTAACACTCGCCCTGATGGCGACGCTGGCGAAGCAGGCACAAGCGAAGTCAGCCTCCACCGGTGGACACGTCTTTTTCGCGCACTTCGAGCGAGAGAAAGCTCAATATCTTTTGGTCGCTATCGTAACCGACAAGCTTAGCGCCGCCCTGACGGCCAATCAGGACCTTGAGGATGTCAAACATCTCGACGTCGAAGGTTTCCGCTTTGCCGGCCGTGTGGGCGTCACCGGGTGGGCCGCAGGAGAGCAGCGCTACATAGGGTTCTTAAAGGGCAAGGGCGCCGTCTCGGACTACTTCAAGGAATTTCTCGGTTGCGATACGACGATTCAGAGTCGCGTGGAGACGACGTCTCTCGTCAACGCGCTCAAGACATTTGCCGATCGGCAAAAGTTTGATGCTGCGCAACGAGAGATGTTCATGGACAAGGCCCTAAGTATCTGTGACCGCGACGCCCGAGACGACAGGCCGGTCGACTTTGCCACCCTCGCGAACGAGCTTCACCCGGAAAACCCAGAAGCCCTTGTCGAAGTTCTTGCAGACCCCAAACTCAGCCTTAACGACGGCTTCGTCGCTGACCGGCGAGCCCTGAAGGGGCTTGTGAACTTCAAGAAGAAGACAGCAAATTGGTCAGTTGAGTTTGAGCGAAGGGCTCTCCACGCCGGCAAGGTTAGGTACAATCCAGAGGAGAAGTCGATAACTCTGATGGATGTACCAGAGGATATGCAGCGAGAGTTGGGCGAGGAAATGCGCGATGGCTAGATCCATCGCTTGGAGCGACCTGCTCGAGATCTATCAGAATGCCAAGTGGCAGGAGGGCGATAACGCCAACGTCTTCGTCCAAACTGAGAACATCGCCCAGACCTTCGAGTTGGTCGAGACGTCCGACAAGGCAGAGTATGATGCTAATCTTGCAGCGTTGGTAGATCAAACGGCTATCGGTGTCGGCAAGACAATTCCGGCACGGATCGGCTCTCCGCGGCTCTCGCTGGGTGTTTTGGCTGACAATTGGGACGGCGTGATTGCCTCTCCTGAAGCCAGGACGCGGGAACCGACAGCCTTCTTCATCAAGGGTGACAGTACGCATTCAGGCAAAACGCCGCCGACCGAGCAGATGGTTCGCTATAGAAAGATGCTTGAGTTCGTTGGCTTGCTTGGCAAGACGGCCTTGTTTCTAGATGTGCAGCGACAGACGTTCGTTTACTTCAAAGAGAATAGGGTCGAGATACCAATTCGCTTCGAAGCGTCGGACCTGAAGTTGATCGACCCGGACGGCGTCTCGGCGATCAGGGAAGCGCTGGACGGCGCTGTACACACCGAGCAGCGTCTTGCGATCCTGACGAACGCGGTCATTGCGCTGACAGTCTCACAGCCGTCCGAAAACCGCTTTATGTATCTCGCGCAAAATGCCGGAGAGATCGCCAGTCGCGTTCGCGACGGCTATAGACTATTCGCGTCAAGTTTCTCCTACTCGAAAATCCGCGGAGAGGTCGAAGCCGCCCAATCCGACTACGTCAGCCGGATGCACAAGACGTTCGTCGACATTCAAGGTCAGCTTCTCGGGCTCCCAGTAGCCACCGTCGTTGTCGCCACGCAACTGAAGGCGGCCAACGTCTGCGGTCCGGAGGCATGGGCAAATCTCGCTGTTACCGCCGGCGCTTGGCTATTTGCCGCGCTCCTCATCGGGTCCTGCGTCAATCAATGGTACACGCTCAAGTCGATAGGAGCTGATATCGACCGTCAGTCAAGGAAGCTCACACGCGACTTCAGCGAAATCAGTGCAATGTTCTCGGACGCATTCAAGGCTCTGAAGACTCGGCTCTGCTGGCACCGCACAGCTCTCATTGTAATCTGTGGGATTGCATTGTCTGGTGCAGTTTTTGCCACGGTCGTATTCCGCTCCGTAACGGGTGTGGACATTCTCGGGAGCTGTCTCAAATAGCAATGTCGGTTCGAGCGAGTGACTGGTGTTGCCCGGAGTTCGACGAACCATTGGAAGACCACTGCCCTCCGAAGTCAGAGGTGACAGGTCGAATCCTGTCGGGTGCGCCATTCGGACTAGGTCCCTAGCGGATACAGCCGCCATCAGCCCCTGCCAGCACCCGTCCCTGCATTCACCCCATCCAGCAGCGCCAGCAGCCCCTTCAGAATCTCCACCGGCGGCGGCGGGCAGCCTGGAATGTGCAGATCGACGGGCAGCACCTCCGACACGCCGCCCGTGACGGCGTAGCTGCCGGCGAAGCAGCCGCCGTTTCTGGCGCAGTCGCCGAGGGCGACCACCCATTTGGGGTTGGGTGTCGCGTCCCAGGTTCGCTTCAGCGCCTCGCGCATGTTTTTGGTGACCGGCCCGGTGACGAGCAGCACGTCGGCATGGCGCGGCGAGGCGACGAAGCGGATGCCGAAGCGCTCGATGTCGTAGAAGGCGTTGCTGAGCGCATGCATCTCGAGTTCGCAGCCGTTGCAGGAACCGGCGTCGACCGCCCGGATCGACAGGCTTCGGCCCAGCCGCATGCGGGCAGCGCCATCGAGGGCGCGGGCGAGCTCGTCGACCGCGGCATCGCTCGCCGCCGGTGGAGGCTCGGTGAGCGGGGGGCGTATCAGGCTTTCGAAGAGAAGCTTGCGCATGACAGCGTGCCTTCTTGTTTGACCATGATTCTTTTTGCTTTCGCTGACCTTTTCGGGATCATGGTTCTAGAGATCGTGGCCGGAATAGGAGCAGTTGAACGACTTGTTGCAGAGCGGAAAGTCGGCGACGATGTTGCCCTCGATCGCCGCTTCGAGCAGCGGCCATTGAAACCATGACGGGTCGCGCAGGTGACAGCGCTCGACCAAGCCGCCCGCGCCAATGCGCAGCCAGGCCAGAATGTCGCCGCGGAACCCCTCGACAAGCGCCATACCGTCTAGCGCCATGCCTTCACGCGGCGGCTCGGGGATGCCGACGCTGATCGGGCCGTCGGGCAGCCGTTCGAGGATCTGTTCGACCAGGGACAGGCTCTGCTCGACCTCGCGGATGCGGATCCAGACACGCGCATTCACGTCGCCCTCCTGGAGGACAGGAACGTCGAAGGCGAGTTCATCATAGGGCGGATAGCCTGGGCTGCGGCGCGCATCAAAATCCCGGCCGGAGGCGCGGCCGACATAGCCGCCCGCCGCATATTGGCGGGCGAGTTCCGGCTTGAGCCGGCCGGTGGCGACGGTCCGGTCCTGCAGCGACGCCGTGTTGTCGTAGAGTTCGACCAGATAGGGAAAGCGCTGCCTGATCTCGGTGATCGCGGACAGAACTGCGGCCATCCCCGCTTCGCCCAGGTCGCTTGCCACCCCGCCCGGCACGATGCGGTCGCGCATCAGGCGATGGCCGAAGGCCGCATCGCCGGCGCGCAGCACGCGTTCGCGCAGCACGCCGCAATGGGCATGCATGAGCGCGAAGGCAGCATCATTGCAGATGGCGCCGATATCGCCGAGATGGTTGGCAAGACGCTCCAGTTCGGCCATCAGCGCCCGCAGCCAGACCGCGCGCGGCGGAGCCTCGACACCGAGCGCGGCTTCGACCGCACGGGCAAAGGCAAGCGAATAGGCAACGGTGCTGTCGCCGGACGTCCGGCCCGCCAGCCTGGCGGCGCGCTCGACAGGCGAACCCGCCATCAGGCCCTCGATGCCCTTGTGCACGTAGCCGAGACGCTCTTCCAGCCGGACTACCGTTTCGCCGCTTGCGGTGAAGCGGAAATGCCCCGGCTCGATGATGCCGGCATGCACGGGCCCGACGGGGATCTGGTGTAGGCCGTCGCCTTCCGCGGGCAGGAAGCGGTAGGCGGAAGCCGTGGTGGGCGCCTGTGACCGCGCCGCCGATGCCCCCGCTGCCAGGGGATAACTGATGCCCCATTGGCCGTGATCGAGCCAGCGACGGGTATCGGGAAGCCCTTGCGGCGAGAGCCCGAACAGGTCCGCGGCGGTGCGCTCGAGGCGCAGTGCCGGCGGATGAAGCTGGCCGACCGATGGGTAGCGGCCGCCGGGGCATTTCAGGCTGATGACGCCGATGTCGGCCGCGTCGAGAAGCGCCATGTGGACGATCTCCGGCTCTCCCCAAAGACCGAGCATGCTCCAGCGGCCCTCGGCAAGCTGCTCGACGGCAAGGTTCCAGGTTTTCGGTGCCACCATGGCGCGCCGCCAGGGGGCGTGGTGCTCGACAGGTCGGCCGGCCTCGATGAGGTCGATCAGCGCGGGCATCTTTCTTTTGCTCATCCGCTTCATCCCAGGATGGTCGCGACGTGCTGGAACCAGGTGACCAGAGGCGCCGGCAGGTAGATCCCGGCGCCAGCCACCAGGGCCAGGTGGGAATACATGGGCACGTAGGATGCCTCGACGGGCGCGGTGCTGCCGCGCGGCTCGCCGAAGGCGACGCCGGTCAGCCGCAGCAGCAGCGCGCCGAAGGCGATGAGAAGCCCGAACACCAACGGGATCGCCAGCAGCGGCTGCCTGGCGAAGGTCGAGCTCACGACTAGGAATTCGCTCATGAAGATGCCGAGCGGAGGCAGGCCGGCAATGGCAACGACGCCGACGACGAGCGCCCAGCCGAGCCCGGGATGCGTTTCCGTCAGCCCCCTTATGTCGGCGATCTTTTGTGTCCCCTTCACCTGCGCGATGTGTCCGACCGCGAAGAAGATCGCCGACTTGGTCAGGCTGTGCATGACCATGTGCAGCAGGCCGGCAAAGTTCGCGAGCGGGCCGCCCATGCCGAACGCGAACACGATGATGCCCATGTGCTCGATCGAGGAGTATGCGAACAGGCGTTTGATGTCGCGGCGGCGGTAGAGCATGAAGGCCGCGAAGATGAGCGAGGTGAGCCCCATCGCCACCATCAGCGGTCCCGGGGCTATCGCCTCCGGGCTTGCGGCGAGCAGCATCTTGAAGCGCAGCACGGCATAGAGCGCGACGTTCAGCAGCAGGCCCGACAGCACCGCCGAGATCGGCGTCGGGCCTTCGGCATGCGCATCGGGCAGCCAGGCATGCAAGGGGGCAAGGCCGACCTTGGTGCCGTAGCCGAGCAGCAGAAAGACGAAGGCGACGTTGAGCAGAGCCGGGTCGAAAAGCGCCGCCTGTTCGATCAGCACCGTCCAGACCATGGCGTTGGTGCCCTCGCCGACGACCGGTTGTGCAGCCATGTAGACGAGGATGGTGCCGAACAGCGCAAGCGCGATGCCGACGCTTCCCAGGATGAAATATTTCCAGGCGGCCTCCAGCGCTTCATGCGTGCGATAGATGCCGACCATGAGCACGGTTGTCAGCGTCGCGAGCTCCACCGCCACCCACATCAAACCGATGTTGTTCGACACGAAGGCGAGGTTCATGCCGAACATCATGATCTGGTACATCGCGTGGTAGAATCGCAGGTTCGGCGCGGTCAGCCGGCCGGTCTCCAGTTCGTGCGCGATGTAAGACGCGCTGAACACGCTGGTGGTGAAGCCGACGAATGTGTTGAGCACGATGAAGACGATGTTGAGATCGTCGACGAGCAGGTACTGGCCCGGCTGCGGCCGGTCGGTGACGAACAGCGACAGCGCGGCAAGCAAGGTCAGGAAGCTCGCGGCGACGTTCAGGCCCGCCGACATCTTGTAGTTCGGCAGCGCCGCCAGGAGTGCTGCCGCGCCGACGGGGATCAGCAGGATGGCGGCCACCGCGTCGAAGGGAGCGGTCAACGGCGTTCTCCCCTGTAGTCGTCGAGCGCGCCGACATCGACCGAGTCGAACCTCTCGCGGATGCGGAACAGGAAGACACCGATGACGATGAAGGCGATCAGGATCGAGAAGGCGACGCTGATCTCGACGACCAGCGGCATGCCCTTGGCGCCGGTGGCGGCCAGCACCAGGCCGTTCTCCAGCGACATGAACCCGACAACCTGGCTGACGGCGTTGCGGCGGGTGACCATCACCAGCAGGCCCAGCAATATTATCGACAGCGCGAAGGCCAGATCCTCACGCGCCAGCGGGTCGGCTTCGGGCGTCACCCGCAGCATCAGCACCATGGACAGGGCGACCAGGCCGATGCCGGCCAGCATGGTCGAGCCGATGCCGACGGCGGTCTCGATGTCGCGATGAATGCCGAGCCGCTGGATGATGCGATGAAGCCCGACGGGAATGACGATCGCCTTGAAGATAAGGGCGATCGCCGCGGTGACATAAAGGTGATGGGCCTCCTGGACGTAGGCCTGCCAGGCCACGGACAAAGCCAGCACGATCGCATGAAGCGCAAAGACGTTGATCAGCGCAAACAGGCGATCCTGATACAGCATCATGAAGCTGACCAGCACCAGGCCGCCGGCGAGCAGATGGGCGATGTCGAAGGTGAGACCGTTCATCAAAGGCTCCGTGAGACGAACAGCAAGAGCGTGCCGAGCAGGGCCAGCATGAGGGCGGCACCGAGGAAATCCGGGACGCGGAAGACGCGCATCTTGGCGATGGCGGTCTCGAACACGGCAAGCAGAATGCCGGCCACGGCAAGCTTGCCGATGTAGACAGCGACGCCCAGAGCATAGGCTCCCGGTCCGGACCGAGCGGTCACCAGCCCCCAGGGAATGAAGACGCAGGAAATCAGCGACACATAGAGCAGCAGCTTGAGGAAGGCAGCGAACTCGATCATCGCCAGGTGGCGGCCGGAATATTCCAGCACCATCGCCTCGTGAACCATGGTGAGTTCCAGGTGGGTGGATGGATTGTCCACCGGTATGCGGGCGTTTTCGGCGAGCGCCACCATGACGAGAGCGATCAGCGACATGCCGAGCGAGACCCGCAGGCCGAGCTCCGGCGAGCCCATGACGGCGGCGACGGTGGAGAGCTGCGTCGCGCCGGCGACGAGCGCCAGGCTGAACACGATCAGGAGCATGGCGGGCTCGGCCAATGAAGCGATCATCACCTCGCGGCTTGCGCCGATGCCGCCAAAGCTCGTGCCGACATCCATGCCGGCCAGAGCCAGGAAGAACCGCGCGCTGCCAAGCAGCGCGACAATGGCGATGAGATCGGCGGTCCAACTGAAGGTGAGGCCGGTGGCGAATGTCGGGATGAGCGCGGCTGCGACCCAGGTGGCGGCAAAGATCAGATAGGGTATGACGCGAAACAGCCAGGATGCGGTGTCGGCCAGGACGACCTCCTTGCGCATCAGCCGCAGGAGATCGCGGTAGGGCTGGATCAGCGAAGGTCCCCGGCGGCGCTGCAGTCTCGCCTTCACCTTGCGCACGAAGCCGGTCAGCAGCGGTGCCAGCAAAAGCACCAGCATCATCTGCGCGCCCTGGACGGCCAGTTCAAGGATCAGGGCCATAGCGCGAGCACCAGAAGCAAGGTGACGAGGTAGAGGAAGACCAGGGTCAGATAGCGCCGGATGGTCAGGAACTGCAGACGGTTCAGCTTCTCGGTCGCATAGCCGACCGCGCCGGCGATCGGCTGGTAAAAAGTCTCCCAGACCACATCGTGGATTTCCACGGTGAGGCGTGCCGGAGCGGTGGCGCCCGGCGGCGGCATTTCGACCTTTTCCCGGGCGCGGAATGCGAATGTGCCGAAGACGCGGCGAATGGGCTGCGCGAAACTGACGGCCGTGTATTGCGCGGCCGGCGTGACGTCGGGAAAGCCGCAGCCCCAGGCGGGGCCGCGACGCAGCGCATGGGAGGCGAAACGGTGAATGACGAACGCCGCAAGCGATGCGGAGATTGCAATGAACACAAACACCAGCAGGCCGTTGTAGGAGCTGCGGCTCTCGGCGATCGGCACGATCGACAGCCAGGGCTGCGCCATCTGCACCGGCATGCGGTTGCCGATGAGCGAAAGCGTCACCGGTGAAAGACCGTCTATGACCAGGCCCGGCAGAATGCCGGCAAGCAGACAAAGGCCCGCGAGAATGAACATCGCCGCCAGCGAGTAGCGATCGACCTCCCGCGCCTGCTCCACCGCCGCCGAGCGCGGCCGGCCGAGAAACGTGATGCCAAACGCCTTGACGAAACAGGCCGCGGCCAGCGCCGCCGACAATGCCAGCAGGCCGCCGACAGCGGGCACCATCACCTTCAGTCCCCATTGCGGCAGATCGGGGCTCTGCAATATGGCCTGGAAGGCCAGCCATTCGGAGACGAAGCCGTTGAAGGGCGGCAGCGCCGAGATCGAAACGCAGCCGACGAGAAAGACAAAACTGGTCAGCGGCATGCGATGGATAAGACCGCCCAGCTTCTCCATGTTGCGCTCGCCGGTCACCGTGAGCACGGCGCCCGCGCCGAAAAACAGCAGGCTCTTGAAAAAGGAATGGTTGAGAACGTGGAACAGCGCTGCGGTGAGGGCCAGTGCCGCGGCCGACGGCATCGCATTGGCCTTGAAGGCGAGCGCAAGGCCAAGGCTAACGAAGATAACGCCGATGTTTTCGATGGTGCTGTAAGCAAGGAGCCGCTTGAGGTCCTTTTCCATCAAGGCATAGAGGATGCCGAGCACCGCCGTCAGGCCGCCGAGGAAAAGCACGACGACGCCCGACCACCATGCCGGCTCACCGAGCAGGTCGAAAATGACGCGTATGAAGCCATAGACGGCGACTTTCGTCATGACGCCGCTCATCAGGGCCGAGACATGGCTTGGCGCCGCCGGATGAGCGAGCGGCAGCCAGACGTGGAGCGGGACGAGGCCCGCCTTGGAGCCGGCGCCGAGCAGCATGAGAACCAGGGCGGCGGCGGCAACGAGCCCGCTTGGCTCGGCGGCACGCATCGCGTCGAACGTGTAGGTTCCGTCCGGTCCGGCCAGCAGGCCGAAAGCGAGCAGCAGCGCCAGTGTGCCGAAGCTCGCCATCACCAGATAGATGTAGCCCGCCCGCGTATTGTCCTGTTCGCGATGGTGCGCCATGACGAGCGCCCACGAGGCGAGCGACATGAACTCCCAGGACAGCAGGAAGGTGAAGGCGTCGTCGGCCAGCACGACCAGATTCATGCCGGCAAGAAAGGCCGGGAAGAACGGCAGCACCCGGTGTGGTGCAGGTTCGTGATGGCCGTAGCCAAGCCCATAGAGGCTGGCCACGGCGCCGCCCAGATTGACGACGACCAGAAAGAATGCCGACAGCGCGTCGAGACGGAAATGAGCGCCGATCCACGGCAGCCCGAGCGGCAGCGTGACAGTGGACACACCGGCGGGATCGCCTATCAGCGCGGCTGCGGCGATCGCGAACATGGCGGCCGAGATGCCAAGGGTCGCGCCATAGACCAGATGCGTCGCCGAGCCGCGCCGGCTGACGGCGACAGCCAGTACGGCGGCTCCCAAGAACGCGGCGACACCCCACAAGAGAAGGGAAACGATCGACGTCACGGCAGGCTCCCGCCGACCTCGGCTTCCGCATCGTCGGCGCCGGAAGTCCTGGCTGGATTGTGGTTCGCCTTCAGCCGCACGCCCCGTCCGCCGGCCTGGCTGGTCGCGCCTTCCCCGATCAACTCGATGCCGGCAGCCCCAAGTGCCGCAATCAGTTTCATCAAGGAATCGACATTGCCCCTGATCATCGCCTCGCTGGCTTCCATGCGCTGAATTGTCGGGACCGAAAGGCCGGACAACTCGGCAAGCCTGCGCTGGTCGATACCGAGCAGCGCCCTGGCGGCGCGCAATTGTGGAGCAGTTATCACCGGAGACCCCGCGGCTCAGCTTTGAGATATGATGTCTCAGCGCTGCAGCATACATTGAAATGTTTTAACGTCAATTACTGATGTGTGAGACATCGATGTAGACGGCGGGCCACGCGGCAACGGTGGCCGGGATGAGGACGGGTGAAACATCCTGGCAATCCCGGGATTTCCTGCGTACCGACCGGCATCTCTACGACGCGATGGTGTTCGATGCCCTATTCCGGAAGGCGTATCCCGGGTTGTTTGCAATATTGTGCAACGGTTAAAGGAATAAGTCCCCAAATTTAGAGAATATCTTAGCTTGTTAGAAATTTCTAATTTAAAGTTTAATCACCTGTATGAATCTAAACTTGCCTTATGTTGCACTTCCGTGCAATCTTCCAGCAAGCTGCGCCTTTGATCAGCAACAAAACCGGATCATGAAGGACTTTACGCGGCCGACAGGAGCGGGGACGGTCGCCTGTAACAGCCTTCGGATGGAGGGACAGATATGCCGGATCTGGCAGCTATCGCCGTTGGCATTGTCGCCGTCGTGGCAATCCTGTCCGCTCTCCTCCTATGGCTCTGGAACATCACGATGCCGGACGTTTCCGGCCCGAGGACCATCAGGTTCCGGCAGGTACTCAATCTGCCGTTTATCGCCGGAATCTGGTCCGTATCACCATCGGCTATCGACCATGGATCTGACGGACAAGGTGTCGCCGCAAGCCAGCTAGGGGAATAATCATGAAATCCATACTCTATGCGACCCTGATCACTGCATTGTTGGCCTTCGCCGGCTGTACAACCGATGACGGCTATGATGACCGGCCGCAGTTCGACCGGAACGGCAATCCCAACTTCGATACACGGGGCCGCTACACCGGCTGCCGCGGACTCGGGTGCAAGGTCGACGATCCCGACGACGGGGATCAAAGCATCGACGACAGACCGCAGTACGACAGGGGGGGCAACCCCAACTTCGATACGCAAGGCAACTACCAAGGATGCCGCGGCATCGGCTGCGAGGTCGACACACCGGACGACGACAGTTCACCGGACGACGACGATGACGATTGATGAGCCTGCAGCAAAGCAAGGAGGAGGGTTGCACTCATTTTCTGTTTGGCGTGAACCGAGGACCGGATGTCGTCGAGGTAAACACCAACATCACGGTCAACAACTTCAACACCAACATCTCCATCAACAATATTTCGCAATGGACGAGTGTCGACAACCGTCAGGAGTGGACGCAGATTGTCGATGAATACGACGACGAGATGGAGACAAACCTTGGTGACACAAGTTATCGCGGGGACGACTCGCAGCCCCGCGACGACAATCCGGACGCAGTCGCGTCTCCTCCCGATGCCGATGACAATAGTTCCGATGATCAGGACGATCCGGGCGATCAGAACGACGATAGCGACTCAACGGACGGTGATGACGACAAAAACAGCACCGACACTGCCGACGACAGCACGGATGACGATGCGTCGGATGACAGTACCGATGACGCTGACGGATCGGACGATGACGATGCCAATTAACGGCCGATCGTGCCGGCGACGAACCCCGATGGCGCGGGGAATCCCGACCCGTCAACAAGATGGATTTCTAAACGGAGGATAATCGATGAAACCCGCGATACTGACCGCTGCCATGGTTCTGGCCATGCCGGCTTTCGCCTTTGCCCAGGACAAGTGCTACGACGCCGCCAAGGATCAGCCTGCCCTGAACGCGTGCGCCGATGCCGCGTTCAAGAAATCCGATAAGAAGCTCAATGAGCTTTACAAGCAGATCGAAGTCCGTCTGAAGGACGATGCGGATAGCAAGAAGCTTCTCGTTCAAGCGCAGAGGGATTGGGTCAAGTTTCGCGACGCGGAGTGCAGCTTCCAGACTACAGGAGCGGCCGGAGGAAGCATGATGCCGATGCTCGTCGCGCAGTGCATGGACAGCCTGGCGCAATCCCGTGTCAAGGATTTCGAGGGTTACCTGAAATGCGAGGAAGGGGACATGAGCTGCCCCGTTCCTGCCGCGAATTGACACATATCACAATCAAGCGGCGGCGAGCGTGACGTCGGCGCCTGACATGAAAGGGTGCGAGGGGCATCACAATCGCGCGAGGGCTTGAAGGAGGGTGGATTGTGAAACGCCATGGATCATCGCTCGCAATGACGATTGCGGCAGCTGCATGTGCCGTGCCGGCAACAGCCCAGGGTAACATGAGCTTCGACATTAACGTCACGCTTTCCAAAAAGGCAGCGGCCAAGCTCGCGGCCGAAAAGGAGGGGATCGTTGTCTTCGTCGACTATTACGGCGATCCGAAGCGGAGCGCCGAGAGGCACGCCAACGAGATCGGCCAAATCGATCTCGAGCAGCAAAACGACGAGGTGGCGATACCGGGCGCAGGTGGCCCCGCCCATATCAGCGGCGCAAAGGTCGACACCAAGCGTCTCGACTGGCTCGCCGGCCCTCCCAAGGTCAACGTCAACGTTGCATCGGCGCGCAAGAGCAGTTCGGACAATCTGCTCGGCTGCGATTTCATCGACGGTCCACTCAGCGCTGTCCAAAAGCAACCTGTGACGCTTCATTGCGCATTGATCGAAGAAAATTACGACACGGAGTTGAAGCCATAAGGCCTCCAAAGCGAGGAGGAGATTTTCATGCGCCTGCTGTTCGCCATCTGTTTCTGCCTTGCCATGGCGCTGCCCGCGACCGCCTATGCCGAGCGCCGTTGTGGCTGGTACTCCAGCCCGACACCCGGCAACCTTATCCTGACAGACAGGGACGGGGATTGGTGGATCCAGATGCAGGGACGACCGGATCCCAAAGGCATCGACAATGTGCCGGCCTTTGACGACCGGCAATTCGTCGAGACCAATGTGCCTGGGTCGGGCTACGGCTACGGATGTGCGTGCATGACCGTGGTGACCAACGCCAGCCAACAAAGGATCACCAGAGTGATCTCGGGCGAAATCCTCCCGCTGGTGCAATGCCGTAACGACAAATCGCTACAAAAACCGGACTGACGGACCACTGTCCGAGTTAAGCTAACAACATCCGGAATGCCGCAGCGTACTATGACGGCTGCTCCGACCGCGCTTTCACATCGTCGCTCAGCTGCCGCACGATCCCGGCGGTCTTGCGGATATCCGCTTCGTCGAGAGCGACGCCCATGGTCGAGGCGATCGCCATGAGCTGGGCGTTCAATTCGCCGTAGCGCGCTCCGCCTTTACGCGTCAGCTGCACAAGCTTCGAGCGCCGGTGCTTCGGATTGTCGACGAATTCGACTAACCCCTCGGTAGCAAGCTCATCCGCCAGCCTCTGCATGCGCTGACGGCTGGTGGGTCGCATCTGGGCGATCTGCGGCACGGTGAGCGGACCAAGCAGCGCGAGGCTCCGCATGAAGCCGAACGCACCGCCGCCCCAACTGGTGATGAGCCCTGTCTTCTGGCCGAGAGCCCGTATTCTGAAGAAGCACTGGGCCACTTCGAGCATCAGCTCGGTAATCGCCTCGGCCTTGCTGTCAACGATGGGCCCCGCCCCCGTCCGGACCACCTCAGTCCTGTGTCGTGCCGTCGCCATCGCTTCCGTTCCTTCTGTCTGTGCCAATTTCTGCGATTGACACCTCTGTTGTCAACTTCTAGAATGACACCTTGGTTGTCGTTTCTGGGCAACTCTCGGCTTCGTAGCCTCCAGCATCTGCGGGAGCAGACATGGAAATGGACCCGGCTGGGCAACAAGTGACCGACACCGGAACGGCAGGCGTCGTCGGGCGACCGATCGTTTTCTTTCCTGCCGCTATTCTGGTCGGTCTCGTCTTGGATCGCCTGCTGCCTTTGCCGTTCGCAATTCCGGAGGCCGACGGGGTGCCCTGGATCGTCGCCGGGTCCCTGATCCTCATCGGTCTTGTGTCTTTTGCCGCGGGAGTCCGCAACTTCTCCCGGGCCGCGACGCCTTTGCCCACGAACCAGCCCGCCCGCGTGCTCGTGACCACCGGCATTTACCGCTGGACCCGCAATCCCATCTATCTCGGCTTTTTTCTCATGTATGGCGGCATCGGCGTCGCGACACAAAGCCCATGGGTCCTGATCCTTACGCTGCCGCTTGCCATCACGGTCCGCTACGGCGTCGTCGCACGCGAAGAGGCCTACCTGGAACGGCGGTTCGGCGATGCGTATCTCGACTACAAGCGACGCGTCCGGCGGTGGGTCTGAGCGTCGCGAGAATGCCTGACGTGTGCTGTCTGACCCCAAAGTCTTGCCGAGCTGGTACTATTTTGCCGGCCGGCGACGATCCAGAACCAGCGGCACAGGACACACAATGAACGTCTTCGATGCCTTCGCAGAAAGTCTGGACGGCGTGCATCGGCGCATCTCGGCGGAAATCGCGCCGCGCCTTGGCCCTCGATCGTGACGATGGCAGCCGGCCCTAGCGTAATCCTCCACACCAACGCGCCAGCCGTGGCGATGAAGGTGTTGCGGGACAGGCATCCGGGGCTGTCGGTTTACCCTTGTGACAGCTACGCCGGTCTGGCCGCCTTGATAGACGAGACAAAAGCCGAGATCGTCTACTCGGTGCGCTTCGACGGTACA
This sequence comes from Mesorhizobium tianshanense, assembly GCF_007830515.1. GTDB lineage: Bacteria > Pseudomonadota > Alphaproteobacteria > Rhizobiales > Rhizobiaceae > Mesorhizobium > Mesorhizobium tianshanense. Next base: position 111,469 of record NZ_VLKT01000008.1, read on the forward strand.
GCGCGCTTCCCGCGCTCCGCTCTCCTGGAAAGCCCGACGGTGAAATGGGTGTCGGTCGGCGGGTCGGGGACGGATCATCTGGGTCACTGGAACCCCGAAAAGGTGACGGTGACGAACGCCGCCGGAGTCGCGGCCGATGTGATGGCCGAATACGCGCTGGGAGCGATGCTGTCGTTCTCGCTGGGTCTTCGAAATTTCGCCAGATATCAGCGTGAACGGACATGGGTCGCTGGCACGGTCGAGCCGATCCAGGGCAAAACCTTGCTGCTGCTCGGCCTCGGCAGGACCGGGCAGGCATTGGCCCGGCGCGCCAAGGCCCTGGGGCTCACGACGCTCGGTGTGCGTGCGCATCCCAGGCCAACCGACCATGTCGACGAAGTTCACGGCATCGAGGACTTGCCCGGGCTTTGGGTCCGGGCCGACTTCATCGCCTGTTGCGTGCCGTTGCTGGAGGCGACGCGAGGGTTGATCGGTACTGCGGCGTTTGCCGAGATGAAGCCGACGGCGGTGCTCATCGACGTTTCGCGTGGTGGTGTCGTCGATGAGACAGCACTGCTGTCGGCTCTTGACGGCGGCCGCATCAAAGGCGCTGCGCTCGACGTCTTTTCAACCGAGCCACTGCCAAAGGATCACCCGATCTGGAGCTATGAGAACGTGATCGTCACACCGCATTGTTCGTCGGTTTATGACGGCTGGGAGAAGGAGGCCCTGCGCATGTTTGCCGACAATCTCAGCCGCTTTCTGCGGGGTGAACCGCTCGAAAACGTTGTCGATCCCGTTCGCGGTTACTGACGATGACGTCTCCCGACGGCGCCTCGATACAAGAAGCCGATATCGCGATCATCGGCGGCGGCATTGCCGGAGCGAGCGCGGCCTATGAACTGGCGGCCGTCTCCTCGGTCATCCTGCTTGAGCGCGAAAGCCATTGCGGCTACCACTCCACCGGCCGGTCGGCCGCGAGCTTTACGGAGAATTACGGCAACGCCATCATCCGACGGCTGGCGATCGCCAGCCGGTCTTTTCTCGAAGCGCCGCCAGAGGGTTTTTGCGAACATCCCTTGATGCTTCCGCGTGGCATGCTGACTATCGCGCGCCAGGATCAGCTTAGCCGGCTTGAAGAGGAACTCGAAAAGGCCCGCCAACTTGTTCCGTCGATCCATCGGATCAGCCCCGAGGAGGCGTTGGCGCGCGTGCCTGCGCTGCGATCGGATTATGTCGCTGGTGCGATCGTCGAACCGGACTCTCGCGAGATCGACGTCAACGAGTTTCATCAGGGTTTCCTGCGCAATGCGCGCAAGCGTGGCGGGCGGATCGTCACTGATGCAGGCGTCGATGCGATCGAGCGGCACAAGGATCGCTGGATCTTGCAGACCAGCCAGGGACTGTTCACCGCGCGTGTCCTCGTCAACGCGGCCGGCGCCTGGGCGGACAGGATCGCCGCTTTGGCCGGCGTTGCTCCGATCGGGCTCGTGCCAAAGCGTCGCACCGCGTTCCATGTCGCAGCACCAGATGGCGTCTCCATTGCCGGCTGGCCGCTCGCCAACGATGTCGGCGAGGAATTCTACTTCAAGCCGGACGCCGGCCGGATTTTCGTCTCGCCGGCTGATGCGACCCCGAGCGAGCCGATGGACGCCTATCCCGACGATTTCGACGTCGCCGTCGGGGTCGATCGCCTGCAGCGCGCGACGACGATCGATGTGCGCAGGATAGAACATCAATGGGCGGGCCTGCGCAGCTTTGTCAGCGACGCCTCGCCCGTGGTGGGCTTCGACGCCAAGGCCGAAGGTTTTTTCTGGCTGGCAGGCCAGGGCGGCTACGGCATCAAAACATCGCCGGCCCTGGCCAGGGCATGCCGCGACCTGATCCGCACCGGACGTTTGTCGGATGATCTGTTGCGTCAAGACATCGAGCCGGGCGATCTTGCGCCTGGCCGGATCAGGACGACATCCGCGCCGGAGGAAAAAGCACAGTGAGTAAGGATGACCGCATGACGATCGAACGCTTCGAGAATGGACCCCGCTTCTGCCGCGTGCTCAGTCACAATGGAATTGTCTATCTGGCCGGCATGACGGCCGACGATCTGTCGGGCGACACGACGCAGCAGACGCGTGACGTGCTCGCCAAGATCGATACCTATCTGGCGAAGGCCGGCAGCGACAAGACCAGGATCCTAAGCGCCACGGTATGGCTGCGCGACGTTGCCGACTTCGACAAGATGAACACCGCCTGGGATCAATGGATCGACAAAAGCGCCATGCCGGTGCGGGCAACGGTCGAGGCCCGGCTCGCCGGCGACGGCTATCGCGTCGAGATCATGGTCACAGCGGCAGCCTGAGGAGACGACGATGGCTCGAGACCTGACCATCGCGGTCTGCCAGACCGGCCCGATACAGAAAAGCGCGCAACGGGCCGAAACGGTGGATCGGCTCGTCGCCCTTCTGGAAAGAGCGGCCGCCGCCGGCGCTGAAATCGCGGTGTTTCCCGAACTGGCGCTCACGACCTTCTTTCCGCGCTGGCGGATCGACGACGAGGCCGAGATCGAGGCGTTCTTCGAGCCGGCTATGCCTGGCCCACAGACGCAACGCCTTTACGACGCCGCGGCGCGCCTCAAGATGGGCTTCGCGCTCGGATATGCCGAGCTGACGCGCGAAGACGGGGTAACGCGCCGCTTCAACACGATGGATCTGGTCGGGCAGGACGGCAAGCTTGTCGGGCGCTATCGCAAAATCCATGTGCCTGGATCGAGCGAGCCGGAACCGGGCACGACCGTGCATCTGGAACGCCGTTATTTCGAGCCCGGCAATCTCGGTTTTCCGGTTTTCGCCTATCGCGGCGTGCGCTTCGGCATGGCCATCTGCAACGACCGGCGCTGGCCGGAGACCTACCGCATGCTCTGTCTCAACGGCGCGGAGATTGTCCTTATCGGCTACAACACGCCGCTGCTGCTCGACGAAGCGCCGGCGCTGGCGCATCTGCGCATGTTCCACAATCATCTGCCGATGCAGGCCGGCGCCTATCAGAACACGGTCTGGGTCGCGGCGGCGGCCAAGGCCGGCGTCGAGGACGGCCAGGCCTTGATCGGCGGCTCCTGCATCATCGCACCGACCGGCGAAATCGCTGCGCAGGCGATGTCGCTCGACGACGAGGTGATCGTCCATCGCGCCGATCTCGACCTCATTGCCATATGCCGCAAGGTGAATTTCGACTTCGCCAGGTATCGTCGGCCTGACCAATATCGACTGATCGCGGATCAGGTTTGAGGTGACGGCCCTCGCGGGCGTCAGGAAACAGCAACGAGATGACCGTTGCCAAGATCCTTCAGGGCCAGTTTCGGCGGGTCTTCGCCGATTTTTCGCGTCGGGCTCGGGATCTCCTGATCGAGACGCGCGAAGCGCGGCCGGCGTCTTGCCGGATCGGGCACCGGCACGGCCTCGATCAAGCGCCTCGTGTAGGGGTGGCGCGGGTTCGAAAAGACCTGGTCGCGGGTGCCCATTTCGACGATCTGGCCGAGATACATGACGGCGACACGATCGGAAATGTTCTCGACCACGGCCATGTCGTGCGAGATGAACAGATAGGCGACGCCGAACTCGCGCTGCAACTCCTTCAACAGGTCGAGCACGCGGGCCTGCACCGACACGTCGAGCGCCGAAACGCTTTCGTCGGCGATGATGAGTTTGGGCCTGAGCGCCAGAGCGCGGGCGATGCAGATGCGCTGGCGCTGGCCGCCCGAGAATTCGTGAGGGTAAAGCTCCATCTGGTCGGCCGACAGGCCGACGCGTTCGAACAGCGCCGCCACAAGCTGGCCGCGCTCTTCCTTCGAGGCGATGCCATGGATCAACAGCGGCTCGGCGACGAGGTCGCCAACGCGCATGCGCGGGTCGAGCGAGGCATAGGGATCCTGGAAGATCATCTGCACGTCGCGGCGAACCGCCTTGCGCTCGTCACGGCCAAGGCCCGCCAGATTGCGCCCGCCGATCACGATATCGCCGTGGTAGGGCACAAGCCCGGCCAGCGCCTTGGCGGTGGTCGACTTGCCGCAGCCGGATTCGCCGACCAGCGCCAGCGTCTCGTGCGGCGCGATCGAAAAGCTGACGCCTTCGACGGCATGGACACGGCGGTTCACCCTGCCGAAGAAGCCGCCGTGCAGGTCGAAGCGGACATGCAGATCGTTGACGACAGCGACACTCCCGCGCATTTCCGATTCGACGGATTTCCGGCGGCCAACGCCGGTTCCGATGCGCGGCACGGCGGCGAGCAGCTCGCGGGTGTAGTCGGCTTGCGGGCGGGCAAAAATGTCGGCGGCTGTTCCCTCCTCGATCATGCGGCCGTGCCGCATGATGATGACGCGATCGGCCATTTCGGCGACCACGCCCATGTCGTGGGTGATCAGGATGACGCTGGTGCCGTGCTCGCGCTGCAGATCGCGCAGCAGTTCCAGCACCTCGCCTTGCACGGTGACATCTAGCGCCGTCGTCGGCTCGTCGGCGATCAGTACATCCGGTTTCAGCGCCAGCGCCATGGCGATCATCACGCGCTGGCGCATGCCGCCCGACAGCTCGTGCGGATACTGTTTCAGCCGGCTTTCGGCTTCCGGGATGCGGACGGCCTTCAGCGCCTCGATAGCGCGCCGGCGCGCCTCGGCGCGGGAGAGGCCGGTATGGGCTTCGATAGACTCGATCAGCTGCCGGCCGATCGACAGCACCGGATTGAGCGATGTCATCGGCTCCTGGAAGATCATCGCGATGCGGTCGCCGCGAATGTGGCGCATCCGGCGTTCATCGAGCAGGGCCAAATCGATGTCGCTCCGATCCATATCGCCCCGATCTCTGGCGCGAAGCCGGATCGTGCCGGAATCTATCCGGGCGGCCGGCTGCGGCAGCAACTGCATGATCGCCAGCGCGGTCATCGATTTGCCGGACCCGGATTCACCGGCAATGCAAAGCGTCTCGCCGCGCGCAAGCGAGAACGATAGGTCCGATACCACCGGCCGCTCGCCGTCTTCGCCACGTACGCTGACGGTCAGGCCGGAGATTTCCAGCACCGGTCCGGCCGTGGTCGAAACGGCCGGGGCAAAAACCCCGGTCCGCTTGCTGGTTACGCCTTTGCTCATTCGAAGACGCAGCGCGGGAAGTAGAACGACACCACCCAGTTCGGCATGTCGACGATCTCGCTGACCCGGAGATCGCCGCAGACCGAAACCAGCATGTAGGCCTCGATCGGGTCCATTGCGTAGCGGCCGGCAAGCAGGTCGACCATCTGGGAGACAGCTTCCCTGGCGCCTGTCATCAGGTCCGGTCCGATGCCGGTCGTCACCTCATAGCCCTTGGCGTCGAGATGGCGCGTCACCGGGCCAGGCGTAGTGAAGCGCGGCGTCTTCAGCCGCGCACCTTTGACCAGGTCGAGCGTCAGCACGACGTCCATCGGGCTTTCGATCGCCGTGCCGCACACCTCGCCGTCGCCCTGCGCGGCATGCGTGTCGCCGACCGAAAACAGCGCACCCGCCACCTCCACCGGCAGATAGAGCGTGGTGCCGGCCGAGAGATCGCGGATGTCGAGATTGCCGCCGACGCGCCTTGGCGGCACCACCGAGTGGAGGCCCATTTCAGCCGGCGCATTGCCGATGGTGCCGGCAAAGGGTTTCAGCGGCACGCGGGCCTGCCTGCCGAACAGCGCCGGCTCGAGGGAGGTGGCGTCGTATGTCCAGATGTTCAGCGCCGGTTCCGGGAAGTCGTCGGCAAGCAGGCCGAACCCGGGTATGTTCGCCGTCCAGCCGAAGCCGGACGGCTTGAACATCTCGATCGTCACCTTCAGCGCGTCGCCCGGCTCGGCGCCCTCGACGAAGATCGGCCCGGTCACCGGGTTGATCCTGTCGAAGTCGAGCTTGGCGATATCGGCAACGGTGCTGTCGGCCTGCAGTTGGCCGCCGGACGAATCGAGGCATTGGAACTCGATCGTCGAACCGGGCGCCACCCGCTCGGCCGGGACAAAGGAATTGTCCCAGCCGAAATGGTGATGGCGACCGTGGATGGTGTAGTCGCAATTATTGCACATCGGTCACATACACATTGTCGTAGTTGATCGGGATATGGACGGGGTCGACGTAGAGATTGTCGGCGCCGCCCATCCGGGCCGATTTCATGGTGAAGCGCTGCTCGTTGAAGACCGGTGCCCAGGGCGCGTCTTCCATGATCTTGCCGTAGATCGCGCTCCACATCTTGGCACGTTCGCCTGATTTGGCCGGATCGACGACCGAGTCGGCCTCCGCCGCCTTGGCATCGAGATCCTTGTTGCAGTACCACGACCAGTTCCAGCCGCCCGGAACCGCGCCGGCGCAACCGAGGATCGGCCCGTAGAAGTTCGACGGATCGGGGAAATCGGCGATCCAGGCCATGCCGCCGGACCAGATCATCGGCGCGCCCGCCTTGTCGCCGCCGGCTGCGATGACGTTGGCTTGCGCGAGCGACTGGATGCTGGCCTTGATGCCGACCGCCGCCAGATCCTGCTGGATCGCCTGCGCGATGCGCGGGTTGGGATCGGTGTTCATGGCGAACAGCTGCGTGTCGAAACCATCGGGATGACCGGCCTCGGCAAGCAAAGCCTTAGCCTTGGCCACGTCATACGGATAGCCCTTGAATTCCTTGTCGTAGCCGGGCATCGACGGCGGCAACGGCTGGTTGGCCGGCACCGCACGGTTGTTGATCAGCTGGACGACACGGTCCTTGTTGATCGCCATGTTGACCGCTTGCCGCACCTTCACATTGTCGAAGGGCGCCATGGTGGTGTTCATGGTTATGTAGCCGGTGTGCAACTGGCCGCCCTCGACGACGCGGGCCTTCTGCTCGGGATCGGCCATCACCTCCTGGAACTTGGCCGGCGGAATGCCGTCGCCGGGAATGTCGATCTCGCCCTTCTGCAGCCGCAGCAGCGCCACGATCGGCTCCTGGCCGATCTCGAAGCTGACCTTGTCGAGATGCGGCAAGCCCTTGTGCCAGTAGTCCGGGTTGCGCTCGAAGACGACGCGCTGGCCGAGCGTCCATTCGGCGAGCTTGAAAGCCCCGGTGCCGACCGGATGCTTGCCGAAGTCCGCGCCGTATTTCTCGACCTCCTCCTTTGGCACGACATGCGCGAAGTTGATGGCCATGACATGCAGGAAGGTGGCGTCGGGCCGGGTCAGTTCGAACTTGATGGTGTAGGGATCGACGACGGTGACACCCGCCAGGCCTTCCGCCTTGCCGGCAGCGACGTCGTCATAGCCCTTGATCGAGCCGAAGAAGCCGGCGCCGGGGCTCTGCGTCTTCGGATTGGTGACGCGGTCGAGCGAATATTTCACGTCGTCGGCGGTCATCTCGCGGCCATTGTGGAACTTCACCCCGTGGCGCAGCTTGAATGTGAAGGCCTTGCCGTCAGGGGCGATCTCGTAGCTCTCGGCGAGGTCGGGCCGCAGATTGGTGGTGCCCGGCTCGTAGTCCATCAGTCCGTCGAACAGGCTCTTGATCATCGACCAGTTCTGCCAGTCGTAGCCGATGGCCGGATCGAGCGTGGCGACGTCGTCCTTGTAGGTGATGGTGATCGCGCCGCCCTGCTTGGCGTTCGGATCGACGGCGTCTTCGGCGCGTACGCTTGTCATGCCGAGCATCAGCGCAAGCGCCGACACGGCCACGGTGGAGGTCAAGAATTTCTTCATCTCATGTTCCCTTTCTCTGGTTGTTGCCGGTCTTTTTTGGTTTTCATCTGAGCTTGATGCGCGGGTCGATGAACGGTGCGACGGTGTCGGCCAGGAGATTGCCGAGTACGATGGCGAAGGCCGAAACCAGGGTGACGCCCATGATGATCGGAATGTCGACGCGCTGGATTGCCTGCCAGGCAAGCTGGCCGATGCCGGGCCAGCCGAACACGCTTTCGACCACCACGATGCCGCCCATGAAGATGCCGATGTCGATGCCGATCATGGCGACGACCGGCAGGATGGCGTTGGGCAGTGCGTGGCGGAAGATGATGGCGCCGCGCGCAAGGCCCTTGGCGCGGGCGGTCCGCATATAGTCCTGGCGCAGCACGTCGATCATCGACGAGCGCATCATGCGCGCGTACCAGCCGGCGCCGAGTATCCCCATGGTCAGCGAGGGCAGCACCAAATGGCGCCAGGTGCCGTAGCCGCCGATCGGAAACCAGCCGAGCCGCACGGCGAATACATAGAGGAGCAGCAGGCCGACGACGAATTGCGGCGCCGAGACGCCGACGAAGGATGCGACCATCAGCGTCTGGTCGGTGGCGGTGCCGCGCCTGACGGCGGCAAGCAGGCCCATCGTCAGGCCGATCGTCAATTCGCAAAGGATGGCGCCGACCATCAAAAGCAGGCTTGCCGGCAGCCGCGAGACGATGAGCTCCGTGACTTCGGAACGCTGGATGTAGGAGCGTCCGAGATCGCCGCTGAGCAGGCTGGTCAGATAGTGCCAGTACTGGATGGCGAAGGGCTGATCGAGGCCGAGCTGCCGGCGGATGTTCTCGACCGTCTCGGGCGTGGCGCTGCGGCCAGCGATCTGGCGGACGGGGTCGGCCGGCAGCAAGTAGAGCAGCGCAAAGGTGATCAGCGAGACGCCGAGCAGGATGAGCACGGACTGGATGACCCGGCGGCCGAGATAGGCGATCATGCCCGGCCCCTTTGCGTCGGATCGAGGATGTCGCGCAGCGCATCGCCGATGAGATTGAAGGCCAGCGCCAGCGCCAAGATCGCCGCACCCGGAAAGAAGACCAGCCAGGGCGCCGCCTGGAAATAGGTCTGGTTCTCGAAAATAATGTTGCCCCAGGAGGCGGTCGGCGGCTGCACGCCGATGCCGAGATAGCTGAGCGTTGCTTCGAGCAGCACGGTGGTCGAGATGCCGAGCGTGCCCCAGACGATGATCGTCGGCAGCAGATGCGGCAGGATATGGCGAGACAGGATGCGTGGCGCGCTTGCCCCGATGGTACGCTCGGCGTCGATGAACTCGCGCTCGGCGAGTGAGCTGGTCTCGGTGTAGATGACCCGTGCGGTCTGCACCCAGTTGACCAGTGCGATCACCATGGCGACGATCCACAGGCTCGGCTGGAGCACCGCCGCCAGGCAGATGGCGAGCAGCAGCGCCGGAAAGGCCATCATCAGATCGGTGAAACGCATCAGCGTACCGCCGATCCAGCCGCGGAAATAGCCGGCGGTGACGCCGACCAGCGTGCCGATCAAAAGCGCCACGCCGTTGGCGACGATGCCAATGATCAGCGAGGTGCGCGCGCCGAAAAGGATGCGGGTCAGCAGATCGCGGCCGAGCAGGTCGGTGCCCAGCCAGAAGCTGGCATTCGGCGGCAAGGGCGCGCCTTCAAGCGTCAGCCCGTCGAACATCTGCTCGTTCGGATCGTAGCCCGTCAGCCACGGCGCCAAGATCGCGCCGGCCACGACGATGGCGATGATGACCAGGCCGAGCAGCGCCAGAGGGCGTTTTACCAGCCGCCGCCAGACACCGGTGCGTGGCTTGATCGGCATGCGCCCCGTTGCCAGAAGGTCAGGCGCGATGGGATTGGTCATCGCCGCCTTCTTCCGTCATCGCCACGATCCGGCGCGCGGCCTCCTCGACGCTGATCTGCCAGCTCATCGCCAGCGACCGGAGCTGCGCATAGGCGCGGCCGTCCCCGGCGCCTTTCGACAAGGCCTCCACCGCGCGCACGATGGTCTGGCGCTCCGCGACGCGCAGGCGAAGCGACGATATCTCGCTTGCCAGAAGCTTGCGCGCCTCGAAACTTTGCCGCGCGATCAACAGGGCGCTGTAGACGCCGGCATTGCCGACCGGCTTCAGCAACTGGGCGTCGGCCTTGTGCGACAGCGCCCATTCGATGCGGCCTGGCGCTTCGGAACCGATCAGCGCGACCAGCGGCATCGGCGCCTCGCCCGGCGTCCAGGGGAATTGTTCGTCGAAGCCGAGATCGGCATCGAAGAAGACGAAATCCGCCGCCAGCGCCTCGGCCGGCAGCTCCGGCCAGCAGGCGACCGTCTCGAGGCCGATGGCCGACAATTGCCGCGTGATCGCCTGCACCGTCGGATGCGGACGATGCAGGACAAAGGCCCTGGCGCCGCCGAGATTCGGGATGCGCGGGACCTTGCTCACGACACCACCCTGAGCCGTGAGCGACCGAACGTCTCGGTCCGGTCATAGCGGGACAGATAGGGATCCGGCGCGACACCCTTGGTCAGCGTGACGGTCTTGAACGCGGTCCCGTCGATGCGCCCGATCTCAACCGGCAAGGTGGCGTGCTGGGTTTGCGGGTCGATGGAGATGTCGCCGATCGGCGTTCGAAACGAGGTTCCGGCAAATGCCTGGGGAAGGTCCGTCCATTGTGCGCCGGGATTGCGGGCGAGGACATCGGCAAGCGTCCGCACCGAGGCATAGGCCGCCGCCTCGAAGGACGAGGCAGGCATGACGGAGGGCGCCGAACCGCCCGGGCGATCCGCCGAGATATCGTGAAAGTACGGCCCGACGGAAAGGTGGCCATTGCCCGCATCATTAAGCGCCGGCAACTCGCATTCGGTGAGATTGCAGGACAGGATCGGGCAGCGCTCCGGCCTGAAATGCGGGTCGCGCCCAGCGAGTTCGGCATAGGCCTCGATGAAGGCATAGGACGAGGAGCCGATCAGGTTGTTCAGGATGAAATCCGGTCGGGTGGCCTGGATCTCGGCGATCAGCCTGGAGACATCGACCTCGCCGAGCGGCAGATAGCGTTCGCCCAAAACCTTACCGCCGGCGTCGGCGATCAGATCGCGGGCGACACGGTTGGTCTCCCAGCCCCAGATGTAGTTCGAGCCGAGCAGGAAGCCGTTGGCGCCGAAGCGCGGCACGACATAGGCCAGCAGCGGGACGAGATGCTGGTTTGGGCAAGCGTGCATGTAGACGATATGCTCGTTCGCTTCGAAGCCCTCATAGGGGCAGGCGTACCAGAGCGTGCCGCCGGCGCGCTCGAGGATCGGAATGACCTCCTTGCGGCTCCACGACGTGATGCAGCCAATGATGTGGCGCGCGCCGCTGTTGGCGAGAATGTCGGCGCAGCCAGTCGCATAGCCGTCGATGTTGCCTTGCGGGTCGCGCTCCACCGGAACGAATTCGATCGGGATGGCGGGATCGGTGTTGACATCGGCGATGGCCGTCATCGCACCCGAACGGCAGGATTCGGACAGCAGGCGGTAGTTGCCCGACCGCGAGTAAAGGATGCCGATTTCGATACGCCGTCCCAAGCAAATCCCCAAAATAACAATGCCCCGCAGCCGCCGCCGCGGAAGGCGAGGCATACGAGGCATTTTTGCCGCCCGGCGGTCAGAGCCGGTATTTCCCCAATAGCGTATTCGGTACGGCGGGTCAGTCAAGCGGGAAAAGTGAGGGCCGGGAAAGTGACTGCTTGCGTCTGGTTGCGCGAGGGGTCTCGCAGAGAATTCGTCCTATCCGGAAAGGCCTTCCCGGCCTGCGCGATTCACTCCGCAGGCATCCCACGCGGCGCTTCGGCTGAGTGGCGTCGGTCAAGCTCGAGGGCAGGCTTCTAGTCGACTAGCTGCCGTAGACGTCGAAGGCAAAATACTTGTCGTTGATTTCCTTGTATTTGCCGTTGGCGCGCAGCGCGTCGATCGCAGCATCGAGCTTGTCGGCCAGTTCCTTGTTGCCCTTCTGCAGGGCGATGCCGACGCCAGGGCCATGGATGGCCGGGTCGGGAGCCAGGGTGCCGAGCAATTTGCAGCAAGCGCCCTCGGGCTTCTTCAGCCATTCGGTCAGCAGGATGGAGCCGTCCATCACTGCGTCGAGGCGACCGTTGACCATGTCGGTGCGGGCGTCGTCGCCGGTCGGATAGGGCTTGATGGTCGAGCCGCTATATTTCTGCTCGGCGAAATTCTGATGGATCGTGGCGCTTTGTACGCCAAGCGCCTTGCCTTTCAGGTCCTCGGGCGAAGTGCCGGCGACAGTCGAATCCTTCGGCACCGCGATGGCCGGCGGCGTCTGGTAGTATTTGTGCGTGAAGTCGACCTTCTCGGCCCGTTCCGGCGTGATGGTGATGTTGATGATGGCGTCGAACTTACCGGCCTGCAGTGCCGGGATCGAGCCGTCGAAATCCTGCACGACGAACTCGCATTCGGTCTTCATCTCGGCGCACAGCGCTCTGCCTAGATCGATGTCGAACCCGCCCAGCGTGCCGTCGGCATTGGCATAGTTGAAGGGTGGATAGGCGCCTTCGGTGCCAAGCTTGAGTTTCTTGTTCTGGGCAGAGGTAGCGCCGGTTGCGACAGCCAGGGCGACGGACGCGGCAAGCACGAAACGACCGAAAAGGCGCATGATCCAAATCTCCGTTGATCCGGGAAGTCTACGGGCTTTTTTGCCCCCGGCGGAGACGGAAACGACATGCCCTGCGGCGATCACGGCGCATCGGCGAAGGCCCCTGTGCCGCCATGCCGGTGAGACGCATTACTGATCCGGCTTCTCCACCGCACTCAAGGCCGCCAAACCTTGTTGAGGCGGCTCTCCAGCTTCTAGAAACGCTTGGATCAGCAGCTCATCCTGTGGCCCTCGATAGGGTAACGGAATGCCCCTAATCTGGGCCGGCATGTCCCAGTCGAGCGGCCGGTCCTTCGGCGCAAACCACTCGCATCGCCGAACTTCCACCCAATTCCGGCGAATTGACAAACAGTTTTCGAGGCCGTCGTCTTCGTAACCGAACTCTACTCCGCAGCAGAAACATATGTCGTGACTGGGTTCTCGGCCGTCCTCGCCCCACGGCATATCGGGAGACTGATCGAGGCCACAGACACGGCATTTGAATTTGTCTCGTTTACTTAATGGGGGCACCGAACATGTCCTTGGCTTGCTCGGCCGTATAATATCCAAGCCTGACATCTTGAGCGACCAATTCCCGGTCGCGTTCCTTCGGATCGCCATAGCCGCCGCCACCCGGCGTGCCGACGCGCACGCGATCGCCGGCCTTCAGTGCGATGTCCTGTTCCTTGGAAAGATGCGGCGGCACATGGGCCTCGCCGTCGCGGAACACGGTTACCGTATTGACCGCGCCGTCCTTGCCGCCCAACGCGCCCTGTGGGCCGAAACGGCCATGATCCATGACGAAGGAGGCGCGGGCGTCGCCGCGCAGGATTTCGACCTCATAGGCGAGGCCGAAGCCGCCGCGATGCTTGCCGGCGCCGCCCGAGCCTTCGCGCAGGGCATAGTGGCGGTAGAGCACCGGGAAGGCCTGTTCCATGATCTCGACCGGCGGCGACTTGGAAATGCCTATGGTCGAGCAGCCATTGGTGAGGCCATCATGATCGGTATTGCCGCCATAGCCGCCGCCGGAGATCTGGTACATGACATAGTCGCGGCCACGCTCCGGGTCGTTGCCGCCGAGCGCGAAATTGCCGCTGGAGCCGGCCGGGGCCGCCGTCACCTTGTCAGGCAGGGCCTGCACCATCGCCGCGAACACAGCCTCGGCGATGCGCTGCGAAACCTCGGCCGCGCAGCCCGATACCGGGCTCGGATATTTGGCGTCGAGGAAGGTGCCTTCCGGCCGCTTGACATTCAGCGGCTCGAACGCGCCAGCGCTGATCGGCACGTCCGGGAAAATGTGGCGCATGGCCAAGTAGACCGAGGACAACGTCGTCGCCAGCACGCTGTTCATCGGCCCCGCACAAGGCTTCGACGAGCCGGCGAAATCGAAGCTGAGCGTGTCGCCCCGTTTCTCGACCGCAAGCGCGATGGTCAGCGGCTCGTTCACCACCCCGTCGGAATCGACGAAAGCCTGCGAGCGATAGATGCCGTCGGGAATGGCTGATATGTTGGCCCGCATCTGTTCGGCGGCGCGGCGGCGCAATTCGGCGATCGCCTCGACCACCGTTTCGTCTCCGTAACGGTCCAGGATTCCGTTGAGCCGATCCTGGCCGATCAGCAATGCCGCCGCCTGCGCGCGGATGTCACCGATGCGCTGGTCGGCGACACGGATATTGGAGCAGATGATGGCGTAGATCTCGGGATCGAGCACGCCCTTCTTGAACAGTTTCACCGGCGGCAGGCGCAAGCCTTCCTGCTCGACCGCCGTTGCCGAGGCGGAAAAGCCGCCAGGCACCGAGCCGCCAATGTCGGGCCAGTGGCCGGTGTTCGACAGCCAGCAGAATATCTTTCCGCTCCGATAGACCGGCATGGCGAAGCGCACGTCCATCAGATGGGTGCCGCCGAGATAGGGGTCGTTGACGATGTAGATATCGCCCGGCTCGGGCGGCAGGCAGCGGCCATCGGCGATCATCTCGATCACCGTCCGCGTCGAATATTGCATGACGCCGACGAACACCGGCAGGCCCTGGCTGCCTTGCGCGATCAGCGAACCATCGACCGCCGAATAGATGCCGTCGGAGCGGTCATTGGCCTCGGCGATAACAGGCGAGAAAGCCGCGCGCGAGAAGGTCAGGTCCATCTCGTCGCAGACCTGCTGCAGCGCTGCCTGAAGGACCGAAAGCGTAATGGTGTCGAGCTTTGCCATCTCAGGCCTCACCGATGTCGATGATGATGTTGCCGTCGGCATCCGAACGCGCCCGGTCGCCGGGTTCGAGCACGGTGGTGGCGTCCATCTGCTCGAGGATCGCCGGGCCTTCAATGACGGCGTCGAGCGGCAGCTTTTCCCTGCTATAGACCGGCGTGTCGTGCCAGCGCCCGCCATACCAGACCGGCCGGACCTCGCGCCGCGCCTCATCGAGCGTTGTGGCGCGCCCCGCCGGGTCGATCAGCTGCGACAGATCGATCGCCGGCCTGACACCGGTCACCGAGGTGTTGAGGTTGACCAGATTGGCGCGGATCTCCGGCAGCTCGACCTTGAAGCGGGCGAAATACGCCTTCTCGAAAAGCTGTTGCAGTACCTCGCGTGTCACCGATGACGACGGCAGCGGCACGTTGATGATGTGCGTCTGGCCGACGAACTGCATGTCGGCTGAATGCGTGACGCGGATCGTCTCCGGCTTTACCGCTTCCTTGCCGATCAGTTCCTCGCCTTCGTTTCGGTGCCGTTCCAATATCGCGTGAAGCTGGGTTTCGTCTAGACTGGCCACCGGCTGGTTAACCGTGTTGACGAAATCATGGCGCAGATCGGCGACGACACAGCCGAGCGCGTTGGTGATGCCCGGCCGCGCCGGCACCAGCACCTTCGGCAGGCCGAGCTCGCGCGCCAGAGCGGTCGCATGGAGCGGCCCGGCGCCGCCGAAGGCGAACAGCGCGAAATCGCGCGGGTCGTGGCCGCGCGACACCGAAACCATGCGGATGGCGCCGGCCATCTTCATGTTGCCCAGCCGCAGCACCGCTCCCGCCGCCTCGACGCCGGACAGGCCGGTGGGGCGGCCAATCCTGTCTTCGAATATGCCGGCGACATGCTCGATGGTGACCGGGTTCTCGACTGCGAGCAGCTTCTTCGGCGCCAGTCGGCCGAGCACCAGATTGGCGTCGGTGATGGTCGGCTCGCTGCCGCCGCGCCCGTAACAGATTGGGCCCGGATTGGCGCCGGCGCTTTCCGGGCCGATCTGGATCAGGCCTGCGGCATCGACGCGGGCGATCGAGCCGCCGCCGGCGCCGACCGTGTGCACCGCCACCATCGGCACATGGATCGGCATGGCATATTCGATCTCGATCTCGTTCGACACCGCCGGCTCGGCATTGCGGATCAGCGCCACGTCGGTCGAGGTACCGCCCATGTCGTAGGTGACCAGGTTTTCGAAGCCGGCGCGTTTGCCGGTATAGGCTGCCGCAATGACGCCGGAGGCCGGGCCGGACATCACGGTCTTGGCCGATTCACGTGTGACAAAGCGGGCCGAGATCATCCCGCCATTGCCGTTCATGATCAGGAAGTCGCGGGCATAGCCCTGAGATCCCAATTCCCTGCGCAGCCGTTCGACGTAGCGCTCGAGGATTGGCTGCACCGACGCGTTGACCGAAGCGGTGACCCCGCGTTCGAATTCGCGCGCCTCCGACAGCAGCGCATGGCCCGACGTAATGTAGCCGTTCGGCCAAAGTTCAGCGGCGATCTCGGCGGCGCGCCGCTCATGCGCCGGATTGGCGTAGGAATGCAGGAAATGGATGACGAGGGATTCGCAACCGGCCTCGATCAATTGCGAAATCGCCGCCCGCATCTCCGCCTCGTCGAGCGGGATGCGCACCGCACCCGAGGCTTCGACGCGCTCCGACACTTCGAGCCGCAAGTTGCGCGGAATGATCGGGACGAAGGTGCCCGTCATGCCATAGGGCTGCGGCCGTGTCCGCCGGCCGAGCTCGATCACGTCGCGAAAGCCGCGCGTGGTGATCATGCCGGTTTTCGCCAGCCGGCGTTCCAGCACGGCGTTGGTGGTGGTGGTCGTGCCGTGGACGATGAGGTCGATGCCGTGGATGGGAAAGCCGGTGGCACTGAGCGCCGAGACGACGCCGAAGGCCTGGTTGTCGACCGTGGTCGGGGTCTTGGCGATATGCACCCGGCCACCATCACGGCCGTCAATCAGAAGCAGGTCGGTAAAGGTTCCGCCGACATCGATGCCGGCGACGACGCTGCCCAGGGAATCCAGCGTCTGCGCCGATAATTTCTCTTTCATTGTCGAAACTCGAAATTCCCGGACTACGGATGTGTCCCAGTTTGGAAAGGCGTTTTACAAGGGCATCTTGACGCAGGTATCTTGACGCAAATATCATTTGTATACTAATAAATTCCGGACACAAGAGCTTAGCGTCTCGGACTATGCAAGCGGCACGCTGGAACCTGATTGGTTCGGGCGCGCAGGAGAGGGTTTGGCGTCAGCACCTCGGGGTTGGGCCAGAAGGTTAGGTTTGATGAACACCACATCCGCGCTCAACACCGCCGGCGCCCGGCCGTTGCAATTCCCCATACCGGCCAATGTCTATGCCGAAACCGTCGTCTCGGTGAAGCACTATACCGACCGGCTGTTTTCGTTCCGCATCACCCGGCCGCAGTCGCTGCGCTTCCGCTCCGGCGAGTTCGTCATGATCGGCCTGCCCAATGCCGAGAAGCCGGTATTCCGCGCCTATTCGATCGCCAGCCCGTCCTGGGACGACGAACTGGAATTCTTCTCGATCAAGGTGCCGGACGGCCCGCTGACCTCGGAACTGCAGAAGATCCAGGTCGGCGACACCATCATCATGCGGCAGAAGTCGACCGGCACGCTGGTACTCGACGCGCTGACCCCGGCGAAGCGCCTGTTCATGATCTCGACCGGCACCGGCATCGCACCCTTCGCCAGTCTGCTGCGCGATCCCGACACCTATGAGAAGTTCGAGCAGGTGATCCTGACCCACACCTGCCGCGACAAGGCCGAACTCACCTACGGCCAAGAATTGGTGGCAGCGCTGGAGAACGACCCGCTGATCGGTGAGCTGACCGGCGGTCGCGTCACCCTCTACAATTCGACGACGCGCGAGACGTCCGAGCGCATGGGCCGCATCACCGCGCTGATCGGCTCTGGAAAATTCTATGCCGACCTCGGCATCGAAAAGCTCAATCCGGAAACCGACCGCATCATGATCTGCGGCTCGATGCATATGCTCAAGGACGTCAAGGAACTTGCCGAAAGCCTCGGCTTCCAGGAAGGCTCGCTGTCTCATCCGGCAAGCTTCGTCGTCGAGCGCGCCTTCGTCGGCTGAGACGCCAGCAGTCCAGCGTTTGCTGCACTCAGACTCTGATTTTGACCATGCGGTCAAAATCAGCTGTTTTCGCCGGCTTTTTCCGCTATGACCGTCTGAAGGACTCGTGAAGCGCTGCTTCACGGGCTATCTTCAACGCAAGTCGTTGAACGAAAGGGCAGGAGATGAGCAGCACGATCCGCGAAGCCGATCTCGGTGCCGGGCCTTCCAAGGTCACGCCGCTGCCGGCGCGCACCGCCGCCAACACCCCGGCGCCGCAAGCGCACGGCATTGCCCGCAATCCCGGCATGAGGCTCGATCTCGGCTTCATGGAATCCGTGCGCAGCGTCAACCGTTCGGCGCTGGAACGCCGCGTCGCCAGCCTGACCAAGCGGCGCTCGATCAAGGCCGACAACCAGGCCGCCTGGCTGCTGCGCGCCGTCACCTGCATGGACCTGACGACGCTGAACTCGAACGATACCGACGAGCGCGTGCGCCGGCTCTGCGCCAAGGCGATCAATCCGTTCCGCCGCGACATCGTCGAAGGTCTTGGCATTTCAGGCGAAAAGATCCGCCCGGCAGCGGTCTGCGTTTATCACCCCTTCGTAGCCACCGCCGTCGATGCGCTGCGGGGCACCGGAATCCACGTTGCAGCCGTATCCACCGCTTTCCCGCACGGCCTCACCCCGCTTTCGACGCGTCTGCAGGAGATCGAAGCATCGGTGAGTGACGGCGCCGACGAGATCGACGTCGTCATTCCGCGCGGGCTGGTTTTCGCCGCGAAATGGCAGGAGCTCTATAACGAGATCGTCTCGATGCGCGCCGCCTGCGGCGAGGCGCATCTGAAGGTCATCCTCGGCACCGGCGATCTCGCCACGCTGCGCAACGTCATGCTGGCGTCGATGGTGGCGATGATGGCGGGCGCCGATTTCATCAAGACCTCGACCGGCAAGGAAAGCGTCAACGCGACGCTGCCCGTCGGCCTCGCCATGGTGCGCGCCATCCGCGCCTATTTCGAGGAGACCGGCTACCTCATCGGCTTCAAGCCGGCCGGCGGCATTTCCACGGCCAAGGCCTCGCTCGACTGGCTGGTGCTGATGAAGGAGGAGCTCGGACGGCCATGGCTGGAGCCGGAGCTGTTCCGCTTCGGTGCGTCGAGTCTTTTGACTGACATCGAGCGCCAGCTCGAACACCATCTGACTGGCCATTATTCGGCCAATCACCGCCACGCGATGGCGTGATTTTCGGGAGCGCGCCATGAACATTCTCGAACGCTATCACGCCATGGAATACGGCCCGGCGCCGGAAGCGCGCAACGAGGCCGATGCGTGGCTGGCCGCGCGCGACTTCTCGAAAGCCCTGTTCATCGGCGGCGAGTGGAAGGCAGCCGGCGGCGGCAAGACCTTCGACACCAGCGATCCTTCATCCGGCAAATTGCTGGCCAAGGTCTCGGACGCCGGTGCCGCCGATATCGACGCGGCGGTTTCGGCGGCCGCCAAGGCGCTGCCGAAATGGAGCGCCAGTTCCGGCTACAGCCGAGCCAAAGTGCTGTACGCCATCGGCCGCGCCATGCAGCGTCATCAGCGCCTGTTCGCGGTGCTGGAATCGATCGACAACGGCAAGCCGATCCGCGAAAGCCGCGACATCGACGTGCCGCTGGCCATCCGCCATTTCATTCACCATGCCGGCTGGGCGCAGGCGCTGGACAGGGATTTCCCTGATCACAAGGGTGTCGGCGTCGTCGGCCAGATCATCCCGTGGAACTTCCCGCTGCTGATGCTGGCCTGGAAAATCGCGCCGGCACTCGCCGCCGGCTGCACGGTGGTGTTGAAGCCGGCCGAGTTCACCCCGCTGACCGCCATACTGTTCGCCGAGATCTGCGAACGGGCAGGCGTACCGAAGGGCGTCGTCAACATCGTCCATGGCGGCCCGGAAGCGGGCGCGGCCATCGTCAATCATCCCGGCATTCAGAAGATTGCCTTCACCGGGTCGTCCGAGGTCGGCAAGATCATCCGCAAGGCCACCGCCGGCTCGGGCAAGAAACTGTCGCTGGAGCTTGGCGGCAAGTCGGCCTTCGTCGTCTTCGAGGACGCCGATCTCGACAGCGCCGTCGAAGGACTGGTCGATGGTATCTGGTTCAATCAGGGCCAGGTCTGCTGTGCCGGCTCGCGCCTGCTGGTCCAGGAAGGCATCGCCGAAGCCTTCATCGCCAAGGTCAAGGTGAGGATGAGCCGGCTGCGCGTCGGCAGCCCGCTCGACAAGAACACCGATATCGGACCGCTGGTCGATTCGACCCAGCTCGATCGCGTCAAGGGTTTGGTCGCCGAAGGCGCCAAGCAGGGCGCCGTCTGCTGGCAGCCGGACGTGGCGCTGCCGTCTTCCGGCTATTACCATCTGCCGACGCTTGCCACAGGCGTTTCGCCGGCTAACATCCTGGCGCAGGAGGAGGTGTTCGGGCCGGTGCTGGCGACCATGACCTTCCGCAACACCGAGGAGGCGATCGAGCTCGCCAACAACACGCGCTACGGCTTGGCCGCCTCGGTGTGGAGCGAGAACGTCAACCTCGCTTTGCATGTCGCACCGCAGTTGAAGGCCGGCGTCGTCTGGGTCAACGGCACCAACATGTTCGATGCCGCCTGCGGCTTCGGCGGCTACCGCGAAAGCGGCTTCGGCCGCGAAGGCGGATGCGAGGGCATGTTCGAATATTTGTCAGTGAAACTGTCGCTTGGCCCCGCCATCAAGCCGGCAACGGCTTCCGCCCAGCCTGTCGAGCGATCGGAAGGCGACGGCATCGACCGCACGGCAAAGCTGTTCATCGGCGGCAAACAGGTGCGGCCGGACGGCAATTATTCGATTGCCGTCGCCACCGCCAAGGGCAAGCTCGCTGGCGAGGTCGGTCTCGGCAACCGCAAGGATATCCGCGACGCCGTTGCCGCTGCCCGTGGCTGCAGGGGCTGGCCGACGGCGACCGCCTACAACCGCAGCCAGGTGCTTTACTATCTGGCCGAGAACCTCTCCGGCCGTGCTGACGAGTTCGCCGCGCGACTCACCCAGCTTACCGGCGCCACCACCAAGGCCGCGCGCGAGGAGGTCGAGTTGTCGATCGAGCGGCTGTTCCTCTATGCCGGGCTGGCCGACAAGTTCGAAGGCCGCGTCCACCAGCCGCCGGCCCGCGCCGTTACGCTGGCGCTGCACGAGCCGGTCGGCGTCGTCGGCATCGTCGCATCCGACAATGCCCCCTTGCTCGGCCTGATCTCGCTGGTGGCGCCGGCGCTCGCCATGGGCAACACAGTGGTCGCGGTGCCTTCCGAAAAATATCCGCTGCTTGCTACCGACCTCTACCAGGTCATCGAATATTCCGACGTTCCGGCCGGCGCCATCAATATCGTCACCGGCCGCACCGCCGAACTGACCGGCGTCTTGGCCAAGCATGACGATGTCGACGGGCTCTGGGTGTTCGCCGATGCCGAGACCTGCGCCAAGGCCGAGGCCGAGTCGATCGGCAACCTCAAGCGCATCTGGACCGGCAATGGCCGCAGCCTCGACTGGGCGTCGGCCGATGCCGCCGGCGATGCCTTCCTGCGCCGTGCCGTGGAGGTCAAGAATGTCTGGGTGCCTTACGGCGACTGAGCTTCAGTCGGGCGCCCGCAGAGGACGTCCGGGCTTGACGGCAGGAAAGATGCTCTTTACCGAGAAAAAACATTTGCCCCAAAGCGAACGGCGACGCAGGCGGCACAAGAGTGCCTGTCTGGCACATTGCGCCTTGGTCGCGTGCCGGTAAAACCGGGCGGCCACAGAGGAGGAAAGAATGGCGGATCTGGCAGGCAAGGTCGTTGTCGTCACGGCGGCGGCGCAAGGCATAGGCCGGGCAAGCGCGCTGGCTTTCGCCAAGGCGGGCGCCATCGTCAATGCCACTGATATCAACGAGGTAATGCTCGCCGAACTCGGCAAAACGTCTGGGATCAAGACGCGCAAGCTCGACGTGCTGAACGACGAGGCCGTAACGTCGGCCTTCGCCGAGATCGGTCCCGTCGACGTGCTGTTCAACTGCGCCGGCTTCGTCCATTCGGGCTCGATCCTCGAGATGAAGGACGGCGATCTCGACTTCGCCTACGATCTCAATGTCCGCTCGATGATCCGCACTATCCGCGCCGTGCTGCCCGGCATGCTGGAGCGCGGCGACGGCTCGATCATCAACATGTCGTCGCTGGCCGGCTCGACCAAGGGCGTGCCGAACCGCTTCGTCTATGGGCTGACCAAGGCGGCCGTCATCGGCCTGACCAAGTCGATCGCCGCCGACTATGTCGGCAAGGGCATACGCTGCAACGCTATCTGCCCGGGCACGGTCGAGAGCCCGTCGCTGGAGGACCGCATGCATGCGCAGGGCGACTACGAGGCGGCCCGCGCCGCCTTCATCGCTCGCCAGCCCATGGGCCGGCTTGGCACGCCGGAGGAAATCGCCGATCTCGCCGTCTATCTGGCTGGCGCCACCTATACGTCGGGGCAGGCCTATAATATCGACGGTGGCTGGTCGATCTAAGAGGCCTCTGGTCGCAACTGGGAGAAAAATTCTATGAAACTGCTGCGCTATGGCGAGGCGGGGAGCGAACGCCCCGGCCTGCTCGATGCGGATGGGACGATCCGCGACCTCTCCGCCCATGTCACCGACATTGCCGGCAAGGCGCTCGACCCTGAATCATTGCAGGCTCTGTCGAAGCTCGATCCGAAGTCGCTGCCGGCGGTTGCCGGCAAGCCCCGCATCGGCGCCTGCGTCGCCGGCACCGGCAAGTTTATCTGCATCGGCCTGAACTATTCCGACCATGCCGCCGAGACCGGCGCCACCGTGCCGCCGGAGCCGATCATCTTCATGAAGGCGAGCTCGGCCATCGTCGGGCCTGATGACGACGTGCTGATTCCGCGCGGCTCGGTCAAGACCGATTGGGAAGTCGAGCTTGGCGTGGTCATCGGCAAGACCGCGAAATACGTCACCGAGGCCGAGGCGCTGGATTATGTCGCCGGCTACTGCGTCGCGCATGACGTTTCCGAGCGCGCATTCCAGGCCGAGCGCCAGGGCCAATGGACCAAAGGCAAGTCCTGCGACACGTTCGGGCCGATCGGCCCCTGGCTGGTGACCAAGGACGAGGTGAAGGACCCGCAGAACATTCCGATGTGGCTGAAGGTCAACGGCAAGACGATGCAGAACGGCTCGACCAAGACCATGGTCTATGGCGTCGCCTACCTCGTTTCCTATCTCAGCCAGTTCATGTCGC
Source organism: Mesorhizobium tianshanense (assembly GCF_007830515.1). GTDB lineage: Bacteria > Pseudomonadota > Alphaproteobacteria > Rhizobiales > Rhizobiaceae > Mesorhizobium > Mesorhizobium tianshanense. Next base: position 134,390 of record NZ_VLKT01000008.1, read on the forward strand.
TGCATCCGGGCGACATTATTTCGACCGGCACACCGCCCGGCGTTGGGCTGGGCATGAAGCCGCCGGTGTTCCTGAAGGCGGGAGACGTGGTTGAGCTGGGTATCGAAGGCATGGGTACGCAGAAGCAGACGTTTAGGGCGGATGTCTGAGCGCTTTCCTTCTCCCGGCGCGCAGCGCCGAGACGGATGAGGAGTGCTGGAAGAAATGAGGCGTGAAAACATCGAAGGATTCTAGGCGCTTACACATCTTCAAGGCAGCGATCCTTCCAACACCCCTTATCCGACCGAGCTTCGCTCGGCCACCTTCTCCCACAGGGGGAGAAGGGGAGTCGGCGCCAGCCTACTTCAGCACCTTCCCATCCGCCCCGAACCGATAGGTCTTCGCCGGATCCGGTGTCGCGTAGAGCGTGGCGCCCGGTTCGGCGTTGTAGACGCCGAAGATGCGCACGGTGATCAGCCCGGCCTTCTCGCAGTCGAGATAAACGTTGGTGTCGGCGCCGAGATGCTCGGCATGGACGACGGTGCCCTTCCAGGCGCCGGATTTTGCATCGACGGTCAGGTGCTCGGGGCGGACGCCGATGGTCTTGGCCGTCTCGCCAAGCCTTCCGCCATCGACGAAGTTCATCTTCGGCGAGCCGATGAAGCCTGCGACAAACTCATTAGCCGGCGAATTGTAAAGCTCCATCGGGCCGCCGATCTGCTCGATCTTTCCCGCGTTTAGCACGACGATCTTGTCGGCCAGCGTCATCGCCTCGACCTGGTCGTGGGTGACATAGATCATCGTCGCCTTCAGCCGGCGATGCAGCTGCGCGATCTCCAGCCTGGTGTTGACACGCAGTGCGGCGTCTAGATTCGACAGCGGCTCGTCGAAGAGGAAAAGCTTGGGTTCGCGCACCACGGCGCGGCCGATGGCGACACGCTGGCGCTGGCCGCCGGAGAGTTCGGCCGGGCGCCTCGAGAGATAGGGTTCCAACGACAGCATCGACGAGGCGATGCCGATGCGGCGGTCGATCTCGGCCGCCGGCGTGCCCGCCTGCCTGAGGCCAAGGCCCATGTTGTTCTTCACCGTCAGATGCGGGTAGAGCGCGTAGGTCTGGAACACCATGGCGATGCCGCGTTTGGCCGGCGGCGTTGCAGAGACATCCGCGCCGTCGATCACCACGCGGCCCGAGGTCGAATCCTCCAACCCTGCAATGACCCTGAGCAAGGTCGACTTGCCGCAGCCGGAGGGGCCAACGAAGACGACGAATTCGCCATCGGTCACTTCGAGGTTGATGCCCTTCAGCACCTCGACCGGCCCGAAGGCCTTCTTCACATTCTCGATGTTCAGCGAACCCACGGCTTCGTCCCTGTTCTAGAGTTTGACGGCGACGCCGCTGCGTACGCTGTCGTCTGCGGCAAGGCAGACGGCCAGCGACTTCACCGCGTCGTCCATGTGGCGGGTGAGATCAATATCCTCGCGGATTGCCTTCAGCACGAACGCCTGTTCGAGGTCGCACAGATCCTGATGGCCGGGCTCACCTTCCATCGACAGCACCTCATCCGCTTTGGCGAACTTGCCGTCCACCCCGGTTGCCGCGCTGTGCAGGCGGATGGTCGAGGTCTTGGTGTGGGTGTCGATGTCGTCGGACCTGACGCCCTCTTTCATGACGATCGAGACGCAGCCCTGGGGCGAGATCACGTCCTTCACGAAGAAGGCGGTCTCCGAGATCATCGGGCCCCAGCCGGCCTCGTACCAGCCGACCGAACCGTCGTCGAACAGCACCTGCAGGTGCCCGTAGTTGTACATCAATGGCGCGATCTCCTCGGTCAGCCTCAGCCCCATGCCGCGCACCTCGACCGGCCTGGCATCGGTGATCTGCAGCATCACGTCGAGATAGTGCACGCCGCAATCGACGATCGGCGACGTCGTCTGCATCAACTGCTTATGCGTTTCCCAGCTATGGCCTGAGGATTGCTGGTTGAGGTTCATGCGGAACACGTAAGGGCCACCGAGCTTGCGCGCCTCGGCGATCAGCCTGATCCAGGACGGGTGATGGCGAAGGATGTAGCCGATCACCAATTTTCTGCCGTTGGCCTTGGCGGCGGCGACGACACGCTCCGCATCCGCCACCGTCGTCGCCAGCGGCTTTTCGACGAAGACATCGCAGCCGGACTCGAACGCTTTCACCGCATAGTCGGCATGGCTGTCGGAATAGGTGGCGATGCAGGCGACATCGGGCCTCTCGTCACGCAACGCCTCTTCGAAGGAACGCCTGATGCCATAGCCCGAAAGCCTGTCCGGCAACGGCACGTCCGAACGGTTGACCAGCGCCACTATCTCGAAGCCCGGATTGGTGTGATAGGCCAGCGCATGGCTGCGGCCCATATTGCCAAGCCCGGCGACGACGACGCGAAGAGGTTTTTGCGAACTCACTTGACCGCTCCCGAGGTGATGCCGCGGATCAGCTGCCGCGAGAAGATGACGTAGAGGATCAGCACCGGCATGATCGCCAGCGAAAGTGCCGCCAGGATGGCGTTCCAGTTGGTGACGAACTGGCCGAGGAAGAGCTGCGCGCCGAGCGTCACCGTCTTGGTCTCTTCCGATGGCGCCAGGATCAGCGGGAACCACAGATCGTTCCAGATCGGGATCATGGTGAAGACGGCGACCGTCGCCATCGATGGCCTGACCAGCGGCAGCACCAGCCGGAAGAAGATCGTGTACTCGGACAGGCCATCGATGCGTCCGGCATTCTTCAGATCGTCGGACACCTGCTTCATGAATTCCGACAGGATGAAGACGGCGAGCGGCAGGCCTTGTGCCGTGTAGACGAGGATCAGCGCCGTCAGCGTGTTGACCAGCCCGCTCGCCACCATCAGCTGCAGGATGGCGACGGTGGCAAGGCGGATCGGGATCATGATGCCGAGCGCCAAATAGAGCCCCATCAGCGAATTGCCGCGGAAGCGGTATTCCGACAGCGCGAAAGCGGCCATGGCGCCGAACAAAAGCACGAAGAACAGCGAGGCGACGGTGACGACGAGGCTGTTCTGGAAATAGTGGATGAAATCGCCCTGGCCGATCACCGTGGTGTAGCCGATCAGATCGAAGGTCTTTGGTGTCGGCGGCGTCAGCGGCGCGCCGAAAATGGCGGCGCGCGACTTGAACGAGTTGACGATGACGATGACTACCGGAAACAGCGCGATCGCCGTGTAGGTCAACAGGATCGCATGGGCGCCGATGGTGCGGGGCAGTGAACGGGTTGCCGTGCTCATCTCAGCCCCTCAGAACTGGTAGCGACGCAGGCGCGTCTGGACGAGGAAGAGGTAGACGCAGACGCCGCCAAGGATGATCAGGAACATCATCGTGGCGATCGCCGCGCCCATGTTGGGATCGCCGACCTGCAACTGGAAACCGAAGAAGGCACGGTAGAGGAAGGTACCGAGGATGTCGGTCGAATAGTTCGGACCAGCCAGCGCCCCTTGCGCGGTGTAGATCAGGTCGAAAGCATTGAAATTGCCGACGAAGGTGAGGATCGAGATGATGCCGATCGACGGCAGGATCAGCGGCAGCTTGATCTTCCAGAACTGCGACATGCCGGTGATGCCGTCACATTCGGCCGCCTCGATCACCTCGTCGGGGATGGACAGCAGCGCCGCATAGATCAGCATCATCGGAATGCCGACGAACTGCCACACCGAGATCAGGCTGAGCGTGGTCAGCGCATATTGCTCCTTGCCCAGCCACGGCGTGAACAGGCTTTTGAGGCCAACAAGATCCATCAGGTTCGGCGCCACGCCCCATAGCGGCGACAGGATCAGCTTCCAGGCGAAGCCGACGATGACGAAGGACAGGATCGTCGGCACGAAGATCGCCGTGCGGTAGAAGGCGGAGAACCTCAGCCTCGGGCTGGACAAAAGTGCGGCCAAAAGGACGCCGATCGGGTTCTGCACCAGCATGTGGATGATGAAGAACCAGACATTGTTCCGCAGCGCGTTCCAGAAATTGACCGACCAGTTAGGATCGCCGAACAGCATGCGGAAATTTTCCAGTCCGACGAAGACCTGGGACTGGTTGATGTTGCGAAACAGCGAGAGCTGCAGCGTGCCGGCCAGCGGCAGGATCATGATCGCGGTATAGACCAGCACCGCCGGCGCCAGGAAGACGCCGATATGCCAGCGGAACGGTCGTTTCGGTGCTGCGGCCATGCGTTCGGTCTCCGCCGATCAGGTCTTTGCAATTGCCGCCAAAAGGCGCGGCGCCTCCCTCCCCCTCGAGGGGAGGCTACCTCGCGAAGCGAGGCGAGTGGGTCGGCCGAGGCAGAGCGCCATCGTGGTTTTCGACCGCGCTTTCCAGCCACGATCAAGCCGCAGCCTGCCTCCACCAACCCCCTCTGTCGCCTTCGGCGACATCTCCCCCGCGAGGGGGGAGATCGCAGCGCTCCGTCTGAGGCTCTTACTTCGCCGGCTTGTACCAGCTGTCGAGGCCGTCCTGCAGCTTCTTGGCGGCAGCTTCCGGCGTATCGGTGCCGTTGATGACGTTGGCCGATTCAACCCACGTCTCGTTCTCGAGGTTCGGCGTGCCGCGCGACAGGATCTGGTAGGTCGAGCGGATCGTCGACTTGCACTTGTCGCGCCAGGAGACGAATTCCTGGGCCAGCGGGTCTTCCATCTTCACCGGGGTGGAGTTCAGGCTGAAGAAGCCCGGCAGCGCGTTGGCGTAGATGGTGGCGAAATCAGGCGAGGCGACCCAGGACAGGAAGGTCTTGGCCGCATCCGCGTTCTTCGAGGCCGCGTTCAGGCCCATGCCGATGTCGGTGTGGTCGGAGATGTAGCAGGTGTCGCCGGCCTTCTGCACCGGCGGCGGGAACGCGCCCATCTTGAACTGCGCCTGCGTGTTGAACAGGCCGATCTCCCACGAGCCGGCCGGGTAGATGGCGGCGCGGCCGAGGGTGAACAGGTTCTGGCTGTCCGGATAGGTCTGCGCCTCGAAGCCGTCGCCGAGATAGTCCTTCCACTTGGCCAGTTCGGCATAGGGCGCGACCCAGTCGGGATCGGTCAGCTTCTGCTCGCCCTTGATCAGGGCTGCGCGGCCTTCCTCGCCCTTCCAGTAGTTCGGGCCGATGTTCTGGTAGCCCATGGTCGCGGCTTCCCAGAGGTCCTTGGTGCCCATCGCCATCGGGATGTAGGTGCCGTCGGCCTTGATCTTGTCGAGCGCGGCGTAAAACTCCTCATTGGTCGTCGGCACCTTGATGCCGAGCTGGTCGAAGGCGTCCTTGTTGTAGATGAAGCCGTGGATGACGGAGGCCATCGGCACGCAGAAGCTCGCCTTGCCGTCGTCGGTCTGCCAGGCGGCCTTGGCGACGTCGGAAAAGTTCTCCATGCCGGGTAGCGTCGAGATGTCGGCGAGGTTGCCCTTCTTGAAGAGCTCCAGCGATTTGTCGAACGGGCGGCAGGTGATCAGGTCGCCTGCCGAGCCGGCCGCGAGCTTGGCGCCGAGGGCGGCGTCATATTCGGTCGGCGCCGACGGCGCGAACACCACCTTGATGCCCGGATTCTTGGCCTCAAAAGCCGGGATCAGCTTGTCCTTCCAGATGGCAAGGTCATCGCCGCGCCAGCTTTCGATGTTGAGCGTTACATCCTGGGCATAGGCCATTCCGGCGGAGCCGAGAATGCTGGTGCCGAGAAGAAGTGCCGTCAGTAGTTTCGTTGTCATGCTCAGTCTCCCTGTTGACCTTTTTCAGGTTCGGTTTTGAGAACAGAGGCTTTCTGCCCCATGCTCCCCTCGATCGCGGAAAGGGCCGGTCGCAGCTTCTGGCCGGTCCCTTCCAGTATCTTCTCGGCCGCATCGGCATTGGCGGCACCAGCAGCGAGCAGAATGGCGGTCTTGACAGCACCGCCGCTCTTCTCGAGCAGGCGGGCCGCATCGTGCTTGTCGCGTCCGCTGATGGCGGCGACGATGCGGGCCGCGCGGTCGCGCAGCTTGATGTTGTCGGCCATGAGGTTGACCATGTAGCCGTCATGAACATGGCCGAGATGGATGGCGGCCAGCGTCGACAGCATGTTGAGCGCGATCTTCTGGGCCGTGCCGGCGCCCATGCGCGTCGAGCCGGCAATCAGCTCCGGCGGCGTTTCGAGCAATATGGCGATGTCGGCCAGCCGAAGCAGCGGCGCATCCTTGTTGTTGGCGATGGCGATGGTTGCTGCGCCCCGGCGCCTGGCGTCCTCGATCGCCCTGACCGCATAGGGTGTCGAGCCACTGGCAGAGACCGCGATCAGGCAGTCGCCCTCGCCGATGCCGGCAGCGGCAACCGCCGCCGAGGCTTCGTCGATGTCGTCCTCCGGCCCGCCGGCCAGTGTTCTGAAGGCTTCATCGCCGCCGGCGATCAGGATGGCGATACGCTCGCGCTGGATGCCGAAGGTGCCCGGCAGTTCCAGCGCATCGGCCAGCGCCATCAAGCCCGAACTGCCAGCCGCCGCATAGGCGAGCTTGCCGCCGCTTTTGAGCCGGCTGGCGATGATGACGGCTGCTTTGGCGACGGCGGGAATGGCGCCGCGCACGGCCTGGGCGGCCTCGATCTGCGCATTGGCCAAAAAGGAAAGGATTGCGTCCGGAGCCTGGATGTCCAGCCCCTCGGCATTCTGGTGAAGCGCTTCGGTGCGCGTTTCGGCCATCCGCTTTCCTCCGATCGAGAAAACAATACCAAAAAAATACCACTTGTCTACACGCATTAACGAATTCGTTGCCCCGGAAGCGCCAGGTCGGCAAAATGCGCAGGTTTTTCAATAAAATGCGCCTTAATCTTTTTGAAACTGAAATTAACTCTTGGCTATTGGTATTTTATTGGTATTATCCGCCCGGAGGAGAAATCGTGTGAATTTCGTGCTTGGCATCGATGGCGGCGGCACCACTTGCAGGGCGGCCCTTGCGACAGCGGACGGCACCGTCGTCGGCCGCGCCAAGAGCGGCGCCGCCAACATCCGCACCGATCTCACCGGCGCCAGGGCCAACATCGTCGATGCGGCGCGGCAGGCCTTTGTCGCCGCCGGGCAGAACCCTGAACTGATCCCGCAGACCCCGGCCATACTCGGCCTTGCCGGCGCCAATGTCGGCACCTATAGGCAGCAGCTCGAAGCAATCCTGCCGTTCAGCGTGAGCCGTGTCGAGACCGACGCCGAGATCGCGCTGGAAGGCGCGGTCGGCTCCGGCGACGGCGCCATGGCCATCCTCGGTACCGGCACCGCCTATATGGCGCGCAGACAAGGTAAGTCGCGCGCCATCGGCGGCTGGGGGTTCCAGGTCGGCGACCAGGGCAGCGGCGCCCGCATCGGCCGCGACCTGCTCGAACAGACACTGCTCGCCTATGACGGCATCCGCGAGGGCTCGCCGCTGACGCAGGCCATGCTCGCCATCTTCCGCAACAATCCCGAGGATTTGGTCGAGTTCACCACCAATGCCAAGCCCGGCGATTTCGGCGGCTTCGCGCCCAAGGTCTTCGACCATGCCGCCAAGGGCGACATCGTTGCCAACTGGATCCTCGACAAGGCGGTCGCCGACGTCGAGGCGGCACTCGGCGTGCTCGATCTAGGCGGCGACGATCCGCTCTGCCTGCTTGGCGGGCTGGCGCCGCTCTATGCGTCGCGCCTCTCTGCGCGCTACCGGGCGCTGCTGAAGCCGCCGCTCGACGATGCGCTGGGCGGCGCGGTGCAGATGGCGGTTCGTGTCTTCGCTGGAGCGGCGGAGGTGCCGCGATGAACGAAGCCGCCGATCAGATCTTCGCCACGCTGAAACAATCGTCGCAAAGCGGCGCGCCGCTCTATCTGCAGCTCAGGAAAAGCATCGAGGACGCGGTGAATCGCGGCCTGATCGGACCGGGCGATGCACTGCCTTCCGAGCGCGACATCGCCATCAAGGCCGACATTTCGCGCGTCACCGTGCGCAAAGCGGTGCAGGATCTGGTCAAGGGCGGTATCCTCGTCCAGCGCCACGGCTCCGGCACCTTCGTCGCGCCGCGCATGGAGCGTGTCGAGCAGTCGTTGTCGCGGCTCACATCCTTCACCGAGGATATGGCCCGACGCGGCATGGCTGTCCGTTCGACCTGGCTCGACCGCGGCCTCTATGCGCCCTCGCCCGACGAGATGATGGTGCTCGGCCTGCCGTCGAACGAACTGGTGGCGCGCGTGGCGCGCCTGCGCATTGCCAACGACACGCCGCTGGCGATCGAACGGGCGGCACTGTCGGCAAGCGTGCTGCCCGACCCGGCAGGAATTGGCTCCTCGCTCTACGCGGCGCTGGAAACGACGGGCCTCCGGCCGGTGCGGGCGGTGCAGCGCATCTCCGCAGCCAATCTCGGCGACGACGACGCGCGCCTGCTCGAAGTGCCGCCCGGCATTGCCGGGCTGCACATCGAGCGTATTTCCTATCTGGCGAGCGGCAAGGTGATCGAATTCACCCGCTCCATCTACAGGGGCGACGCCTATGATTTCGTCGCCGAACTCCGGCTGAGTGGGCCGGGCGAAGAGGGCAGGCCATGAGCGCGACGACCACCCAAATGGGGATCACCCATATGCGGCGCGAGATCGAGGAGATCCCGGAAGCCACCGCTCGCCTGCTCGATGGCTCGGCAGCGGTGCTGACCGAGGCCGGACGCGGCATCCGCGAACGCGATCCGCATTTTGTCATCACCGTGGCGCGCGGCTCGTCCGATCATGCCGCCACCTTCATGAAATATGCCGTCGAGCTGACCGCCGGCCTTGCCGTCGCATCGGTCGGCCCGTCGATCGCCTCGATCTATGGCGCCAAGCTCAGGCTCGGTGGTTCCGCTTGCCTGGCAATCTCGCAGTCGGGCAAGAGCCCGGACATCGTCGCGATGGCACAAGCGGCGAGGGCCGGCGGTTCGCTGACCGTCGCCATCACCAACACCGCCGATTCGCCGCTGGCGCGGGCCTCAGACTATTCTATCGACATTCTGGCCGGGCCGGAGCGCAGCGTCGCGGCGACAAAAACCTTCGTCAATTCGGCGGTCGCCGGCCTCGCCTTGATGGCGCATTGCACCGGCGACGATAAGCTTCTGGCAGCGCTTGCCCGCTTGCCGGATCACTTCCGCAAGGCAATCGCTTGCGACTGGATGGCGTTGGCCGAAGCACTCGAGACGCCGAAGTCGCTGTTCATCCTCGGCCGCGGCCCGTCCGCGGCCATCGCCAATGAGGCGGCGCTGAAATTCAAGGAAACCTGCGCCATGCATGCGGAGGCCTATAGTGCAGCCGAAGTCATGCATGGCCCGCTGGCGCTGGTCGGGCCGGGCTTCCCGGTGCTGGCGCTGGCCGCCCGCGATGCTTCCGAGCCGTCGGTCGCCGAGGCCGCCGACAGCCTGGCGGCCAAGGGCGCGACCGTTTTTGTGACCTCGAACAAGGCGAAAAGTGCTGCGCGCCTGCCGCATGTCGCCACCGGCCATCCGCTGACCGACCCGCTGGCGCTGATCGCGTCCTTCTATGGCTTCGTCGAAGCCTTTGCCCGCCATCGCGGCCTCGACCCCGACGCGCCGCCTAATCTTCGCAAGGTGACGGAAACCACATGAGCGACCGTTTTGCCCTGACTGGCGCCCGGATATTCGACGGCGACGACTGGCACGACGATGCCGCCCTTGTCGTGCATAACGGTCTCGTCGAGGCCATCGTTGCCGCCGATGCCGTTCCGTCCGGTGCTGCGCGTATCGAGACTGGCGGTGGTATGCTGGCGCCGGGCTTCGTCGACCTGCAGGTCAATGGCGGCGGCGGCGTCATGCTCAACGACCATCCCGATGTCGCCTCGATCGAGACCATCTGCCGGGCGCACGCGCCTTTCGGCACGACGGCACTGCTGCCGACGCTGATCACCGACACGCCCGAGATCACCGCAGCGGCGGTTGCGGCGGGGGCCGAGGCCACACAGCGGAAAGTGCCTGGCTTTTTGGGCTTGCATCTCGAAGGCCCGCATCTGTCGATCGCCCGCAAAGGCGCGCATGACCCGACGCTGATCCGGCCGATGCTGGATGCCGACCAGGCGATGCTGATTGCGACACGGAAGACTTTGCCGGTGCTGCTGACGACCATAGCGCCCGAATCCGTCGACCCCGCGCGCGTTTCGGCGCTCGCTGGGGCCGGTGTTATCGTCAGCCTCGGTCATTCCGACACCGGCTATGCCAAGGCGCGCGCGTTCGCCGATGCGGGTGCGACGGTGGTCACCCATCTGTTCAACGCCATGAGCCAGATCGGCAATCGCGAGCCGGGGTTGGCGGGTGCGGCCATCGATACAGGCAGATTGTTTGCCGGCATTATCGCCGACGGCATCCATGTAGATCCCGCCACCATGGCGATCGCTTTGCGCGCCAAGCAGGGGCCGGGAAGAATTGTCCTGGTCACCGACGCCATGGCGACGATCGGCACCGATATGACCTCGTTCACGCTAAACGGCCGCACCATCCACCGCAAGGACGGCAGCCTGCGGCTGGCCGACGGCACGCTGGCGGGCGCCGATCTCGACATGATCTCCGCCGTGCGCTTCGTCCACCGCATTGTCGGGCTGGACCTGTCGGAGGCGCTGCGCATGGCTTCGCTTTATCCGGCGCAAGCGATCGGCCAATCACACCGGCTCGGGCGCTTCGCCAACGGCACGGCGGCGGATATCGTCGCGCTGTCGGACGAGTTGGACGTCAAGGGCGTTTGGATAGCCGGCAAGAGGGTTTTCGAGCCGGTGTCGCAAAGGGCGCCTGAGGTACCCGCCGTTCGGCCCACAGCCTGAAGCGGGTGGCTGCTTATATGTCCCTCTTGTCCTCGTCCCCCTGAGGTTGCGCCGGAAGCCGCGGCGCGGCCGGTTTCGCCGCTTTCGGCAGCAGGCGGCGCACGGTGGGCGCGGCCGCCACATCGTTCCTGGCGGAGAACAGCTCGTGGTTCTTCTCGATATCGTCGAGCTTGTAGCGATAATTGACCATCAGGCCATGCGCCTGGCGCAAGGCGCGGGGCGACAGGTCGCCGAGAAGGTCGATGCGCTCCAGCCGCGCGCCGTTGCCGAGATGGAACCGGGCGACGGGGTCGATCACCTTGCCGGACGCGGTGCGGGCCTCTAGGAAATACTGCGCTGCCAGGGGAAGCAGGGCCTGGCCCGCGCGGTCGCGCACGGCGGCGTCCGCATGCCAGCCCTCGTTGGCGACGAGGTCCAGCACGTGAGCGGCAGAGGGGATCGTTTCGGCCTGCTCGGCCAGCCAGCGGGCAAAGCCCGGCACCGGGGAGGGCGTGACGAAATCGGTCAGGCCGGGAAGGTCGCGGCGCAAATCTTCGACCACCTGCTTAATCAGAAAATTGCCGAACGAGATGCCGCGCAAGCCCTCCTGGCAGTTTGAGATGGAATAGAACACCGCCGTCGTGGCCTGCCGTGGTTGCACCGGCGGCCGCTCGTCGGCAAGCAGCTCGGCGATCGTCGTCGGCATCGCCCGGGTGAGCGCGACCTCGACGAAGATCGCCGAGCTGCGGATGAAAGAACGCATAGCAAAGCCGGTCGTCAGGCTCGATCCGGCGGCGCAGATCGTCCCAGGTGTGGATGGCGTGCACCGCCTCGTAGCGGATGATCTTTTCCAGTATGTTGGCCGGTGTCGACCAGTCGATCCGCCGCAGCACCAGGAAGCCGCGGTTGAACCACGACGAAAGTAAATGAGTGAAGTCGGCATCGACGATGGCGAGATCGGACGATGTCGTCAGCCGGCTAAGCAGATCCTCACGCATGCGCACCAGGGTCTCGATGCCGCCGGGTGCCAGGTTCAGGCGGCGCAAGAGCTCCTGCCTGGCCGGCTCGGCGGCGTCGTGCAGGGCAAGCGCCGTGCGATCGTCGGGCGCGGCGCGATAGGCATCCACCGCTGTGGCAAGCCTGGCGTGATCGGTGCCGAAACGATCGCGCAGCACATGCAGGAACGCCAGCCTTCCGTCGGCGTCGAGGGTGCGCCAGCGATCGAGTATTTCCCTTGCATAGGCGACACCCGATGCCTCGCCCTGGCTGGAAAGCAGACGGGCGCACAGACGCGCCAGGCTGTCGACTGAAACCGGCTCGTCACCGCGAACGAGATTCAGCATCATCCGGCCGCGATCGGCGATTGTGTTCAGCAGGTCAGCGAAGAAAGGGCTGCGGTTCATCGATCCCGACCGTCGAAGAGGAGCCTGCGGGAGAGGCCCGGAAAGGCAGACAGACAATATGGGGCCACATCTCATGAGCACAAGCGCACCAGCGTTGGCCAACGAATTCGTGACCGGAGGGGCAGCGTGTGCTGGTGACGGCGCGCCAGCAGCCGCAGCGTCAGCCGGCCGCCAGGTCGGCCGCTGTCCTGATCGCCTCGATGTTCGCCCGATAGGCTTCGACGCTGCCGCCCTTGAAGATGGCCGCACCGGCGACAAGCACGCTGGCGCCGGCCGCGGTGACCAATGGTGCAGTCTCCGGCGAGATGCCGCCGTCGATCTCGATCCGGATCGGCCGGCTGCCGATCAACTCCTTCACACGCTTCACCTTGTCGACGACCCCCGGAATGAAGGCCTGGCCGCCGAAGCCCGGATTGACGGTCATGATCAGGATCAGATCGAGCCGGTCGAGCACATATTCGATTGCCGTTTCCGGCGTTGCCGGATTGAGCGACACGCCGGCCTTCTTGCCGAGATTTCTGATCGTCTGCAGCGAACGGTCGAGATGCGGCCCGGCCTCGGCATGCACCGTCATGCCGTCGCAGCCGGCATCAGCGAAGGCCGCCAGATAGGGATCGGCCGGCGCGATCATCAGATGGCAGTCGAAGAAGGCCTCGGTGCGGTTGCGGATCGCCTTGATCACCGGCGGGCCGAAGGTGATGTTGGGCACGAAATGCCCGTCCATGACATCGAGATGGATCCAGTCGGCGCCGGCGGCCGCCGCCGCCTCGACCTCGTCGCCGAGCTTCGAGAAATCCGACGCCAGCACCGATGGCGCGATCAGGGTCTTGTGAGCCATGTCCGCTTCCCGTTCTTGAGCCCGCTCCCGCCCTAATCGCCCCAGCGCTGCTTGTCGACAGGAATCCGGCGTCAGTGTCTCGTCTGCGCAAAAGGAAAGAGGCGGCTCGGGCCGCCTCTCTCTCTTGATACAAGCGTCGGATTTCAGTTCACCGGAAGTCGCGGCCTGGCCAGTCGCGGTGGAAAGACCTTGCCTTGCTTCATTTTCTGCAAGTTGAGCTTCTTCACGGGTGGCTTGGGCACGCAATGTCCACGCACCAGTTTTTCCGTTGCCCGGCAGGCGGTGATGATCACCGGATTCTTGACGCATGCCTTGCCGACCAGATAGTAGCCGCGCTTGCAGTCGATAATGATGGGAGGCCTGCGCACACATCTCCCGTTGATGCGCTGTTCGTTGCGCTTGCACCTGTCGGCGATGACCGCATTGCGCACGCATTTCAGGCCCACTTGATGGTAACCGGGCAGGCAGTGGATGCTGACGCCGATGCACCTGCCGTTGACGCGTTTTTCGGTGCTGCGGCAGGCAGCCACCAGCGGCCTGTCGACGCATTTGCCGTGGATCAGCCTCTGGCTCGGCAGGCATATGCGGCCGGCATCGATGACGACCGGTGAAAGTTGCGGTTTACCGGGATTGGGCCGCGTATCGACCGCCAGATCGTCGGCTTTCGGGTCGAAATTGCGCTTGATGCAGGTGAAATCCTCGCCGTCGTTGTCAACGGTGGCGATCGAACCATTCTGCTTGATCTCCTGCAGCGTGCACTGGATCGAGCGCGTCCTGATGATGCTGAGCTCGTGTGCCGCACTCGCCTTGAACACCCCGCCATTGTTGAAGGCGGCCGTGGTTCCCGTGAAGAATGCACCGTTCGAGCAGCTGATGCGGTAGTGAAACGCACCGGGCGCATCGCGCTCGACCTCGAACGCCACCCGGCCCTTGCGCGGGCAGAGTTTTTTGAACCCAGCGCTGTCCGAGACGGTGACTTCGCCCTGCCAGTCCGGATGCGCCGGCGGGATGTCGGGGTTGTCCTGAGGTGCATCGGTGAAGCCGCCCCCGCCTGCACCGGTGCAGTGGACGGTGATGTCCTTCCAGCCGTCAAAGGGCTCGAACGGACCGTTGCCGATGATCTCGGTCTTGTACTGGAAGTAGGCGGTGGTGCCGACATCCTCCCATTTCTCGTAGGTGGCGAAATAGCCATTCTTGGTCGCGTCGTATGACGCCCACGCCTGCTGCACCTCGGACGCGATCGGCCCAGCGTTCTTCTGCCGCCAGATGCGCATCGAAACCGGTCCGGCCTGATTGGCTTGCGCCCGGCTCGTGACCTTCAACGAAGGGCAAACGGTGCCGAGCGTCGAGCCGGGCTGGTTCGACTGGTAGGTGGTCAGGAACAGCTTGACGTTTTTCACGTCGAACTCGCCGAAATCGTTGGCGATGTCCTGAACCTTCGGCTTGATCACCGGGTCGCAGACGACCTGGACGTCGAACGAACCGTGTTCGGCATAGTGCGAGTCGTAAAGCGGATGGGGCCAGCTGCCGCCCTGTGCCTCGCTGACAGCATTGTCCATATCGAGCGCTGTGTCGGTAAGGGCCGAGAAGCTCGCATGGAAAGTATGCGTGAACGAATAAGACTTCGTCGGTCCATCGGCCTGGAGGTGCTGGTTGCACTTGCCAATGATCTGGTCGCCATAGGGCACGACGGCGATGCCGGTGTCCGAAGACTGCGGTATGATGGAGGGATCGAAGGAGAAATTCTGCTGGTGATCGTAGTCGCGGCTGACAGGCGACGCGCTCCAGATCGGCGGAAACGCGCCGCACTGGCCTGGCCCGCAAACGCCGAGCGCCACGCCGACGTCCTGAACATAGCCTGGCCACCGCGTGTTGAGCTTCATGTGGCCCCAGAACTGGACATTGCCGCTTTTCAGCGTGTCCCATTTTTGCTTGTCGCTCGAGCCGACATGGATCGTCGTGTTGGCGCTTTCGGTGTGGAACGACATTGACTTGATGTTCGCCTGCTTGGCGAAGGCCGGCGTGGTGGCGAACGCAGCCGCGAGCAGGGCCACGGTCGCCGCCGTGTTGCGGAAAACATGCTTGGCTGAAGACATTTTCTCTCTCCTGAAATGTTCCTTCAGGAGTTTGTCGCCGCTCGCCGCTGTAAGGTTCACGCAGCCGCTGAAACACGTTCCGGCCAATGAAAGACCCCGCCGGATTGCTCCGGCGGGGTCTGGGCGTTGGGTGCAAAAGATCACGGCTGTTTCGCGCCGGATCCTCCTACTGGGGAACTTGAGGCCTGCGCCTCGGCATAGGCCTCTGCAAGATGTCCGGGTTCAGCAACAGGTTCGGGTTGATCTGCAGCGTCGGCGTCCTGCGGATCGGGGTGCAGTTCGGGTACTGCCCGACTGTCCCGGCCGGGCAGCGCCGTTTGATGATCGGCTGGCACTGGCCGTTGATCAGCCGTGAGCCGGGCGCGCACTCCACCGGCGGCCGGCGGCATGCGCCTCTGATCACCTCGGTCCCGCGCGGGCAGACACAGGCGCCGCGCTTGTTGTGGACTTGACCGCGAATGGTGCACTGTTCCACAGTCGGCTTTTTGGCGATCGGCACGCAGGCCCTGCCCTTCAGTTCCGTCCCCCTTGGGCAGATGCAGTCGCCGTTCTTGGTGCGGATCTGACCGCGCAGCAGCTTGCACTGCTCCACTACGGGCGGCTTTTTCCGGATCGGCCGGCAGGCGTCGCCCCTCAGTTCCGTTCCTCTCGGGCAGATGCAATCGCCGTCCTGTGTACGGATCTGGCCCTTGAGCAGCACGCAGCGCTGCGGGTCCTTCGGTTTCGGTATGATGACCGTGCCGCCACCGGACGAGCACTGGCCGTTGCGGAAAATTGTGCCTGGCGGGCAGACGCAGCTGCCGGCATCGTTCATGACAAAGCCCCGCGAGCACTCCTTCTTCACCTCACGCTTGATGGTGAAGGGATGGCAGGCATAGGCCTTGCCGCGATCGCCCTGCACGTCGGTCAGGTCGCGGGAGAGCACGTCGCCCGCGCCTCGCACCGGCGTGTCGGGAGACAGCACGCCGACGCAGTTCTGGCCACTGACGGTGTCCTGCAGATTGGCCAAGCGGCCGTAGGGGATGATCACGGTCACACGGTGAACGTGGCTTTCCCCTGCGGCGAGCGTCAGGTTGGCGATGCAGGATAGAGGCAGGGTCGCCGGCTCCGGCGCGCAACCGAAGGGGGGCTCGATCGAGGTGATCGCAACGCCTTCCAGCCGTCCGAGGCCGTCCAGGCCGATCGCATCCCCGATGCGAACCGGACCGGAAAAGGCGCTCGTCCCATCGTTCGCGATGGTGACCTCGAACGCGCAGGGTTGACCGACCCGGCACTCTGCATCGCCGGTCTTCTCGACACGGATGGTCGAGGTGCCGCCGCCCTTGGCGCAGGCCCGGCCGATCGGATAGACGATATCGTCTCCAGGCGCCGGGCCGTAAGAGCCGCGTGCGCAGTTCTCGAACGCGCCATTGGCGGCAACCGTCACGTCGAAGTGGCGGCTGGTTCCGGGAGTCATGACGGCGCCGGGAATCTGGCACGACAGCGTATTGGCCGGAACCGGTCCGCAAGCCCATTCCGCGCCGTCAGGGGTGACGGTCTGGATCTGGACAGGCGCGCCGCCAACCACCAGCGTGGCGGTATCGTTGACCCGCACCGGACCGGTGGGAGCAGTGGTGCCCGTGCTGATGACGGTGATGCGGCAGGTAACGGCCGCAGCACCGGCCAGCGAACCGCTGCACACTTTGGTGATGCGCACGGCCGGCTTGCCGCCATTGGGATGACGGATGCGTTGCTTGGCGCAGGCCCGATTGTTGGTGAGGTCGCCCTCACCGGGGATGGCCTTCACCTCGGCGCAGTTCTCGACCGTGTCCGGCCGGTAGCCGGCCGGCATCACCGCCTTGACGAAGATCGGCGTCGAGGCGCCCGGCAACAGCACGATACCGGCATTGTCGCAGCGGAACTGGCCGGGGCCGTTCGGTCCGCATGTCCAGGGCGGGGTCGGACCAAAGGTCGAGGACGCCGGCGCGCCGCCCGGATAGGTGTCGATGACCGTCAGCGGCCCGTCATGGGAGACGCTGCCGTTGTTGATGATGTCGATCACGAAGGTGCAGACACCATCGGTCGTGCACGCCTCGGTGCGGGCACGTTTCTTCAGGATCAGATCGACCTTCCTTTCCACCGGCGGCCGACAGTCGCGGTCGCCACGACGGCAGATCGGGATCGAGGCGCAGCCGCGGTCGTTTTGCTGGCTGCCGAACAGCGGCTTGCCACTGGCTCCATAATTATAGGCGGCGCAGTTGCGCAAGACGCGGCCTTGCCAACCTCCAGCCGGCTTGAAGCCGAGCTCGAGGTCGACGGAGGCACCCGGGTTGAGCGTGGTCACCGGATGGGTGCACGTCATCGGGGTGGCCGCCGGCGCACAGGCCCAGGGCGCATTCGGGCCTGAATCGAGGGTGGAGCCGGCCGGCAAGGTCACTTCGTCAAGAACGATCTTGCCGTGATACGGCCCGTCGCCGACATTGGTGACCCTGATGGTGAAGTTGCAGCCGCCGCCCATCGTGCAACGCATCACGTCGGCGCGTTTTTCAACCTTGAGGTCTGGCTCCCTGTCCTTGGGCGGGCACCTCTGGTCGCGCGGAATGACGATTTCGATCGTCTGCGTGCAGCACAAGCCCCAGCCCTCTTCCGGGCCGGCATAGGTTTCGATGCCGGTGACGACGAGGCGGATGACGTCTCCGGGTGAGGCACCGACGATCTTCCAGTCGAGCACGCCGCCGCCCTCCGGCACCAACTGCGTGTCGGGGATGATGGTGATGCCGGGTGTCGTCGTCGAAAGCTGCACCCACTTGCCGGCCATCTCGGCGCCGACCGGCATGTGGTAGATGAAAGCGCCGCCGCCGGGCACGCAGTCGACCGTGCCGCGTTCCACCTTGAAGCATTCCTTGCCGGGAGGTGGGGGCGGCGGGTCGCATTTGGTGACGTCGATCTTGATCGAGGTCTTTTCGCCGGTGAGGAAATTGCCGTCGTCCGGCTTACCCGGATCCTGCGACGGGATGATGGTCCCGGTGCCGGGTCCGACCGTCACCTTGATCAAACCCTGATTGTCGACGATCGCCGGCGAGGGAAATGCCGCATGGTCGATCTTGGCCGTGATCTGGAAGGTGATGACGCGCTCGTTGGGAGCGCCGACGCCGTCGAGATCACTGGCGGAAATCCGGAAATCGGAAACATCGGCCGTATCGTTCGGATTTGCCGACGTACTGATCGAGGCCCCGGGCAGCGGTCCGCCAGATGCATCCGTGCCGTCGCCGGACACATGCACGCCGACGATCCGCAGGCCATGCGGAAGCTGGTCCTTGAAGTCGATCCTAGCCTTTTCCAGCGCCGCCGCGAGGCCCGGGTTGGCAAAAGCTTGCGGGCTGCCGCGCAGGCCGAAGCTCAGGGAATATACGATATAGTCGCAGCCTCGTTGTCTGCCTTTCTTGGTGAAGAAAGGCGCGACCCGGCCCGGCCGCGGATTGATGATACGGGGGTCGTCGAGGTCGAACCTGAAATCCGGATTGGCGGTTTCGAGCGAACCGGAATCGGCGGGCTTGTCGAGGTCGGTCTGGCTGGCCTGAGCCGGAACAATATCCTGGGCGAAGCCTGGCACCGGGTTCAGCATGGCGACCGCGATACCGGCCGCCATCAGCCAGCGCGCGCCGCGCCTGGCGAGTGACAGGGGTTTCAGGATCGTCTCCCGGACCGTTGCCTGAATCCGGACCCTTGCCTGAACGTTGACGGTTGGCCGATCGCCGATTGATTGGCTGCCGGTTGTTTGGTTGCTGGTTGATTGATTGCTCGGGGCGAGCGGGGAATGTGCTGAAATGCTCATCTTCCCGCTCCTCAACGTTCGCAGCTGACGGTTGGGGTTCTGAGCGGCACGGTCATCTTGCAGCAAGGGAAGTAGCCGCCCTTGTCGCGGTCGGACTGCCTGTAGAAGCAGAGCCCGACGTCGACCGTCTCGCCAGGATAATGACCGGTGATGCCGATCGTGTGGGGCGCGCCTGGAGCGTGCGACAGGGGTGAAGTCACCGCGACGCCCGGTGTCCTGGACAGAGTCTTGATCGAATCGCCGCCGAAGCCGGCAGGGTCGTGGAGATAGAGTTCGGCCTCAAGGCCGGAAGGCGTGCAGAAATACCTGACATCCTCGATATCGAGGCAAGGAGGCACGCCACCGGGGGGCGGAAAGTAGGGCGGATAGAAAGGTGGCAGGTAACCGCCGCCCGGTATCTGCTCATAGTAGCCGGCACGGCCTTCGCAGGGGTGCCAGACCTCGACGTCGCCGACATGGCCTTCAACCTCGAGGTCTTCGAAATAGCCGTCGAAGTCGACGAACCACGAGCCGAAGGGCGGCACGTTGGCCGGCTTGACCAGCGCCGTCGGCGTGATCTGCACACCGTGGACGGCCAGCGGCCCGCCACCGGCGAGCTGTTCGGCGAGTGCTGGATTGTCACGCAATTTGTCGCCTGACTTGACCAGCGTGTCGGTGCAGACACTCGCGTCGAGATTGCCCTCGGCGTCATAGCCATACTGCAGGTCGAGGCCGCCGGCCGACTGCCGGTTGTCCTGGGGGAAGCCGACGGCATATTCCTGCGGCATTTCCACCCAGACCGATTCCGTCGCCTGATCGTCCGGGTTTTCGCGCCAGTAGCGGATGACCTCGCCCTTGCCGGAATCGGCGAACTGACTGTAGTCGTAGCGGTTTTCCACCGAGCCGCGCTGGGCCAGGTACATGAAGCCGCTGATATCGAAAGCGATGTCGGTGACGGCATGGTCCTTGCCGGCCTTGACCGTCAGCTCCCAGCGCGGGTCGTCGGCAAAGCTGCCGTCGCTGGCAACGCCAACCGACCAGATCTCGGCCTTTTCACCGACCGAATAATAGAGGCGGCCACCATGATAGGCGACGGACCAGACCCGGCGCTCGTCCTGCGTGTAGCCCCAGCTGTCGGGATCTTCGCTGTCGAAGACCTCGCCCTCTATGTCCATCACCGAGCCATCGTCGGCAAGCGGGGCGAGCCCATGCGCCGGGCGCCCGGCAACGCCGTGGTCGAACGTGTCGACCGGCGCGCCATTGGCGTCGATGCGGTGGATGAGACCGGTGTCGAGGTCACTGGCGAAGAACTGGCGGCGAATATTGTCGAAAGAGACGTCGCCGACGCCGGGACCGCTGTTGGTGTCGATGTCGGCGAACTTGCTCACCTGTCCGGTGATGCCGTCGATCTTCCAGATCGTGCCCGGCCCGCCGCCGTTCTCGGTGCCGAACTGACCGTCCATGAAGGTGGCGCCGGCAGCACCGCGACGCTGGCGCTCTGGGCGACCGTCCGCATCTTCGTCCGATGTGACGATACGGATGCCGTGCAGCGAGGTGGCGCCGGCGTAGAGGTTCGGAATGCCTGAGGGAACGCCGTCGCGGACGCCGTCGTCATAGGTGATGCCGAACACCTGGCCGATCTGCCCGGCCGTCACTTCGAAGGGCGGCGGCGTGAAGACGAGCTGGCCGGAGGCCGGCCCGCCGAGCCTTGAAACGTCGAAAACGCGCAAGGTTGCGCGCGTCGTGTCGATAAAGGTTTCGTCGACCGGATCGACGCCGGGCGGCAGGCCCTCTTCGAAATTTGGAATGATGGTGCCGGAAAATCCGGTCACCGCCATGGAGCCTGGATAGATGATCTGCGTTTCCTGCGCCTGGGCGGCGGCACCCAGCCACAGGCTGGTGGCGAGCGCCAGCGTCAGGAAGCCGCCGGTTGCCAAGAATCTACTGGTTGCCAGGAATTCACTGGTTAATTGCATCGTACGGCGCAAGCGGCCAGCACGATAGCGCACGAACGAGCCGTGTTCGCAAGGCATGGAATTCCCCCCGCGGGCGACGGGAGAAACATCCGGCGTTGCCGCGCAAATCAGGGCAAGGCGCGACGTTCCGGCACGTTTTTCCCTGATCGAATTGTCTGCTTTCCTCATAGTCACGATACGCTGGCTCTTACGCAGGGTCAACGGAAGCAGCGGAAAGCCTGGCGTATCGGCCCCGTCCCGAAAGCGGTGGTCGCGCCGAGCTCCCGTTGTTCCCGGCGACCATGGAATCTCTGAGTTTCCAGTCATGGGGCTTTCCTTTCCGGGGCCGCACCACGCGGCACCTGAGCGTCAGTCGCGGACGGGCGCGGAAAGGTTCATGGGAAGCGCTGGACGGCCTGGGCCCTTCGAGCCACGGCCAGAGGACGCCCCCCGCCGGGCGGCTGAGGCAAAGGATGTTGGACGCGTTGCGCAGAATGCTTGCGCGCCGCGCAGCCTGTTCTTATATACGCGCCAAGCCGTTCGGCGCCGGAATGCCGGTTGCCGGAACGGGATTTCTTGTGAACAGGGGCTTTCGTCGGAACGCCTGTACGGGTCCTGAGAGCCTGCTTAGCGGAGAGACTAGAAAAATGGCAAAAGTAATCGGTATCGATCTGGGAACTACAAACTCCTGCGTCGCCATCATGGACGGCAAGGAGTCGAAGGTCATCGAGAATGCGGAAGGCGCGCGCACCACCCCTTCCATCGTCGCCATCAACAGCGATGGCGAGCGCCTCGTCGGCCAGCCGGCCAAGCGCCAGGCGGTCACCAATCCTGAAAACACCATCTTCGCGGTCAAGCGCCTGATCGGCCGCCGCTATGACGATCCGGTGACGGACAAGGACAAGAAGCTTGTCCCCTACAAGATCGTCAAGGGCGACAATGGCGACGCCTGGGTCGAGGCCGGCGGGAAGAAGCAGTCGCCCAGCCAGATCTCGGCGATGATCCTCCAGAAGATGAAGGAAACGGCGGAAGCCTATCTCGGCGAGAAGGTCGAGAAGGCGGTCATCACCGTTCCGGCCTATTTCAACGACGCGCAGCGCCAGGCCACCAAGGACGCCGGCAAGATCGCCGGCCTCGAAGTGCTGCGCATCATCAACGAGCCGACTGCGGCCGCACTTGCCTACGGCCTCGACAAGAAGGAAGGCAAGACCATTGCCGTCTATGACCTTGGCGGCGGCACGTTCGACATTTCGGTGCTCGAAATCGGCGACGGCGTCTTCGAGGTGAAGTCGACCAATGGCGACACATTCCTCGGCGGCGAGGATTTCGACATGCGTCTGGTCGAATATCTGGCAGCTGAGTTCAAGAAGGAACAGGGCATCGACCTGAGGAGCGACAAGCTCGCCCTTCAGCGCCTCAAGGAAGCGGCCGAAAAGGCTAAGATCGAGCTGTCGTCCACCACGCAGACCGAGATCAACCTGCCCTTCATCACCGCCGATGCCACCGGCCCCAAGCATCTGACGCTGAAGCTGACGCGGGCGAAATTCGAGAGCCTGGTCGAGGATCTCGTCCAGCGCACCATCGAGCCCTGCAAGGCGGCGCTCAAGGATGCCAGCCTGAAGGCTGGCGAAATCGACGAGGTCGTCCTGGTCGGCGGCATGACCCGCATGCCCAAGATCCAGGAGATCGTGAAGCAGTTCTTCGGCAAGGAGCCGCACAAGGGCGTCAATCCGGATGAGGTCGTCGCATTGGGCGCCGCCATCCAGGCGGGCGTGCTGCAGGGCGACGTCAAGGACGTGCTCTTGCTCGACGTGACGCCGCTGTCGCTCGGCATCGAGACGCTGGGTGGCGTGTTCACGCGCCTGATCGAGCGCAACACGACGATCCCGACCAAGAAGAGCCAGGTGTTCTCGACGGCCGAGGATTCGCAGTCGGCCGTGACCATCCGCGTCTTCCAGGGCGAACGTGAAATGGCCGCCGACAACAAGGCGCTCGGCCAGTTCGACCTGGTCGGGATTCCACCGGCGCCACGTGGCGTGCCGCAGATCGAGGTCACTTTCGACATCGATGCCAACGGCATCGTCAACGTCTCGGCCAAGGACAAGGGCACCGGCAAGGAGCACCAGATCCGCATCCAGGCATCCGGCGGCCTTTCGGACGCCGACATCGAGAAGATGGTGAAGGACGCCGAAGCCAATGCCGAGACCGACAAGAAGCGGCGTGCGCTGGTCGAGGCCCGCAACCAAGCCGAGGCGCTGGTGCATTCCTCGGAGAAGTCGCTGAAGGAATATGGCGAGAAGGTTTCCGAGGCTGACCGCACGGCGATCGCCGATGCGATCGCGGCGCTGAAAACCGCTGCCGAAGGCGACGACGCGGCCGAGATCGAGGCCAAGACGCAGGCGCTCGCCGAAACTTCGATGAAGCTCGGCCAGGCCATGTACGAGGCTTCGCAGAAGGAAGCCGCGGAGGCTGACGCCAAGGCGGACGCCGCCAAGGACAGCGATGTGGTCGATGCCGACTTCGAGGAAATCGACGAGGACGACGACAAGAAGAAGTCGGCCTGAGCGGCTGACGGCAGATAAAGCGGAAAAGCCCGGCGCAAAGCCGGGCTTTTTTGCAACTCTGGACGAAAAAGTGCGGCCTTAGCCGAAAAAATGCGGGCAACCTCGCGTCGACACTGGCATCCCGGCCCCTTCGCACCTAAATCGGAACAGCGTGCCGGCAAACGACGCAACAGGGCTTCAAGACGTTGAATATCCGGACTGCAGGAAAAAATGAAAGCTGATTTCTACGAAACGCTGGGCGTGCAAAAGGGGGCCGACGAGAAGGAGCTCAAGAGCGCGTTCCGCAAGCTCGCCATGCAGTTCCATCCCGACCGCAATCCCGGCGATCATTCCTGCGAGCACAAGTTCAAGGAAATCAACGAGGCCTACGAGACGCTGAAGGACCCGCAGAAACGCGCGGCCTACGACCGCTTCGGTCACGCCGCCTTCGAACAGGGCGGCATGAATGGCGGCGCGCAAGGCTTCGGCGCCGGCGGCTTTGCCGACATCTTCGAGGACATTTTCGGCGACATGATGGGCGGGCGCCAGCGTCGCTCGTCCGGCGGGCGCGAGCGCGGCGCCGACCTGCGCTACAACATGGAAATCACGCTGGAGGAGGCATTCACCGGCAAGACCGCGCAGATTCACGTTCCGGCCTCGATCTCCTGCACGGAGTGCTCCGGCAGCGGCGCCAAGCCCGGCACCCAGCCCGTCACCTGCTCGATGTGCAACGGCCACGGCAAGGTGCGCGCCACGCAAGGATTCTTTTCGATCGAGCGCACCTGCCCGCAATGCCAGGGGCGTGGCCAGACCATC
Organism: Mesorhizobium tianshanense; assembly: GCF_007830515.1. Classification (GTDB taxonomy): domain Bacteria; phylum Pseudomonadota; class Alphaproteobacteria; order Rhizobiales; family Rhizobiaceae; genus Mesorhizobium; species Mesorhizobium tianshanense. The sequence goes on from NZ_VLKT01000008.1 coordinate 158,568, forward strand.
AAGGAGCCGTGCCCGAAATGCGCCGGCCAGGGCCGCGTCACCGAGGAGCGCTCGTTGTCGGTCAACATCCCGGCCGGCATCGAGGACGGCACCCGCATCCGCCTTGCCAATGAGGGTGAAGCCGGCCTGCGCGGCGGCCCGTCAGGCGATCTCTATATTTTCCTGGCGGTCAAGCCGCACGAATTCTTCCAGCGCGACGGCGCCGATCTTTACTGCAAGGTGCCGATCTCGATGACGACCGCCGCCCTTGGCGGCTCCTTCGAGGTGGCGACGCTGGACGGCACCCAGACGAAAGTGAAGGTGCCGGAAGGCACCCAGAACGGCCGCCAGTTCCGCCTCAAGGGCAAGGGCATGCCGGTGCTGCGCCAGCACAACGTCGGCGACCTCTATATCCAGACCGCTGTCGAGACGCCGCAAAACCTCTCCCGCCGCCAGCGCGAACTGCTGGAGGAGTTCGAGCAGCTATCCTCGAAGGATAATTCGCCTCAGTCGAGCGGGTTTTTCGCCCGCATGAAGGACTTTTTCGAAACCTTCGGCGAGCGCTGATGCCTATTCTTGCCAATCGGGTATAGAGTACAATTAGCGGAAGCTTCCCAAGCGTCATCAACATCTTATACCGGCATCCGCCTTGCCTTGGACCCCGTAGCTGCTAAGTAGCGTCTCGGGAGGAGCGTTCAGGAGAACTTGCATGGCACATGGTCCCGGATTGCGAAAGGCGCTGGCGGAAAAGTTCGACGACGAACTGAAGTTCTTCAAGGGCTGGATCGACAAGCCGAAAGCGGTCGGTTCGATCGTGCCGACCAGTTCCATCACCGCCCGCAAGATGGCCTCTGTCGTCAACCCGAAATCGGGCCTGCCGGTGCTCGAAGTCGGACCCGGTACCGGCGTCATCACCCGAGCCATCCTCGCCCAGGGCGTTAAGCCTGAAAATCTCTATGCGGTCGAATATTCCACCGATTTCGTGCGCCATCTGCGCCAGCTCTATCCTGATATCAACGTCATCGAGGGCGACGCATTCAATCTCGATGCGACGCTCGGCGACAAGGGCGGCCTGAAGTTCGATTCAGTCATCTCCGGCGTGCCATTGCTCAATTTCCCGGTCGCCCAACGCATCGCCTATATCGAAAGCCTTCTCGACCGCATTCCGACAGGCCGCCCGGTCGTGCAGCTGACCTACGGCCCGCTGTCGCCGATCCCGCCCGGCCGCGGCGACTACACGGTCGAGCATTTCCATTTCGTCATTCGCAACATCCCGCCGACGCAGCTTTGGATTTACCGGCGCGGGGCGCATTGATCAGTATTTGGGATTTGAGGCGTGCTTGGCCTATACCTGTCCGCTGACAAAGGTAGCCAATGGCGGTGATCCCGAAAATTCTCGTCTTCGCGGGCTCGATTCGCACCGGCGCCTACAGCGGCAGGACCGCCGATTTGGCGCAGAAGGAACTTGCCATGCAGGGTGCCGAGGTGACCCGCATCTCGCTTGCCGACTATCCGCTGCCGATCCTGGACGAGGACCTGGAAAACGAAAAAGGCATTCCCGAAAACGCCATCAACCTTGCCCGGCAGATCGCCGCCCATGACGGGCTGCTGATTGCGACGCCCGAATATAACGGCTCCATCCCGCCGCTGCTCAAGAATACCATCGACTGGGTGAGCCGGGTGCGCAAGGATGGCGGCCGGTTGCTCAGGCCTTTCACCGGCAAGCCCGCCGGCCTTTGTTCGTCTTCCAAGGGACACTTCGCCGGAGTACGCTGCATCAACCATCTGCGCGCCGTGCTGGTGCGCTGCCAGATGGAGGTGGTGACACCGGAGTGCTCGGTGCCGGAAGGCGGCAGCGCCTTCGACGAGGACGGGAATTTCAGGGACGAGAGACTGCACAGATCGATGGAGCACCTATGCCGCACGCTGATCGAAACCTCGCGCATGCTGTCCACGCGGATCGAGACTTGATCCACGCCGAAGACACTATGCGAGACAGGCTGATCGTCGGCCTCGACGTGCCGACGCTGAAGGAAGCCGAGAAGGCGGTGCGCGAGCTCGACGGGGTCGTCTCATTCTACAAGATCGGCTATCAGCTCGCTTTCGCCGGCGGCCTCGATTTCGCCCGCGAGCTTGCCAGCGGCGGCACCAGAATCTTCCTCGACATGAAGCTGCTCGACATCGACAACACGGTGGCCAAGGGCGTCGAGGCCATCGTCAGGATGGGCATGACCATGCTGACGCTGCACGCCTATCCGAAGACGATGAAGGCAGCGGTCGAGGCTGCCAGGGGCAGCGATCTCTGCCTGCTTGGCGTCACCGTGCTGACCTCGATGGACGAGCAGGACGTGATCGACGCCGGCTATGAATATGACCCGCATACGCTGGTGCTGAGGCGCTCCGAGCAGGCCCTGCATGCCGGCATGGGTGGTATCGTCTGCTCGGCCGAGGAAGCCGAAGCGGTGCGCCGGATCGTCGGACCCAACATGGCCGTCGTCACGCCGGGAATACGGCCCAAGGGCAGCGACCATGGCGACCAGAAACGCGTGGTGACGCCGGCGCAGGCGATCCGCAACGGCTCCAGCCATCTCGTCGTCGGCCGGCCGATCGTCGGCGCCGCCGATAGGCGGGCGGTCGCGGAAGCGATCCTCGATGAAATGCGCTCGGCCTAACGCCCAGGGAGCTTCGGAGAAAAAACATGCCCAAGGGATATTGGATCGCCCGCGTCGATGTGCGCGATGCGGAAGGCTACAAGGACTACGTCGCCGCCGCCAAACTGGCTTTCGACCGTTTCGATGTGAAATTCCTGGCCCGTGGCGGCGCGCATGAAAAGGCCGAGGGGCCGGGCCGCGACCGCAACGTGATCATCGAGTTTCCATCATTGGCTGCGGCGCACGATTGCTACCACTCGCCCGAATACCAGCGCGCCGCCGCGATCCGCCAGAAGGTGGCCGATGGCGAGATCGTGCTGGTCGAGGGGTTTTAGTCCAGCGGCAACCGCCGCTGCGGTCAGACCGAATGCAGGATGTAAAGCTTGCGCGTTTTCTCGTGGATGGTCCATTCGCCCTCCCAGCCAAGCGGCAGGACAAGCAATTCGCCGGGTCCGACATCCTTGGCCGCGCCGTCGCGACCATGCAACGTCACGCGGCCGGAGACGATGTGGCAAATCTCGGAATTCGTGTCCCGGCGCGCGGTGAACCGGCCCTGCGAACATTCCCAGACACCGATTTCGATCTTGCCATCACCCGAAGTCCAGAGGGTGTTGGCCGCTTCCCGCGGATCGCCCTCCACCGAGGTGGGTTTCGGCTGGGGCTCACCGAGGTCGATATGCGCAAGGTGGCCGAAGGTCTGGAAGTCGATCATGCTGAAGTCCTAGAGGTGATGCGGTTCAATGCCCGGTGATGCGATCGGCCAGGGCCGCCAGCCGCGATGTGCGCGGCAGCCCCTTTGCTTCCCGCTCGTCGGCAATTCGATAGAGCTGATACATGGAATGGACACCCAGCCAGCGCAGCGGCTCCGGCTCCCATTTGCGCACGGTTCGATTGACCCAGGGAAGCCGCGTCAGCTCGGTATCGTTGCCCAGCAGCAGATCCCTCAGTGTGCGTCCCGAGAGGTTCGAGGTGGACACGCCGAGGCCCACATAGCCGCCTGCCCACCCTATTCCGGCCTGCCTGTCAAAGCCCACCGTCGTGCACCAGTCGCGCGGCACGCCCAGCGTTCCACACCATGCATGGTCGAGCTTGAGTCCCCTGGTCTGCGGCAAAAGCGTCGTCAGGATCTTGTGCAGCTTGTCGATCGTCGCCTGCTGGGTGACGCCTCGAACGTCGGTCTTCGAGCCGAACCGATAGGGCACCCCGCGCCCGCCCATGGCAATGCGCCCCTCCCGGGTGCGCTGCGCGTAGCAGTATGTGTGCGCAGCGTCGCCGAGCACCTCGTAGCCATCCCAGCCGATTTCGCTCCACAGCTTTTCGGATAACGGCTCGGTCACCACGATGGCGCTGTTGAGCGCCAACCAGAGTCTTTCGTGGCCGGCAATTCCCGCGGTGAAGCCCTCGGTCGCCCGCACGATCTTTTCGGCGCGCACCACGCCTCGGTTGGTTGCGACCTTGCCTTTTTCGATCGACACCACGGTCGTCTGTTCGTAGATCGGAACACCTAGGCGCTCCACAGCCTTGGCGAGCCCCTGCACCAGCTTTGCGGGCTGAACCCGTGCAACTTTCTTGATGACGAAGGCGCCGCGCGCGTTGTGTACCGCTATGCGCCGGCGCGTCTCCGGAGCATCGATATACCCCACGCGTTCGTCGGTCAGCTCCCAGGATCTGGCATCGGCATACATCGCCTTGGCGCGCTGCTCCTGCGCCTCGTTGGTTGCGACCAGCAATTCGTCGGTACGGCGGATGTCGGCGTCGATGCCTTCGGTTTCCGCGACCGAAATGACCTCGTTCACCGTACCCGTCATCGCCGCCTGCATGGCGACGACTCCAGCGCGCGACGATGCCTGCTCATATTTTTCGCGCGACCATGAGAATCCGCCGGACAACCAGCCGCCATTGCGTCCCGAAGCGCCGAACCCGGCGAACTCCTTTTCGACGACGACAATGTCGAGGTGCGGGGCCGCCTGCTTCAGGTAATAGGCGGTCCAAAGGCCGGTGTAGCCGGCCCCGACGATGCAAACGTCGGCCACGATATCGCCCTGCAACGGCGGGCGATAGCCGGGCACGCCGCCGATGTCGGCATACCAGAATGAAACGTCGCCGTTCTTTTTCACGTCCATTGTTGCGATTTCCAGAAGCATTCAGGTCAGGGTGAAATCGGCGTTTTCGTCGTCCGCCAGCAGCTTCGCGTCGCTGGCCGCGAATACGAGGTCGACCTCGTCGCCGATGGCAAAGGTTTCGGCGTCCAGCGTCGAGCGCACGATCGCCTTGGAGGCGTCGGCCAGCACGACCTCGTATTTGGAGCCCGATCCGAGATAGATGGCCTCGCCGATGCGCCCGGGCAGGGTGTTTCGATCCTGTCCGCCCTTCCCACGTCTGGCGAGGCTCAGCTTCTCCGGTCGCAGCAGCATCACGGGTATGGCGCCGTCGGTAAGGCGCTTGGCGGTGGCTACTTTCCGTCCGGCTATATCGATGGCGGTCTCGTCGCCGGAGGCCGAGGCCGCACCACGCAGTATCGTCGAGTCGCCGACGAACTTTCCGACGAACAAGGTCTCGGGCTCGTCGTAGAGTTGACGACCGGTGCCGATCTGCTCGATGCGTCCCTGGTTGAACACGGCGATGCGGTCGGAGAGGACCAGGGCCTCCTCCTGGTCGTGCGTGACGTAAACGAAGGTGGTGCCCAGTTCCCGGTGGATCCGCTTGATCTCGAGCTGCAGCCATTCACGCAACTTCTTGTCGAGCGCGCCGAGCGGCTCGTCCATCAGTAGCAGCGGCGGGTCGAAGACGATGGCGCGGGCCAGCGCGACGCGCTGCTGCTGCCCGCCGGAGAGCTCGCTGGGGAAGCGGTGGCCGAAATCCGCCATCTTCACCATGTCCAGGGCCTTGCGCACCCGAGCCTCGCGATCGGGATTGGCGATGCCGCGCAAGGTCAGCGGATATGCGACATTCCTGCTCACCGTCATGTGCGGAAACAGCGCGTAGTGCTGAAAGACGACGCCGATGTTGCGTTTGTGCGCCGGTACGCCGATGACGCTCTTGCCGCCGACATCAAGCGAACCCGAACTGACCTCGGTGAAGCCAGCGATGACGTTGAGCGTGGTCGTCTTGCCCGAACCGCTGGGCCCGAGCAGCGTCATGAATTCCCCCGGCTCGATGTGCAGCGAGACTTTGTCGAGAGCGACGAAGCTGCCATAGTGTTTGCTGACGGATTTGAGATCGATGGCTGCGCCGCGGGTCGATGGTGAGGCCATGTCAACGTTTTCCCTGTCTCGAACCGATGAGCAGCCCCGCCCCGATCACCAGCGACGTCGTGATGAAGAGCAGCGTGCCCACCGCCGCAACGGTGGGGTCGGCGTCCCGGGTGATGCTGGAGAAGATCTGGACCGGCAGTGTCTTCAGGTAAGGGCTGGTGATGAACAGCGCGACGATGATCTCGTCGAATGAGGTTACGAACGCAAACAGCAGGCCCGACAGGATGCCCGGCACAATCAGCGGAAACGTCACCGTCCTGAACGCCGTCAGGCGGGTCGCGCCGAGGCTGGCCGCAGCAGTCTCCAGCCGTTTGTCGAAGACTTCCAGGCTGGCGGAGACGGCGATGATGACGAAAGGGACGGCGAGCATCGTGTGGGCCAGCACGAAGCCGGTCATGGTGCCGACCAACTGCGTATCGAGATAGACCGCGTAGATTCCAACCGCGAGCACCACTCCCGGCACGACCATTGGCGTGATCAGCAGTGCGCGAAGCACGCCGCTGACGCGGCTTTTCATGCGATCGAGGCCGAATGCCGCCAGCGTGCCGATGACGGTGGCGAACACCGCCGTGACGACGGCAACCTTGAGCGAGCCGACCAGGCTCGCTGACCATTCGGGGTTGGTGAAAAAGTTCTGGTACCACTGCCAGGAAAAGCCGGATGGCGGAAAGGCCAGCGACTTCTTGTCGTTGAAAGACATCGGCACGACGACGATTGTCGGTGCGACCAGCCAGACCGCGACGAGCAGGCAGAACAGACCGAGCAGGATTCGACTGGGCTGTTTCATCAGCGTCTCGAGCCCGTCTTGTGTGGTTGGCGCGTCAGCGGTGCTGCGAGCGCGAGCAGGACGAAGGTCGCTATCAACAACACCACGCCCATCGCACCGCCGCGCCCCCAGTTGAGCAGGCTGAGCACCTGGTTCTGAATCAGGGTCGAAAGCATGGTCGAACGCGGACCGCCGAGCAGTGCGGGGGTGATGTAGAAGCCGAGCGCAAGAATAAACACGATGATGGCGCCCGCGTAGACGCCCGGAAGCGAGAGCGGCAGATAGACCTGGGCAAAGGCGCGCGCCGGGCTCGCGCCGAGGCTTCGCGCCGCCTGCATGAGCCGCAGGTCGATCGTCTTCATCACCGAATAGAGCGGCAGGATCATGAACGGCAACAGCACCTGCGCCATGCCGATCACCACGCCCGTCTGCGTGCGGATCAGCTTGACCGGACCGAGGCCGGCAGCCCGGATGACGGAGTTGATCACACCGGAATCCTGCAAAAGGATGACCCATGCCAGCGTGCGCACCACGCCGCTCACCCAGAACGGCACCAGCACGCAGAGGATGAGGATGAGCCGCATCTTGGGTCCGACCGCAGTCATCAGGTAGGCATAGGGATAGCCTGCAATGAGACATACCAACGTCACCCAGGCGGAGATCGCGAAGGTCCGCTGAAGTACGGTCAGGTTGACCGGTGCGCCGAAAAACCAGGCATAGTTCTGCAATCCCCATTGGGGCTCGGAAAAGCTGCGCAAGGTCACGATGGCGAGCGGCAGGCCCAGGCAGACAACGAGCAGCAACAGCGCCGGCGCGACAAGCCAGAAGGCCTGTCCCCGAAACCAGCGCCGCCGGTCGTCTGCCACGACAGCCGGAACAGCGGTCCGGCTGTCAGTTGCTCCCGCTGTCACGGCGGCGAACCTAGTTGCCTGCCATCAACGCGTTCCACTTTTCGTTCGCCACCTCGAAGTTCTCCACCCAGAACTTGATGTTCTGCTGATAGCCAAGCTTCAGCTTATCCGGCGTGTTGGTCATGAACGCTGCGGTGACCTCGTCCACTTCTGGCTTCGCGTCCTTGTGGATCGGGGTATACGAGGTGGTTTTTGCAAGCGTCTCCTGCGCGCTCTTGCCGACATAGGCGTTGATCAGCGCATGCGCCGCTTCGGGGTCCTTGACGCCCATCGGAATGGTCATCTGGTCCATCACGACCAGCCAGTCCTGCCACGCCGGCGTGTACGCCGCGCCGTTCTTTACCGCGGTCATGGCACGTCCGGTCCACATTGCGATCATATCGGCTTCGCCGGATTCGGCGAGCTGCTGGGAATCGGCGCCGGTCTTCCAGAAGATCGTGTCCGGACCGAGCGACTTCACCTTCTCGATAGCCTTGTCGATATCGGCCACCGTCATGTTTTCCACTGACCCGCCGGCCGCGAGCAGCGCCTGCTCGACCATACCACCGGACAGATCGCCGCTGCCCTCCAGGGCGCGCGACCCTGGGAACTTCTCGATGTCGAAGAAATCCCCCCAGCTCTTGGGCGGATTATCCTTGTACTTTTCGGTGTTGTACATCAGCACCACGCCATAGTTCATGGCCGGCACACTGCATTCGCTGATCTGGCCCTCCGGAATGTTGGACGTATCGATCTTCGAGAAGTCCAGCTTCTGGAACAGCTTGCCGCAATAGACGTAGGGCGGGAAATCGCCGGTGTCGACAACGTCCCAGGTCACATTGCCGGATTCGACCTGCGCCTGCAGTTTCGAGATTTCGGTCGGCCCGTCGCTGAGCAGCGTCACACCGGACTTGTCGACGAATTCTTTTAGCGCAGCGATCTGACCATCCTGATAAATGCCTCCATACGAGACGAAGGTAAGCGTCTTGTCCTTCAGCGAGCCTTCGGCCACCTCGCCCGCCACGGGCTTGCTCTGTGCAAGCGCTGCGGTCGTGATCATCAGCAGCCCGAGCGCGGTCACCTGTCCGATCTTCTTCATGTTTTATCTCCCATTTACGTGCACCCGCATCAATTCGGTCCGCCCGGCTGCGAGCCTTGTCCGGGCGTGTATTGATTGAGTTCCGCCGCGCCGCTGGTCGGGGGCGCGATGATCCAGAGCACCTGCGCCGGCGTCTTGCCGATGTTCACCGTGCGATGCGGCGTGGAGGTTGCATACTCGATGCTGTCGCCCTCGTTCATGACGAAACGCTCGTCTGCCAGCGTCAGCTCGACTGTCCCCTTCAGAACGACGAACATCTCGTGCTTGCCGCCATGCGTATAAGCGTCGTTGCCGGTCGAACCGCCGACGTCGAAATCCCCCGAATAAACCTCGAATTCATGGATCGGCCGCCGCGACAGCAACGTCTTTCGACAACCATGGCTGATCGGCAGCAGGGGGCGGCCGGCCCTGGTGAGCACCTTGTGGAATCCACCTTCGGTCTGTTCGAACAAGTCGTGGATGCCGAGATCCAACGCAGCCGCGATCCGCATCAGGGTGCTGGCGCTGGCTCCGCTCAGATTGCGCTCGAGCTGGCTGATGAAGCTCGCCGTCGTGCCGATCATGTCGGCCAGTTGGCGAAGCGAAATGCGTCGGGCCGTGCGAATGGCTTTGATCCGCTCGCCGACATGCTTCGCCCTGCCTGCTTCCGTCGCCACCAGCGCGGCCACCTCTGGGGATGTCGCAGGGTCGGCTTTCACCAAGTTCCTCCACTTAACACCCTATTAAGTGAAACGCCGGAACGCAAGCCATTTGTGAAGACACGGGGCTCATGGGTCGCCGGCGCAGCTGCGCATGCGGGCGCTGTTCATCTCGTTGGCGATGTAAAACAACGGCTCGCGGCGGTCCCGGCCATCGCATCGGCGAGGCCCATCTCCCATTGCGTGCGGCAATAGGCGCGGAAATCGAAGCAGGGCAGGCCGGGGCAGACCTCGAACTCGATGAGATGGACGCTGTCGTCGGCTTCGACCCGGAAATCGATGGAAAAAACATCCCGCAGGCCAAGCCCGGCTGTCAGGCTTTCTGCGACCCGTCGGATCCTTGCATCGGCTCGCGGCTGGCTGGCGACGACCGGCAGCAGTTCGGGCTCGGTATATGTTCCCGTCGCCTTGGCAGACGCGCCGGTGTCGCCGTAGAGCGCCAAGCTGTCCTCCATGGTCTGGAAATCACCACCCGAATCGACAAAGGCGATACCGAGCGCCTCGACGCCGGTGTTCGGCTTCAGACCCAGAAAACTCGCGCGCACATTGCGCCCGGCGACATAGGGTTGCACGACGACATCGTCGCGATAGGCGGCGAAGACACGCCGGCTGAGTTCCAGCGCGTGGTCGAGATCTCTGCAGCGCGAATCCGGCCAGATGCCGATCTTGGCACCGAGCCGGTTTGGCTTGACGAACCAGCCGGTTGGCGAAGGCGGTGGCTCGACCAGCCAGCGGCCGTCGCGAGCCAGCCCGGCTTGCGGGACAGGCAGGCCGAGCGCGCCGAGCACCGCGCCGGAGCGGAACTTGTCCTGGCAAAGCGCAAACAGCGCATCATCGGCGCCGAGCACCTTCAGGCCGTTCAGCCTTGCCAAAGCCGGTGCCGCTCCGCCGCGGAAATAGGCGACGCCATCGGTCAGCGTCCACACCAGCGTCGTGTCCGGGTCCTGACCGGCAAGCACGCCTGCGGCATCGTCGAGCGCCACCGGCGCGAAGGACAGGCCGCGTGTCAGGCAGGCTGCGGCAAGCGTGTCGAACTCAGGCGCAATGTCGGTCGATTGCGCCAGATAGGAGGCGATTTCGGCGGCACGCGCCGGCACGTGGCCGTCGGCGACCAGCCGGTCGAAGCAGGCCTCTTCCGGCTCGTAGACAAGGATCAGCTTCGGCTTCTGGTTCGACATGGAATGAACAGATCCTGGCAGCGCGATTGCCTACCATCGCACGGCGAATGTATCAGGCTTTCACGAAAAACCGACGCCAGCCGGACGCCCGCACGACAGTGCCGGCGCGATCTTGTTGTTTGACCATCATCTTTTCGGGATGATGGTCTAGGCGATCAGCACGCGCGGCTCGAAGCGGCCGTTGACCGGAATGTCGAGCAGAAACGTCATGCCGGCTTGCGGGTCCAGCAGGCGCTGTTTCTCGTCCTTGCCCGACCAGGCGGAAGTGACCGCCAGCCGGTCGGCATTCCTGCCGACAAAGGCCGGACAGGACGGTTGCGTCACCGGCATCGCGACCGAACGGACGAGCCTACCGTCGGGTCCGTAGGCTTCGATCACGCCGCCGCCCCAGCAGGCGTTCCACAGGATGCCATCGCGGTCGAGCACCGAACCGTCGATATAGCCCTTGGCCCTGCGGTGATCGACAAAGATCTTCGGCTCGCCAGCCGGCAAGCCGGTCGCCGGATCGCAGCCGACCCGCATCAGCAGGCCGGTGCTGGTATCGGTGTAATGGGCGACCGTTCCATCTTCGGAAAAGCAGATCGAGTTCGACACGGTGATGTCAGAATAGAGCCGGCGCAGTTCCCCCTTGAAGAACCAGTAGATCGAGCCGGCACCCTTCTCCTCGCCCTTGCCCATCGTGCCGACCCAGAAGGCGCCGCAGGGATGGACGCGCGAATCATTCGAGCGGGTGACCGCATTGTCGGCTTCGATCGCCGTGTGCAGCGTCATCTTGCCGGTCGCGACATCGCGGACATAGAGGCCGGTCTCGGCGGCGATCAGTTGGCGCTGCTCATCGATGATGGCGATGGCACTGGCCATCTGGCCAAGGTCGTGGGTGGTGGTCGCGCCGCCGGACAGGCGCTTTTCCAGGAGCTGGCCGTTGACGATGTCAAACCAGTAGAGCGTATCGGTGGCGGGATGATAGCTCGGCCCCTCGCCAAGCTGGCAGACATGATCGGAAAAGACGGAAACGATGGTCTCGTTCATCGTGCGCCTCCGAACGCCGCATCCCAGGCCGCAACGGCGGCGCTCGCCCGTGCGGCCACCTCATCGACGCTCATGTCAGGTTTGAACAGGCTGGAGCCAAGGCCGAAGACGCTGACCCCAGCCGCCTTGTAGCCGGCAAAGTCCTTTTCCGAAACGCCGCCGACCGCACCAACCAGCGTGTTGGCTGGCAAAACGGCGCGCATCGCCGCGATGCCGGCCGCGCCAAGCACGCTGGCCGGGAAGAATTTCAGCGCCGAGGCGCCAAGCCGGATCGCCTGGAAGGCCTCGGTCGGCGTGAACACGCCCGGCATCGTCACCATGCCGTAATTCATGGCGCGGCCCATGACTTCGGCGTCGATGTTGGGGCTAACCAGCAGCCGCCCGCCGGCCTTGTGCAGGCGATCGACATCGGCTGATGTCAGCACAGTCCCGGCGCCGACCAGTGCTGTCACTGGAAGCGCCTCGACGATGCTGGCGATCGACGCAAACGGGTCCGGCGAATTGAGCGGCACTTCGATTGCTTCGATGCCGGCCTCAAAGATCGCCCGGCCGACGGCCACCGCCTCGTCCGGCCTGAGGCCGCGCAGGATGGCGACAAGCCCGCGCCCGAGCTTGGGAAAAGGTGCGGTCTCGGTCATGCGGCAACTCCGCTGTTGTCGATCATGTCGGGGCTATCATGCCATTTTCGCGCGCCGCCTCGACCAGGCCGGCACGCACTGCCTCGTCGGCGTCGACAGTCTTGACCGTAAGCCCGGCAAGGCCGAGCGCCTCAGTGTAGAGCGCGCCGAGCGCGCCGGAAGCGATCAGCACGACGGACGCCGTGCCTTTCCCATGGCGGCGACTAGCCGAGGCGACCTCGCCGCCGATAAGCAGGCCGGACAGGCAAGCAGCGGCATCGTCGGGTTTCAGGTCCTGCAGCAGGCCCGCGGCACGGATCGAGAACAGTCTCGACGTGACATCGCCACCCTCGGCCAGCGCTGCCTCGCACCAGCGCCGGAAAAACGGATCTCCTGATGCAACCGGCTTGGGCTGCTCGCCCAGCGAATGACGCAGGATCGAATGCGCCGCCAGCACCGAAAACAGCTCGCCGGTCGGCCAGGTGCCGAAACCGGCAACAACGCCGTCCTCGACCAGAACCCATTTGGAGTGAGTGCCGGGCATGCAGACGAGATGGCGACCCTTTGCCGGCAAACCAGCGCCGGCAAGCTGCGTTTCCTCGCCCCGCATGACGTCGGGCGCGTCGGCCTGGCGCTGGGCAAGGCCCGGCACGATGCGGATGTCGCGGCGCTGGCCGGGAATGCGCACAGCGCCGGCTAGGATGGCGCCGATCGGCGCCGGCACGGTGACATAGGGCGCCTCCAGCCAGCCCTGGCGGGAGCCGGCCATGCCGCAAATGATGACGGGCATCGCTTCCGGCGCGCCCATCTCCGCCAGATGTCCTTCGAGGATGGTCGAGAACCCCGAGGCTTGCGCGGTAATCAGCCCGTCGTCGCCGCGGCCCTCGGCAAGGACGTTTCCGGCCTGATCGACCAGCCAGACCCTGAGACGGGTGGTGCCCCAATCGACGGCCGCGACTGCCGGCGCCTTGCCCGGAAATCCCAGGCTCACAGGAAGCCCCCGTCGACGATCAGCATCTGTGCGGTCAGCATGCGCGAAGCGTCCGACGCCAGGAACAGCACCGTGCCGACAATGTCTTCCGGCTGCATCACCTGCTTGATGCATTGCTTGGCAACATGGGCGGCGAGCGACTGTTCGGTGACCCAGAGTTCCTTCTGCCGATTGGTGATCACCCAGCCGGGTGCGATCGCATTGACGCGGATGCCGTCGGCGCCAAGCTTGCCGGCAAGCCCCTTGGTCAGGCCGACGATGCCGGCCTTGGCGGCGGTATAGGCTGGCATGTCGGGGTGATTGATGAGAAACGACGTCGACGTGAAGTTGATGATCGAGCCGCCGCCGGCCCGCTTCATGCCCGGCGCTACCGCCTGTGCGCTGAAGAAATGCGGACGCAGATTGATCGCCTGGTTGTTGTCCCAGAACTCCACCGTGACGTCTTCCACCGCGTGGCGATCGTCTTGCGCGGCATTGTTGACCAGCACTGTGACGTTGCCGTGCGCCTCCGCAGCCCTGGCGGCTGATGCCCGCAGCGCCTCGATGTCGCGGATGTCGGTCTTGAAGTAGAGGGGCCGGCGGCCGAGATCCTTTTCGATGCGGTCGGCCAGCGCCAGGCTCGGGCGGTCGGCGATGTCGATGAAGGCAACCTTCGCCCCCTGACGGGCAAAACCCTCGGTCAGCGCAGCGCCGATCCCGGAGCCGCCGCCGGTGATCAGCACCGAAGCGCCTTCAAGGTCGGCAAAGCGTGCCGATGGCATCATGATTTCTTCTCCGCAAGATCAAAAGGACTGCAGCGCCCTTTGCACGTCCCAAACGGACGCGGCGCTGTGATTTGGTCGGCGCGCATCCTATCCAGCCATGTCTGGGTAGCAAGGTGAAATGCAAAAGTTTTGGGCTTATGTCTGACAAAAGGGCGTCGCGTCGCGGCGGCAGCGCAACCGGTCGTCAGATCGCCTTGGTGGCGCCGCGGACCGAATTTCGCAAATAGGCGAGTGTGGCATCGGCATCGACCGGTCTGCCGAACAGGAACCCTTGCCCGCCGGCGCAGCCGAACTGGACAAGGCGCTCGGCCTGCGCTTCCTGCTCGATGCCTTCGGCGACCACGTCCATGCCGAGCCCCTCGCACATGGCCAGGATCGCCCGGATGATGTGTTCCGACGGGCGGTCTTCGAGAATGGAGGAGACGAAGGTGCGATCGATCTTGAGCTTGTCGAAATGGAATTCGCGCAGGCGCCCGAGCGAGGACTGGCCGGTGCCGAAATCGTCGAGCGAAACCCGGATGCCGACCCGGCGCAGATCCTCGACGATCTTCTCGGCCGAGGCCGGATCGTTCATCAGGCCGGTCTCGGTGATCTCGATCTCCAGCCGGCGCGGGTCGAAGCCGGTGCGGTCGAGGATTGCCAATATGTGCAGGCCGGTGTTCTGGTCGACGAGCTGCGACGGCGACAGGTTGAAGGACAGGAACAGTTCCTTCGGCCAGCTCCTGGCCGCCTCGGCAGCCTTGCGCAGCACAAGCTGCGACAGCGGGCCGATGATGCCGCGCTCCTCGGCGATGGGAATGAAGACCGTCGGCGGGACCGAATCGAGATCGCGATCGGTCCAGCGCGCCAGCGTCTCGAAGCCGATGATGCGGCGGGTCTTGAGATCGACGATGGGCTGGAAATGCGGCTCGACCTCGCCGGCCGAGACGGCGCGTCGCAAGGCCTGCTCGATGCGGGTGACGCGCTTGGCCGCCTCTTCCATCTCTCTGCTATAGACGACGACCCTTCCGCGTCCCGAACGTTTGGCATGGTACAGCGCGGTCTCGGCCTTGCTGACTAGGATTTCGGTGGTCTCGTCGCCCGAATAGAACATCGAGCAGCCAACCGAGGCCGAAAGCCTGGCGGTGCGTTCGCCGACATCGTAGGGCGCCGAAAGGATCTCGATCAGCATGCGCGACCTTTCGGCCGCGGCCTCCTCGCTGAACACCATCGGATAGAGGAAGGCGTACTCGTCGGCGCCGATGCGGCAAACGATGGAATGGCTGTCCATCGAGGCGCGCAGCCGCATCGCCACCTGGATCAGGATGTCGTCGCCGGCCTTGTGTCCGAACAGGTCGTTGATCGGCTTGAAGCCATCGAGGTCAAGGATGCCGACGGTGAACGGCGCCGGATCGTCGGCGCGGTCGCTGATCAGGCGATCGACCTTGTCGAAGAAGCGGCGATGATTGCCAAGCCCAGTCAACGGATCGGTAAAGGCCAGATCCGTGCTTTCCCGGCTTGCCTGCCCGGTGCCAAACGTCGTTTGCATCGGTGTCCCTGTCTTGACGTCGGAGCCGTTCCGAGACTGGCAGCAAACCGTTTAGGAAACGTATCCCAAATCGATTTCTTTCACAGGCGAAGAGTTGCTTCAGTGGTCGAGCCGGACGCGGTACAATTCGATGGAACCCCCGCCGATTTGCGTGACCGGTTCGAGCCAGTCCGGCACGCTGCCGCGCATCAGCCCGGCAAGAAAACCCTCCGGCGCCTTGGCGGCAAGAATCTTGCTTTCCGCACTGCCCCGACAAAGCGCGACGAGGCCGGCATGATGCGTTGCCACGATCGCCCTGGCATCGGCAGCCGATCCCAGGAAAGCGTCGAGCGCGAGCAGATCTCCGGCGATGTTGCGATGATAGGGCCCGGCGAAGACATGATGACCGGAATAGGCGAGGATCGGCGATCCGAGATTGGAAATTGCCAGCACCGTGGTGTTCGGCAAATGGCCAAGTGCTGCAAAAGAGGCCTGGCCCTGGCAGGCCATGTCGGCACCGCCGTCATGGACCGCTGTGTTGTCGGCTTCGAACACCACCGAGGTCGCCGCCGCGGCGCCCGTCCAGACGGCATTCACCGAGACGAGCCAGACAGCGGCCATGCGCAGCGCCACGCTGCGCGAAGGGCTGGCCTCGACCCGCTGACGCCAGCTGGCGATCCAGGCGGAAAGCGGGATGACCGCCAACGCGACCGAGAATGTCGAGCCGCGCACCTGCCAGGCACTGACGACGAACGCCATCACAAGCAGCGCACCGACAAGGCTGTCCTGCCGCCGCCAGCGGCCACGGCCAAGGCGAAGCGCCATCAGGACGAGCGCGACCGCCGGCGTGGCATAGCGCCCCACCACGCTGGCCGGATCGTGGACGACAAGCTCGAACAGCGACTGAGCTTCGTCGATATGTTCGAGCCACAGCTCCTTGAGGCGCGGATCGAGATCCGCGTAGGGAGCCGCCAGGCATTGCGGGAACAGCACCACGACGACTGTACCCAACGCGAGCGCAAGGACGCCAAGCGACACCAGCCGGCGCGTCCGCCCGGCGACCTCGATCGAGGCTATCGCGGCAAGGCCGGTTCCGGCCAGTACCGCGACGACAAACTGCACGGTCGAGAAGGCGTCGCATTGTGCCTGGCCCCAGGCGGAGACGGGAACAGTGGCGACGAAGACGAGAGCGGAAACGCCGGCAAAACTAAGGCCGAAATCCCTGGCAATCCATCTTTCGCCATCTGCGTCAAAGGCGAACAGGATCGCGACGCAGGCACCGATGGTGGCGACATAAGGGGCGGTTTCCATGCCGACAGCCAGCATCAGCGCGGCGCACACGCCCGAGAACAGCGCCGCCGGTCCCCGCGCGGGGGCTTCAAGCAGCAGGCTGAGGCTGGCCATGGTCAGCATGAGCTGGACATTGTGATGATCGAGCGCGCCTGGCGAAAAGATGCCGATGAAATGCAGCGCCGCCGCGCCGACGACGGCAGCGGGCAGCACGGCGCTCCCGCCGGCGAAACTGCGCGCCGCGCGAGTGATGAAAAACACCGCCAGGCAGAAGAGCAGCGCCGGCCACAGCACTTGCGCAATATTCTCGGCTAGACCCATGTTGCCGGTCAGGGCCGACGCGGCAAGGATGATGGCGGCGATCGGCGCGTCGACCAGCCGCGACCAATGCATGACGAAGCCGCCTTCGAGCCCCATCCTGTACTGGTGCAGATCGAACCAGCCTTGGCCGGCCAGCAAGTCGCGCACTTCGACCAGACGCAGCAGACTGTCGTTGTCGCCGTGGGCGTTGGTCAGTTCCGGAAACCCGACCGAGGCATTGATGGCGAACGCCACCAGCGTGGCAAGCAGCGCCAGCATGAGGTCCGTTCGCCAGGAAATACGAGCAGTCCCTTTGGAAGGCATTGCAGCATCGGGCATGGGATGGCTTTCAGCCTGTGTTCAACGGCGTAGGCTAGCGCGGGTCAGTTCAACAAAGCGTAAAATCGGACGCAAAACGTGCCAAAGCGCGTCGCGTCTGAAAGGATCCGTGCGACGCGCTTTAAGCCCTTGTTCTTTATGCATGTCGTTTTCCCGAAATCGCCGCGCACCCTCGGGTCAAGTCCGCGGACTTGCTTTCGGGCGACATGCATTAGCCACGCGCCGGAAACACCCATAGGGAGGACAGGACGAAGCTTACAGCGCTAGCTGCGATCGTCATTAACGCGGACATGGAAAGAGGCGACATGCCGAAACGTGTAACCGCCACATGCGACACAAGGCCCGAAAACCCCGCGCATCCAACCTGCAGCGCAAAATAACGCGGCATGGCGCGGGCATGGTCGTGCTTTCCACCAAATGTCCAGCCGCGCTGCGCGGAATACGCGACAAGGACCGTGACCGCATAGGCGATGACACTGCCGATGAAGGGCGAAAGGCCGAGTGAAACCAGGAGCCACGAAAGAACGAACAGCAGCAGGGCGGCGCCGATGCCGACCGTCAGGAAGCGGAACAGGCGCGTCTGGACGAAAACTGGCAGCGCTTGGCTCATGCGTCTTCGCGCGCCGACGGATTGTCGGAGTGGCCGGCGGAGCCAGCTTTCAGCCGCGTAACCGGTATTTCAAGGACCCCCAGTAGAAATGCCGAGAAGAATGCCTGGAACGAAATGACGATCAGGCTCAGGCCCAACACGACGATGCGGGGGATTTCGGAATCATCCAGGGGGCCGAAACCAAGATGTGCCCAGCGCAGAACGGCATAGCCGAAGAACAGGACGCCGCCGGCAAAGCAGATGCCGGCGTTGGCGGCGAGACGGTCGGTGCTCATGGTTCTGGTCAGCCAGTCGGAACGCCGACTGCGCGGCAGGATGCCGGTTATCTCGGCATAGTAGCGCGAAATGACGCCGAAAGTGATGAGCTGGACGCCGGTTACCACCATGAAACAGGCGGCGACGAAGGTGTTCAGGTCGAGCGACAGATTGTCGATCACTGTAAGCGGCCCGAACACAAGCAGCGCCGCAAACAGCGTGCCAAGACCACACAGAACCGTGCCCGGAATGAAGAACATCCAGCGTGGATTGTATACCAGCAGAAACTTCAGGTGCCGCCAGCCGTCGCGCCAGGTTCTGAGATGCGGCGGCCGGCTGCGGCCGTCAGGCTTGAGTGTGGTGGGCACTTCCTCAATGCGCAAGCCGGCAAGAGCGCCGCGCACCACCATCTCGCTCGCGAATTCCATGCCAGTCGTCTGCAGGTCGAGCTTCCTGATGCTGTCGATGTTGAACCCGCGCAGGCCACAGTGGAAATCACCTGTCTTGATGCGGAAGAACAGGCGGCCGACGAAACTGAGCACCGGATTGCCGAGATAGCGGTGCAGCGGCGGCATGGCGCCACTCTCGATACCGCCCTGGAAACGATTGCCCATGACCAGATCGGCGCCGTCACGCAGGCGCGAGACGAACGCTTCCAGCGCGCCGAAATCATAGCTGTCGTCGGCATCGCCCATGATGATGAAGCGGCCCCTGGCGGCGGCGATACCGCCCAGGATCGCGGCACCATAACCCTTCCGTGCGACCTGCACGACCCGGGCGCCCCTTGCCGCTGCGATCTGCTGCGATCCGTCGGTGCTGCCGTTGTCGGCGATCAGCACCTCGCCTGAGATCTGCGCCTTGTCGAGAAAGGCCTTGGCCTTGCCAATGCAGATGGCAAGCGTTTCGGCCTCGTTGAGGCATGGCATGAGGATGGTGAGCTCGAGCGGTCTGGTCGAGGCGGCGCGGATGGTGGTGACGGCGTTCATCGTTGTTCCATCGGGAGCTCCCGGTATGGCGTCTGTCCGGCCGGAGAGCATTTGGCGCCTATCCTTGCACGACAAGGCTTAAGAAAACGATGACGCGCAGCCTCGCTTTGTCTCCAACCGACCGACCGGCGCCCAGCCTGCAGCTGGCAATCCTCAAAATGTCGCGATTGGCAGATGACCGGCGAGCCTGTACAGGCAAGCACAGCTGCCCATCCGATCCGCCGGAGATCCGCCATGCCTCTGAAAATCGCCGTCCAGATGGACCACATCTCCACCGTCTCGATCGCCGGCGACACGTCCTTCGCGCTGTCGCTGGAAGCACAGCGTCGTGGGCATCAGCTCTTCCACTACACGCCCGACCGGCTGTCGCTGCGCGACGGCAAGGTGTTTGCCCGCATCGAGGAAATGCAAGTCCGCGACGAGAAGGGCAATCACTATTCGCTCGGCGAAGAAGTCCGCACCGACCTGTCGGAGATGGATGTCATCCTGCTCAGGCAGGATCCGCCTTTCGACATGAACTACATCACCACCACGCATATCCTCGAGCGCATCCATCCCAAGACGCTGGTGGTCAACGACCCGGCCTGGGTGCGCAACAGCCCGGAAAAGATCTTCGTCACCGAATTTTCCGACCTGATGCCGGAAACGCTGATCACCAAGGATCCGCTGGAGGTCGCCGCCTTCCGCAAGGAGTTCGGCGACATCATCGTCAAGCCGCTCTACGGCAATGGCGGCGCCGGCATCTTCCATCTGCACGAAGCCGACCGCAACCTCGCCGCGCTGCTCGAGATGTTCGGCCAGATGTTCCGCGAGCCCTACATCGTGCAGCGCTACCTGAAGGAGGTGCGCAAGGGCGACAAGCGTATCATCCTGATCGACGGCGAGCCGGTCGGCGCCATCAACCGGGTGCCGGCCGAGCATGATTCACGCTCCAACATGCATGTCGGCGGCCGCGCCGAAAAAACCGAACTGACGAAGCGCGAGCGCGTGATCTGCGCCCGCATCGGTCCGTCGCTGAAAGAGCGCGGTTTTATCCTCGTCGGCATCGACGTGATCGGCGACTACATGACCGAGATCAACGTGACGTCGCCGACCGGCATTCGCGAGGTGCAGCGTTTTGGGGGCGCCAATATTGCGAGCCTGTTCTGGGACGCGGTCGAGAACAAACGCAAGTAGCGCTCATTGCTTCCGCAAGGCGGCCGCGTTCCGTGAGCGGAAGCAAACTTCTGTTGGTCACTGCTCGCCCTTCGGGGTGCCGCCTGCGGACCCAAACGTCAAGGCATGACAGTTCTTTGCAGCAAGGTCGTGCCGGCGATGTCGATCTCGTGCGGATTCTCTATCGCCGTGACCAGAGTTCGGCCGGTCTACTGTGGTCGTGACCGCTATCGGCCAAGGTTTCGATCACCCGACATTTACACACGCGTCCGCGCCCACATTCATCGACCGTGCGCTGCAATTCCGCCCGAAGCGTAGTCAGGTGCGCGATGCGGCGATCGATCTCGGCAATGTGCCGCCGCGCCATTTCGTCAACCCCCACGCAGGACTGGTCCGGCTTCGCGTTCATTGCCAGCAACTCGCGTATGGCACCTATCTCGAAGCCTAGCTCACGGGCGTGGCGGATGAAGTTGAGCCGAGCAGCATGGCTTGCATCGTAGCGCCGTTGCTGGCCCTCCGAGCGCGGCGGCGATGGCAGCAGCGCTATCTGTTCGTAGTAGCGAATGGTGGGCACCTTGACCCTGGTGCGCCGTGCCAGTTCGCCAATCGAAAAATCCATCTCAAAGCCTCTTGAACCTCTAGTCACTATAGGGACTACGGTGCCTTTCGAAAAGGAGACACCGTATGGCTGACGACTGCTGCAATCGTGAAACGGACATCTGTTGCGCCCCGCCGCCACTGGTGTTTCCACCCAAGACGGACGCCGTTGCGCAGGTCGTAGACACTTGCTGTTCAGGCGGCGTGCCGGTCTTCGACGGCATGGACCCGCGTTACAGGCGGGTGCTCTGGACCGTCATCGGCATCAACGGGGCGATGTTTTTGACCGAGATGGTCGCGGGTCAGCTCGCCGGATCGCAGGCTCTGCAAGCCGACGCGCTGGATTTCTTGGGCGATACCGTCACTTACGGCCTCAGCCTTGCGGTCATTGGCGCGTCATTGCGAACAAGAGCAAGCGCTGCCTTGTTCAAGGGTCTCTCGCTAAGCCTGTTGGGACTCTGGGTTTTCGGCTCCACCGTCTATCAGACGCTTGTCCTTGGCGTGCCGAGCGCCGAAGTGATGGGTGTCATTGGCTTCCTGGCCCTTGCCGCCAACCTCGCATCTGTCGGCCTTCTGAGGCCGTACAAGGACGGAGATGCGAACGTGCGATCGGTTTGGCTATGCTCCCGTAACGACGCCATCGGCAACGCGGCGGTGATGCTTGCTGCGCTAGGGGTTTGGGGAACCGCAACAGCGTGGCCCGATTTGATCGTTGCCGCGGTCATGGCGGGGACCTTTTTGACCTCTTCGGTGCAAATCCTGCGGCAAGCCTGGAGCGAATACCAGCAGGGACAGACACCTCATTCCACCGCAGCAGAGTAGGCTAGTGGGGCAGCCGCACTTGCGCACGACCGTGCTCTGTCTCCGGTTTTGACGCCGAAGCCGTCCGTGCGCATACTGGGTGATATTTCGTCGGAAAGCGCCACAGCAGCAGGCTACGCCTGCGTTCATGGGTAGCGCATCTGCGGCGCCGCTTCCTTGCAGCCGCGCCGTTCAACCGTTCCGGGAGGGCAACGAGCTCAGGTTAACGGCGGGTTGTAATTTGTGGCACGACGTAGGTTAGCGTGATTCAAGAGGCTTCCGGAGATTCGGGAGGAAGCCATGAGTGAAGATGTTGCCACGCGCCGC